>JBFKQC010000035.1:0-38916 GCA_041627895.1 Rhodobacter sp.
CGCGCGAACGGCCTGACGGCCGTGCCTCCGGCGGGCGTATTTGCGACGAGAAGAAGCGGACATGGGCGGCTACATCCTGAAACGCCTGGTCTCGGCGGTGCCGGTCCTGCTGGGCATCACCGTCATCGTGTTCCTGATCATGGCGATGATCCCGGGCGATCCGGCGACCGCGATCCTCGGCAGCTACGCGACACCTGAGAACGTCGAGAAGCTGAACCGCGACCTCGGCCTCGACAAGCCGCTGGTGCAGCGCTACTTCATCTGGCTCGGGAACATGGCCCAGGGCGATTTCGGGCGCTCGTTCTCGCTGAACCGCCCGGTGCTCGACGAAGTCGCGGAACGCTTCAACGCGACGCTTGTCCTGGCCGGAACCGCCTTTGTGCTTTGCGCGCTGCTCGGCATCCTTGCCGGCGTGGTCTCGGCGGCGCGCCAGTATGGCTGGGCCGACAAGGGCATCACGTTCGTCGTGCTGATCGGCATTTCGGTGCCGTCCTTCTTTCTGGGCATGATGATGATCCTGGCCTTCGCGGTGAACCTGCGCTGGCTGCCGGTTTCGGGCATGTACGCGATCTATGGCGGCGGCGATCTGCCGGACCTGCTGCGCCACCTGGTGATGCCCGCCTCTGCGCTGGCCGTGGTCGCGACCGGCGTGATCGCGCGGCTCAGCCGGTCGGCGATGCTCGAAGTGCTGCGCCAGGACTTCATTCGCACCGCCCGCGCGAAGGGCGCGCCCGAACACGGGGTCGTCTGGCGCCACGCGCTGAAGGCGGCGATGGTCTCGATCATCCCGGTGCTCGGGGTGCAGGCCGGGTTCGTCCTGTCCGGCGCGGTCTATGTCGAGATCGTGTTCCAGTGGCCCGGCGTGGGCCGGATGCTGGTCGACGCGATCCTGAAGCGCGACATCCTGCTGGTGCAGGGCGGGGTGGTCTTCGTCGCCGCCTGCTACGTGATGTTCAACATCGTGGTCGACGTGGCGCAAAGCCTGCTCGACCCGCGGATCAAGACGTGACCGGGTTCCTGAAACTGCTCGCGCGGAACCGCCTGGCCCTGGCGGGCGGGGTGGTGCTGGCGCTGGTGGTCCTGGTCGCGCTTCTGGTCCCGCTTCTGCCATTGAAACCGCCGGACGTCACCAATACCGCCGAGCGGTTCCAGCGTCCCTTCAGCGAGGGACATCGCCTGGGCACCGACCATCTGGGCCGCGATCTGCTGTCGCGCCTCCTCTGGGGCACGCGCCTGAGCCTTGCCGTGGGCACGGCGGCCGCGATCATCGCGGCTGTCATCGGGTCGGCCATCGGTATCGTCGCGGGGTATTTCGGCGGGCGCACCGACAACATCATCATGCGCGGCGTCGACATGCTGATGGCGTTTCCCTACATCCTGCTGGCGCTGGCCATCGTCGCGGCACTCGGCCCCGGCCTTCTGAATGCGCTGATCGCGGTCGCGGCCGTCAACATCCCGTTCTTCGCCCGCAACATCCGTGGCGTGACTGTCGGAATCGCGCACAAGGAGTTCGTCGATGCCGCGCGGCTGGCGGGCATGGGGCACGGGCGCATCCTGTTGCAGGAAATCCTGCCCAACGTCGTACCCGTGATCGTCATCGCGATGTCGACGACCATCGGCTGGATGATTCTCGAAACCGCGGGGCTCAGCTTTCTTGGCCTCGGCTCGCAGCCGCCGCAGGCCGATCTGGGCTCTATGCTGGGCGAGGCGCGATCCGCGCTGATCACGAGCCCGCACACCTCGGTGGTGCCTGGGCTGATGATCTTCGTGATCGTCATGTCGATCAATCTGCTGGGCGACGGGGTGCGCGACGCCCTCGACCCGCGGCTGCGCTCGGGCGCGCTGACGCGGCCGCAGCCCGCCACCACCGTCCGGCGAACGCAGGTGCCCAAGGGGCCGGGCACAGGCGTTCTGGACGTGCGCGACCTGGAAACGCAATTCCACGTCGGCCCGCGCATCTACCGCGCCGTCAATCGGGTCGGTCTGCAGGTCGCCCATGGCGAATGCCTCGGCGTCATCGGTGAAAGCGGCTGCGGCAAATCGGTCACGGCACTCAGCATCATGGGCCTTGTCGCATCACCGCCGGGCGTGATCACCGGCGGCGCGGTGTTTTTCGCCGGGCAGGACCTGGTCGGCGCACCATATGCCAGCCTGCGCCGGCTGCGTGGCGACAAGGTGGCCTATATCTTTCAGGACCCGCTGGCCACATTGCACCCGCTGATCCGGATCGGCGATCAACTGGCCGAAGCGATCCGCGTGCATCACGCGGTTCCCGGGGCCGAGCTGCGCCGGCGCGCCGTCGCGCTTTTGCGCGATGTCCGGATCCCGAATGCCGAGGCGCGGGTCGACAGCTTTCCCCACGAGCTGTCCGGCGGTATGCGCCAGCGGGTCGGCATCGCCATGGCGCTGGCGAACGAGCCGGAGTTGATCATCGCCGACGAGCCGACCACGGCGCTGGACGTGACCGTGCAGGCGCAGATCCTGTCGCTGCTCGACGATCTCCGGCGCGAACGCGGTCTGGCCATCCTGTTCATCACGCACGACTTCGGCGTGGTCGCGCAGCTTTGCGACCGGGTGGCGGTGATGTATGCCGGCCGGATCGTCGAGGAGGGCCCGACCGGCGATATCCTGGACCGGCCGGCACACCCGTACACGAAGCGCCTGATGGGATGTGTGCCCGAACTCGGCGGCGGACGCCGCAGGCTGGCAGCGATCCCGGGCCTGCCGCCTGCGGTCGACGATCTTCCGGCGGGCTGTGCCTTTGCGCCGCGCTGCGACCGCGCGGCGGACGCCTGCCGCGCCGCGCCGATCGGCCTGACGCGCAGCGGCGTTCGCGCCGTCAGATGCCTGTACCCGGAACAAGAGATCGCGAGGCAATCCGCATGACCGCCGCATTGCGTCTGACCGATCTGTCCAAGTCGTTCCCGGTCGGAAAGCCGCTGCTCGGCCCGCCCCGGGCCCAGGTCCGCGCGGTTCGGCCGGTCAACCTGGAGGTCGAGACCGGCGAGACGCTGGGTATCGTCGGCGAATCCGGCTGCGGGAAATCCACGCTGGCCCGGATGCTGGTGGGTCTGGAACGGCCGACGACCGGCAGCGTGGAAATCGAGGGCCGCGCCTTCGACAATGCAGATCCGGCGGCCTTCGGAAGGATGATCCAGTATGTCTTCCAGGACCCGATCAGCAGCCTGAACCCGCGGAAGTCGATCCGCCGGATCGTCGAGACGCCGCTGATCCGGCTGCATGGAATGGGCGCTGCGGAACGGGAAAGGCGGATCGCCGAGATATTCGCCTCGGTCAATCTTCGCCAGGAGTTCCTCGATCGCTACCCGCACGAATTTTCGGGCGGGCAGGCACAGCGCATCGGAATCGCGCGGGCCCTCGCGGCCGATGCCCGCATTCTGGTGCTGGACGAGCCTGTTTCGGCGCTCGACGTGTCGGTGCAGGCGCAGGTGCTGAACCTGCTCGCCGACCTGAAGCACGAATTCGGCCTGACCTATCTGTTCATCAGTCACGATCTTGCGGTGGTCGAGGCCGTCAGCGACCGGATCGCGGTGATGTATTTCGGCGCGGTGGTCGAAATCGGCGCAGCCGAGCGCATCTTTGCGGCGCCCCGCCATCCCTATACCAGGCTTCTCGCCGGCAGCGCGCCCGTCGTCGGCCGCCCGCTTGCGCCGCCAGAGGCGACGGGCACCGAACTGCCCGATCCGCTGGACCCGCCGCCGGGATGCGCCTTTGCCCCGCGCTGCCCCCGCGCGACCGAGCTTTGCCGACACCAGGACCCGGTGTTGAAGCGGACGGAGGAAGGCCAGCTTGCCGCCTGTCACCATCCCCTCGACTGATAGCGAACCCGTTCGGCTTAGCCGCCCGGCGCGGGTCGCGGAAGAGATCAAGTCCTGGCTCGTGTCCGAGAACATGGCGCCCGGCGACCGGCTGCCGAACGAGCAGGAGCTGATCGAACGCTTCGGCATGTCCAAGGGCACGATCCGCGAGGCGATGCGCATTCTCGAGGCGCAGGGATTGGTCAAGACCCGCACCGGACCAGGCGGCGGCGCGTTCGTGCACGAGGTGTCGCTGGAACGCGCGCGGGCGCTGCTGGGGAACTACTTCTACTTCAAAAACCTTTCCATCGCCGACATTTACCAGATCCGCCTGGCGCTCGAGCCGGAATTGGCGGCCTCATTGTCGGGCAAGCTGGGCGACGCCGAACTGGGCCGCCTCGAAGAAAACATCTCCACCTATGACAGGCCGCCGGCAAATGCCGCAGAGGAACGCGCGCAACATGTGGCATCCCTGCGTTTTCACGAGATACTGGCGTCTTATGCGGAGAACGAGCTTTTGGGGTTCATGGTCGGGTTCATGGCGAACATGCTGGCGGACCTCACCGTCTACCGCCGGCTTTACGAGCCACGGAACTACGAGCTTTGGCGCAAGGGGAAAGACTATCAGGCGGCCCTGATTGCGGCGCTGCGTCGCGGCGACGCCGCGCGGGCCCGCGAAACGATGCGGTCGCATATGCAAACCGCGTGGGCGCTCATGGCCGAGCAGGAAGCCGAAATGGAACGCCGGTTCCTGAGGGCTCGCTGATCTTGCCGGGGCTCTGCGGCGCAGACGGCAGCATGCCCCGAACCGCGCACAAGCGCCTTGCGTCCTACCACCGCCCCAGCGCGTCCTCGTCCTCGTCCCTGGCCGCGACCCAGCCGGCGCCCGATCCGGTCACTTCCTTCTTCCAGAACGGCGCGCGGGATTTGAGGTAGTCCATCAGGAATTCGGCCGCCGCGAAAGCATCGCCGCGATGCGCCGCGGCGGTGGCGACCATCATGATGGTCTCGCCCGGCGCCAACCGGCCGTGGCGGTGGATCACCAGGCTGTCCTTCAGCGACCAGCGCGCCACCGCTTCGGCCTCGATCGCGGCGATCGCCTTTTCGGTCATGCCGGGATAATGCTCGATCTCCATGTGCTTCAGATCGCCGGTGTCGTCGCGCACGATGCCGGCAAAGCTGACCTGCGCGCCCACATCGCGGCGGCCCCGGGCGAAACCGGCCAGTTCCGCGCCGGGATCGAAGGGCTCTGCCTGAACCCTGACCGACATCTCACCCGCCCGTCATCGGCGGGAAGAACGCGACCTCGCGCACGCCCGCGAGCGGCGCGTCGAAGCTGCCGAGTTCCTGATCGAGCGCCACGCGCAGCGCCGCGGTGTCGGCGAACGCGGCCGCATAGCGCGGCTCGCGGGCTTTCAGTTCCTCGACCAGGTCGGCGACGGTGACGGCTGCGGTTTCGACCCGCTCCTTCGGCAGCCCGATCCGCTCGCGCACCCAGGCGAAATAGAGAACCTCGATCATCGCGCCTTTTCCCCTTCGCGGAAGAACGGCAGCGCCTTCAGGAAATAGTCGATCCCCGAGACCAGCGTCAGCGCCGCGGCGATCCAGAGCAGTACCGTGCCGCCCCACCAGGACCAGTAGGCGCCCTGGATGTTCCAGATCAGCCCCACCGTGTCAGGCAGATCGCCCGCCACGATCGCGGCAACGGTCGCCTCGTCCATCCCGACCGTGCGGTCCAGCATGTGATGCTCGAAGATGCCCGTGGCGAACAGCACCGTCATGGCAATCATTTGGGTGAAGGTCTTGTATTTCGCAAGCTTCGTCACCTTCAGCGTGCGGGCCTTGTCGCCGAGGAACTCGCGCATGCCCGACACGAAGACCTCGCGGAAGATGATCACCGTGGCCGGCAGCAGGATCCAGGGGTTCATGCCGGAAAACCCCGTGATCACCAAAAGCGCGATCACCACCATCGCCTTGTCGGCGATCGGGTCCAGCATCGCGCCGAACCGGCTTTCCTGCTTCCATAGCCGTGCAAGGTAGCCGTCGAAGTAATCGGTGATCGCGGCGCCGACGAACAGCAGCATCGCGAACCAGTCGGCCCAGGGCCGCAGGAAATACAGGAACATCACGGCAACGCCAGGCGCGGCTATCAGGCGCAGCGTGGTCAGGATGTTCGGGATCGTCCATGTCATGGCGCTTTCCTACCCCGTGATGGCGGGACAGGAAAGACACCCATGCGTGACGCCACGCGCGGCCAAGGGGCGCCAATCCGGCATGGCCGGGAATGTCCATTCCATCCCTCGGAACAAGTTCGTTGCCTGGCAACTCCAGCCAACGCGGTTCGGATCGAATGAACAACCGCCTGAAAAGTCACATCTAACCGCGCTCGTGGAAGAAGTCGTAGATCGTCTCGGCCAGCCGCTCGGAAATGCCCTCGACCGCCTTCAGATCGGCCAGGTTCGCGCGGCCGACGGCCTTGGCGCTGCCGAAATGCGCC
The DNA here is from genome assembly GCA_041627895.1 of Rhodobacter sp. GTDB lineage: Bacteria > Pseudomonadota > Alphaproteobacteria > Rhodobacterales > Rhodobacteraceae > JBFKQC01. The sequence continues at coordinate 6,316 of JBFKQC010000035.1, forward strand.
AGCAGCGCGCGCTTGCGCGTCGCGCCCACGCCCGGCACGTCGTCGAGCGGGGTGGCACCCACAGCCTTGGCGCGCTTCTGCCGGTGCGCGCCGATCGCGAAACGGTGCGCCTCGTCGCGCAGGCGCTGGATGAAGTAGAGCACCGGGTCATTGTGCCGCAGCGCCCTGGGACGCGTGCCGATGCGGTGGAATTCCTCTTTGCCCGCATCGCGGTCGACACCCTTGGCGACGCCGATCATGGCAATGTCCTCGACCCCCAGTTCGGCCATGATCTCGTGCACCGCGCTCACCTGTCCCGCCCCGCCGTCGATCAGCAGGAGGTCGGGCCATTGTCCCTGCGCGCGGTCGGGGTCCTCTTTCAGTAGGCGGCGGAAGCGGCGGGTCAGCACCTCTTTCATCATCCCGAAATCGTCGCCCGGGGTCAGGTCCTCGCCCTTGATGTTGAACTTGCGGTACTGGTTCCTGATCAGCCCGTCCGGCCCCGCGACGATCATCGCGCCCACGGCATGCGCACCCTGGATGTGGCTGTTGTCGTAGACCTCGATGCGCTCGGGCGCGGCATCGAGCCCGAACACCTCCGCCACGCCGCGCAACAGCTTCGCCTGGGTCGCGGTCTCGGCCATCTTGCGCGCCAGGCCTTCGCGCGCATTCCTGAGCGCTCCGGCCACAAGCTCGGCCTTCTCACCGCGCTGTGGCACCAGAATCTCGACCTTGCGGCCCGCCTTTTCCGACAGCGCCTCGGCCATCAGGTCCGGGTCCTCGATGGCGTGGCTGAGGACAAGTTGCCTCGGCGGCTCCTTGTTGTCGTAAAACTGCCCGACGAAGGCCTGCAGCACCTCGTCCGGGCTTTCGGTGCCGCCCAGGCGCGGATAGTAGTCGCGGTTGCCCCAGTTCTGGTTGGCGCGGATGAAGAACACCTGCACGCAGGCCTGACCGCTTTCCATGTGCAGGGCGATCACGTCGGCCTCGGCGACGCTGCGCGGGTTGATGCCCTGCGCCGACTGAACCTGGGTCAGCGCACGGATGCGGTCGCGCAGCGCGGCGGCGCGCTCGAATTCCAGCGCCTCGCTGGCCTCTTCCATCTGCTGCGCCAGCTCGGCCTGCACCTTCGTCGTCTTGCCCTGCAGGAACCGCTCGGCGTCGCCGACCAGCGCGCCATAGCCGGCCTCGTCAATATAGCCCACGCAAGGCGCCGAGCACCGCTTGATCTGATACAGCAGGCAGGGCCGCGTGCGGCTTTCGAAGGTCGCATCCGAGCAGTTGCGCAGGAGAAACACCTTCTGCAACTGGTTCAGCGTCCGGTTCACCGCCCCGGCGCTGGCGAAGGGGCCGTAATAGGCGCCCTTCTCTTTCTTTGCGCCGCGGTGCTTCTTGATCTGGGGAAAGGCGTGGTCCTTGGCCACCAGGATGTTCGGAAACGACTTGTCGTCACGCAAAAGCACGTTGTAGCGCGGCTTCAGCTGCTTGATCAGGTTCTGTTCCAGCAGCAGCGCCTCGGTCTCGGTCCGCGTCGTCAGGAACATCATCGAGGCCGTGTCGCGGATCATCCGCGCGATGCGCGGGCTGTGGCCGGCGGGCCGGGCATAGCTGGACACCCGCGCCTTGAGGTTGCGCGCCTTGCCGACGTAAAGCACCCGGCTCTCGGCATCGAGCATCCGGTAGACGCCCGGGCTGGCATCGAGCGTCTTCAGGTAGGACCGGATACAGGCGAACCCGGTGGGCGCCTGCGCGGCCGCGGCGGTGTCTGGGCGGTCAGTCACGGATTAACTTTTGATTCCCCTCGGCGCTGCAATCATATGGCGCGGGACTCAAGCAAAAACAAATCCACGAAAGCTGTGGAAAACCCTGTCGGTAAGTTTCAGACACAAGGAATTTCTCCTTTGTTTCGGCCCGCTTCGTCACTTTGCCCAAATTTTAAGCGCTACCGCAAGGCATTGATTTCTATCGGGAATTTTCTTAACGGCCGTTAAATTATTGTTTTCATTATGAGAATCGTGGCGCTTTGGTGAACCTTTCGTGAACGGTGCACAAGTCAACCGGGAAGGCAAAAAAATTGCCGCCTGTCAGCGCTATTCAACGCCCAGCACGTCGGGCGTTTGCCAGGCCAGATGCTGGCCCCCGTCGACGCAGATGAGCTGCCCGGTAACCGCCGGGGCCGCCACGAAATAGCGCAGCGCGGCGACGATATCGGCCGCGTTCGAGCCCCGCCGCAGCACCGTCGCCTCGCGTTGCCGGGCGAAATGCCGCTCGGACTGGCGGTGCCCCCTTAGCGTCGGGCCGGGGCCGATCGCGTTCACCCGCACCCTCGGGGCGAGGCCCTGCGCGGCGGTGCGGGTGAAGGCCCACAGCCCCATCTTTGCGATAGTGTAGGTCATGAACTCGGGCGTCAGTTTCCTGACCCGCTGGTCGATCATGTTGACGACCAGCGCCTCGGCCATCGGCTCGCCCGCCTCGTCCGTCGAGGGCTCGGGCGCCTGGGCGGCCAGCGCCTGGGTCAGCACGAAGGGCGCGCGCAGGTTCGAGCCGATGTGCCGGTCCCAGCTTTCGCGGGTCGCGGTCTCAATCGTGTCGTGCTCGAAGATCGAGGCGTTGTTGACCAGCAGGGTGACCGGACCGTCCAGCGCCGCGGCGGCTGCGGGCAACAATGCTTGCGCGGCGTCCTCGTCCAGCAGGTCCGCGTGCAGCGCCGCGGCGCCGCGCCCCATCGCGCGCACTCCTGCGGCCACGGCCTCCGCCCCTTCGGCCGAGGCGGCATAATGCACCGCGACGTCAAAACCGTCCTCGGCCAGCGCCAGCGCCATGGCGCGCCCCAGCCGTGCGCCGCCCCCCGTCACCAATGCCTTGCGCAGTCTCATCGCCCCTCCTCAGGTCAGCACGACCAGCACATAGCCCGCATAGAGCGCCGTCAAGAGCGCGCCGAACCGCTTGGACATGTTGATCCGCAGCAGCACGAAGGGCGCCAGCACCGCAGAGGCGGCAAGCATGACCCACAGATCGAAGCGCAGGAACGACGACTCGACCGGGATCTGCCCGAAGAAGCTGGCGACGCCGATGACGCCCAAGAGGTTGAACATGTTTGACCCGATCGCGTTTCCCAACGCCACCTCGGCGTGCCGCCTCAGCGCCGCCATCACGGTGGTGGCCAGTTCCGGCAACGAGGTGCCGATCGCGACCAGCGTCAGGCCGATCACGGTTTCGCTGACGCCCATCGCGGTGGCAATGTTCACGGCGGCATCCACCAGCAGGTCGGCGCCCAGCGGCAGCCCGGCGAGGCCAAGCACCAGGTAGACCGCGATGCGCCAGCCGGGCATCGAGGGGTCGGCGCCCTCGACCGCTTCCTCGGTGGACGCGGCGTTGGCGGTCATGTGTGACCGCGCCTCGCGCCCCTGGTCAAACAGCACGACGGCCAGCACGCCCACCAGCAAAAGCCCGTGCACCCAGGCGATCGGCCCGAAAAACGCCAGCGCGACGAACCAGAGCGACGCCGCGATCATGATGACATAGCTGCGGCGGGTGTCGGTCAGATGCGTGTCGATCCCGGTCATCAGCGCCGGTATCCCGAGGACCAGCAGCACGTTCGCGGTATTCGAGCCGACGACGTTGCCAAGCGCGATTCCCGGCGCATTCCCCAGCACAGCGCCCACCGAGATGAACAGTTCCGGCGCCGAAGTGCCGAAGGCGACGATGGTCAGCGAGACGATCAGCGCCGGGATACCGAGCCTGAGCGCCAGGTTGACCGCGCCCCGCACCAGCGCGTCGCCGGCCAGCAGCAGGATCGTCAGGCCGAGCGCGGCAAAAAGCAGGTCCAAGACGTCAGCCCTTGCCGCAGGAGCATGGCCCCTTGCCGATCCGGTAGCGGCCGCAGCGCGGGCATTTCATCGAGGCGAGCTTGTTCTGCCCCGGAAACCGCAGCCGGCCGAACATCGCCAGAACGCCGATGGCGATCAGGAACAGGAAGACGATCTTGATGATCATCTAAAGCCCGAAACGCGCGAACAGCGCGCGCTCCTCCGCCAGGCCCAGCGCGTCGTCGACAAACCGCGCCCCTAGCCGGGCGAACAGCCCGCGCCGCTGGCCGTAGGGCAAAAACCGGACCTTGTCGCCGAAAAGTTCCTTCATCTTCGGCACGACATGGCCGATGCCGTCGGCCAGCCCGGCCTCGACCGCCTTCTGCCCGATCCAGACATCGCCGGTGAAAAGCTCCTTGTCCGCCGCCAGGCGCTCGCCCCGCGCCGCCTTCACGTGCTCGATGAAACTCTCGTGAATCTGTTCCTGCCAGACTTTCAGCTTCTTCACGTCCTCGGCCTTCTCGGCGCGGAACGGGTCCAGCAGCGACTTCGACTTGCCGGCGGTGTGCACGCGCCGCTCGACCCCGTGGCGGGAGATGAAGTCCTGCAGGCCGAAGCTTGCGTAGATCACCCCGATCGAGCCGACGATAGAGCTGGGATCGATCCAGATCTCATCTGCCGCGCAGGCCAGCCAGTAGCCGCCCGAGGCCGCAACGTCCTCGACGAAGGCGTAGACCTTGATTTCCCGCTCCTTCGCCAGCCGGCTGATGCGCGCGGCGATCAGCGAGCTTTGCGCCGGCGAGCCGCCCGGCGAGTTGACGATCAGCGCCACCGCGTCCGGCTTGCCGCGCTTGAACGCGCGTTCGATCACCGGCGCCATGCCGGCATCGTTCAGCATGCCCGGCCTGGCGCCCGAGGCGATTGCGCCCGAAAGGCGGATGACCGCGACCGTCGGCGGCGACTTGACGAAGGGGATCCAGCGCATCATGCGCAGCGATGTAGAGGGCGGCGGCGGCGCGAACAAGCCTCGCGCGGAAAAAGCCGCCCGGAAGCGGCCGGGCAAACGGTTTCGAAATCGCTCGAACGCCGCTCGGACGGCCGTGCGCCGGTCAGGTCTTGATCCGCCAGCCGGTGCGGAAGATCCACCAGATCAGCCCGAGGCAAAGCCCGGTGAAGCCCAGGATCGCCAGCAGGCTCCAGCCCAGCGCGACGTCGGCCAGCCCGAAGAACGCCCAGCGGAATCCCGAAACCAGGTAGATCACCGGATTGAACAGCGTGATCGTCTGCCACGCCTCCGGCAACATCGAAACCGAGTAGAACGCGCCGCCGAGGAACACCAGCGGCGTGACGACCAAGAGCGGGATCAGCTGCAGTTGCTCGAAGTTCTGCGCCCAGATGCCGATAACGAAGCCGAACAGGCTGAAGCTGAGGCAGGTCAGCACCAGGAACGCGAGCATCCAGACCGGGTGCAGGATCTGCATCGGCACGAAAAGATACGCGGTGGCCAGGATGATCAGCCCGATCGCCGCGGCCTTGGTCGCGGCGGCTCCGACATAGCCCACGACGATTTCCAGAAACGAGACCGGCGCCGACAAGAGCTCGTAGATCGTGCCGATGAATTTCGGGAAGTAGATGCCGAACGAGGCGTTGGTGATCGACTGCGTGATGACGCTTAGCATGATAAGCCCGGGCACGATGAAGGCGCCGTAGCTGACGCCCTCGACCTCGCTGATCCGGCTGCCGATGGCGGTTCCGAACACCACGAAGTAAAGCGAGGTCGAGATCACCGGCGACACGATGGACTGCCAGATCGTGCGCCGGGTGCGCGCCATCTCGAAACGGTAGATCGCGGCGATGGCCCACCAGTTCATGCCGCGTCCTCCCGCACCAGCCCGACGAAGATGTCTTCGAGCGAGGATTGCCTGGTCTGAACGTCGCGCAGAACCAGCCCCGCCTCGGACAGATCGCTCAGAAGCTTGGTGATCCCGGTCCGCGCGGCCTGGGTGTCGTAGGTATAGACCAGCGTGCAGGGCTCGTCGCCCTGGCGCAGGCCATGGGCGGCAAGGCTTTCCGGGATCGCGTCCAACGGCGCGTGCAGTTCGATCGTCATCTCCTTCCGGCCCATCCGCCTCATCAGCGCAGCAGTGTCCTCGACCAGCAGTATCTCGCCCCTGTTGATCACGGCCACGCGGTCGGCGATGGCTTCGGCCTCTTCGATGTAGTGCGTCGTCAGGATGATGGTGACGCCTTGCGCCTTCAGTTCGCGCACGATCCGCCACATGTCCTGGCGCAGTTCCACGTCGACCCCGGCCGTGGGCTCGTCGAGGAACAGCACCCGCGGCGCGTGGCTCAGCGCCTTGGCGATCAGCACCCGGCGCTTCATGCCCCCGGAAAGCGCCATCGTCAGCGCGCGCCGCTTGTCCCATAGCGAGAGCTTTTTCAGCACGTCCTCGATGACGCTTTCGTCGCGCGGCAGCCCGAACAGGCCGCGCGACAGGCGCACCGTGTTCTGGACCCGCTCGAAAGGTTCGAGGTGGATCTCCTGCGGAACCAGGCCGATCAGCCTGCGAGCGGCGCGATAATCGTGGATCACGTCATGGCCGCCCACCGTCACGCTGCCGCCGGTCATCGTGGCTATGCCGCAGATGATCGAGATCAGCGTGGTCTTGCCGGCGCCGTTCGGGCCGAGCAGCGCGAGGATCTCGCCCTCCTCGATGTCGAGGCTCACGCCCTTCAGCGCCTCGAACCCGCCGGCATAGGTCTTTGTCAGATCGCGCACCTGGATCATTGCGGCCATGGCATCCTCCGTCGCCGCTTAACCTAGACGACGGCGCGTGCCTGTCCACGCGAAAGCGCCCGGCGAACGGTCGCCGGGCGCGTTTGCCGGCCTGGTCTGGTGACGGCCGGTATTGGGGGGCTTGCCTGTCTCAGCAGGACATCAGCACCTCGACCTCGAAATCGGCCAGCGTGGCGCGGGCCTTGGGGCCGAAGGCGGCGATGTCGGCGCATTCCGGGAACAGCTTGAACAATTCGGCGCGCTTGGCGTCGTCGATTTCGTCGGCGACGGCGGCCGCGGGGTGAAAGCTTTCGGTCTCGACGCCGTTGGAATAGACGATCTCGTGCTGGTCGAAAACGAAGTGGTAATACGTCACCTCCGCGACCGTGCGGTCGATGGTGACGGTCTGGTCGTTGACCAGCGCCTTGGCCGGGGCAAGAACCTCGTCTTCGCCGAACAGCAGCTCGCAACGCCAGTCGTCGATCAGCACGCAGTGTTCCTGGCTGACCAGCAGGTCGCGCGACGGCTTGGCATCGCCCAGCGCGCCGGCGCGGATGCGGATCGGGCGCAGCGACGGGTCGGCATTGAAGGCGGGCTTCGTGACGGTGCGGGCCGCGATCCAGCGGACCGGCCGAAAGCCGTTGTCCTTGGTGCGCACCAGATCGCCGACCTCAAGCTCTTCGACAGGCTTCTGGCCGCCCTGCACGTCGATCATCGTGCCGATGACCAGGTCTGCGTGGGCGGTGTCGGTGGTATAGGGCATCTGGGGCGCTCCGTCGGGCCATCTCCGATGCCGGGACATTCGGCGGCAATGGTGGTCGCAGCGGGGTCGAATTGTGACCCGATTGCGGCGAAGCCGCGGTTTGTGGCGCCCCGCCCTGCCGCAATTGCCCGGCGCGTCGGCAATCGGCCGGATTCTCGCCGGATTGTCTCCGGCGTTTTCGTCAGGCGCCGGGCGCTGAAATCGCGGGTTTTCGCAGGGAATCGCACGCGATTCGGGCTGCCGCGGCCCGGCCCCTGCCCCGGTATCGCCGGATTTCGCGCGCCGCTACAGCCCCTGCCAGCGATTCGGCTCGGCAAGCTCTGGCCGGTGCTGCGCGGCCAGCGCCCAGGCGAGCTTGAACTTGCGCCGCGACAGCGACGCGCCCAGCTTCTGCCGCATCGTCTCGCGCGTCACCAGCGCGCCCTCGTCGACCGATTGCAGGATCGTGCGGGCGGCGTTCACGACCTCTTCATCGCGCGTCGGCTTGGCGACCTCTTCGGCCAGGAAGGTCAGCGACGACTGGTAGTTGTTCACCGGGATCACGATCGGCAGGCTCAGGAACGGCCCGTAGCGCAGCGCCAGCTCCTCGCGGCTGGGCAGGTTGCCGGACTTGTCCGCCAGCGTCGTCGATCCGACGCTGCCGACCGCCAGGTTCACATGCTCGTTGGTCAACTCGCGCGGATCCGCCCAGGCCACCAGATCCTTCGACGCCGCAATCACGGTGCCGTCCGGCCCGGTGACACCGATCTTGCTGGCAGTGTCGCATATGTCCCAGACCGAGATCGCCAGCACGGGCGACAGCCCGCCCTTGACGTCGACGACCTTGCCGTCTGCATGCAGCCCCTGAAGCCGGCGGAAGACCTCTGCGGTCACTTCGGCCAGCGACACCCAGCCTTCTTCGGAAAACATGCGCTCCTGCCTCGCTCGTTGCCCCGGTGCCTTTATTGGCGTGGTTTTGCCGGTTGTTCCAGCCCGCATCGGGGCGTTGCCGGGATTTGGCCCAAATCAAAGCCGCGCCGGCGCGGTCCGGGCTATCGTGCCGCTCATGAAAGACACCGCGCGCGAACCTGCCATCGTCTTCCGGACGGAGGGGCTGACCAAGGTCTACGACACCGGCGAGGTGAAGGTCTACGCCCTGGCCGGCGTAGACCTGGAACTGCACGAGGGCGAACTGACCGTGCTGCTCGGCCCCTCGGGCAGCGGCAAGTCGACGCTTCTGAACATCCTCGGCGGGCTCGACCACGCGACCGAGGGGCGGGTCTGGTTCAGGGATATCGAGCTGACGAAGATGGGCAACCGCGCGCTGACGCAGTTCCGGCGCGACTACGTCGGCTTCATCTTCCAGTTCTACAACCTCGTCGCCTCGCTCAGCGCGCGCGAGAACGTGGCGCTGGTCACCGATATCGCGGCCGACCCGATGACGCCCGAGGAAGCGCTGGATATCGTCGGCCTCGGCCACCGGATGGACCATTTCCCGGCCGAGCTGTCAGGCGGCGAGCAGCAGCGCGTCGCGATCGCCCGCGCCATCGCCAAGCGGCCAGAGGTGCTCTTGTGCGACGAGCCCACCGGCGCGCTGGATTCGAAGACCGGGGTGCAGGTGCTCGAGGCGCTCGACCGGATCAACACCGAATTCGGCACCACGACGGCGGTGATCACCCACGCCGCCGAAATCCGCAAGATGGCGCACCGGGTGATCCGGTTCCAGGACGGCAGGATCGGTTCGGTCGAGGTCAACGAGACCCGCCTGCGCCCGCAGGACATCGAGTGGTAGAGACATGCGCGCGCTGGAAAAGAAACTCTTCCGCGACTTCCGCCGGCTCTGGGCGCAGGGGCTGGCGATCGCGCTTGTGCTGGCCTGCGGTGTGTCGATCTTCCTGATGTCTTTCGGGATGTTCGTCGCCCTGACCGACACCCGCGCCGCCTATTACGAAAGGAACCGCTTCGCCGACATTTTCGCCCAGGTGCGCCGCGCGCCGAGAAGCCTCGCCGCCGAGATTGCCGCCATCGAGGGCGTGCGCACCGTAGAGGTCCGCGTCACCGGATCGGCGATCCTCGATCTGCCGGGCAAGATCGAAAGCGCCGTCGGACAGTTCATCTCGCTGCCGTCGGGCGGCCTGCCCCGGCTGAACGTGCCGCTGTTGCGCTCGGGTCGCTTCCCCGACCCGCTGGCCACCGACGAGGTCGTCGTCAACGAACCCTTCGCCCAGGCCAACGGCTATCAGCCCGGCGACGTGATCCACGCCAACCTGAACGGTTCGGTCCGGCCGCTGACGATCACCGGCACCGCGCTGACACCGGAATTCATCTACACGATCGGCCCCGGCGACATGATGCCCGACAACGAGGGCTTCGGGATCATCTGGATGCCCGAGCCGTCGCTCGCCGCCGCCGTCGACATGGGCGGCGCGTTCAACGACGTCGCGCTGACGCTGCTGCGCGGCGCCAACGCGGCCGAGGTGATCGACGCGCTCGATGCGCTTCTCGACCCCTACGGCGCACAGGGCGCGCACGGCCGCGACCTGCAGCTATCCAACGCCTTCATCGACGGCGAGCTGAAACAGCTTCGCTCGATGGCCTACGTGCTGCCCCCGGTCTTCTTCGGGATCACGGTCTTCCTGGTCAACATGGTGATCGGCCGGATCGTGGCGCTGGAGCGGTCGGAAATCGGGCTGATGAAGGCGATCGGCTATTCCGACACCGAGGTCAGCCTGCACTACCTGGCGCTGTCCGTGCTGATCGCCACGGTCGGAATCATCGCCGGCGTGGGGCTCGGTACCTGGTTCTCGCGCGGACTGGCGCAGCTCTACGCGGCGTTCTTCAACTTCCCGTACCTGATCTTCAGCGTGAACGCGCAGGTCTACATCATCTCCTGCGCCCTCGGCTTCGCCACCGCCGCGCTCGGCGCGATCCGCGCCGCGCTGGCTGCCGCGCGCCTTCCGCCCGCCGTGGCGATGTCGCCCCCTGCGCCGCCGCGCTACACGCATTCGCTGTTCGACCGGTTCCTGGCGCTTCTGAGCCTCGGCCAGCCGACCATCATGATCCTGCGCAACATCTCGCGCTGGCCGTTCCGCGCCGGTCTGACCGCGCTTGGCCTGGCACTCGCGGTGGCGGTGCTGGTCGCCTCGGCTTTCTTCGAGGACGCGCTGGACGAGATGGTCGACACCTCGTTCTACCTGGCGAACCGGCAGGACGCGATGCTGATCCTCAGCCAGGCGGCACCGCGCGAGGCGTTGCAGGAAATCGCGCGCCTGCCCGGCGTGATGCAGGTCGAGGGCGCGCAGTTTCACGGCGCGATCCTGCGCAACGGGCACCTGGAAAAGCGCGTCGCGATCGAGGGCCGTCCGGCCGATGCCGAACTGGCCCAGATCGTCGGAAAGGACAAGCGCCCGGTCCCCCCGCCCGATAACGGCGTGCTGCTGTCGGAACGCCTCGCCTGGCAGCTCGACGTCGCGCCCGGAGACGACGTGACCGTCGAATTCCTGACCGGGCGGCGCGAGACCACGACGGTCCCGGTGGCCGGGATCATCAAGTCCTATATCGGGCTCGCCGCGTACATGCACAGCGAAAACCTCGACCGGCTGATGCGGCGCTCGGAACGGCTGGACGTGGCCAATCTGATGCTGGACCAGGCCGCCGAAGACGAGTTTCACGCGGCGGTCAAGGACCTGCCGGGCCTCGCCGGCACGGTGATGCTGGGCGACACGCTCGAGGCGTTCCAGGAGACCATCGAACAGAACATCGACATCTCGACGGTGATCTATGTGGCAATCGCGGTGCTGATCACCGTCGGCGTCACCTATAACAGCGCACGCATCCAGCTATCGGAACGCGCCCGAGACCTGGCGTCCCTGCGGATACTCGGCTTCACCAATGGCGAGGTCAGCTACATCCTGATCGGCGAGACCGCGGTGCTGGTGCTCTTGGCGCAGCCGCTCGGCTGGGTTCTGGGCTCGGCGCTCGCCGCCGCCATGGTCGCCGGATTCGAAAGCGACCTCTACTCGATCCCGCTGGTCCTGAACCGCGATACCTTCGCCTGGGCCAGCACCGTGGTTCTGATCGCCTCGGCAGTGGCGGCGCTGCTGGTGCGGCGGCGGCTGGACCGGCTGGATCTGATCGAAGTGATGAAGACGCGGGAGTAGGCCGATGAAAGCAAGAACCATCGTGACGGGCGTCATCGCGCTGGGCGCACTTGGCGCGCTGATTGCCTGGGGCTTCCGTCCACAGCCGGTGCCCGTGGACCTGGCCCAGGTCACCCGGGGGCCGATGCAGATCACGGTCGACGCCGACGGCAAGACCCGCATCCGCAACATATTCGAGGTGGTCGCGCCCATTGCGGGGCGCGCCGAACGCTCGCCGGTGTCGGTGGGCGACCGGGTGATCTCTGGCCGCACCGTCGTCGCCGTGGTGCAGCCGGCCGAACCCGCCCTGCTGGACGCCCGGTCCCGGGTGCAGGCCGAGGCGGCGGTGGCCGAGGCCGAGGCGGCGCTGCAGGTGGCAATGAGCCAGGTGCGCCAGGCCGAGGAAGACCTCGCCTATGCCGAAAGCCAGTATGCCCGCATCGCCACGCTGGTCGACCGCGGCGTCGCGTCGCTCACCCGGCTCGAGGACGCCACCCAGCTGCGCGCGATCAAGGAGGCGGCGCTTGACGCCGCGCGCTCGTCGCAATCCATGGCGGACGGCGCCCTGGCCCGCGCCCGTGCGGTGCTGATCGGGCCGGCGCCCGAGGATACCGCCGCGAACGGCGGCTGCTGCGTCCGGCTGCATGCCCCGGCGGACGGTGTGGTACTGTCGATCGACAACATCTCTGCCCGCCCGGTGGCACCGGGTACGCCGCTTCTGACCATCGGGCGGCCCGACGACCTGGAAATCGTCGCCGACCTGCTGTCGCGCGACGCGGTTCGGATCGCCCCCGGCTCGCGCGCCGTGGTCGAGCGCTGGGGCGGCGACGAACCGCTCGAGGCGATCCTGCGCAAGATCGAGCCATCGGCGCGCACCAAGATCTCGGCCCTGGGGATCGAGGAACAGCGTGTCGACCTGGTTTTCGACCTGATCAGCCCGCCCGAGGACCGGCCCGGGCTCGGCGGCGGCTATGCCGTGTTCCTGCGCGTCATCGAGTGGCGCAGCGACGACGCGGTGCAGGTGCCGCTCAGCGCGCTGTTCCGGAACGGCGGCGAGTGGTTCGTCTTCACCGCCGCGGACGGCATCGCGCGCCGCACCGCGGTCGAGATCGGCCGCCGCAACGGCCGCGCCGCGCAGGTGCTTGCCGGGCTCGGCGCGGGCGACATCGTCGTGACGCACCCGAACGACCGCGTCACCGACGGCGTCGAGATCGTCGACCGCGCGACGCTTGAGTGATCGCCGCCGGCCTGGCGGCAGCGGCGCGATGCACGCCATTGCACCGCGCGCGCATTTCCCGTTTCATGCGGGCATGGCACGTTCCGATCTTCCATTCGCCTTCGCCCGCGACCAGCAGATGGTGCTGAAGGGCGACGCGCTGGTCTGCGGTCCCGGCGCGACCGTGTTCGGCCTGCGCGAGGCCCGGCGGCGGGCGGGGATCCCGCTGCGGATCGAACGCGTGGCCGGGGACGCCTTCGAAACCGTGCTGAACACCCACTACCGCGACGGCGCGGCAGGCGGCGAGGGCGACGAGACCGACCTGACATTCGATCTGGAGGTTCAGGGTGGGCCGGGCCTGCGCGACCTGCTGGAGGACGCCACCGAGGCGCCGGTGATCGAACTGGTGAACCAGCTCCTGCGGCGCACGGTGCGGGCCAGCGCCTCGGATTTGCACGTGGAACCCTACGAGAACGGGCTGCGCGCCCGGGTGCGGATCGACGGCATGCTGCGCACGGTGATGGACCGTTCGGACGTGCCGGTGCGCCGGGTGATCTCGCGTCTCAAGGTGATGGCCGGGCTCGACACCGCCGAGACGCGCCTGCCGCAGGACGGCCGGATCGCGCTGCGCTATGGCGGGCGCGACATCGACGTGCGCATGTCGACCCTCCCGGGCCATTTCGGCGAACGCGTGGTGCTGCGCGTTCTCGACCGCCATTCCGGACTTTTGCCGCTCGACGACCTCGGCCTCGGCGCGGATCAGGAGGACGTGCTGCGCCGGCTCGCCGACCGGCCCGACGGCATCGTGCTGGCCACCGGCCCCACCGGGTCGGGCAAGACCACGACGCTGTATTCCCTGCTGCAACTCGCCGACCACGGGCGGCGCAACATCGTCACCGTCGAGGACCCGATCGAATACCACCTGCCCGGGATCAGTCAGACCCAGACCAATGCCGAGATCGGCATGACCTTCGCCGCCGGGCTGCGCGCCACGCTGCGCCAGGACCCCGACGTGATCCTGGTGGGCGAAATCCGTGACAAGGAAACCGCGCAGGTCGCGGCCCAGGCCTCGCTGACCGGGCATCTGGTGTTCTCGTCGCTCCATGCCAACGGCTCGGTCGCCGCGGTGACGCGCCTGCGCGACCTCGGGCTGGACAACTACCTGATCGCCGCCACGCTGCGCGGCATCCTCGCGCAGCGGCTGCTCAGGCTGCTGTGCGGGGACTGCCGCGGGATGCGCCCGCCCGGTGCCGCCGAGGCGGCGCTGTTCGACGGCGCCGGGGCGCCGGTGCCGTTGCAGCTTCCCCACGCCGTGGGCTGCGAGACCTGCGGCCACACCGGATATGCCGGGCGGCAGGGCGTCTTCGAGATCGTCGAGGTCGACGAGGACCTCGCCGCCGCGATCGGCGCCAATGCCTCGGAACAGGAACTGAAACGCCTCGCGGTGCCCAAGGGCAAGACACTGCTAGCGCAGGGGCTGGCGCTGGTGGCCGCGGGACGGACCAGCATCGAAGAGGTGCGCCGGGTGCTCGGCGAGCAGTAGATGCAGCCTTTCGCCTACATCGCCTATGATCACAGCGGCCGCCGCAAGACCGGCACGCTGGTCGCCGAAAGCGAGCGCGCGGCCTTCGACGAATTGCTGTCGCAGGGCCTGATGGCCGCCGAGATCAGCGCCAAGGCCAGGGCGCGGGCGGGCGGGCGCGGCGGGGCGCGGCTCGACGCCGACGAACGCGCGATCTTCTCGCGGCAGATGGCGGTGCTTCTGGCCGCGGAGCTGCCGATCGAGGCGGCGCTGGACGCGGTAATCGAAAGCGAGGGCTCGGCGCGGATGCAGGCCTTCGCGAGCGAGTTGAAGGCCGCGACGCTCGAAGGCTACCCGCTGTCGGATGCCATCGAACGCACCCGCGGCGGGTTTGCGCCCTATTACACCTCGTCGCTGCGCGCGGGCGAGACCTCGGGCGATCTGGATGCGGTGTTCGGCAGCCTCGCCGACTTCCTCGAGGCGCAGGGCGCCAACCGGGCCGAGATCGCCACGGCGCTGGTCTACCCGGCCTTCGTGGCGGCGGTGTCGCTGGCAGTCTGCGTGATCCTGTTGACCAATGTCGCGCCCGAAGTCGTGGCGATGTTCGAGGTCAGCGGGCGGCCCCTGCCGCAACTGACCCAGGTGGTGCTGGATGTCACGGGATGGATCCAGGCGAACTGGATCGCGCTGGCGACGGGGCTGGGCGCGGCGATCATCGGCGGCTTCCTGGCGCTGCGCGTGCCGCGTGTCCGCGACCGCGTCGACCGCGTGCTGCTCAGGGTGCCCGTCTTCGGCCGGCTCCGCCGCATGGCGATGGCCGGGCAGTACCTGCGCACGCTGGCGCTTGTGCTCGGCAGCCGGCAGACCGCGGTGAACGCGGTCACCAGTGCTGCCGAGGTGCTGACGGTGCGGCTCTACCGCGACCAGGCCGACGCGATCGTGACCGCAGTCAAGCAGGGCGAAAGCCTGGCCCAGTCGGTGCGGCGGCTGACGCTGCTGCCGCCGGTGGCGCTGCAACTGATCCGGGTGGGCGAGGATTCGGCGCGGCTGGCGCAGATGACCGAGCGCGCGGCGGTACTGGTCGAGACCTGGCTGGCGAACGACCGCAAGCGGGTCGCGCAGATACTCGACCCGGTGCTGATGATGATCGTCGGCGCCTTCGTGCTGATCGTCGTGCTGGCGATCCTGCTGCCGATCTTCGAACTGCAATCCGTGGTGACCGGCTGACGCGGTGTGAACCCTGGCGGAACCGGACGTGCCGGGAACTGCCTTGTTCTGACGCAACCGCCCCGGCGCGAAGCCGCGCCATCGCCGACCCGCGGGGTGGCGCGCCAACATCCGTTCGGCGGACTTTATCCTGCGGTTCCCGCGCAACTCCGGATCGATGCACTGACCGCGCCCGATCGCCGCCCCGGTGGGGCGGGTCGGCGATGGCGCGGCCGCCTGCGGCCTTGTCCCGCGCCGGGCAGAACTCGAACAGCTGTTTCAGTCCACAGGCCGGTCGCGCCGGCCCTATTCCACGCCGAATTGCAGCCGCGACGGCAGCGGCGGGAACGTGTGCGACCGCGCGTAGCTGTCGATAAAGCCCGCGTCGAACGGCTGGTTCAGGTTCGCACCGTCGAACGGGAACGTGGTGATCGGCACGTCCGGGTACTGCTGATCCGGGTTCGGCTGGATCGCGCGCGTGGCGCGTTTGGCGTCGCGCGCCACCTCACGGGTCAGCCGCGTCGCCTCGTTGTCGTTGTTGACGATCCGGGGGCGCAGAAGCAGCAGCAGCACGCGCTGGTTGCGCGTCACCGCGCGGCCGCGGAACAGCGCGCCGAACAGCGGGATCTTCTTCAGCCCCGGCACGCCGGCATCCTCGTTGCCGGCGCCGTTCTCCAGCAATCCGCCCAGCATGATGACCCTGCCGTTGCCCACCAGCACGTTGGTCGTCAGCGTCCGCTTCGACGTGATCTCGCCCCCCGCCGCGCTCGCCTGGCGCGTCAGCGACGAGGCCTCCTGCTCGATCTCCATCCGGACCGTGTTGTCGCCGGTGATCTGCGGCGTGACGCGCAGGGTCAGGCCCACGTCCTGGCGCTCGATGGTCTGGAACGGGCGTTCGGGCACCGCGCTGTCGCCGACCGTGGAAAACTGGCCGGTGACGAAGGGCACCGACTGGGCCACGACGATTTCCGCCTCGGTGTTGTTCAGCGTCAGGATCGAGGGCGTCGCCAGCAGCCGCGCCGAGGTTTCCTTGGTCAGCGCGCTGAGGAATCCGACGAACCCGGAATCGCCCGCCGAGTTCACATAGAGCGGCCCGGCGATGCCGCCCTCGCCCGGGCTCGGCACGGTGCCCGAGATCACCGCGTTGATCATGCTGGTCAGCGTCGGGCGCCCGCCGAGGCTGAACTCGGCGCCGCCGAACAGCGCATCGTTCAGCACCCCGCCGAACTGCGCCGACAGATCGCTGAGCGTCTGCACGGACAGCTCGAAGATCACCGCCTCGACCAGCACCTGGCTCGGCCGCACGTCGAGCCGGCGGATCGCCCCGGTGATCGAGGCGATCTGGTCGCTCGGCGCGGTCACGATCAGCGTGTTGGTCTGCGGCTCGGCCACGATCGTCACCTCGCCGCCGGGCGCGCCCTCGGTGCCCTGCGCCAGCACCGACCGGGCGATGATCCCCTCGAGCTGCAGCGCATCGGCATAGTTCAGCTGCACGACGCTGGTCGAGACGCTGCGCTGCGGCGTGTCGAGCTGCGTCACCACCGACCGGATGCGGCTGCGGAACTCGTCGTTGCCGCTGACCACCACGGCGTTCGACCGGAAATCGGCGCTGATCGAGCCGCCGGGCGGCACGATGTCCAGCGACTGGATCGTCGCCAGGATATCCTGCGCGTTGGAATAGTTCAGCCGGATCGTCTCGATGGTCTTGCGCCGCGGCCGGTCGAGTTGGTCGATCAGCGTGCCGATCCGCTCGATGTTCTCCTTGCGGTCGGACAGGATCAACAGGCCCGACTGCTCGACCGTCGACAGCACCGCCTCGGCGGGCAGAAGCGGCCGGATCACCTCGACCGTCTCGCCGAGCGAGATGTTGCGCACCACGAAAACCCGGGTCTCGAAGGCACCGCCGGCGGTGCGCACCCGCTCGCCCGGCGCCAGTTCGCGCGCGATGTCCAGGGGCACGATCCGGTCGACCGCGTCGCCCTCGATGATCGTCAGGCGGTTGAGTTCCAGCACGTTCAGGAAAATCTCGTACAGCGCCGCCTCGGATACCGTGCCCGGCGCGATCACCGTCACCGTGCCCTGCACGCGGTTGTCCAGCGTGAAGTTCCGGTCGGTCGCCTCGGCGACGATTTCCACGAACGACCGCAGGTCTGCATCGCGCAGATCCAGCGAAATCTGCGCCTTGAGCGGAAGCACGCCGGCGAACAGCACCGCCAGGCAGAGCAGGAGAGAGCGACTAGCCTTGATCAAGGTTGACCTTCACAACTTGCCGGGATCCGTCCCGGAGGATTTCGAAACTGATCGTGCCGCCTGCCAGGTCCGCATCGGGCGTATCCGCCAGCAGGTTCTCGGTCACGACCGACTTGCCGTTCACTTTCAGGATCGTGTCGCCGGTGCGCAAGCCGATCTGTTCGAAAAGCTCGCCGCGCTGGGTCCAGACGATATCCATTCCGACGCTGCCGTCGGCCAGTTCCGCCGCGGTCAGCCGCCCGGCTTCGGCCAGCGCGCGCTCGATAAAGCGCCGGTCCAGCGTCTCGAACGGAATCGTGACCTCGGCCAGCAGGTCGGCGGGCAGCGCCTCGACCGTGTCGTCGGTCTCGGTCCAGACCAGGTTGCCGAAATCGGACCGCTGCACCGGGATCAGCTGGCGCTGCCCCTTGTGGTCCAGCCAGACGCCGCGCGCGTCGATCGCCATCACGGTCTCGCCGCCGATCAGCTCGTCGCCGACGCGCACCACCAGCCCGCGGTCGTTCTCGGAAATCATCGCCCAGCTTTCGCCGCCCCGTCCGGCAACCAGCCCGGTCAGGTAATAGGTGGTGTTCTCTTCGGGAGGCGCCTCGGCGACCGGCTCGGGCAGGGGCTCGGGGTCCGGCTCGGGCGGCGGCGGCACGGTGCCGAAGACCGGCGGCCACGTGCCCGGCAGGTCGCGACTTGTGTCTTCGGCCGGCGCCGCCGCTGCGGCGCGCACGGGCGCGGCGAAGGGCTGCGGTTCGGGTGCGACATAGCTAAGCGCCAGCGCGCCGCAGGCAAAGCCGAACGCCACGACCGAAAATCCCGTCAGCAGACCCGAAATCAGCCTCACGCCGTCACCGCCTTCTCCGCATGGGGCGGAATTCAACACATGCGGCGGCTGTGTAGCATCCTTCCTTGAAAAACGCCAGCTAAGTGCACCCGGACACAGCCTTCTTCCGCCGACCAGGCGCGGCGGCGCAACGCCCGGTCAGGGGATCAGCCGAAGCGGCAGGATCACGCGCAGCCCCTCGCGCGTGGTGCCGCCCAGCGGTTCGAGCCGGCGGCGAACGCCCTCGATCAGCGCGTCGGGTGACTGGATCACCAGGTCGAGATCGGCATGCCCGGTCCCGAGATCGCCGGCGATCACGCCCTTCATCGGCGCCACGCCGCCCGCCAGCGCGATGTCGCCCTCCAGCCGTCCGTCAGCCCAGATCGTCACCGCCATCGGCCCCGAACCCATCGCGATGCCGTCGACCTCGACGCCGCGCAGTTGCCCGGAAATGTTGATCTCGACGACCTGCACGCCCAGGGGCTCCACCACCTCGCCCGCGATGTCCTCGACCAGAAACAGGCCCTCGACGTCGTCGTGCACGGCCAGCGGCGCCAACTCGACACTGCCCCTGCCGCCGCTGATGCGCACCCGGTCGGCCTGCCACGGCAGCAAGGCGGTGGCGGACAGCTCGATCCCGCGCCCGGTCAGCCGCAGGTCCCAGTTCAGGCCCTCGCCGCCGGGCGACGCCGCGCGCCATTCCAGCACCAGTTCGTGCGGCCGCACGCCCCTCGGATGGCGCAATATGCCGTGCCGCATGCCCGAACGGTCGTCGAACGCCTCGGTCCAGCCCGGCAGCCTGTCCGGCACCGCGCGGCGCAAATGATGCATCTCGCCGTACCAGACCCCGGCCCCGGCCAGCCCGAGGCCGAAGAGCAGCAGCAGGAACAGCGCCCGAATCATTCCGGCACCGCCAGGTCGAAGGTGGCGTTGACCAACCCGGCAGAGGCCGCCTCGATCCGGAACGACGCGATCTCGTAGCCCCAGACCGGTGCCATCGCCGTCAGCCAGTCGCCCAGCCGGTCGAACGGCGCCTCATCCAGCGCGACCTCGACGCCGCCGGCCGAACGGTTGGCCAGTTGCGACACGTGCGGGCGCAGGTCGATGCGCACCAGGCTTTCCTCGATGCCGCTGATCCCGATCGGTTCGGCCTCGGCGCCGAAGGCGGTGCCGGGTGCTGCGCCCTCGGCCGGCAGGGCGCGCACCTGGTCCGACACCCACGCCAGCAGCGCCGCCGCCTCGCGCGCGTCGGCCCGCGCCTCGTCGCGCGCCTCGAGCATCGGCAGGACCGCAAGGAACACAACCGCCACCGGCACCACCACGACGCCGAGCAGCAACAGCAGCAGCCGTTCGCGCTCCGAAAGCTGTGCCAGCGCATAGACCAGCCCGCCGCGGGTCATGAGGTGACCTCCAGCCGAAGCCGCGCCACCACACCGCCGGCCTGCTGCGCGCGCGAGTCGAGTTGCTCGACCACGAACGCCGCGGCGTCGAGTTCCGCCAGCAGCCGGTCGAGCGCGGCGAAATCGGTGGCCTCGACGGTGATCACCAGCCCGGTATCGGCGCGGTAGGCGGCGGTCTGCAGCCGCAGCGTCTCGTGCGTCAGGATCGGCGCGGCGATCTGCAACTGCACCAGCGGCGCCAGCGCCACGGCCTCGGCGGTCGCCGGCGCGGCGGCGGCCTCGGCCGCGGCGGTCACCTGGCGGCGGATGTCGAGGATCGGCCCGGATGGCACGAAATGCTCGCGCACCAGCGCCCGGGTCCGCTCGGCGTCGCGCGCGGCGGTGTCGCCGAACCGGCGCATCTCGACCGCGACCGCCGCCAGCCACATTGCCAGTGCAAGCGTGCCGAATGCCACCGGCGCGCGCCACTGCCCGAGCCGTGCGCGCAGCCGGTCGTAGACCGCGCTCGCCGGCGCCTTCAGGTCGATCCCGCCGGTCGCCTCGGACCAGCGCATCGGCGCCAGGCCCGCGCCGCGCAGCGCTGCCGCATCGCGCAGCACCGGCACGCCGCGTGCCTCCAGCGCCGCGTCCAGGACCGGCTCGGGGTCGCCGAGCCGCAGGATCGCCTTCGGCGCGGGGGCCGCATCCAGAAGCGCCGCCGCCAGGTCCGGTTCCGCCCCGAACCCGTCGCCCGGCCCAAGCCGCGCCCTCACCGCGCCACCCGCGACCTCGACTGCCCACAGCCCTTCGGCTGCCGGCAGCGCCAGGTAGTCGGGCAACAGCGCAATCGCCCCCGGGCGCAGCGCCTTGCGCCACGCCGCCGCCTTCGCCGCATCGACCACCAGCACCCGGTCCCAGATCCGCTGGCCCTTCGGCGTGAGGGGATGCATCTCGAACGCCGCCTCCGGCATCGACAGCTGTTCGACCAATTGCCGCTTGGCGACCCTCTCGCGCGCCATGCCGCGCAGGCTTTCCGGCAGATCCAGCGGCAGAACCGGCGCCTCGGCCCCCGGCACAAGCGCAACATGGGGGCCGCCGGGCATCTCGCCCGCCCCGAGCCGCACCATGCGCGGTGTGCCCTTCAAATGCCTGGCCGCTGCCATCGACGCTGCCTTCCCGGCGGTTTCATCGCCGATTCACTATGGGCAAAACCGGGTGCCACCTCAATCATATACGGCCCAGCGATAAAGCCGCCGGATCGGCAGGTCTGCCGCCGGCTCGACGAAGTACACCGTGCGGCGGCGCTGCACCGCGCCATCCAGTTCTGCCGCCAGATACGCCTCGAACCAGTTGCTTGCGACCGTCAGCCGGTCGAAGGGCAGGTGCTCGACATCTTCGGTCTCCAGCACCTCGACCACGCGGCGGCGAACCTCGCCGATCGACTCGACCGGCTCTTCGCGCTCCAGCAGCTCTTCGGCCACGTCGGGCGGAAACGGCTCCAGCACCGCGCGCAGCACGATCTCGGGCGCGGTGTTCAGGTTCAGCCGCGCGTCCGGCGGCAGCGCCGCCAGCACCGGGCGAAGCGCGGCGAAGGCCTCGGCCGTCATGCCCCGCACCTCGCGCAGATCGTCCAGCGTGCGCGCCGGCCCGCCCCGCGGCAGAAGCGGCGGGCGGCGCGACATGTAGGCGTCGACGCCGCGCGGGCCGGCATTGCCGACGAATTCCCCGATCTCCGCCAGCAGCGACCGCGGCAGGCGCAACTCGTTGAACACCTGCGCGAACACCTCGTCCACGAAATCATCTTCGCCACGCAGCCAGTTCACGTTCAGCCGGCCCTGCAGATCGGCGATCTCGATCGCGACGCGCCCCCGGTCGACCGGATAGCTCTGACCGGCCGTGGCCCAGGCCTGCCCGTGATGGGTCAGGCTGGTTTCGGCGGTCGCTTCCAGAAGATCCGGCACCAGCACCTCGCCCGCATCGAGATAAAGCGCAAGCTGGTGCGCGCCGCTTGCATGCTCGGTGCGGGTCCGCGCGGCCTCGGACCGGGTCAGCAGCGCCGCCGCCACGGCCGACATCGCCAGCACGATCACCAGCGCGTTGATCAGCACGACGCCGCGATCCCGGGTCATCTCAGGCTCACCACGGTGTCGATCCCGCCAAGCCTGGCGTGGTCGATGCGTACCTTCAGCCCCAACGGCAGCCGCGCGGTGTCGCGCGGGTCGGCGGCGAAGCCCGCGCGCCAGCCGCCTTGCACCTCGAAGCTCGATACGGAAAGCCCCCGCACGTCGCTCAGCACCGCCACCTCGGCGGGGCGTCCGCCGCCGGGGTTGCGCGTGGTCCAGACCTGGCGCAGCACCGCGCCGGTCGCCGGATCGTGACGCCAGACCACGCGGCCCTGGCCGCTCGACCCCGGCGCCAGCCGCGCAAGCCCGCCCACCGTCAGCGCAAAGCCGTCGCCCGCTGCGATCAGCGCGGGCTCGGTGCCGCCGTTCGCCGGCGTGAACGGCATCGGCAACGCGGCGTCGAGATCCTGGCGCAGCAGCGCGAGGCCCAGCGCCAGTTCGCCCGTGGTTTCGCTGATCCCGGTCAGCCGCTCGCTGGCGCGCAGCGTCGCCTGCATCACCTGCACCCCGATCAGCGCGACCAGCGCAAAAATCGACAGGACCGCAACCAGTTCCAGCAGCGAAAATCCCGCGGCCCGCCTCATTGCGGCGGCTCCACCGGAGCATAGACGACATAGACCGCGCCGGGCTGATCCGGGGCGCTGACCCGGATCGTCGCCTCGACGAAACCGCCCTCGGTCTCGGCCCGGTCGACCGCGATCTGCCAGGCGATCCCGCCCGCGGCCAGCGTGCCGGGCAGCGACGCGCCGGCGCCGAGAAGCTGCAATTCCTCGGCCCGGTTGAGCGCCAGGTTGTGCGCCAGAACCCGTGGCAGTTCCTGCCCGATCACGCGGCGCGACTGGCCGAGGCTCTGGAATCCGGCGATCACGCCGATCGACAGCACCAGCACCGCGACGACCAGCTCGATCAGGCTGATCCCGGCCTCGCTGCCGCGACGCTTCAGCCCGGCGCGCATGTCACCGGCGCCCAGCCGTCGCTGGCGCAGATCCGCACCACGCCGCCCTGGCTGAACCGCAGCCGGAATGGCGTCGCCTCGCCGCTCGGCAGCACCTGCAGCGGCGCGCGAAAATCGGCCGGGTCCAGCACCGCGACCTCGCCCTGCCAGTGCACCGCATCGCCGCGCTCGTGCCAGCCGGCCCGCCATTCGAGCCTGCGATAGCCGCCGGCATCCACCGCCAGCGCCAGGACCTGCCGCGACAGCACCGCCTCGGCGCGCAGCCGCCGATATACCGCCTCGAACCGCGCCGCATCGCTGGCCGCCTGCCCGCGCGGGCGGCTTGCAGACAAGGTCAGCGTGGTGGTCAGCAGCGCCAGCACCGTGACCGCGATCATCAGCTCGATCAGCGTGAATCCCGCGTCGCGCCCTAGCCCTCGGTCCATGTCCCGATATCCGCGTCCGCGCCGTCGCCGCCCGCGGCCCCGTCCGCCCCGAAGGTGAAGATGTCGAAATCGCCGTGCACGCCGGGCGAGAGATACTGGTACTCGGCGCCCCAGGGGTCCTTCGGCAGCCGGTCGATATAGCCGCCGTCGGCCCAGTTCGGCGGCGCGGGCTCGGTCACGGGCCGGGTCACCAGGGCGCGCAGCCCCTGCTCGGTCGTCGGATAGCGCAGGTTGTCCAGCCGGTAGAGGTTGATCGCGCTTTCCAGCGTGGCGAGGTCGGAATGCACCCGCGCAACCCGCGCCTGATCGGGCCGGTCGATGATCCGCGGCACGATGACCAGCGCCAGGATCGACATGATCACCACCACGACCATCAGCTCCAGCAGCGAAAAGCCCTCGTCGCCCCTCGCCCCTCGCGTCGCCCTGCTTTCCGGGATGGCCCCCATTCCGGTATTCCCTGTCAGATATCCCATTGGTCCGCGGTCGAAATTCCCGCGCGCCTGACAGACTAGCAGACCCGCGGCCCGGCCTCAACAGCGCCGCCCGCCATCCGCGCCCCGCGCACAAGCTTACGGCAGGCGCCCGCCTAGCCGCGGCCGATATAGGGCATCTTGGTCGCCATCACCGTCATGAACTGCACGTTCGCCTCCAGGGGCCGCGTCGCCATGTACAGCACCGCCTCGGCCACGTTCGCTACATCCATCGATGGGTCGGGCTCGCGCCCCGCGGCGCGGGCGCGCTGGATCTGCTCCTCGACCATGGGCGTGCGCGCATTGCCGATGTCGATCTGCCCGCAGGCGATGTCGAATTCGCGACCGTCGAGGCTCAGCGTCCGGGTCAGCCCGGTCACGCCATGCTTGGTCGCCGTATAGCAGACCGACCCCTCGCGCGGCACATGCGCGCTGATCGAGCCGTTGTTGATGATCCGCCCGCCCTGCGGGTCCTGCCGGCGCATGTGCCGGAACGCCTGCCGCGCGCAAAGGAACATGCCGGTCAGGTTGACGCCGACGACGTCCATCCAGGTCTCGACCGGCACCTCGTCGATCGGCCCGGCGACACCGAACATGCCGGCATTGTTGAACAGCACGTCCAGCCGCCCCGCGGTGGCGACGAAACGGTCGAACGCGCCTTCGACCGCGGCCGCGTCGGTCACATCCGCCGGCAGAACCACGACGTTGTCATGCGCCGTCGCGATCTCGGCCAGCGCCTCGGCACGGCGCGCCAGGACGCCGACGGTCCAGCCCCTGGCCAGAAACGCCTCGGCCACCGACCGCCCGATGCCGCTCGACGCCCCCGTCACCACGATCGTTCCGCTCATGTGTCTTCCTCCTCCATACCCAGCGCCAGCGGGCCCGGCCCGCCGCGCAGATCCTCGACCGAAAGCTCCCGCTGCGGCCGCGCCAGCCGATAGCGCGTGACCCAGTGCAGCCGCTCTTCGGCGCGGGTGATCGCGACATAGGCCAGCCGCTTCCACAGCGGCAGGCCCGCCTCGACGCGCCCCGATTTCGCCGCCGCCCAGAGATCCGGCGCGAATACCTGCACCTCGGGCCATTGCGAGCCCTGCGCCTTGTGGATCGTCACCGCGCTGCCATGCAGAAACGCCGCCCCCATTCGCGCGGCGAACGGGATGAACGGTTCCTCCTCGCCGGGGAACTCGATCTTGACGATCGAGGCCGCGCTGATCTGCGGCTCTTCCGCGCCGACCACGTGCAGCCGGGAAAAGCCGGGCTTGCGGCCGGGGCCCAGATAGATCACCTGCGCCCCCTTGATCAGCCCGCGCGTCTCCAGGTCGATGCGCTTCTTGCGGTGCTTCAGCGGCAGCTCGATCCCGTCGCAGATCAGCGGCTCGCCCGGCAACAGCGCGTCCGGCGGCGCGCCGAAGGCGCCGCGGAACGCCTGGATCAGCCGGACCCGCGTGACGTTGCGCCAGACCAGCACCGGCGAACGCGCCATCATGTCGGCATCGACCCGGGGCGCCACCACCACCCGGTCGTCGGCGCGCGCCGCGTCCTCGACCATCCGCTCGAACGCCTCGAACTCCAGCGTCTCGTCGCCCAGCGCATGCGCCAGGTCCAGGATCGGGCTGTCCGCCTCCTGCCGGTGAATGCGGTGCAGTTCCAGCTTGCGCGGCCCGGTCAGCCGATCGAATACCATCTCGCCAGACTGGCCCACCGGCGCCAGTTGCGCCGGGTCGCCGAACAGCAGAAGCGTCGGGAAGATCTCCTGCAAATCCTCGAACTGCTTGTTGTCCAGCATCGAGGATTCGTCGACGAAACCGATATCCAGCGGGTCGTCGCGCCGTTTCCACCCGGTGATGAAATCCGACCCCCGCAGCCCCGCCGTGGCCAGCGCGCCGGGAACCGACTTGTGCGTCTGATAGAAGGCATGCGCCCGGTCCAGCGCGGCGTCGGTCAGCCCCTCGATCGTCGGGCGCTCGCCCGAGCCGGCAAGCCAGTCGGCGACCTTCTCGTATTCCGGGTCGTAGACCGGGGTGTACAGGATACGGTGGATCGTCGTTGCCGGAACCCCGTTGCCGCGCAGAACGCTCGCTGCCTTGTTGGTCGGCGCCAGGATTGCCAGCGTGCGCCGGTCCCTGCGCCTGCGACCCTCGTAGTCGCCCGAAACGACATCGACCCCGGACTCTTCCAGCGCGTGGTAGAGCCGGCCGAGCAGCAGCGTCTTGCCGGACCCGGCGCGCCCGATCACCGCCATCACGCGGGGCTTGCCCTCGACCTTCCGCGTGGCGACGCCTTCGTCGAGGTCGATGCCCGCGCCGCGTAACATCTCGGTTACGCGATCGAAGGCCTCGGCCTGGTCGTCGGAAAACTGCACCGCGGGCACACCCATGGCGCGACCCTACAGCGATGAAATGAAAGGGGGAACCGGTCTTTGCCGGTTCCCGGCCGGCGCGGCGCCGCTATCCGGTCATCGCCACCGGCGCCGCGGCGCGGCCGAAGGCACGGTCGAACCAGAGCCGCGACAGCGCATCCGACACGCCGGCGCGGCGCAGCAGCGCCGGGCGCAGCGCCGGGTCGAAGGCCCAAAGCCCGACGCTGACCGCATCGCGGCCCCGACCCTCGGTGCCGAGAACCGTCGGCTTCCAGCCGAGGCGGCGATAGATCCGGATCATCCGGGCGTCGAAGGCGCCCACCGCGTCGGTCAGGTGAAAGCCGAGGCCGATTTCCATTCCGCCCAGCATCAGCGCCGCGGAGATCCGCACCTCGGCGCGCTCGGCCAGGCAGAACCGGGTGCATTCCCAGATCAGCGGCGAGCGGATCGCGACGCCGCCCGTCAGGTGGGTGAAGTGGTCGTTGACCATGGTGTCGCCGGTCGTGGGCAGGAACCGCATCGAGCCGCCATGCGCGCCGTCGGCGCGCTGCCAGATCACGTAAAGCGGGTTCATCGCGTCGTAGGCGTCGCGCTCGAACCCGTCGCCGTCGACCTCGACCGCCCAGTTCAGGCGGGCGCGGAATTGCGCCGCACGGTCGCGGAACATAGTGTCGCGCAGCTTCGGATAGGTGTCGAGCTCTTGCCCGTAGACATAGCGCAGCATGGCCTCTTCCCTTCGCCAGAACGTGATCGTCTGGCCGGGAAGGGTCGCGCGGCACCGTTAACGGCGCCCTAGCGCGCCGCGCGCTCTGTTAACGAACCGGGGCGCTCAGACCACCAGCAGGCCCAGCGTCAGGCCGCGCGCGACGGCATGCGTGGTGTTCGCCGCGTTCAGCTTGAAACGCGCGCTCTCGATGTAGACGCGCAGCGTATGCTCCGAGATCGACAGGCTCTCGGCAGCCTGCGCGCGGTTGTAACCCATTGCGAGCATTGTCAAAGCGTCGATTTCGCGCGGGCTCAGGCTGTTGATGTCGGCCTCGTCGGACCCGCGCTCGATCTCCAGCGCCTTCTGGTTCACGAAATGCGCCGCAAGGATAAGGTCGCGGACATGCGATTCGGTAAACTTCTCCCATTCCGCATCGTTCCGCCGGTCGCTGATGGTGAACAGCGCGAACTGCCCGCTCGGCCCGCGAATCGGCACCGAGAATCCCTGGTGCCCGACGCCGGCATCCTGCGCCTCGCCCATGAAGTCGCGGGCCGCCTTGCCGGTCCAGTCCAGCCGGCGCCAGTCGACCGGGTGGAACCGGCGATAGCATCCCTGCACGACCGGGTCGATCCGCGCATAGTCACGCTCCAGGTAGCGGTCGACCCAGTCGAGCGAGTAGGTAAGCGCGGCATATTGCTGGCCGGTGCTGTTGACCGAGTGGTAGATAAGGTGCTCGACGTCGAAGACGTCGCGCAGCCCCGTGATATGCCCCTGAAGATCATCCAGCGTTTCCGCCGTTTGCAGGCCCTCAATAAGCGAGTCCAGTCGTCCCTGCATTGCGTTGCATCGCCGCGGCGCGCGGCGCCTTCCCCTCCGCCGACGCGATCTCGGTCGCGGCGATCAGCGTCGTGTCCTCAAGCTGATCGGCCAGCGCGGACAACCCGTTCTTGTTGGCGTAGGTCTTCAGGTCCGCGAGAACGTCGAATATCCAGTCGTGTGCCATCGGCAACTCTCCACAGGAATGGTTAAGGGAAGATTAACGCTTCCTCTGCCGCCCTTATTATACATGCATGCCCGCACGAATATTAACTCGCCAAAAATGGGGAGGTCGGGCTTAACAAGTCATTGAAAAACGGTGGGTGGCTAAAATTGTAATGAAACAGGTGGTTTGCAGCCTCCGGAACGGCAAGTCCCGGCCCCGGCGGACAATGCCGCCGAAGCCGTGATACTGTTTCCGGACCGTCAACGATGCGGGCCGGCCTCCAGCGCGTCCTCCAGCGTCCTCAGGCCGGTGCGCGGCGCCTGCACCAGCACCGCCATGTTGCCGGGCTTGTGCTCGTTGCGCAGCATCTTGGTGTGCGCCGCCGGGATCTCGGCCCAGGGGAACACCTCGGACATGCAGGGATCCAGCCGCCGCTCGACCATCAGCTTGTTCGCCGCCGCGGCCTGCTTGAGATGCGCGAAATGCGAGCCCTGGATGCGCTTCTGGTGCATCCAGACATAGCGCGCGTCCATCGTCAGGTTGTACCCCGTCGTCCCGGCGCAGATCACCACCATGCCGCCCTTCTTGACCACGAAGGTGGAAACCGGAAACGTCGCCTCGCCCGGGTGCTCGAACACCATGTCGACGTTCACGCCCTTGCCGGTGATCTCCCAGATCGCCTTGCCGAACTTGCGCACTTCGGCGAACCAGGCCTTGTAGTCGTCGGTGTTCACCGTCGGCAGCTGGCCCCAACAGTTGAAATCCTTGCGGTTGATCACGCCCTTGGCGCCGAGATCCAGCACGAACTGGCGCTTGTCCTCGTCGCTGATCACCCCGATCGCATTGGCGCCCGCGGTGTTGATCAGCTGGATCGCGTAGGACCCCAGCCCCCCGGACGCGCCCCAGACCAGCACGTTCTGCCCGGGCTTCAATTCATGCGGATGGTGGCCGAACAGCATCCGATACGCCGTGGCCAGGGTCAGCGTGTAGCACGCGCTCTCCTCCCAGGTCAGGTGCCGCGGCCGCTGCATCAGCTGCTGCGCCTGCACGCAGGTGAACTGCGCGAACGACCCGTCCGGCGTCTCGTATCCCCAGATCCGCTGGCTGGGGCTGAACATCGGGTCGCCGCCGTTGCATTCCTCGTCCTCGCCGTCGTCCTGGTTGCAGTGGATCACCACCTCGTCGCCGACCTTCCAGCGCGTGACCTTGTCGCCCACCGCCCAGACGATGCCAGAGGCATCCGACCCGGCGATGTGATAGGGCGCCTTGTGCACGTCGAAGGGCGAGATCGGCACGCCCAGCCCGGCCCAGACGCCGTTATAGTTGACGCCCGCCGCCATCACCAGAACCAGCACCTCGTGGCTGTCCGGGCGCGGCACGTCGACGACCTCCTGCAGCATCGCCTGCTCGGGCTCGCCGTGCCGCTCGCGACGGATCGCCCAGGCATACATCTGTTGCGGCACATACCCCATCGGCGGCATCTCTCCGACGTCGTATAACGCCTTTTCCGGCGCGTCGTAGCTTGCGATCGCGGGGTTCGTGTCCAGTGCCATGGGCGCGGCTCCTCTCGGTCTCTCGTCGGTCTGTCATTTCCGCCGCGCCGCAGAATCGGCCGGCGGGTTGCTCCCCGAATACGGGCCGATACGCAACTTTGCAACCTTGATCCGGCGCTTTTTGTAATTTTATGTCTTCGCGAACGCAGAAACCCGGCGCCCCATGCCGCGGCTGCATCAGAAGTGATGCGCCACCGATCGCGCATAGTACGACAACAGCGCGCGCTGGTCTTCGGCCGCGCGCACGCCGTCCGGCCCCTCGGTCACGATGCGCCTGGTCGTCAGGTTCGCCAGCGCGTCGCGCACCACCGCCTCGGGGTCGTCCATCGCCGGATGCCGCAGCCGCCTGAGGCGGGGCGCGACGGCCCTGACCAGCTGTTCCCGCGTCATCGCACCGCCGCCCTGTTCCAGCACGAAGGACACCAGCGGCACCGGCAGCACCGGGATCACCGCGGCGACCCGCCGGCGCAACTCGGCGCCGATCCCCTTGATCGCCTCGCCGCGGTGCCCCTCCAGGAAGTCGCGCAGCGACAGCGGCTCGCCGAACCCAACGCCGGCATGGCCGAACCGCACCGCGGTGCCGCGCATCCGCCGCCAGGCATAGCGGATCGCGAACCAGATCGCGGTGGGCACGCTGGCGCGGAACCGGCGCGTTCCCTCTGCCGCCGCCGCGGTCAGCACCCGGTCCTCGAGCACCCTGTCATAGTTCAGCGCCACCGGCACGAACACCACGTCGCGCGCCTGGTCCGGCTCGAACGCGGCCAGCACATAGCTCAGCAGGCCCAGCTTCGGCGGCCCCACCGCACCGTCCAGGCTCAGCCCGCCTTCGGGAAAGATCGCCTGCGTCACCCCGCCGGCGGTGGCAAGCTGCACGTAGCGGGCCAGAACCCGGCGATACAGCGCGTTGCGCGACCGCCGCCGGATGAAGAACGCGCCCATCGCCCGGATCAGCCCGGACAGCGGCCAGACCCGGGCCCATTCGCCCACCGCATAGGACAGCGCCGAGCGGTCCGCGACGAGGTAGGTCACCAGCACGTAATCCATGTTCGAGCGGTGGTTCATCACGAAGATCACCGTCGCGTCGCCGTCGATCGCGCGCAAAGCCGCATCGTTGCTTTCGTCCAGGTGCACCGTGTAGAGCGCCCGGCTCAGCCAGCGCGCCAGCCGGATCGCGAAACCGAAATAGGCCGAGGCGCTGAAGGCCGGCACGATCTCGCGCGCATAGCGCCGCGCCTCCTCAAAGGCCACGTCCTCGGGAATCCCCTCCAGCCGCGCATGCTCGGTCACCGCCTCGGCGATCTTCGGGTCGTAGATCAGCCGCAGGATCGTGTCGTGGCGCCGCGCCAGCTTGAACGGCTGGATCGGCCGTTCCAGCCGCTCGTTCAGCTTGGCGACCACCCGCTCCATCCGCTTGCGGAAGAACCAGCGCACCGAAGGGAACAGGAAATGCGACGCGAAGGTGACCGCCGCGAACAGGACGATCAGCACGAGAAGCCAGAGCGGAACCGCGACGGTCTGTGTCATCGCGCCATTTTTGCGGCATAGTGGCGAAAGGGTAAATCCCGCCCGTGCAACAGGATAGGGCAATCTCGATGCAAGGCGACGACGGCGCAGAGGCGGTGTTCCGCTCCAGCCCGCGGCAATCGGGCCAGATCGCCCTGATCAGCGCGGCGCTGCTGGCGCTCGCGATCCTCGCCCTGGCGCTCGACCCGGATGCGCTCGCCGGGCCGGGCGCGGTCTGGAAGGCGGCGCTGGCGATCGGCGGCGTCGGTTCGCTGACGGTGGTCTTCGCCCTGCTCTGGCGCCGCCCGCCCGTGGTGCTGCGGGTCGGGCCGGCCGGGCTTATGCTGCCGGTCGGGTTCCGCCGGCCGCTCGGCTGGGGCGACATCCGCGCGATCCGGCTGGAACAGGGCCGAGGCGTGCTGTTCGAACGCCGCATCTGGCTGGTGGTCGAGGTCCGCCCCGGCATCCTACCCGATTACCGCCTGCCCGGGCCGCGGTGGCTCGAACACTGGCGGTTGCGCCACTTCGGCCTGCGCATCCCGCTGCACGCGCTCGACGCGCCGGCCTCGCACGCCGTGGCCGCCGTGGAACGCCACTTCCCGGTCTGGCGGCGCGGCGCTCAGTGAAATTCCAGCGTGGCGGCGACGACGATCACGACGACGGCAACCAGGTTGAGCATCCCGAAAAGCCGCGCCTGCGCGGCCGCCGCCACGTCGCCCGCCATCGCCTTCGCCCCGGCCCTGCCGGCCAGCACGACGCCGGCGACCAGAACCGCAACGCCCGCCAGCTTGACCCAGAACCAGGCCGAGGCGCCGCTCCAGCTTCCAGCCATGCCCGCCAGAACCACCCCGGTCACGATCAGCAGCCCCAGCCCGATATGCCCCGACAGCTGCAACGGCCTGACCGCGCGCCCGATCGAGGGCCTGTGCGCCTCGGCCGCCGCCTCTGTCACCGCCCCGATCACCGGCAGCCCGATTCCCGCCGCGCCGCCCATGAAGAGCCCAAGGAAATGCACCGCAAGCAACAGATCATGTCCCATCGTCGACCCTCCCGTTCGCTGCGCAAGACAAGCCACAGCATACCGCAGCCCGCAAGAAAAACCGCCCCCCTCGTTCATCCACACGCGCCATAGGCTCCCGTCCCCGCCACCCGTGCCACGGCCCGAAACCAGGCGTCGCCCCGCCGCCTGCCGGACAAGAGCGCGCGGAAGCGCACAATATGCCAGCACCCCGCCGCCCGAGATTTCTGCACCGCAGCGCGTTGACATCGCCACATTATTGCCCCTACTACTCTCCCGACGAAATTTTGTTGCTCGACCGAGGCCAAGATGACCGACACCAAGCGCGACCGCCCATGGCTCTTCCGCACCTATGCCGGCCATTCCACCGCCGCCGCCTCGAACGCGCTTTACCGCACGAACCTCGCCAAGGGGCAGACCGGGCTTTCCGTCGCCTTCGACCTGCCGACCCAGACCGGCTATGACAGCGACCACGAACTGGCCCGCGGCGAGGTCGGCAAGGTCGGCGTGCCGGTGGCGCATCTGGGCGACATGCGCGCCCTGTTCGACGCGATCCCGCTCGAGCAGATGAACACCTCGATGACGATCAACGCCACCGCGCCCTGGCTGCTCGCGCTCTACATCGCGGTGGCCGAGGAACAGGGCGCCGACGTCGCCACGCTCACCGGCACCGTGCAG
>JBFKQC010000036.1:0-38379 GCA_041627895.1 Rhodobacter sp.
AGGTACTGGTGGACAAGCCCGATAAGACCGGGCGCATCGCCATCCTGAAGGTCCACATGAAGAAGGTCACGCTGGACGCAGATGTCGACGCCGGAAAGGTCGCGGCGCTGACACCGGGCTTTTCCGGCGCCGATCTGGCGAACCTGGTCAACGAGGCGGCGCTGATGGCCGCGCGCGTGGGCCGGCGTTTCGTCACGATGGAGGATTTCGAGAACGCCAAGGACAAGGTCATGATGGGCTCGGAGCGCCGGTCCATGGTGATGACCGAGGACGAGAAGAAGCTGACCGCCTATCACGAGGCCGGGCACGCCATCGTCGGGCTGAACGTGCCGCAGCACGATCCGATCCACAAGGCGACGATCATCCCGCGCGGCCGCGCTCTGGGGCTGGTCCTGTCGCTGCCCGAGCGCGACCAGTTGTCGGTGACGTTCACCAAGTACAAGTCCAAGATCGCCATGGCGATGGGCGGCCGCGTCGCCGAAGAGCTGATCTTCGGCGCCGAGAACGTGACCTCGGGCGCGGCATCCGACATCCAGCAGGTGACCAAGATCGCCCGCGCGATGGTCACGCAGTTCGGGTTTTCGAACGAGCTTGGATACGTGGACTACGCCAACGAGCAGCAAAGCTTTCTCGGCACCTACAACACGCCGGCCAATGTCTCGCCCGAGACGATGGAAACCATCGACGCCGAGGTGAAGCGGATGGTGGACGAGGGCTATGATACCGCCAAGCGCATCCTGACCGAGAAGATGGACGACCTGCACCGGCTTGCGAACGGTCTTCTGGAATACGAGACGCTGACCGGCGACGAGATCACCCGGGTGATCGCCGGCGAGCCCCTGAACCGCGGCGACGAGGACGACACAACGCCCACCGGGGGAACCCCGGCAAGCGTCACGGCGATCCCGAAGACCCGGTCGAAAACCAAGCCGTCCGATGGCGGCGGGATGGAACCCGACCCGGCCTGACCAAGAACTTGACCCGATCAACCCGGCGCCCGGCGCCGGGTTTTTCGTTGCGGGGCGGCGCGGGCGCGGTGCCTGCGGCGGCTGGTCATGTGGAGAAATCTCCGTCGATGGATTATTCAAGGCGGTGGACGCGCGATCGAACGAATCTCGAAAGCCCGCAATCCAGGCGGCAATCCTGAGGAGTGAGCGTGACCCAGCGTCTTCGGAGCATCCCAATTCCTCGGCCCATTCTGGGGGCGCTCGCCGCATTGGCGCTGTTCTCTGCAGCCCAGACCGGCACGGCAGGCGAGTTGCACCGCGCCGCGCAAAGGGGCGATCTCGCGACGGTTTCCGCGCTGATCGCGGCGGGGGCCGATATCGACGAGACCGATGGGGACAACGAGACGGCGCTGCACAAGGCGGCCAAGCGCAATCACGTCGACGTGGTGGCCTTCTTGCTGGAGACAGGCGCCGACCCCTACATCAGTGGCAAGAGCGCGTTCGGTTCGACCGGAACGCCCCTGCATTTCGCCGCAAGGCTTGGGCGCGTCGAAACCCTGCGCGTGCTGCTCGAGGCCGGGATCGATCCCAACCTGCGCGACCCGGGCGCCGGACCGCCGCTGCACCACGCGCTGGTCTATCGCCGCGACGCTGCGGCCGACCTGCTGAAATCCTACGGTGCGGCCCCGATCGTGGCCGTGTCGATCGCCCCCCTGATCGCCGCGGCGGATCCCGTTGCGGGGGCAGAGGTCGCCAATGCTTGCCGTGTGTGCCATCTGTTGCAGGCCGAGGATGACGGCCGGCCGCGTGCCGGCCCCACGCTGTGGGGCATTCTTGGCAGGCCCAAGGGCACGGTGGCGGGGTTCGACTATTCCGACGCGATGCGGGAAGCGGGCGGGCGCTGGACCTATGACGACCTGAACAGCTTTGTCGCGAATCCGAAAGGGTTCCTTCCCGGGACCAGGATGAGCGACTTGCACGGCAACGCCTCGCGCGAGCGTCGCGCCGCGCTGATCCGCCATCTACGCGACTTGTCGATCGCGCCGATAGCTCTTCCGAAATAGCGGGCGGGCACGGGCGGCCCGTCGCTGCGGCGGTCAGCCAGAAAGCGGCACCATCGTGCCCTGCAGCACCGCCACGTCGCGGCGCCTGCCGCCGTCGATGGCCGTCACCGTGGCGCCGACCACCACCAGACGCCGGCCCATGCGGATCACGTGGCCTGCCGCTTCCAGCCGGTCTCCGGCGGCCGGGGCCAGGAGGTTGATCTTCATCTCGGCGGTCAGCACCTCGTCGGGCTCTGCCATCAGGCTCAGCGCCGCATAGCCCGCCGCGCTGTCGCCGAGCGCGAAGCTGACCGCGGCATGGGCGAAGCCGTGCTGCTGGCGCATCTCGGGCAGGATCGGCGCGGTGATCACGATGCGGCCGGCGCCGACCTCGGCCAGCGTCGCGCCGAGGGTGCGCATCATGTCCTGGCGGTCGAAGGATGCACGGATCTTGGCCTCGATCGCGTCGCTCAGGGTTTCGTCGGTCATCTGTCGGTCGCCCTCGGCATTTCGGATTGAGGGATGCGGCGGACAATCCCGCCTCGCCGGACGGTTCTAGGCCGGGACAGGTTCTGACGGAAGTGCAAAGGGGCGGATGGTCTTTTGCGGACGTTGCCCGCCAGCGCGGCCCCGCGTGGAACAAGGCCGCAAGGCCGCCGCGCCATCGCCGACCCGCCCGGGGGGGGGGGCGGCGATTGGGTGACGTCGGCAAATCGGCCTGAAGTTGCGCGGGAACCGCGGGGTAAAGCGCGCAGACCCGCCGTCGGCTCGCCACCTCGCGGGTCGGCGATGGCACGGCTTTTGGGCGCAACGGCGGCGACCGCGCCACGCCAGTTGCAGACCGGATCCCGCCAGGGC
This sequence comes from Rhodobacter sp., assembly GCA_041627895.1. Taxonomy (GTDB): domain Bacteria; phylum Pseudomonadota; class Alphaproteobacteria; order Rhodobacterales; family Rhodobacteraceae; genus JBFKQC01. Next base: position 2,849 of record JBFKQC010000036.1, read on the forward strand.
TCTTCTCGCTTGAGGCGACATCGCAGAGCCCACCGGCGCGCGTTAGTCGCGGGCGGTGGCGGCCGGGTCGCAGGCATAGCCCTCAAGTTCCCGCAGCACGCAGAGATCGGTATAGAAACCGGCCGAGAGCTGGCTGTAGCTCGGCAAGGCGTGGCTCTTGTCCTGACGGTCGAGGTAGTCGCTGCAACTGGCGACATAATAGCGTTCGACTCGCGTCTCTGACGCGTACCATTGGGTGAACGCCGCGGTCAGCGCCGCCGCTGCGTCGCCGCCGGCGCCGATCTCTTCGGCGAAGCGGGCGGCGATGTCGGCCTGCATGGACCAGCCTGCAAGCGCCTGCCAGGGTTCCGGCCGGCCCATGTCCCGCAGAAGCCAGGCAGCGAGCAGGCTGACCGCGCTGGCATCGGCCTCCATCGCCATGGTCGCCTGCGCGTTGGCCTGCATCGAAAGGTCGTTCGACGGGCAGAAGCCGCGCTGATACTGCTCGGCGTGGCGCAATTCGTGCAGCAGCACCCCGGCCAGCAGACCGTCGGGCTGCAATGCCTTCACCACGATCCGGTTCTGCATCGGATCGAAGCTGCCCTGGGGCCCGGCGGTTCCCGCGCCGAGGCAGATCTGCGGCGGGTCGCGAAAGCCCGAGGGGTCGAGCGAGGGCAATTCCGCAAGGACCGGCGCGAGATCGGCCACGATCCGCGCCAGCCGCCGCGCGGCGTCGGTGCCAGGCGCGTCATAGGGCGGGGCAAGGCAGTCCTGTGCCGCCGCACCACCCGCCGCAAGCAGGGCGGCGGCCAGCGCGGCGCCGCGCAGGCGGCTAGGCGCAGTGGGCGCCATCCGCGAGCGACTTGACGAAGGCCAGCACCTCGGCGGGGCGGTCGCCTGCGCCGATCCGGGCGACGATGGCCGAGCCGACGACGGCGCCGTCGGCGATGCCGGCAATCCGCTTCGAGGCCTCGGGCGTCTTGATTCCGAAGCCGACGATCACGGGCAGGTCGGTCGCCGCCTTGATCCGCGCGACTTCGGGCCCGACATCGGCCGCCACCGCGTCGGCGGCGCCGGTGATCCCGGTGATCGAGACGTAATAGACGAAACCGGAAGTGTTCTGCAGCACCTTGGGCAAACGCCTGTCGTCGGTGGTGGGCGTTGCCAGCCGGATGAAGTTCAGCCCCGCCTTCTGCGCCGGGATGCAAAGCTCGTCATCCTCTTCGGGCGGCAGGTCGACGACGATCAGCCCGTCGACCCCGGCGGCAACGGCGTCGGCCAGGAAGCGGTCGACGCCGCGGTTGTAGATCGGGTTGTAGTACCCCATCAGAACGATCGGCGTCGTGTCGTCGGCCTTGCGGAACGCGGTCGCCATGTCGAGCGTCTTCTGCAGCGTCTGGCCCGCCTCGAGCGCGCGCTGGCCGGCAAGCTGGATCGTCGGGCCGTCGGCCATCGGGTCGGTGAAGGGAATGCCCAGCTCGATCACGTCGACGCCGGCCTTCGGCAGGCCCTGCATGATCCGAAGCGAGGTCGCGTAATCCGGATCGCCCGCCATCACGTAGGCCACGAAGGCCTTGCGGCCCTCGGCCTTCAGCGCGGCGAACTTGGCGTCGATGCGGGACATGGGCGGGCCTCCGGAACGTGTTCGCCCGGTTTGCCCAAACGTGGCGGGAAAGGCAATGGGGCGTCAGCCGGGCATCGGCTGTTCCGGCGCCATGATCATCCAGTGCGTGCCGAACTGGTCCTTCACCATGCCGAAACCCTTGGAAAAGAACGTCTCGCCGAAGGGCATCACCGGTTCGCCGCCATCGGCGAGGCGGTCGTACTTGGTCCGGGCGTCCTCGACCGAGGCGGCGAAATGCGACACCGAGACCGACCGCTGCGGCCCGGTCTCCTGGCCCGGCGGGGTGTCGGACGCCATCAGCCGGCCGCCGTCGGGCAGGAAAAACTGCGCATGCATCACGCGGTCGATGCCGTCCATCCCCATCTCGGGCGGGGCATCGGCGAATTTCATGATCTGAAGGTCGCGCCCGTCGAAAATCGCGCAATACCAGCGCATCGCGTTCTCGCAGGAGCCGTCGAAACGCAGATAGGGGTGAAAGGACATTGGGGGCTACTCCTTTCCGGCATTGATCATCCAGGGTGCCTCGACCTTATCACGCCACCCGCCGAATCCCGAGCCCCGCCCGGTTGCAATGCGCCGGGCATCAAAATAAGAGCGCCGCGTTGGCAACGAGAGTGTGACCGAGATGGGCTTCAGGACCGGCATCGTGGGGCTGCCGAATGTGGGCAAGTCGACGCTGTTCAACGCGCTGACCCGGACCGCGGCGGCGCAGGCGGCGAACTTTCCGTTCTGCACGATCGAGCCCAACGTGGGCGAGGTCGCCGTGCCCGATGCGCGGCTGGAGAAACTGGCCGAGATCGCGAAGTCGAAACAGGTGATCCCGACGCGGATGACCTTCGTCGACATCGCCGGGCTGGTGAAGGGCGCCAGCAAGGGCGAGGGGCTGGGCAACCAGTTTCTGGCCAATATCCGCGAGGTCGACGCGATCGCCCATGTGCTGCGCTGTTTCGAGGACGGCGATGTCACCCATGTCGAGGGCCGGGTCGACCCGGTGGCGGATGCCGAGACCATCGAGACCGAGCTGATGCTGGCCGATATCGACGGGATCGAGAAGCGGCTGGCGGGTCTGGTGCGCAAGGTCCGCGGCGGCGAAAAGGAAGCGGTGAGCCAGGAGCGGCTTCTGAAGGCGGCGCTGGCGGCGCTCGAAGCCGGGCGGCCGGCGCGTACCGTCGAGGTCGCAGACGAGGACCGCAAGGCCTGGCGCGGGTTGCAACTGCTGACGCAGAAGCCGGTGCTTTACGTCTGCAACGTCGCCGAGGAGGACGCGGCGACCGGCAATGAGCATTCCCGCGCGGTCGAGGCCATGGCCGCGCGCGAGTGCGCGGCGGCGGTGGTGATCTCGGCGCGGATCGAGGAAGAGATCGCGCAGTTGGACCCGCAAGAGCAGACCGAGTTCCTGGCGGAACTGGGGCTCGAAGAGGCCGGGCTCGACCGGCTGATCCGCGCGGGGCACGAGCTTTTGGGGCTGATGACATATTTCACCGCCGGTCCCAAGGAGGCCCGCGCCTGGACGATCCGCAAGGGCACGCTGGCACCGCAGGCCGCCGGTGTGATCCACGGCGATTTCGAGCGCGGCTTCATCCGGGCCGAGACCATCGCCTATGACGACTACGTGCGGCTCGGCGGCGAGCAGGGCGCCAAGGACGCCGGCAAGATGCGGGTCGAGGGCAAGGGCTACGAGGTCAAGGACGGCGACGTGCTGCATTTCCTGTTCAACGCGTGATCCCGGCGTTTCCGGTTGGGAAACAAGTGAAATAAATGCTGGTCTTCGCCCGGCGCACCGCTTTAGGTTGGGACCGGGCCGCCGGGGCACGGCGGGCGATTGAACAGAACTGAATTTAGCGTAGAGGGTGCGACATGCCGAAGGGTGGAAACGGTGGCGGTGGTAACGGTGGCGGCCCCGGTGCGATCAAGGGCAACAAGCGCGACAATCTGCTGGAAGGCACCAGCGGCGACGACCTGATCCAGGGCAACGCGGGCAACGACACGCTGTTCGGCTACGACGGGGCGGACACGCTGGAAGGCGGGCTGGACGACGACCTGCTGGACGGCGGCGCGGGCGACGACAGCATCGACGGCGGCGAGGGCACCGACACGGTGGTGTTTAGCGGCGCGCGCGACGACTACGTCGTGACCCAGATCGACGAAACCACGGTCGAGATCACCGGGCCGGACGGCACGGACGTGATCACCGATGTCGAGTTCTTCAACTTTTCCGACATGACGCAGAGTCTGGCCGAGGTCGTGGTGCCGCGGCTGGCGAACCTGACGGCGGGCACGCTGACGCTGTCGGCGACGGACGCGGTGGCGGGCGAGCCGCTGACGGCGACGTTCGTCATCGCCTCGAATGGGGTGATCGATGCCGCCGCCACCGGCGCGACGCTGGTGATCGCGACCGCGCCGGACCTCGGGTCCGTGATCCAGTCGCAGGGCGGCATCGCCACCGATCCGCTGGCGACGGGGACCAGCCAGACGCTGGTGCAGGGTATCGACACGTCCGGTCTGGCGGCGGGCGTCTACTATGTCGCCGTGATCGCCGACGAGGCCAACGCGCTGGAGGAAAGCGACGAGGGCGACAACCAGACAGAGTGGGTGCAGATCACCATCGCCGAGCCGTTCCAGAACCTGTCGCTGGACTACGTCTACCTGGCGATCGCGGGGAACGATTTCGACCTGAACGACGGCGCCTATCTGCAGTTCGACGCCAGCGTCAGCAACACAGGCAACATCGGCGGCGGAACGTTCACGATCACCGCCGTGCTGTCGACCGATCTGAGCCTGTCGCCGGACGATCTGGTCTTTGCCAGCACCACCTACACGCTGCAGCCCGGCGAAACCGTCGACCTCAGCTTAGGCGGGCTGGTCGATCCCGACTGGCCGGCGGGCGACTACAACGTGATCGCCTACATTTCGTCCTACGACGGTATCGACCAGGTGCCGATCGACGATATCGCCGGCGTCGAGGTCACGCTGATCGGCGGCACCACCTATGGCACCGCCGGCAACGACTGGTTCGCCGGCCTTGGCGTCGACGAGACCTTCGATCTGGGCGCCGGCGACGACACGGTCCTGGGCAGTTCGGGCGAAGACGTGATCCTGGGCGGCGACGGGTTCGACATGGTCGACTATTCCGGCCTTGGCTTTGGCATCGAGGTATACGACGCCAGCTATTACACCGGCGTGCCCGGGCTGATCGAGGTGGTGCCGACGGTCGATCCCTATGGCTACCCCTACGAATACTGGAGCGATTACCTGGACGGCGTCGAGATGATCGTGGCGACCGAGCATGACGATCAGGTCTGGATCGACACCGGCCCGGTCCGCTGGATCGCGACGCTCGGCGGCGACGATATCGTCGTCGGGTCCGTCGGCGACGACACGATCGAGGCCGGCGCCGGCAACGACAGCATCGGCGGCATGGGCGGCGACGACCTGATCTTCACCGGTGAGGGCGCGGACGAGCTATATTTCGACTATCTCGGCGGCGCCGGCCAGGGCCACGACGTGGTGGTCGACTTCGATCCCCTGAACGATGTGATCTACATCGTCTACGGGGCCGGCGAGCCGTTCCCCGAACTCGTCGACGTGAGATACAGCGCGGAGGGCGCGAGAATCCTCTACGGCCTGAACAGCAGCGTCGTGCTGCATGGCGTCGATCCCACCGAGATCAACGAGACGAACCTGATGGTGATCGAGGATCCCGGGCTGATCCTGTACTGACGCCGCTTCGGCGGCGTCAGCCGCAGGGCAAAGTCAGCGAGACGGTCAGACCGGGTCCGTCCGTCTCGGTCCGCAGATCGCCTCCGGTGCGGCGCGCGACGGTTTCGGCGATCGACAGGCCGAGCCCGCTGCCGGTTCCGGGGCTGGCCTGGCCGAAGCGGGCGAGCACCCTGGTGCGGTCGGCCTCGGCGATGCCCCTGCCGTCGTCGGGGGCGTAGACATGGCAAAAGACCTGCCCGCCCGAACTGTCCGCCAGAAGCGTGCGGTCGAACAGGTCGGCGGCGGTGGCGCGGGCGTTGCGCACCTGCCAGACCCCTACCGCGACCGCGATCAGCAGCAGCGGGCCGGGGATGAACGCGGTCAGGCGAAGCCGCAGCGGCAGGGCGTTCATGTGCCGCCGGCCGCCAGCGCAAAGCCCAGCCCGCGCCGGGCCCGGATCGCCAGACCGTGCGGTCTCAGCCGCTTGCGCAGACGCGACAGGTGCGCCTCGATGGCGCTTTCGTCGACATCCGCGCCGATCCCGTAGGTGTGCTCGATCAGGTCAAGTTTCGACACGACCCGGCCGCCGGCCCGCATCAGCGCCTCCAGCAGCGCCACCTCACGCCGGGGCATCTCAATCCGGGCGCCGCCGGCGCTGACCTGCCGCGCCCAGATCGAGCGACAGCGTGCCGAACTCGAGCGAGGCGCGCAGCGGCTGGCCGGTGCGCCGCGACAACGCGCGCACGCGCGCCTCCAACTCGTCCATCTCGAACGGCTTGACCAGGTAGTCGTCGGCGCCCGCATCCAGCCCCGCGGCGCGGTCGAGGGTATCGGATCGCGCGGTCAGCAGGATCATTGGGCGCGCGTCGCCGCGTGCGCGCATGTTGCCGAGCACGCTTAGCCCGTCGAGGCCGGGCAGGTTGATTTCCAGGATCACCAGGTCGCTGCCGTCCTGGCGCAGGAACGTGTCGGCATCGCCGCCGTCGCCGATCACGTCGACGGCGTGGCCCGCGTCTTCCAGGCGACAGGCGACGCCCTTGGCCACGCTCTCGTTGTATTCGACCTCGGTGATCCGCACGAAATGCGCCCTATGCAAGCTTCACGCAAGGTTCGCAGGTCATGCACGCCGCATCAAGCGGGGCGCGCGGCCCCGGATGATTCGAACGACAGCACCGGGAACGGGCCGGCGCAAATGGCAAATGGGAGGAATCCCTGTCCGCAATGAGAACCCTGCTCGGCGCCGCGGCCGCCGGCGCGCTTGCGGTATCGGCTCAGGCCGGCGGCCACGGGGTCGACCTGGACGGCAAGACGTCGAATTCGTGATTCCGTTCTCGGAATCGGGCGGCTCGGCGAAATGGGGCAACTTCAACGCCCCGCTGCTGTCCGAGGCGCTGCCGAGCAACCCGACCGTGTTAGTCAAGTTCATGCCGGGCGCGGGGTCGACCAAGGGCGCGAACTGGTTCCAGGACCAGACCTGGAACGACACCCAGGGCACGCTGATCTTCGGTTCGTCGGGGTCGACGCAGTTTCCGTACCTGCTAAACGACCCGCAGGTGAAATACGAATACGGCGACTGGAACGTGTTGCTGGCCTCGGTCACCGGCGGCGTTGCGTTCCTGCCGCCGAATCTGGCGGGCGAACTGGATGGGCTGGACCACACGGCGCTGCAGGACGACGAGTTCATCTGGGGTAGCCAAGGCGCGACCCGACCTTCCCGGAGATCCCGACCTTCAAGGAGGTCTGCGAGGCCACGCCGGCCTGTTCGACCGAGGGCGACGCCTGGGATGCGTGGAAGGCCTTCATGATCGCCGGCTTCCCGGCGCAGAAGATGGTGTTCCTGCCGAAGGGCGCCCCGCAGGAGGCGATCGACGCCTACACCGACGCCTTCAACGCGTTGCTGGCGCGCGAGGACTTCGGTGCGCTGTCAGGGGCGACGCTGGGCATCTATCCGCAGATGACCGACCCCGCGGCCAGGTCCACGCTGAAGCTCGGGACCGAAGTCAAGGCCTCGGCCAAGGACTACGTGCAGGCCGGGCTGGATGAACGCTACGGCGTCGAACTCAAGTAACGCAGATCACTCCCCGCGCGCCCATTGAAGGGCAACGTCAGGATGGGTTCCGCACCCATCCTGCCCACCAATTCCGACCGGTGATCCGACGGACCTTCTAGCCACAGCCCTGCCGGCCCTGGGGGACGCCTTTGCGCTGATCCTGCAACCGCAGCAGATCATGTTCCTGGTGCTCGGCGTCCTGCTGGGCCTGTCGGTCAGCGTGTTCCCCGGCCGCGGCGGGTCGGTGGTGGACTGGATCGCCCATGGCCACACGGTGCAGTCGGCGCGCGACAAGTCGCGCATCGGATCGGGCGACGTGCGCGGCGTGATCGGCCCGGAATCGTCGAACAACGCCAAGGAGGGCGGGGGCCTGGTGCCGACGCTGATCCTCGGCATCCCCGGTTCGGGGTCGATGGCGGTGTTCCTGGGCGGTCTCGCGCTGCTGGGCTATGACGCGGGACCGCCGCTGATCACCAACAACCTGGACATCACCTATACTGTGGTCTGTTCGTTGGCGCTGGCGAACGTGGTCGGCGCGGGGCTGTGCATCGCGTTGTCGGGCGGGATCGCCAAGCTGACGACGATCCGCTTCACGCTCTTGGCCCAATTCCTCTTCATGATGATCAGCTTCGCCGCCTTCCAGTCGCGCCAGACGCCTTGGGACCTGGTGGCGCTGTTCGCCATCGGCCTGCTGGGCATATTCCTGCGCCGCTTCGACTGGTCGCGGCCTGAGGTCCTGATCGGCTTCGTGTTGTCGAACCAGGCCGAGAATTTCTCGAACATGGCGAACCAGGTGGCGGGCGCGCGGTTCCGCCGCGGGTTCGAGCAGGGCTTCGAATACATCGCCTCGCCCACCGTCATCGTGATCCTGATCCTGATCCTCACCGTGATCTCGGTGGTGGTCGGCATCCGCCGGGCCAAGCAAATCCTGCTTGAAGACCGCGAGACGCTTTCCGAAGTGCTGATCGCAGCGGTTGGCGCCGGCAATCCGCGCAACATCGACGGGCTGGGCGGCGGCAATGCTGTAACGACAAAGGTGGCGATGCTGTCGCGGTCCGGGGAGTCAAAGGCCGACATCGACTTTTTCTTCGCCGAGGTCCCAGTCGAAGAGCGGCTGGTCGATTACGGGCCGACCTGCGGCAACACCCTTGTGGGAGTCGACCCCGCCGCCATCGAAATGGGGCTGGGCGCGGGCGAGGCCGGCGCAGGCCCGGCCTGCCGCGCGCTGCTGGCGACGACGCTGCCGGCGCGGGGGGCGTTCGCGGGCGATCCGTTCAACCTGAACGTCGCGGGCGGATATTCGTCGGACACCGCGCGGGACTGCTTCGCCGAGGCGGATCTGATCGTTGCGGTCGGCTGCTCGCTGGCGAGCAACGGTTCCGGCGCCGGAAGGCTTTGGCCCGGAGCCGAGGTGCCGCACCTGGATATCGCGCCGCGGGCGTCAGCCAGGGCAGGGTGGCAGCGCAGGTCTTCCTGCGCGCCGACGCGCGGCTCGGCGCCGAGGCGCTGGCCGAAGCGGTGGCCCCGCGCGCGCCGGACTGGCGCTCGGATGCGTTGGCCGCGCGCATCCGCGACGCGCCGCCCGACGGCACGGCGTGCGAGATCGCGCCCGGGCTGCATGACCCGCGCGCGGTGGTTGCCGCGCCTGAGGCGGCGATCCCGCTTGGCTGGCAAATGGTGAATCCGCCGGGGCATTGCTCGTTCTGGTTCGCGCAGATGCCGTCTAGGGTGTAGGAGACGTTCCTGACGATCCGCAAATACGGCGCGATCGGCAACGGCACGTCCTTTGCAATGGGCGTCGCGGCGGCCTATCCGGGGATTCCGGCAGTGCCGTTCGACGGCGACGGATCGCTTCTGATGCATGTGCGGGATTTGGAGACGATGAAGCGCGAGGGGATGAGCGTGCTGGGCGTGGTGCTGAACGACGGTGGCTATGGCTCGGAGTTCCACAAGCTGCGCGCCGAAGAGCTGACGACCGGCGACGCCGAGTTCGGACGCACCGATCTGGCCGCGATCGCGCGCAGTTTCTGGATTGGCGGCGAGACGGTGCGCGACCTCCGCGCGCTGCCCACGATGCTCGACCGCTTTGCGGCAGTCGATGGCCGGCTGGCTGGGACGTGCCGGTTTCGGACGCCGTTGTCTCGCCGGTGGTCCGGCGGTCGCATGGCGGCTGAACGCGCGCCGGTCGGGCGGGCCGCTTCGGGGCGGTCTGCGGGCGCGGTTTCGAAACCGCGTAGCAAGGCCGTACGGGCGGGGTTGCACGACGTCGCCCGCCGGCGCCCGCGCTGCCGGTGAGCGGGTTCGAGGCATATCTGCCCCAGGGGATCGGCGCGGGTCTTTTCGTGGCGATCATGGGGGCGAGTTTTGCAGGCTCGTTCATCACCGTCGCTTTCGGCATCGGCGGGGGCGCGGTGCTGCTTGCCGTGCTGGCAAGCCTGCTGCCGCCCGCCGCGCTGATCCCGGTGCACGGTATCGTGCAACTCGGCTCGAACGCGACCCGCGCGGCGATGCTCTTTCGCCACATCGCCTGGATCGGCATGCCGTGGTTCGTGGCGGGTTCGCTGGCGGGCAGCGTGCTGGGCGGGCTGATCGTGGTGGAACTGCCGGGGCGCTGGGTGCAGGCGGGCGTGGGTCTCTTCATCATCTGGTCGGTCTTCGCCCGGCCGCCGGAATGGCTGCGCCGCTGGCCCTGGCTGACCGGCGGGATATCCAGCTTTCTGACGATGTTCTTCGGCGCGACGGGTCTGTTCGTTGCCGGTTACACCAAGTCGCTGACGCTGCCGCGGCACGGGCACGTGGCGACCCACGCCTCGCTGATGACGGTGCAGCATTTGCTGAAGGTCGTGGTTTTCGGGCTGCTGGGCTTCGCCTTCGGCGCCTGGTGGCTGGTGATCGGCGGCATGATCATTGCCGGGCTGATCGGGACGCTCAGCGGGCGGCTGCTGCTGGACCGGCTGAGCGATCTCAATTTCCGGCGGGCGCTGGACGTGATCCTAATCCTGGTGTCGCTGCGGCTGATCTGGGCGGCATTGCTGGGCGATTGATCGCTGGGCGCGGACTGAGTATACTGTTGCATACAATTCTTCACCGCATGGGAAGGGTGCCATGGGCGAGAGCTATGACGCCGCGGTGCGGGCCGCCGAAGCGGCGCTGCAGGCGGCGCGGCGGCTGCTGAACGACGAGATCTCGGGCTATCCCGGACCGATCGCAAGCTGTGACGCGCAATTCAACCACCTGCCGGCCGAGCGGCGCAGGGTGACGGACTCGACGGCGGTGCTTGGTCGCGAGGTCTTCGTGCCGACGCCGCGCTCGCCACTACCCGGGGCAGGGGTGGAAACCCGGTGAGGGTTCATGTCCTCGACGACTGGTTCGACACGCTGCGCGGCCTGCCGTGCTTCGGCAAGCTCGAAGGCCACGACGTCTCGGTCTGGACAGACCATGTGAAAGACGTGGACGCGCTGGCCGGGCGTCTGGCCGGGGCCGAGGCGCTGGTGCTGTTCCGCGAGCGCACGAAGATCACCGCCGACCTGCTGGCGCGGCTGCCGGAACTGCGACTGATCAGCCAGCGCAGCGTCTATCCGCATATCGATGTGCCGGCCTGCACCGAAAGGGGCGTGCTGCTTTGTTCCAACATGCATGCCGGCGCGCCGTCCTACGCCGCGGCGGAACTGACGCTGGCGCTGATCCTCGCCTCGTACCGGCAGATCCCCGATCAGGTCGCCTCGATCCGCGCCGGAAACTGGATGATGGGCGTGGGGCGTACCCTGCGCGGGCGGCAGCTAGGCCTCTACGGCTACGGCCGGATCGGCAAGGCGGTGGCGGGCTATGCCGGGGCGCTGGGGATGCGCGTGGTCTGGTGGGGTTCGGAGGCCGGGCGCGCGCGGGCGCTGGGCGACGGGCAGACGGTTGCGGACAGCCGGCAGGCGTTCTTTGCCGGGTCGGACATCGTCAGCCTGCACGTGCGCCTGAACGCCGAGACCCGCGGGCTGATCACCGCAGGCGACCTCGCCGCGATGGGCGAACGCGCGCTCTTGGTCAACACCTCGCGGTCGGGCCTGATCGCACCCGGCGTGCTGGAGGCCGCACTGGCGGCCGGGCGGCCGGGCCACGCCGCGGTGGACGTCTACGACACCGAACCGATGACGGATGTCGACAACCCGCTTCTGACCAACCCGCGCGTGCTGCCGACGCCGCATATCGGCTATGTGACCGAAGACGAGTTCGAATTGCAGTTCTCGGACATTTTCGACCAGATCAACGCCTATGCCGCGGGCGCGCCGATCCACATGATCAACCCCGAGGTCTGGACGGCGAAGCGCTGATACCGGAACCTGTGGACTGTTATCGAGGAAACACAATATCTGGTGCGGTCGGTCTATTCACATCATCTTCAGCTTTTCCCCCGTCCTCCCACCCCCATCATTCAGGTGATTCGGTGAATACTCGGTAAACACCAGCGCCCGGTCTTCGAATGGAGCAAGTGACAACCTGTAGGCGGGGCGGAGCGCGGGCAAAAGGGGCTTGCAGGGCGTGGCCATTCCCCGGCTAATCGGTCGGGGGGCATGTGCCATGGCAAAACTCGGCGAGAACATCATCGCGGCCTCGGGGCTGGCGCCGTTCTTCCGCGTGGCCGCGCCCGGCGCGCTGGGGCTGCGGGCGCCGGCGCTGCGGCGGGGCGACGCGCTGCGCACCGCGGTGCGCTCGCTGTCGGGGTTCCAGAAGGAGGCGCTGGTCGCCTCTGCGCGCAGCGGGCGAATCTGGCGGCTGGTCAGCGACGAGGGGCCGTACCTGAACGGGCATGATGCGGCGCCTTGCCCGCTGGCCTTCCTGTCGGTCGGGATGGCGGCGAGCTATCTCGACGAGATCGCGGCACTGGCGGAAGAACGCGGCGCGCGGCTTGGGCGGCTCAAGCTGGTGCAGGACAATTACTATACGATGAAAGGCTCGATGCAGCGGCGCACGATGGTGGGCGGAGCCGAGCCCGTCGCGTTGACCGTCGAGGCCGAGACCCGGCTTGGCGACGCGGCGCTGGCGCAGCTTGTCACCGACGCGGTCTGTGCCTCGCCGGTGAACGGGCTGATCCGGGGGCGACTGGCGAGCCTGTTCAAGCTGGCGCGGAACGGCGTGGTGCTGGAGACCGCCAAGGCGGCCGGGCTTGGCGGTCCGATGCTGGACGATCCGGCGGGGCTGTTCGACCGCGCGGTTCCCGAGACGAGCGACCTGGCGCTGGTGGCGCCCGCGGGCTCGACGCCGAGAAAGCCCGTGGCGCTCGGCACCGCGGCGGGCGGGTCGTCGCTGGCCGACGAGCAGAACCGGCGGCTGAACATCGGTGCCATTGCGGCAATCCGCGAGGACGGGCTGAAGGAGATCCGGCAGATGCAGTATTCGCCGCACGGCACCTCGTTCCGGTTCCTGTCGTCCGAAGACGGCCGGTCGCCGGATGCGATGACCCTGGTTTCCGCCGGGATCGGGTTCTGCTTCATGACCCAGTTCGGGCGCTTCGTGTCGATGCTGGGGCTGGACCTGCCGGGATACCGCATCGTGCAGGACACGCATTTCGGCCTCGGCGGCGCTTCTGGCGGGACGGGGCAGGCGGGGGCGGCCGATCCGGTCGAGACCCACGTGTTCCTCGACACGTCGGAACCGGACGCCATGGCGCAGGAGATGCTGGATATCGCCGAGCGGACCTGTTTCCTGCACGCGCTTTGCCGAACCGATCTGAAACCGAAAGTCAGGGTGGTGCGCCTGTGATGCCCGCCGCAGCCCTGGACGCAACCGCGATCGCCGCCGAAACCGCCGAGGGGCCGGTGGTGCCGGGCGGGCAGGCGGCGCGCGACGATATTGCCTGGGCGGGCGCGGGGGGCGTTCCGACCGCATCCGGGCGGCCGGGGCCGGCATGACCCATCCCGCGCTGCTGGCCCAGAACGCCCAGTTCCGCAAAGAGGTGATCGCGCTGGCGCCGGGCATGTGGACGGCGGTGGGGTTCGCCGCCTCGAACGTGCACATGATCGAGGGCGACGAGACCGTCACCATCGTCGATACGACCGAATCGACCGGCGCCGCCGAGATCATCCAGGCAGAGTTCCGCAGGATCACCGACAAACCGGTCGGGCGGATCGTCTATACCCATTCGCACAGCGACCATGTCTCGGGCGCCAGCGTGTTCTCGCCGGGGGGCGTGCCGGTGATCGCGGGGCATCTCTTCGCCTCTGATCTCGTCGGATTGGAGGCCAGCCGCGTCGCGCCTGACCTGGCGCTGGCCCGGCGCACGCAGGCGCAGTTCGGGGCCGCGCTGACCGGCCGGGAACGCATCAGCCTCGGCCTCGGCCCCGGAGACCGGCCGACCGAGGGGCTGGGCGCGGGGTTCCTGGCGCCGACCGAGCTGATCGGGGAAGACCGCAACCTGGACCTCGACGGCGTCATGGCCCGGCTGATCATGGCACCTGGCGAGACCGCCGACCACATCGCGCTGTGGTTCCCGGACAGCCGGGTGCTGATCGCAGGCGACAACTGGTATCATGCCTTCCCGAACCTCTACGCGATCCGCGGCACGCCCTACCGCGACTTCGCCGTCTGGTCGGCCACGCTGACCCGGCTGGCCGACCTGGTGCCCGAGGTGCTGGCGCCGGGACACACGCGGCCGGTTTTCGGCGCCGAAGCGGTGCAGGAGGTGCTGACCACCACCCGCGACGCGATCGACCACGTGATCCGCTGGACGGCGGACGCGATGGATGCGGGCCTTGCAATGGATGACATCGCCGCGGGAATATCGTTGCCGCCGGACCTGGCGGACAAGCCCTGGCTGGCCGAGGTCTGCGGGCGGCTCGACTGGTCGGCGCGGGCCTATGCGGCCGGCACGCTCGGCTGGTACGACGGCAACCCGACGCATCTGGGCAAGATGTCGACCGCGGCGCGTGCGGCCCATGTCGCGGCGCTGGCGGGCGGGGTCGAGGCGCTGTGGGCGGCAGCAAGCGAGGCCCACGACCTGCAATGGCGGCTGGAGTTGTGCGACCACCTGATCGCGCTGGGCGAGGAGGCGCAGCGGCTGAAGGCCGCGACGCTGGAGGCCCTGGCGAAGGACGAGATCAACGCACCGGCGCGCAACACCTACTACTGGGAGGCGCGGCGCCTGCGCGAGGAAGCGGCGGAGTGACGCCGCCGGGGCGGCGCCGCAAGGGTCAGCGGACCAGGTAGGCCTCGGCGCGCAGCACCGTCTCGGCCTCGCCGTTGCCGCCGGACCCGGTGATGTCGATGATCTCGATGTCGATGGTCGAGTCGACCCATACATTCTTGCCGTTCACGACGACCTGCCTGCGATCCATCGGGCGAACCAGGAAAATCTTGGCAAACGCCGTGACCGGCACCGTAACGCTGCCCTGGATGCTGCGGCCGTCGCAGTCGATGATCGCGGCGAACATCTCGCGCCGTTCCGCCTTGGCGGTATAGCCTTTCGAGGTCACGCCGCAGTTCGCATAGCCGTTTTCGTTGGCGGGCATCCCGTTGGAGCGGTCCATCACGAGGTTCGGCGTTTGCGGCAGCGGCATGTTGTCGAGCGCTTCGACTTCGTGCTTGTAAATGTCGCGCCGCGACGGCGGCTTGGACGGGTCATGCGGGTTGATCGGCTTGTCCGCTGCGCCATAGGCGGCGCCCATGAAGTTGGTGCCGTGATTGACGCGCCAGTAGAGGTCGACGTCCCAGCCGACACCATCGGCGCCGTAGGTCCCCACACCCACCGACGCCCCGGCCACCAGCGCCGCGGCATCGGTGGTCTCCAGCGCGGGGTCGTCCATCGGCCCCAGAGCCTTCAGCGCGCCCTCGCCGTTGGTGGCGAGTTCGGTCTCCCAGTCATAGTCGTTCATGTTACAGGCGTTGCCTTGGCGGGTGTAACTTTTGCGGACGTTCATGTCCGGGTTCATCTCGAAATAGCCCGGGCTGTTCGGATTGACGTTCTGGTAGGGCCCCGCCCAGAGGTCGAAGCGGGTGTTCAGGCCCTGCGCGACCGAAACCGTGGCGCCGGGCTTGGTGGTGACGGTGCCCGCGTCGTAACAGACCGGCACGTATTTCCCGGCGAAGAAATCGCGCACGGCGTCGCCGCCGTTGTTGTCGGGCACGCTCAGGAAGCCGAAATTCCCCGGCCCGGCGGTACCGGGGCCAGGCGGGTGCAGCTTGATCATCCGGCCGTAGAACCCGCCGGCGGCCGCGAAGCTTTGCAGATCCACCGCGCCCTGGAACGGGTTGCAGATGAACAGGGGCGGCACGTCGCAGGCCGAGACGCGGTAGGTGGCGACCGAGCTTGTCGAGATCGGCACGCTGTCGGTCAACAGGCTGACCGGGTTGAAGAAGATGGTCTCGAGGTTGCGCGACTGCACGCCGACATAGACGTATTTCGCGTCCTCGTCAGTGTTCGTGGCGTGGTTGTTCACCCAGGCCTGGTCGATCGGGTCCGCATCGTTCGCCGGAATATCGTCGAGGAAGATCACGGTGAATTCGTTTCCGGCGTCGTCTTCGTAGATCAGCGGAATGCCGCCCCCGCCGGGGCCTGGCTGCTCGAGCATCGAAACCGAGTTCACAACCTGCTCCATGGCGGCCTTGGCGCGGTCGATCGCGTCGGACCGGCCGTCGAGCTCCCGCGCCCCGGTGAGCGCGAGCGAGTCGCTTGCGGCGTAGAGATCCGAGTGGGCGTTGTTGCCACGCCCGAGATCAATCACAAGTAGTGCCGTGCCGAAAAGCACAGGCAGAAAGAGAATTGTGAGGATGAAGACAAATCCATCCTCGCGGGTCAGAAATCTTTTCAGGCGGCCGGGACGTGTCAACTTTTCAATCCACTTCGCTTTCGGGCGCCGGTTGGGCGCAGATTTGCTGTAAACACTGCAAAAATACAACAAAAAGGGGGCATTGCACAAGTTCTGCGTCGAATCTTCCGGAAAGTTGACAGACCGTTTAGCAGATGGCGACAAACGGCGGTTGCGAACGCCGGGCCAGTCCGTCAAGCTTTTGTCCATAGACAGCTAGTTGCCCGTTTCAAGCCAAGGGACAGATGACAGAGTACGACTTTCCCGCACCGCCGCGAACCCCCGAGGAAACCGGGCTTCGCGAGAACCTGCTGCTCGATCTGACCAGCAAGATACTGCATGCCGGCGGAACGATGACCCCGGCGGAAATCTCGAACGTGATCAAGCTGCCGCGGCTGGTCGTGCGGGCCCTCATCAAGACCATGGTGACGCTGGCGCTGGTCGAGGCGCAGGGGCTCGAGAAGGCCGAGGACGTCAAGTCGGACATCCGCTATTCGCTGACCGACAAGGGCCTCGCGCGAGCCCTGGATGCGCTGGTCAGCTCGAAATACGTGGGTGCGGCGCCGGTCACGCTGGAAGCCTTCGACGCGCAGATTCGCAAGCAATCTCTGAACCACGAGCGGCTGCACAGGACCGAGCTGGAACAGGCGCTGACGCATCTCGTCTTTCCCGACGACATCCTTGCGCAGATCGGTCCGGCCTCGAACTCGTCGCGGTCGGTGCTGCTTTATGGCGATGCCGGCAACGGCAAGACCTCGATCGCCGAGGCGCTGGGCAACGCGTTCGAGGACCGGATATTCTTTCCGCACGCGGTTTCGGTCGGCAACCAGATCATCCAGTTCTTCGACGAGACACTGCACGAGACCGACGATTTCGACGATGCCCGCAACCGGGACCTCGACCAGCGCTGGCTGCGCTGCCGGCGGCCCTTCGTGCTGACCGGCGGCGAGCTGACCGTGGCGATGCTCGACCTCGCCTATGATCCGATAGCGGGGTTCTACGAGGCGCCGATGCATCTGAAGGCGCTGGGCGGCGTGTTCGTGCTGGACGATTTCGGCCGACAGCGGGAAGAGCCGCGCGAGTTCCTCGACCGCTGGATCGTGCCGCTCGACAAGGGCTATGACATCCTGTCGTTGCACAGCGGTCGCAAGTTCCGGGTGCCGTTCGACCAGCTTGTCGTGTTCTCGACCAACCGCCAGCCCGAAGAGCTGGGCGACACCGCGGCGCTGAGGCGGATCTATTTCAAGATCTTCGTGCCAAGCCCGACGCAATCGGATTATCTGAAAATCTTCCGCGACGCCTGCGCCCAGCGCGACCTCGCCTTCGACGAGCAGATGATGACCGAGTTCTTCCGCGACAAGTACGTGGCGGCGGGCAAGGCGCCGTCGGGGTCGCACCCCGGCTTTCTGCTCGATCACGTGCTGGCGGCCTGCGCCTATCTCGACCTCGAGCCGAGAATCACGCGCGAGCTGCTGGACCTGTCCTGGCGCAACGTGGCGACCGACAGGGCCTGAAGCAGCTTCCGGCGAAGCGCCGCCAGGTTGCGCTTGCCAAACCGGATCGCGCACATTCCGCGCCTCGAAGATCGCCGAATGGGTTCCGGGCGACCTGACGCCGGCTACCCGCCCGGGGCCGCGCAGCGCGTCAGAAGTTCGGGCCGATGGTCCGGAACATCTGGATGATCGTCATCAGGATCGGAACCAGCACGATCACCAGACTGACCGGGAACAGGAACAGCGCCATCGGGAACAGCATCTTGACCGGCAACTGGTTGGCCTTTTCCTCGGCGCGGATGATCCGCCGCTCGCGCATCTCGCTCGCGAAGACGCGCAATGTCTGGGTGACGCTTGCGCCAAGCTCCTCGGACTGGCGGAACAGCGTGGCGAGCGAACGCGCCTCTTCGATGCCGACGCGTTCCGAGAAGTGCACCAGAGCTTCGTGCAGCGGCCGGCCGGCGCGAACCTCGAGCGTGATGATCCCGAGATGGACGCCGAAATCGGGGTTGGTCACCATGAATTCGCGCGTCACCCGGTCCAGCGCCATCTCGATGCTGAGCCCCGCGTCGACGCAGACGATCAGCAGGTCCATGAAATCCGGGAAGATCTTGCGATAGGCGGTCTGCTTGTTCGTGCCCATGCGGTCGAGCACGGCGTTGGCCAGGATCAGTCCCACGGACGAACTGATCAGGGCCATCGGCAAGACCCGGCCGGTTCCGACCGCCGGGAACATGTAGGTCAGCCCGATGAAGATCGCGATGAACAGGCCGAACACGGCCAGTCCGCGCAGGATGTTGAAATAGGTCAGCGCGTTCGGCGAGAAGAACCCGGCCCGGATCAGCCGGTATTTCAGGCTTTGCGGGTTCCGCTCGTTCAGAACGTTGAAGTAGTGGGTGATGTAGACGTTGCCGGTCTTGAGATAGCGTTCGGAAAGCATCTGCTTCGCACGCTCGGACCGGAACTGTACCGCCTCGACGTTCTTGCTGATCTCGCGGCGGCGGTTGACGGCGCCGAAGGTGACGAACGTCAACATGACGACAGACAGGAAAACCCCGAATATGATCAGAGTCTCGATCATGCCGTACCCTTGCTGAAGTGGACCGTCACTCTAGAAGTCAAAATTGACGAGCCGGTAGAGAATGAAAATGCCGAATGCCATCAGGATGAGGCAGACGGTCACGATTGTGCCCGCATAGCCACTTTCGATGACGGTGTCGAAATAATCCGGAACCAATGTCTTGATCATCCAGTACAGGAAGAACGGGAAAACCGCCATGATCACCGCGGTGAACCGCCCCTCTGCCGAAATCGCCCTGATCTTGGCCTTCATCATCAGCCGGTCGCGGATCATCTTGGCGAGGTTCAACAGGATTTCGGCGAGGTTGCCGCCGGTGTCGCGCTGGACCGTCAGCGTCACGGCCAGTAGTTTCAGCTCTTCCGCGCCCACCCGCTCGATCATGTTCTGCAACGCGGCATCCATCGCGAGCCCGAAAGTCAGCTGGTCGTTGAGCAGGCCGAATTCCGACCCGATCGGGTCGTTCATTTCCTTTGACACAAGCGCGATGGACGAAGACGTCGGATGCCCGGCGTTCAGGCTGCGCACCATGATCTCGATCGCCGGCGCCAGTTGCGCAATGAACCGGGAGATGCGCCGGCGGCGCTTCATGTAGACGACCCCGATCGTCAGGCCGATCCCGAACAGGATCGCAAAGACGACCTGACCGAAGAGCGGAAACGGCAGGGTCAGGATGCTGATCACCCAGCCGCCCAGAATGAACAGCACGACATAGGCAATCCGCCGCGTCACCGGCATTTCGATGCCGGACTGGACGTACATCCGGTTGATCCACCGCAGCGAGAAGATCGACTCGCGCTCGGAGATGCCGCGGCGGGACAGGAATTCGTTATAGGCCGATTGCTGGTCCTTGCGCGCCTTCAGGCCCTGCAGCCGGTTGCGGATGTCGGCGGACTTCGCGCGCCGGCGGAACATCCAGCGCAGAAGCCCGTCGACCAAAAGCAGCGTGGCGACGAAGATCAGCCCGTAGATGATGAGCGGTGTCAGCTCCATCTCACAGCACCTTGGACGGGTCGAAGATGTTTTCGTCCAGGGCGATGCCGAGCGAATTCACCTCTTCCAGGAACCGTGGCCGGACGCCGGTGGCGCGGAACTGGCCCTGGATCATGCCGTCCTTGTCGCGGCCGAGACGCTTGAAAAGCATGATTTCGTGCATCTGGATCACGTCGCCCTCCATGCCGGTGAGCTCGGCGATCGAGATGATGCGGCGGGTCCCGTCGCGCATCCGCTCGAGCTGCACGATCATGTGGATCGCCGAAGCGATCTGGGCGCGGATGCTGACCTGGCTCATCGGCATGCCCGCCATGCCGACCATCTGTTCCACGCGCGCCAGCGCGTCGCGCGGGCTGTTGGCGTGGATCGTGGTCATCGAGCCCTCGTGGCCGGTGTTCATAGCCTGCAGCATGTCAAAGGCCTCGGGGCCCCGCACCTCGCCGACGATGATCCGGTCCGGGCGCATCCGAAGCGCGTTCTTCACCAGGTCGCGCTGCAGAATCTCGTTGCGCCCGTCCACGGTGGGCGGGCGGGTTTCCAGCCTTGCGACGTGCGGCTGCTGCAATTGCAGTTCCGCCGCGTCCTCGATCGTCACCAGGCGTTCCTCGTGCGGAATGCAGGCCGACAGCGCGTTCAAGAGCGTCGTCTTACCGGAACCGGTGCCGCCCGAGATGATGATCGACACCCGTCCCTCGACCGCGGCGGCCAGGACGTTGGCCATGGACTGCGCCAGCGCGCCGCCCTGCACCAGCCGTTTCAGGTTGTAGGGGCGCTTGGCGAATTTTCGGATCGACAGCAGCGGCCCGTCGACCGCGACCGGCCGCACCGCCACGTTGACCCGCGAGCCGTCGGCCAGTCGCGCGTCGACCAGCGGCGAGGATTCGTCGACCCGGCGGCCCACCGATGCGACGATCTTGTTGACGATCCGCATTAGGTGTTCTTCGTCCTTGAAGCGGACGGCGGTTTCCTCGAGCCGGCCGAGGCGTTCGATATAGACCTTGTCCGACCCGACCACGAGGATATCCGACACGCTGTCGTCGCTCAGAAGTGTCTCCAGCGGGCCGAGGCCCAGCATCTCGTCGGACAGATCCGAGATGAGCTTTTCCAGCTCTTGCGAATTGACGGGAAAGTTGTGGTTCTTGACGTAGTCGCGGACCAGTGGGCGCAGCTCGTCATGGAGTTCGTCCTCCTCCATGGTGTCGAGCACGGTGAGATTGATCTTGTCGAGCAGGAAGCGGTGCAGATTGACCCGCTCCGACACGAAATCGGGCAGCGTCGTGTCCTTGGAGGCAAGCCGCAGAAGCTGTCCGTTCTCGCCGTTAACGACCTGGTCTTCGTTCTCGAGCAACAGCGGGCTGTCCGCCGACACATCCTTGATCTTCGACTTGCCGCTTGTGTCCCTGAAAAATCGTCCGACCATCTACCCCATTCCCTCGTGTCCGTTCATCTGACGATGACCTTTGTTCCGACCGGAACCTTCTGGAACAAGGCCATCACGTCCGCGTTCGACAGCCGGAAGCAGCCGGATGTCTGGAACCCCCCCAGCGACCCCGAATCGTTGGTGCCGTGTATCCGGTACAGCGTGTCCGCCCCGCCCGAATAGAGATAGAGAGCCCGCGCCCCGAGCGGGTTGTACGGCCCCGGCGGCACGTAGGTCGGCAACGAAGGCTGGCGCGCGCGCATCGCCGCGGGCGGGCGCCAGGCCGGCCACTCGGCCTTGTGGCCGATATAGGTGGTGCCGCTCCAGCGAAAGCCGTCACGGCCCACGCTGATCTTGTAAAGCTCGGCCTTGCCGCCCCCGAGCACCCGGTGCAGCGTCAGGTCGTCGTTCGAGATGATGATGGTGCCTGGCGTCTCGTTCACGGGATACTCGACGATCTGCATCGAGACCGGACCGTGCGAACGCGGCACGGCCTTTGTCTCGCCGACGCGGACCACGTTGCCCGGCATGCCGAAGTCCTGCGCCTGATAGCCGGTGGCCTGCGCCGATGCCGGTGCGGCCTGGGCGATCCAGACACCCAGGATCACAAATACCGGCAGGATTGTCGCGGTCAGCTTCGCGATGGTTCCGGAAATGGTCACTGGACCCCTCCTTTCAGCATCTTGTGCGACTTGATGTAGCGGCGCAACTCCTTCAGGAAACGCGAACTGCCGCCGGTTTCGCTGGGCAGGATGCCGCGGTCGACGCTTTCGAGGATCACGCTCTCCTCTTCCGGCAGGTAAGAGAACGGGATGTCGCCCAGAAGCTGCTTGATCTCCGCCTTGCGCAGCCGGCGGCCGAACAGGCGCGCACGGTGCTTGTTGAACACCACCTGGATATCCGCGTCGTTGCCGCGGGCCGCCTTGATCCGGTCGATCAGGTCGACCGCATGCTTGATCGCCGGCACGTTCAGAGACGTCACCACCGTGTACGAGTTCACCCCGGCGAGGACGTCCATCTTCCAGTCGGTCTCGTAGTAGGGGATGTCCAGAACGGTTTCGTCATGTTCAGAGCTGACGGCGTCGAGAAAGCGCAGCACCAGCTCGTAACCGTTCAGGTCGAGGTTCAACTCGGGTTTCTTGAAGGAGTACAGGAAGAAGCCCTTGTTGTTGTACTTCTGGATCTGGCGCACGAATTCGGCGTCGATCCGGTTCGGGTGCGAGATCACGCTGTCCAGGCCGAACGGGTTCGGCATGTTCAGCACGAAGCTGCAATTGCCGGTCGAGAAATCCAGGTCGAACAGCGCGACCGAGCCGCCGGTCCTGCGCCGCGCCGATGCCATCAGGTCGCAGAGCGAAATCGCCACGGTGGTTCCGCCGGCGCCCCCGACGGCCGAGATCACGGCATGAACGCGGTTCGTGCTTTGCGTGGACTCGCGCACCGCCGAGATCACCGTCTGTTCAAAGGACGGCCGGTCGAGCGGCACGTGCTGCCAGTCGTGAATGCCCA
The DNA here is from genome assembly GCA_041627895.1 of Rhodobacter sp. Lineage (GTDB taxonomy): Bacteria > Pseudomonadota > Alphaproteobacteria > Rhodobacterales > Rhodobacteraceae > JBFKQC01. The sequence goes on from JBFKQC010000036.1 coordinate 25,486, forward strand.
GCTTGAAGAGCTGGCGCAGCTGTTCCTCGGAAAGCCTGCCCTCGCCGAACACGGCGATGATCGGGGTTCCGTTGCCCTCGGCCTTGAGCGTGTTGAACAGCGTCGGCGTGTCGTCGTCGAATTCCGGCACCGCCACCACGATCACGTCGAAGATGCTGTCGGTCTCGTCTTTGGGCTGGCTGCCCGCGGACCGCGAACTGACCACGAACCGCCTGTTCCTGGACAGTGCTTCTTCGACGGCCGCCTGCATCTCGGGCGTGCCGTACGCGTTCAACACATTGATTCTTCTCGAAGTCCTCATAACGACGCTCAAATAACCTCCTAAAGGCGCGGGGTCGAAAGATCTTCGCTGGTGATCGACACCGGGTGCGCGGGAATTTCCATGTTGTTCAGTCCCAGAAGCGCCCCGAGCATCGGCAACCTGAATCTGAGGTTACGGCTTTCCAGAGTGATCGTCACCACCGGTCCGTTGAAATGGCCGACATATCCCAGCCCCGAACGCGCATAGGTCACATGGACGTTGTTGACGCCGATGTGCCGGTTCAGGTCGCACATGCCCGGCTTGGTGCTGCCGAAGTTCGGATCGCAGACACCGTCGCCGCCGAAGATCAGCCAGTTCATCTCGTTCACCTTGCAGGGAACGTCGCCCGGGCCGCAGCTTTCGGCGACGAGCGGAATCGGCGGCGGTGGGGCCTGGCCGGTCTGCTGGCCGGTGGAACTGAAATCGCCAAGCGCCGTCCAGTCCGCATCAGGCAGCACCACGTCCGACACGGCGGCGAGCCGCGCGCCGTGCTGCATCGCCTTCACGGCCTGGTTCCACTGGTAGACCGCAAAGCCGAACTCGATCACCGCGGCATAGACCAAAAGCACGATGGGGATCACCATCAGCCCTTCGAGAATGGTCACGCCGTCCTCGGCACGAAGGAAACGTCTTACCGCGCGCATGTTCACCATCCGATGTACCGCTGCATGTAGGCGTATTCGATCTGGAAGCCAGGTACGGCCAGCATTCCGAACAGGGGCGAATCGATGTAGTCGACCGCGGCCGACACGACGACCATCCGAATGCCGCCGCGAACCGGGTAGGTGACCGACAGCTCGGTTTCGTGGTCCCATCCCGGCACGCGCTGCGTCCCCGAGGCCGTGCCGTCCGGCGAGCCGTAGAACGCAATATTTCGGGCAACTTGTAAGTCACAGGGCGCACCAAAGGTCGGTGAATCGCTGCAGCGTGCCAGATACCGGGCGGCGTCGCGGACCCCCGTCTGCAACTGGTGGCGTTGCCAAAGGACATTGCCGAATTCCAGGATGCCGACGGAAAAGATGATGATGAAGGGAAAAACCAGCAGCGCCTCGGTCAGCACGGCGCCCCTGAGATCGGAACTGAATCTCCGCAGGTGGTTTCGCAGCGCCGTCATGTCGTCTCAACACCTCGTTAAACCAAAACTCCTATTGAACCAGCCGAGAACCGCGGCCGGGCGCACCCGAAATCCAGGGTGCGCCCCAGAGTCACCGGTGAAGACCTAGTCGATCTTCGTATTGTTCACGTTCCGGTTCCAGGGATAGATCTCGTGGATTTCCGAGTTGGCTTCCGGTGCGTTGCCGGCCCGGAACGAGATCGTATCCCAGTTGTTCATGTATTCCGCGCAGGCGCCCAGCGAGAGGAGCGCCGCGGCGGCGATCGCCAGCTTACTTCTTGACGATAAGGCCATCATCGAACTCCAGATCAATTATGTGTCCATAGGGCCCGACGACCCCTTCCCCCTCGCGGAAGTAGCGCAGCAGATCCTTGTCGACCTCGAGCATGCCCAGCAGGAACAGCTCGACATCGTTCGACGACCGGGTCGTATCCAGCGGCGAGACCAGCGGCTGATCCGGCGTCGCCGGCTTGACCAGCTTGGGCGTGACCAGGATCACCAAGTCGGTTTCGCGCTTCTGGAACGAGGTCGAACGGAACAGCGTGCCCAGGATCGGGATGTTTCCAAGCCAGGGAAGCTGTTCGATGTTGCGGTCGTTGTTGGCCTGCAGGAGGCCGGCAATCGCAAAGCTTTGCCCATCACGCAGCGACACAGTGGTGTCCGCCTTCCGGGTGATAAAGCTCGGCTGGCCGTTGACGGTGTTCGAAAAGTCGACGTCGCTGACCTCGGGCCGGATGCGCAGGCTGATCAGGCCCTCGTCCAGAACCGATGGGATGAAGTTCAGCCGCACGCCGTATTCGCGATAGCCGGTCGACGTGGCGACGTTGCCGTTTTCGTCGGAGGTCGCGACCTGGATCGGGATTTCGCCGCCGACGACGAAGTTCGCCTCGATCCCGCTGGTGGTGATCAGCTTGGGATTGGCCAGACGCCGGGCAAGGCCCTTCTTCTCGAGCGTGTTGATCACCAGTTCGACATCGACGCCGGAGATCTCCAGCACGTTGCCGACGATCGTGCCGAATGGCGCGAATGTCGTCGGCGTCGTCGTGAAGCTGCCGTTCGAGGTGTTGATCCCCGCGCCGAGCGACCGGCCGGAGTTGCGCTCGACCTCGAGAATGCGCACGTCCAGTTCGACCTGGCGCGCCTCGTCGATCCGGATGGCGACGATCACAGGCTCTTCGGAATACTGCTCGGCCAGCCGCACGATGTCGCGCAGGTCGACGTTGTCCTTGACGCGGCCGCTCAGGCGGATGCGGTTGTTGACGTTGCTGACCGAGACCTGCGCATCGGGCACGACCTGCCGGATGGCGTCCTGCAACTCGGTATAGTCGAGCTGGACCCGGATATCGATGACACCCAAGAGGTCCTTTTCCTCGTTGTAGAAGGCGACGTTGGTAAAGCCCGACTGCCGGCCCTGGATGTAGATCGAAGCGTCCGTCAGCGGGAACACGTCCGCCACCGCGGGGTTGCCGACGACGATGTCCTCGAAAGCCTCGTTCACTTCGATCGTCGTCGTGAAGCCCGGAGCGATCACGATCTTCTGCACGCCGCCGTTGAGGTTCACGAACCTCGTCTGCGCCGCGGCCGGGTCCGAAACCCCGCCGGCGATCGTCGTCGCCACGATCAGGGCGATCACGGCGCAGACCTTCGCTGCCGCTCGCCCGCCAAATTGGATTAGTCTCGATACATTCATCATGCGCCGCCTGCTGTCCTGCCGTCCATTCCGTCCAGAGCTCGCCTATATCCAGCCCGCAGCCTGCGCAAGAACGCAGGCCGCGAGCCGATGATGGGACTAGAAGCCGATTTCGATCCCGTTGTCACTGGTCTCTTGCTCTGATTCGGTCAGTTGAACCTCTTCCTGGTTTTCATCTGCAACAGTTTCGCCATCCGCCACCGTCTCGCCGTTGATCAGGGCATTGGCGAAGCTCTGGATTTCCACCTTGTACTCGGACCGCTGACCGTTCCGGATGACGGCGACCTCGGTGTTGATCGGCACGGTGGGCTTGCGCGGCACCTCGATCACCTTCTCGACCACCTTTTCGACCACGATCGGTGCGACCGGCTCGTTGTTCATGGCCGCCGCCAGTGCGGCCTCGGCCATCGCGAGGCGCTCGGCATAGTCGTTCTGCATCGCCAGAATTTCTTCCTGCAGGGTCACGATGAGCGATTCAAGCTCGGCGATACGCTCTGCACCCTGCAGCGCGTCGGCCTCCAGTTCGGCCGTCCGCACGCCGCCGATCTCGAGCCGCTGCAACAGCGCCGCAATCCGGTCCCCGGTCTGCTTGCGCAGCAGGTCCAATTCGGCCTGCTTGGCCGCCAGTTCCTGTTCGGCGCGGCTCGGGTCGCGAAGATCGTCGATCGTGATCGGCTCGGTGATTTCCACGTCGTTCGACGTGATGTTGCGCAGCATCAGCGCAAGCGTCCCGACATTCTGCGCAAGCTGCAGCTTCTGAGCATCCGTCGTGTCGACTTCGAAGGTGATCGTGCGGACCACGGTTGCCTTGTCCTTGTTGTCGTCGGAAATCTGATCGATCGCCAGCACCTTGACGTCCTGGAGAAGGATGAAGTTCGTCGCCTGGCCGCCGCGCCCGCCCTGGGTCAGCGCGATGTCCACGCGGTCGCCCGGCAGGACGAACCCGGCCACGCCGTTCACGTCGTTGACGCGGATCGCGACCGCCTTCATGCCCTTGGTCAGCCAGGTCGACATCTTGGTGCGCACGCCCGGCGGGTTCAGCTTGTTGTCGAGAATCGGCTCGCCCGGCAGGATTCGCGTTTTGGCATAGCGCGTTTCCTGCTCCGAGGTGCCGATGATCAGCTTGTCGACCGCGTCGAACGACCCCACCGGGATCAGATCGTTCGGCCACTCGACGGTTCGCACCTTGTCCTTGGTCACGGGCGCGCCCTCGAGGATCTCGGTTTTTGCGACCACGACCATGACCTTGGGCGCCTCGTCGATCTGCGCCCCGACATTTCGCGCCGCGAACTCCAGACGCTCGCGCGTCAGATAGTCCTGCGCCAGATACGCCGCCGTTCCGCCCAGGACGACCGCCAAAAGAAGACTTATTAAAGTAGAGCCCCGCATTTCAAACCACCTTCACCTAGAGCCTTGCCCACCACCGCATGAGGAATACACCAGAAGCCCCGGGGAATCTAAGGATTTTCAAGACGGTCCTCACAATTGTGATGTTGGAAAGCGACACCGCGCTCCAATTTGCAAGGTCATCTTGTCAAGTCTAGGGAGACTCGATTGCCCTTGGACTTTCGCTCAGGTTGCGTTCGATCTATCGCGCCTGTGCGGGATTTCCCCGGTATGTTCGGATCATTTCGTGGTCGTGAACCTCCATCCATTCGCCCGAGACGGTATCTGAGGTGCCATGACGCGCTGCAACGGATCTGAGATGCCGCAACAGCAGCCTGGCTAAAGATACGTCGTCTTGAATTGCGCCTGCTGGCGCCTGTCCGCGTATCGGTTCGGACCGTCCCGGACAATTCACTTTCGGGTGCCGTCGAGCGCCTGAACTCATTCAATCGCAACTCGCCACTCACCTGGCCAGATCGCGCCGCCGGATTACCCTGTTCGAAACACCCAGCCCGGCCACGAATGGCCGGGCAAGGCAATTGACTTGCGTGGCGCCGGCCTCAGGTTGTCGCGGGTGCCGGTGCCGTGAGGGCGGTGGAGTCACGCATCCAGGCGGCCCAGCTCTCCCAGTTCGCACCGAGCTCCGCGCCGAACAGCAGGACCGCGGTGATGACCGCGCCCGTCAGCAGGCCGAGGAGGATCAGGTATTCGGTGAGGGCGAGGCCCTTCTCGTCGCGCCGAAACTTCTTGGCGACGTCCGCCACTTTCGTGAGAATCCGCAGCATTTTGCGTCCCTTCTACTAATACGCCCCCCGGCTTAAGCCAACGCACGCACTTGGCGAACCGATCGGGCAAATTACATGTGCGGAAACGAAAGTAGCCCCCGAGCGACATTAACGTCAAACTTTTTACGAGTTGTTAACGCATTTCCGTCACAATTGTGACCCCTCTCGCCTTTAGGTTGAAATTATCAATCTTAGAATGTGGGCGAGCCGAGGCATGGTGCATGACGTCGGGACAATGCGTGGCCGGCGGGTCGACTGTCTCGCCATTCGAACCACCCGCAATACAATCACAGAAAGTGCGATATTTCAGTAATCGCGTGTAGATTGAAATTTGTCCGGCCGAGTCGGCCCAAGTCGTGCCGGAAGGCAAATGTATCGATTCGGAAGAGGCGCCAGCAGCGTCGCGGCCCGGTCGTTCACCGACAGCCGCAGCGGACGTTGCGCCGCCCGGTCCGGCCTTGTCAGATTCGTCGAAGTCGCCGGACAGAATACAAGCGCACACCGAGACTGCGCCCAATGCGCAACGTTTCAGAGCCATTGCGCCGGTATTCAGGCCGGTACGGCTGTTTCGGGCGGGGCGAGTGTTGTATTGTGAACGCATTGACGCGCGGCCCTCGCGCGATCCGCTGGTCAGGCGCCGCGGATCGGGTTAGACGTCGAGAAAATTCGAGAGGTGGGACAGATGAAAATGCGACTTGCCCTGTCGTTGTGCGCGATAGCGCTGACCGCATCCTGTACCGATGCAGAGTTTGGGGCGTTCTCGTCCTTCTCCGACAGCGAAGCGTCGACCAAGGACACGTCGAACCGCGAGTATTACCCCGATGACGAGGCGATCGTGGTCGCCAAGGCGCAGTTCGTCGCCGGCAACTACGGCAAGGCGTCGCGCCTGTTCAAGAAGGCGCTGGATACCACGCCCGAGGATCCGGCGGCCTGGCTCGGATATGCCGCAGCGTCCGACATGCTGCGCCGGTTCGACAAGTCCGAGGCCGCCTATCGCCGGCTTCGCCCGATCATCGGCCACCGGATCGAATACCTGAACAACTACGGCTATTCGCATCTGCTGCGCGGCAACCTCACCCAGGCGCGCACCTATTTCCTGAAAGCCTACGAGTTGGACCCGACCAACGAGTTCGCGGCGAACAACCTCGAACTGTTGCGCAACTCGGTGAGCTATCAGAAACGCGCGCCCGGCGATCTGAAGGGCATCTGATCTCGGCGGGCCGGCGCCCGGCGCCGGCACCCGCACGGAGGTAAACGGCCATTACCCTGTCGACGGTCCCCGTTGTCGCCGCGATCCTGCTGCTGGCGGTCATCGCCTGGCGCGACTTTCACACCCTGCGCATCCGCAACAACCTCGTCCTGCTGCTTTGCGGGCTCTATCTCGCCCACCTGGCATTGCGCGGCGGGGTAGGATGGCCGGGTGACGTGGCGGCGGGCATCCTGCTCTTTGCGATCGGCTTCGTGTTCTGGTTCCTGGGCATGCAGGGCGCGGGCGACGCCAAGCTGGCGCTGCCGATCGGGCTGTTCGTCGGGGTGGGGGGGCTGCCGGTCTATGCCGGGCTGCTGATTCTGGTGTCGCTGCTGCTGCTGGTCCTGCTGCGAAGCCGGATCGGGCAGGGCGGCAGGTCCGCCGTTGCGGTGCGGCTGGACGAGTTGCGGCGCGACCAGCGGATTCCCTACTCGCTGCCGATGATCGGCGCCGCCCTTCCGGTACTGATCCTGCGCCACATCTGACGCCGCGGGCTGGCAGGATCGGGTCACGCGATATGCCGGGCTGCCGGTTCACCCTTGGGCCGGGGCCCGGAACGCGGAATTTGCCGGTGGACAACCCTGATCGAACCGGCCGGCGGCGGCGGGCGCTGTTCGACGCTCCCGACGAATTATGACGCGGCCACGAACATTTAGGGATCGACCTGCGACAACGCGCCGGTCTGGCAAGTCTTCCCTGCCGGCATCAGATTGGGTATGATCGGCAAGCTTTAGCATGGGGGTTGTCATGTTGAATTTTTTGAAATTCAAAGGGGACGAAGGCGATATCGGAGCATTGCTGCAAAACGAGGACCTGAGCCCGGAGTCCCGGTTCATGCTGGGCGCGCTGCTCGAGCTGGAGGTGGTGGACAACTTCGAATTCACCTTCAGCCAGCTGTCGCAGGCCAACAAGGCGGAACCGTTCGACGGCGGTTCGATCAAGCTCAAGTTCGACCTCGAAGACCTGAACGTGCCCCCGGATGTCCTGGAGGCCGAATTGATCGCGCTGCTTGGCGATAGCAACTTCCAGGGCATGCTGGTCGAACTCGGAACCGGCGAGGCGTTTCTCAAGATCGGCTATCGGAACCTTCCGTTCGCCGACGGCGGCGACGGGCCCGAGGATGCCGGCGTCCTGCCGCTGACCGACAGGGTCGACGATCTGTTTGGCTGAGCCGGCAGGCAAGGCGCCGGCGGGGCGGGACTGGTCGGGCGGCTATCCCGTCAAGCAAAGCTATTCGTCGTCGATCCAGCCCCAGATGGCACCGCGCAACCTGGCGCTGGTGCTGCTGGCGCGCAACCTGCACCCGCCGCCGTTCGAGGGCGGTTTCCGCTATGCCGAACTGGGGTGCGGGACGGGCGTGACGCTTGCGGCGCTTGCGGCGGTGAATCCCGAGGCGGAGTTTCTCGGCATCGACTTCATGCCCGGCCACATCGCCGCCGCACGTCGGCTGGCGCAGGATGCCGGGTTGCACAACGTCCGGTTCCAAGAGGCGGATTTCGCGGCCCTGGCAGGCGCGGACACGCCTGGCGGGCGGTTCGACTATGTGGCGCTGCATGGCGTCTATACCTGGGTGTCGCCCGAGAACCGGCGCAACATCGTGCGGATCCTCGATCGTTGGGCGGCCCCGGGCGGCGTGGTCTATGTCGGCTACAACGCCATGCCGGGATGGCTGCAATACGAGCCGCTGCGCCGGATCATGAACGACATGCTGGGCGAGGCACAGGACGCCGCCGCCTTGAGCCGCGCGCGCGAAGCGGTGCAGTCCTGGCTGCCGGTCTTCGATTCGGATGCCCTGAACAAGTTCTGGAAGCGGGTATCGGGGTTGTCCGACCGCTATCTGATCCACGAATTCGCGGGCGATCACGGCGGCGCATTGTGGTCGCGGGACGTGGCGACCCAACTCGCGGAGGCCAAGCTGACATATTGCGGCGCCGCCAACCTGGCCGAGAACTTCGACGCGCTGCTGTTTCCCGAGAGCATTCTTGAAAAGCTGCGCGGCGCCGACCGCGAGGGGTTCGGCGCCACCGCGCGCGACATCCTGCTGGGCCGGTCGTTCCGGTCGGACGTGTTTGTCCGCGGCGCAGTCGGGCTGGGCGAAGCAGAGACCGCGCGCCGGCTGTCGGAATCGTCGGTGACGCCCTGGCCGCCGCTGTTGCGGACCGAGGCGGCCGAGGCGCAGGACGTGAAGCTGCGGGCGCTGGGCGCCAAACATGCCGCAGCTTTGGAGGCGGCCATGGGCGGTTCGGAAAAGCCCGTGGCCGAGGTGGTCGGCGCGCTGGGCGGCGACGAGCGAAAGGCGCTGCAGACGGTTCTCGTCGCGCTGGCCCGCGGCGATCTTGCGGCCGTGCGTCCGCCGGCGCTGGCCGACGCCGCCGGCCCCGGCGCGCGCCGGTTCAACCGCGTGGCCGAGCAGAGGTTTCGCGACAAGGTACGGCTGCCGGGGCTGGCCTCGCCCCGGCTCGGCACCGGGATTCCGGTTGCCGCCACGGATATCGAGGCTGCGCTTTCGGGCGGCACGTCGAAAGCCGCAAGGACCGCCCGAGCCGGGCTCGAGCGGCTTGGCATCGAACTTGGCGGCCGGGATTAGGACAGGATGATCGCCGGCTGATAGGGGGCGGCCCTGTATCGCCAGTTGCAGACGTTGCCGCTGCATTGTGATGGCGCTGCGGCCTTGCGGCCTTGTCCCGCGCCGGGGTCTGAAGCCGAGCGGCAGCGAAATGCCAGGAGCACCGGGTTCCCGCGCCTTTCATCGGGCCAACAGGATCAACGCGGACAAGCCGTCAGCCCAATGCGCCCGCCTCGCGCGGATCAGGCGGGGGGATGCAGGATGTGCTCTCCAAGCTCGCGGGAAAGGTACATCTTCTTCAGCCTGTCGTGCTGCAGCTTGCCGTTATGGGTCATCGGGATCGCCTTGGGGCGCAGCAGATACACCCGTCCGGGGCGAAACCCGAGCGCGTCGTTGATCGCCCGCACGATCGCGATGACGATGGCATCGAGCGCGGCCTTGTCCTTCGCCTCGGGCTCTTTCACCTCGGCGAACAGATAGACCTGTTCGCCCTCCAGCCTGCCGCGGTCGATCCCGACGGCGGCCGAATAGCGAACCTCGGGATGCCCGTCGGCGACACGCTCGACTTCCTGCGGAAAGATGTTCCGCCCCAACTGCTTGATGACGTTCTTCTTGCGCCCGACGATGAACAGGTGCCCGTCGTCGTCGACATAGCCCAGGTCGCCGGTCCGCGCCCAGCCGGGCCTCCAGAACAGCGCGGCATTCGCCGCATCATTCCGGAAATAGCCGACCGGCAGGGCCGCACTCTGCACCACGATCTCGCCCACCGTTCCGCACGAGACCGGCGCATCGCCGTCGACGATCTCGACCTCGACGCCGGGAAACGGCCTGCCGACCGAAACATTGCCCATGTCGTCCACCCTGGGCGGCGTCTTCGGCGGCCACATCGCGACCCCGACCGTCGCTTCCGCCAGTCCGTAGCCGGCGACCATGACATCCTTCAGCGAAAAGGTGCGCTCGAATGCCGCAATCGTGTCGGCCCTCACCGGCTCGGCCGCGTTCAGCGCCACGCGCAGCGAAGTGATGTCGATGCTTGCCGGGTCGCGCACCCGGCGCAGGCACAGCCGATAGGCAAAGTCGGGCGCCGCCGTGAAGGTTCCGCCTGTCGCTTCGATCGTCGTCAGCCAGCGCGTGACGTCGTTCAGATCGGTCGGCAGCAGGTGCAGCTCGCATCCCAGCAGGAACGGCACCATGGTTTTCAGGATCAGGCCCATGTCGTGATAGACCGGCAGCCAGCTGACGAAGATGTCGTCTGCCGTGATCTGCATCCCGGCGATCATCTGGCGCATGTTGGTGAACAGGTTCTCGTGCGAGATCAGCACCCCCTTCGGGGCGCCGGTGCTGCCCGAGGTATACTGGATGAAGGCCGGATCCGACGCGCGGGTGTCGGGAAAGGCGCCGCTCGCCGTGGTCGCGGCAGCGGTGCCGAACGTCGCGACGACGACCTTCCGCGCCGCCGCAAGGTCCGAAAACCCGGTCAGCTGCGCCTGCGGCACGTCCGACGGCACGATCGCCACCCTGGCCTGGCAGGCATCGGCATAGGACAGGATCGTGGCGGCCCCGAAGCCGGGATAGAGCGGCACCGCGATGGCGCCCGCCAGCTGCGCCCCGTAGAAGGCGAAGAAGAACTCCGGCCCGTTCGGAATGACGACGACGACGCGGTCGCCCCGCTCGACGCCCAGCGCGGCGAGATGGCCGGCGATCCGCGTGATGCCGTCCCAGAGCTCGGCAAAACTGCACGGCGTGTCCCGAAAACGGAATGCCGCGCTCTCGGGCCGGACCGACGCCTGGTGGCGCAGCATTGCCGGCAGGGTCGGGAACGGCGCCGCCTGCATCATCGCGCGGGCCGAAGCTTGGCCAGGACGATGACGAACAGGTCGCGCACGCTGGCCAGTTCGGCGAGATCGGCGTCGTCGATTTCCAGCCCGAAGCGCTCTTCGAGCGTGGCGATGATGTTGACGATGTCTGCAGAGGTCGCGCCCAGCGTCTCCATAAGCCGGTCGTCAGGCTCTACCCGGTCGATGCCAAGCTGCAGGCGCACCACGTCGACGATATCCGGCAATTGCGGGCTCATCGCGCGCCGCCCCCGGCCGTGCCGCCATGCGCAAGAAGCTCGCGGATATGGCGCGCCGCCGCTTCGGCTTCGTGCTCGGTCATGTCGGTCTCCAGGTATTGCAGGTCCAGACCCAGGCGATTGTGCACGATCATGCCGAAACCGGCCAGTTCCGGCCCCAGCGGATTGTTCGTCACGGCCCCCGACAGGCCGTTGACGCGAATCCCGCCGATCCTGGGCGCGATCGACAGCGGCCCCGGAAAGCTCAGCGCGACCATGCCCATCCGCATCGACCGGCGTTTCAGCAGAAACCCGACAATGTGCCTGGTCATATGGGCGGCGGCGAACTTGTCGGTGGACTTCGCCGCTGCGTCGATCTGATCCGTCACCTGGCGCGCCAGCCCCCAGACATCCGTCCCCGGGGTGACGTCCGCGGTGTATTGCAGCATCGAGATATAGACGCCCATCTGCGCCGGATCCTGCGGCGGCGACAGATAGGGGCGCAGATCGCCGAACGATATGCCGCGCATCGGCAGCGAGGTCCCGGCATATCTGACCCGCCAGAGCGCGATCTGCATCGCCGAATGCAGGATGCTGTTCAGCGGCACCCTTGCCGCGCGCGCCTTGCGGGTCAGTTGCCGGGTCTCGTCCTCGGACAGCCTGACCGGCAGCACGCGCCTGCGCGCATCGGGCGCCGGGTGGATCGCCTGCCGGCGCCCCAGCCTGCGCCGGTAGCGAAGTTCCGCCCACATCTGCCGCGCGAGAAAGCCGCCGAGCGCCGCAAGACGCGCCAGGCCCTGAAACCCGGCCGGATAAAGATCGTCGAGGGCGATCGACAGGCTTTGGTCGCCGGACTCCTCTGGCCCTGTGCCGGCCTGCAGCGCGGCGCAGGTCTTCAGAAGCTCGCCGATCAGCGCCTCGCCGGAACGCCCGTCGATGATCGCGTGGTGGATGCTGAAAACCAGGTCGCTGTCGGTCTCGCCCTGCAGCAGCAGAAAGCGGGCGAGCGGCGCCGTATCGTGTTCGAAGCTTTGGCAAAGCTGCTCTTCGACGGCCCGGGGCCAGTGATCCGCGCCCTCGCGCGGGACGACGTCGAGCGGGATCGGATGCGGCCCGGCGGGCGCCGAGAACCAGAACTTCCGCGCCCGCGCCGAGATCGCGACGCGCAACATGGGCTTGCGGTCCTGCAGAAGGTCCAGCGCCTTTCGCAGGACCTCCGGTGCTGGCGCGTCCGACAGATGCGCCACACCGCAGAATATCGTGGGCGAATAGGCGTCCATCCGCGCCCAGGCGGTTTCGAGGTTCCCAAGCTTGCGGCAAGGACCGTGCGGCGCATCCGGCGCGCGTGCACCCAAGGTGCGGGCAATCAACTTTATCGGCGAGAAAGAGATTTGCGTCATCTACCGCAACAACAGAAAGGACTTGCATCAGGCCCGCGGCACTCAGCCTAGTCCAGGCGGCCCGTTCCCGCCAGCCGCAACTGGCCTGACCCGGCGCGGATACGACCGGCCGCAACTGCACGCCCGCCGGGCGGCGGCCGTCGCAGGCGCGCGCAGGCAGCTGCCCGGAACCGGCGGTAGGGAAGGGACCTGTCGTGGAATTCTGGAGGCGAGTACCGGAATCGAACCGGTGTACACGGATTTGCAATCCGCTGCGTCACCACTCCGCCAACTCGCCCAGATGGTGCCGCCGAATGGGGTAGCGGAGTTGCGGCATCTCCGCAAGAGGGCTGCACGGCCGAGACGCGGCC
>JBFKQC010000037.1:0-37595 GCA_041627895.1 Rhodobacter sp.
ATCTTCCAGGTGGAACTCAGCCCCGGTTCGGCCAGCAGATGGTGCGCCGAGGCGAGCTGCAGGAACAGGATGTACATGAAAAAGGCCATCCGGCTGACCTTTTCGCTCAGCGGCTTGGCGCCCAGCACCATCGCGGCGATGGCGTACCAGATCGCGACATGGGCCGAGACGTTGATCTGCTGGCTGGAATGGCCCATCCCCCACCAGACGACCTTGTACATCAGCGAGTCGATGCCCGAGATCAGCCCCAGCGACCAGAGCCAGGTCGGGATCAGGATCACCGCGCCCGAGGCCAGCGTGAAGACCGCGATCACGGCGGCCGTGATCGCGCCGAACGTGACCAGCGGCACCGATCCGTCATAGGTGTTTTCCGCCTTCGCCACCACGAGCGTGGCGAAGAAGATGATCACCGCCAGCAGCGCGCCAACCGCGAAGATGATCAGCGACAGGTAGAACCAGTGCGACGCCATCATCGGCGGGTACGAGGTGAACATCACCGAGCTGTCGCCGCGCAGCACCGCGTAGTTCGCCATCAGCGCGCCGACCAGCATCAGGATGAAGCCCAGCCAGGCGATCTTGGGCGCTGCCAGGCGCGAGCCCAGCAGCACGGCCGAGGCGAAGTAGAGCACCGCGATCTCGAAGAACAGGATCCAGAACAGCAGGACGTTGGCCCCGTGCCCAGTCAGCATCAGATAGAACCACTCGGCCGGCAGTAGCTGGATCGCCGGCCAGCGCGTCAGCGCCACCATCAGACCCATCAGCCCGCCCAGCAGAAGGAATATCACCGCGGTGACGGCGTTGACCTTGATCAGCGCCTCGGCATTGGCCTCGAGCTTCAGCCCGGTGAAGCGGCAGGTGCGGTATTTCGCGGCGACGCCCTGGAACGAGCCTGCGCCAGTATCGACGGTTGTCATTGCCAGAACTCCCCTATTCGACGACGCGGATGCGGCCGGTCATGTTGTGGTGCCCGATGCCGCAATATTCGTTGCAGACGAGTCCGAACTCGCCCGCCGCGGTGGGCGTCAGCGTGAACACGTGCTCATAGCCGGGATGCACCGAGATGTTGATGTTGGTGGGCTGCAGCGAGAAACCGTGCTGCCAGTCGACCGAAGACAGGTGGAAGCGGTAGGCCACCCCCTTTTTCAGCTCGACGACCGGCCAGAACTCCCAGAGCCGGGCCAGCAGGTAGACGTCGCCGCCCTCGGGCGGCGCCACGACCGGCACGCCCTCTTCCTCGACCGGGTTGCCGTCGGCGTCGGTCTTCTGGAATTCGTCGGCGAAGGCCACGACCTTGTCCTCGTAGGCCTCGGTCGTGACCCGGTAGGTTTCGTTGGACAGGTTCTGATCGCCGATGAAGTGCCAGGCGATCATGAAGAAGAACATGAACAGGCCCCAGAGGAAGGCCAGGATGATCCAGCCCAGTTCGATCGCGTGGATCGGCTCTTTCCACCAGAGCCGGTTGGACGGAGGTGTGATTGCCATGGTGCAGCCCTCGCTTCTTGTCTTGCCCGGGTCAGTTCGCGATCGGAACCGACGCGACCTCCATCACGCCCCAGATGATGTAGAGAACCGCCGGGACGGTGACGCCGAGGAAAAGCAGCAGGAACGGGTTGTCGAGCATCCGCTGCATGACGGGGATCTGTGCCTCGGGCACGCTGTCGCCCGCCGTTTCGTTGGTCTGGTCGGAATTGGTCATGTGCCCGGTCCCCCTGTTGGCCTGACGGCGGCGCGCCTTGGCCCGGCTACGGGGCCGGCACCCCGCCGGCCGCCGGGGGTTCCCCCCTTGCCGGTCGCGGGTGGCGGCAGATGTCGCCGCGCCCGGGCTGGCGGTCGCCCGCCGCCTCTGACAAAACCCTAGTCCGCGCCGCGCGCCGCAACCTTGACCTAAGTCAAGATGCCGGGTCTTTCCGCGACCCGCGGAATCGCAGGCAAGCGGCTGATTTTCATGAAGAATCCCGCGAAGGGCGGGCCGGAAGACGCCGCATCGGCCCGCGCGCGAAGGCGGGCCGGCGGCATGGCGCGGGACCGGACGGGGCGAGGCGGGGCGCGCCGGTGCGCGCCGCGCCGGTTACTCGAAGGTGGCGAGGTAGGCGATCACGTCCGCGATCTCGTCATCCTTGCGCAGGCCGTTGAACGACATCTTGGTCTTGTCGATCAGGTCCTTGGGCTTCTTCAGGAACGCGGCCAGCGTCTCTTCGTCCCAGGTCAGCCCGTCCGCCGCCGCCTCCATCAGCGCGTCGGAATAGTTGAAGTCTGCAACCTGGCCGGCGGCGGCGCCGATGATGCCGTTCAGCATCGGGCCGACCTTGTTCTTGGCGTCCTCGCCGACCTCGTGGCAGGCGCGGCACTTGCGATAGACCTTCTCGCCCTCGGCGGGGTCGCCTTCGGCAAGGGCCGGCGTGACCGCGACGCAGAACATCGCGGCGATCATCGTGGGACGTATGGGCATGTCAGAGGCTCCTTTCATGGTCTCTTTGCGTGGTATCAGGTCAGAAGTTCGAGCCGTGCGCCGGGAAACCGCGCCACGGCAGCGGCGGCCGCGGCCGGCGGCAGCAGCGCACATCCGGTCGACAGCCCGTCGGCCAGCGCGGCGGCACCAGCCGAGACCGCGACCGTGCGGCCCGGGTCCGGGGCGCCGCCGCCGCGGGGGCGCGGGTCGAGGATGTGGCCTGTGCCGTCCGGCAACAGCGTGCCGTTGGTCGAGGACACGGCGAGGCAGCGGTCGGACAGGCGCAGCCGCCGCAGCACCGCGCCGCCCGGGGCCGCGACACCGGCCTGCCACGGGGCGCCGTGGTTCTGGCCGAGCGCGGCGATCTCGCCGGCATCGACCAGCACGTCGCGCCAGCCGTGGCCGCGCATCAGCGCGGCGATCCTGTCGGTGATGTAGCCCTGCGCCACGCCGGTCAGCGTCAGCGCCATGCCGGGCCGGGCCAGGGCGATCCGTTCCGGGCCGGCGCGAACCCCGTCCCAGCCGGCGAGCGCCCGCGCCGGGCGCGGGCCGGCGCCGGTGGCCAGCGCGCGCCAGAGCGGCTGCACGGTCGGGTCGAAGGCGCCGCCGGTGGCCGCGTGCAGCGCATCGCAGAGCGCCAGCACCTCGACCAGTTCCGCCGGCGGCGCGCCGAGCCGGCCGTCGCGGTTCAGTCGCGCCAGCGCCGAGCCGTCGCGGTAGAGGCTGAAGATATCCTCCAGCCGGTCGATCTCGGTCGTGACGGCGGCGAATGTCTCCTCGGCGCGGCGCCGCCCGGTGCCGCCCAGCGTGATCGACGCCTCGGCGCCCAGCGCCCGGCCGCGCCACGACGCGGTCGCCGCCGCGCCGGCCCGGCGCCCGGCAAGCGCCGCGCCGCAGGCGCTGATCGCAAGGAACCGGCGGCGGCCGATGCGCCCGGTGTCCGGGCCGCGATCCGCTCGGACTGGGCGGGTGGCCGCGGTCATTGCGCCGCCATCGGCTGCCGCGCAAGCTGGCACCGCGACCAGAGCGCGCTCAGCGCCTCGGTCAGATGCCGCACGTCCGCCGCCGGATGCACCGGCGAGGGCGTGATCCGCAGCCGCTCGGTGCCCTTCGGCACGGTGGGATAGTTGATCGGCTGGATGTAGATCGCGAACTCGTCGAGCAGCAGGTCCGAGATGTACTTGCACTTCACCGGATCGCCGACCATCACCGGGATGATGTGGCTCGGGTTCGGCAGGTGCGGAATGCCCGTCGCGTCCAGCGCCGCGCGGACCTCGGCGACCCGCACGCGCTGCAGGTCGCGCTCGGCCCGCGATGCCTTGAGGTGGCGGACCGACGCCGCGGCGCCCGCCGCTACCGCCGGCGGCAGCGCGGTGGTGAAGATGAAGCCGCTGGCGAAGCTGCGCACGAAATCGACCAGCTCCGCCGAGCCGGCGATATAGCCGCCCACCACGCCGAAGGCCTTGCCGAGCGTGCCCTCGATTACGGTCAGCCGGTGCATGACGCCCTCGCGTTCCGCGATGCCGCCGCCGCGCGGGCCGTACATGCCAACGGCATGCACCTCGTCGAGATAGGTCATGGCGCCGTAGCGGTCGGCCAGGTCGCATATCTCGGCGATCGGCGCGATGTCGCCGTCCATCGAGTAGACGCTTTCGAAGGCGATCAGCTTGGGCGCCCCGGCCGGCGCCGCGGCCAGCCTGGCCTCGAGGTCCGCCAGGTCGTTATGCGCCCAGATCACCTTTTGCGCCCGCGACTGGCGGATGCCCTCGATCATCGAGGCGTGGTTCAGGCTGTCGGAATAGACGATGCAGCCCGGTATCCGCGCCGCCAGGGTCCCCAGCGCGGCCCAGTTCGACACGTAACCGCTGGTGAACAGCAGCGCCGCCTGCTTGCCGTGCAGGTCGGCGAGTTCCGCCTCGAGCAGCACATGGTCGTGGGTCGTGCCCGAGATGTTGCGCGTGCCGCCCGCCCCGGCGCCGGAGCGGTCGAGCGCGGCGTGCATCGCGTCCAGCACCGCTGGATGCTGGCCCATGCCCAGGTAATCGTTCGAGCACCAGATCGTCACCTCGCTCCGGTCGCCGCCGCGCTGCGTCCGGGTGGCCGCCGGAAACGCGCCGCGGTGGCGCTCGAGGTCCGCGAAGACCCGGTAGTTGCCCTCGTCGCGAAGCTGCGCCAGGCGCGTTCGGAAATAGCCCTGATAGTCCATGCGCCCCCCCCTGGAATCCGGCCGACACCATCCTTGGCTAGCCTGCGTGCAGACGGGCCACCATGACATTTGTCAAGTTCGCGTCCCCGGGGCCGGGGTATCTGCCCCAGCGCGACGAAAACACGGGACAATGCGCGTGCACGGGATATAGTCGGGTGGATCGGGGAGCCCGGATGGAACGCAACGAGCGCGAACGGACGGCGCGGCAGTCGCCGCTGCTGGCGAGTCTGCCGCAGGCGGCGGCCGACGCGCTGGTCTCGGCGGCGGGATTCGCCAATTACGACCGCGGCGCCACGCTGTTCCTGCAGGGCGAATCGGCGACGGCGATCCACATCGTGATCCAGGGCTGGGTCAAGCTTTACCGGGTCGCGCCCAACGGCAGCGAAGCGGTGGTCAACGTCTTCACCAAGGGCGGCAGCTTCGGCGAGGCCGTGGCACTGCGCAGCCAGCCCTATCCGGTGTCCGCCGAGGCGGTGACCGAGTGCGAAATCATGCATATCCCGGCCACCGCGTTCACCTCGCTAATCCGGCGCGATCCCGAGGTGGCGATCCAGGCGCTGGCCTCGACCTTCCGGCACCTGCGCGCGCTGGTCACCCAGATCGAGCAGATGAAGGCGCAGACCGGCGCGCAGCGCGTGGCCGAGTTCCTGCTGGAGCTTTGCCCCTGCGACGAGGGCAGCTGCGTCGTCAGCCTGCCCTACGACAAGGTGCTGATCGCCGGGCGCCTGGGGATGAAGCCCGAAAGCCTGTCGCGGGCGTTTTCCAGGCTGCGCTCGCTCGGCGTCGTCGTCGACCGGCACCACGCGGCGATCGAAGCGGTCGAACGGTTGCGCGACTATTGCGAAGAGGACCCGGCAGCGGCATGGAACAGGGCACTTTGACACGGCTCGACAGCGTACTGGCGGCGATCGACGCGGCCAATTCCGCCGATCCCGCGCTGGAGGACGGCACGCCCGCGGCGCTGCTTTACGGCCAGCGGATGAGCGCCGAACTCGAGCGGCTGTTTCCCGCCGCCGCGGACACCCTGCGGATCGCCGCCCGCGGCCAGCATATCGAGCGCTGGGTGCTGCCGCGCGGCGACTACCCCGAGGGCCGCACCGGCTATCTGACCTGGCGGCGCGACCTGGCGCGGCGCCATGCCGAGCGGGTCGGCGAGATCATGGCCGGCGCGGGCTATGGCGAGGACGAGATCGCCGCCGCCGGCAGGATGCTGCGCAAGGAGGGCATCAAGCGCGACCCCGAGGTGCAGGCGCTGGAGGACGTGATCTGCTTTGTGTTTCTGAAGTGGTATTTCGCGCCCTTCGCCGCCAAGCACGAGGACGGCAAGGTGCTGCGCATCGTCGAGAAGACCGCCCGCAAGATGTCGGCCGAGGGCCGCGCCCGGGCGCTGGCCGAGTTCGACCTGCCCGCGCCGCTGGCCGCGGCGTTCCGGGGCTGAGGCAGGATCGGCGCGCCGCGGGGCGCGGGTTCGCGCCGGGGCGGCGGCATCCGAGGAAATCCCGTCCACCCCCTGCCCGCCTCATGCAGCCCGCGCGCGGCGCTTCAGGACCGGGCAGGTGGCGGGGTCGTTCAGCACCACCTGGCAGCGCAGGCACAGCACGCATTCGTTGGGATTGATCCGCCCCAGCGGGTCGATCGCGCCCACGGTGCATTTCTGCTCGCACAGCCGGCATTCGCGGCCGCATTGCGGGCGCCGGCGCAGCCAGTCGAAGATCTTCAGCTTCGCCGGGATCGCCAGCGCCGCCCCCAGCGGGCAGAGATAGCGGCAATAGAACCGCTCGATGAAAAGCCCGGCGGCCAGCAGCACCAGCACGAAGGCGACGAACGGCCAGGCGCGCATCATCCGCAGCGAGATCGCGGTCTTGAACGGCTCTGCCTCGGCCAGGATCAGCGCCTGGTGCATCGAGTAGAACGACAGCCCGAGGATCGCCACGAACAGCGTGTACTTGACCACCCAGAGACGTTCGTGCAGCGGATAGGGCACGGCGATCTGCGGCACGCCGAGCCGCCGCGCCGCGGCGTTGGTCAGCTCCTGCAGCGCGCCGAACGGGCAGAGCCAGCCGCAATAGACGCCGCGGCCCAGAAACAGGATGCCCAGCGCCACGCCGCCCCACAGCACGAAGATCACCGGCTCGACCAGGAACGTCTCCCAGTGGAACCCGGTCAGCAGTGCCTGCACGAAGGCCACGACCTGCACCACGGAAAGCTGCCCGTTGATGCCCCAGCCGAGCCAGACCAGCGTGACGCTCAGGAACCCCAGCCTGAGCCCGCGCCAAAGCCGCGCGCGGCGCACGACCAACTCTTGCAGGAACATCACCGCGGTCAGCACCGCCAGCATCAGCGCGACGCCGGCGACCTCGGCGCGGCGGCGCTCCCACGCCTGCTGCCAGAGCGGCGGCGGCTCGGGCGGCGGCGCGTGCACGAACTCGCCGGGAAGGGCATAGTCGGTGCCGATCACCAGCACCGGGTCCGGCGCGCCGGCCTCGGCGGCCGGACGTGTCGCCGTCACCTCGACGCGGAACGGCGCGGTCGGGTCGAAGCGCTCGGTCGACAGCCGGAAGATGCTGCGTTCGCGGAACTCGGGCAGGCCCTCCAGCGCCAGCTTGTCGATCCTCGTATAGCCCTCGGCCGCGAGCGCATGGCGCAGGCCGTCCTGCACCACGGCGATCCGTTCGAACTCGCCGGTGCGCCGCCAGGCGGTGCCGCGGTGGCCCTGCAGCCCGGCCGAGGCCACGAACAGCGCCACCTCGCCGGTGCCGAGCGCCCCGACGACGCGGGAATACAGCTGCTCGCCCAGCAGGTTCTGGCCGATGGTCGGCGGATCGGCGACCGCGACCCACAGATCGAGGAAATCGCCCGGCCCCGCGGGCACCGGCACCTTGGCGGCCGCGAAGGCCGGCGCCGCCTCGTCCAGCGTCACCGTCACCCGCGACAGCGCGCCGCCGGCCGCCAGCGCCGCAAGATCGCGCGGCGCGTACCCGGTGCGGTCGATGCCCTGCCCCGGCACCAGCCCGCGCGCCAGCGCCAGCGCGCGCGCCGTGCGCAGGATCGAATCGCGGATCACCGCCGACGACACCGTGGCCCGCGCGATCGCGTCCGGCGCGCGCGTCCCGCCCTCGCCGTCCTCGGCCAGCGGGTCGCGCAGGTCGACCCCGGCGAAGCCGCCGACGAAGGCCGCGATGTCCTCGTCCGATAGCCCCAGCGTCAGGATCGGCTCGTTGTGGCGCACCAGCGCGGCGCCGGCGATCCGCGCATCCGGCGCCACGGCGACCAGCACCTCCAGCGGCTTGCCGGAATAGCCGACCGAGCGCGCGATTTCCCAGGTCGAGGCGACATGGCCGGCAAGCGTGCCGTCCGGCCGCCCGACCCGCCAGCCCGGCGCCGCGCCCTCGACCCGCTCGATCCGCGGCTCGGCAAGCCCCGGAAAGAGCCGCATCGCCAGCGCCGCGTCGGGCGCGGTCGCCTCTGGCGGTTCGGGGCGCAGGCCGGTCTGCGCCGAGACCGTGCCGGCAAGCGCCGCCCCGGCCATGACGGCCAGGCCGGTCCGCAGCAAGTGAAGCCAAAGCGCCCGCATGGCCCAGCGATAGGTGGCGCACCCGGTGCATGCCTTGATCAATGTCAAGGAAACCGGCCCCCGCCCGGTGCAAGGTCGCCCAGACATCCAGCGGATCGGAGGACCGAGATGACACCCAAGCGCCCAGTTCTTAAAGCCCTGCTTCTGGCCAGCGCGGCAATATCGCTGGCGGTGACGGCACAGACCGTCTCGGCCCAGGAAAAGCCGGCCGACCATGGCGACGACGCCGCGGCGGCCTATCAGCCCAGCATGACGACGCTGGGGCAGATCAACGTCGAGATTCCCGGCCGCAAGCCCGGCGACCCGGTGATGACCCCGTCGGAATATCAGAAGGCCAACACGATCTACTTCGAGCGCTGCGCCGGCTGCCACGGCGTGCTGCGCAAGGGCGCCACCGGCAAGGCGCTGACCCCGGACATCACCCGCGGCAGCGGCTTCGACTATCTGCGCGACTTCATCAACTACGGCTCGCCCGCGGGCATGCCGAACTGGGGCACGTCGGGCGACATGACCGACGACGAAGTCGACGTCATGGCGCGCTACCTGCTGCTCGATCCGGCCGCGCCGCCGGAATTCGGCATGCCCGAGATGCGGGCGAGCTGGAAGGTGCTGGTCCCGCCCGAGAACCGGCCCGGCGAGAAGATGAACGACATCGCCATCGACAACCTGTTTTCGGTGACGCTGCGCGATTCGGGCCAGGTGGCGCTGATCGACGGCGCCAGCTATGACATCAAGTCGGTGATCGACACCGGCTATGCGGTGCATATCAGCCGGATCTCCGCCTCGGGCCGCTACGTCTACGTGATCGGCCGCGACGCGAAGGTGACGATGATCGACCTGTTCATGGACCCGCCCGCGCCGGTGGCCGAGATCAAGATCGGCACCGAGGCCCGGTCGGTCGAGACCTCGAAATTCGAGGGCTGGGAGGACAAGTACGCCATCGCCGGCAGCTACTGGCCGCCGCAATACGTGATCATGGACGGCGAGACGCTGGAGCCGCTGAAGATCAAGTCGACCCGCGGCATGATCTACGACGAGCAGATCTATCACCCCGAACCGCGGGTGGCGTCGATCGTGGCCTCGCATTACCGGCCGGAATTCATCGTCAACGTCAAGGAAACCGGCATGGTCCTGATGGTGGACTATTCCGACATCGACAACCTGAAGGTGACCGAGATCGAGGCCGAGCGCTTCCTGCATGACGGCGGCTTCGATTCGACCGGGCGCTACTTCCTGGTCGCGGCGAACGCGCGCGGCAAGGTGGCGGTGATCGACACCCAGGACGGCAAGCTGACCGCCCTGATCGAGACCGGCGGGCAGACCCCGCACCCGGGCCGCGGCGCGAACTTCGTGCATCCGACCCACGGGCCGGTCTGGGCGACCTCGCATCTGGGCGACGAGACGGTGACGCTGATCGGCACCGACCCCGAAGGCCGGGCCGACACCGCCTGGACCGTGGTGCAGACGCTCTACAGCATGGGCGGCGGGTCGCTGTTCGTGAAGACGCACCCGAAATCGGGACATCTCTACGTCGATGCGCCGCTGAACCCCGACGCCGTCGTGTCGGGCTCGATCGCGGTGTTCCGGATCGCCGAAATGGTCGAGGAAGAGCCGGAATACGTCGAGCTGCCGATCGTCGAATGGGCCGGCATCGCCGAGGGCCAGCCCCGCGTCGTGCAGGGCGAGTTCAACCAGGAAGGCACCGAGATCTGGTTTTCGGTCTGGAACGGTGCCGACAAGGAATCGGCTATCGTGGTGGTGGACGACGCGACGCTCGAACTGAAGCACGTGATCAAGGACGAGCGCCTGATCACGCCGACCGGCAAGTTCAACGTCTACAACACGCGTGCCGACGTCTACTGACGCCAACGCGGGGACCGGTTCGCGCCGGTCCCCGCCCCCCCGTCCCAGAGAAACGCGCCTCCAGACCCGGGGAAACAGGATGAAGCAGTCGGGGAAAGTGTACCTGATCGGCGCCGGCCCGGGCGATCCCGAGTTGATGACGCTGAAGGCGTTGCGGATGCTGGCCGAGGCCGACGCGGTGGTGCACGACCGGCTGGTCTCGCCCGAGATCATGGCGCTGGTGCCGCGCACCGCACGCCTGGTCCCGGTCGGCAAGGCGCCGGGCTGCCACGCGGTCCCGCAGGAGCGCATCAACGAAATTCTCGCCGAACTGGCCGGCGCCGGGCTGACCGTGGCGCGGCTGAAGGGCGGCGACCCGCTGATCTTCGGGCGCGGCTCGGAAGAGGCCGCGTATCTTGCCGCGCGCGGCATCGCGGTGGATTATGCCCCCGGCATCACCGCCGCGCAGGGCGCGGCCGCCTCGGCCGGCGTGCCGCTGACCCATCGCGGGCTGGCCGGCGGTGTGCACTATGTCACCGGGCATCGGCAGCAGGGCCGCGCGCTCGACCTGAACTGGAAGCAGCTCGCCGATCCCGACACCACGCTGGTGGTCTACATGGGCGTGGCGAATATCGGTCAGATCGCGCTCAGGCTGATCGCCGAGGGCATGCCCGCGGGCCTGCCGGTGCTGGCCGTCGCCAACGCCACCACCCCGCGCGAGGCGCGGCTGGCGACCCGGCTCGACCGGCTGGCGCTCGATCTGCGCGACTGGACGGTCGAGGGGCCGGTGCTGTTCGTCATCGGCCACGTGGTCTCGCTGTACACCGAGGCCGGGCAGGCCATGCCCGATCTCGCCAGCCACCTTGGCGCGGTCGCCCATGCGTAGCGTGCCGGCCGTCCTTCTGGCGCTGTCGGGCGCGGCCGGGGCCGGCGAGGCCGCGCCGGACGCAAGGGCGCTGGCGCGGCTGGTGCACCAGGATTGCGGGTCGTGCCACGGGATCACGCTGAAGGGCGGGCTCGGCCCCGACATCCGCCCCGCCACCATCGCGCACCACACGCCGGAAAGCCTGAAATCGGTGATCCTCGACGGTATCCCCGGCACGCCGATGCCGCCCTGGCGGCCGCTGATCACCGAGGCCGAGGCCGACTGGATCGCGCGCTACCTGCTGGAGGGTCCGTCATGAGGCGCCTCGCCGCGGCCGCGATCCTCGCCGCCGCCCTGGCGGGCGGCGCGGCACGGGCGGACGAGATCCGCGCCACCGGCGATCTCGGACTGATCGTCGAGCGCGAGACCGGCTCGCTGTTGCTGGTCGACCAGTCCGAGCGCGCCGTGATCAGCCGGATCGAGGGCCTGGGCGACCTGAGCCACGCCTCGCTGGTCTATTCGCCCGACCAGCGCTTCGCCTATGTCTTCGGGCGCGACGGCGGGCTGACCAAGGTCGACATCGTCACCCAGTCGGTCGCCGCGCGCGTGATCCAGGCCGGCAACTCGATCGGCGGCGCGATTTCCGACGACGGGCGGCTGGTGGCGGTGTCGAACTACGAACCGGGCGGCGTGCGCGTCTTCGACGCCGAGACGCTGAACATGGTCGCCGACATCCCCACCGGGTCGAAGACCATCGGCCTCGTGGACGCGCCGGGGCGGCGGTTCGTCTTCACGCTCTGGGACGAGGGCGAGACCTGGATTGCCGATCTGTCCGGCGAGACCCCGGCGATCACCCGGATCGGGGGCATCGGCGAATATCCCTACGACGCGCTGATTACCGGCGACGGGCGGACCTATGTCGCGGGGCTTTTCGGCGAGGACGGGCTGACCGCGCTCGATCTCTGGGCCGAGACGCCCCGGCCGGTGCGCGTGCTGCCCGGATATGGCCGCGGCGACGAACCGCTGCCGGTCTACAAGATGCCGCATCTCGAAGGCTGGGCGCTGGCGGGCGGCGAGTTCGTGCTGCCGGCGGTCGGGCATCACGAGGTGCTCTGGGTCGACGCCGCGACCTTCGCCGAGACCGGCCGGACGAGGACCCATGGCCAGCCGGTCTTTGCCATGTCGCGGCCGGACGGGCGGCAGGTCTGGGTCAATTTCGCGCATCCGCTGAACGACAGGGTGCAGATCATCGACACGCTGACCAAGAAGGTGGTGCACGAACTGACACCCGGCGCGGCGGTGCTGCACATGGAGTTCACCGCGCGCGGCCACGAGGTCTGGGTCTCGGTCCGCGACGCGGGCAAGGTGGTGATCTACGACACCCGGACCTTCGAGGCGCTCGCCGAGATCGAGGCGGTCAGCCCCTCGGGCATCTTCTTCACCGCGCGGGCGCACAGGACGGGGCTGTGATGGCGCTCGAGTTCGTCACCGACCCCACCGACCGGCGGCTGCTGGACGACTGGCAGCGCGGCTTTCCGCTGACGCCGCGCCCCTTTGCCGAGATCGCGCAGGCGCTTGGGCTCGGCGAGGCCGAGGTGATTGGGCGGTTGACGCGGATGCAGGCGGGCGGGCGGATCAGCCGGGTCGGCGCGACCTGCGCGCCGAACACCGTCTCGGCCAGCACGCTGGCCGCCGTCGCCGCGCCCGAGGACCGGGTCGACGAGGTCGCCGCGATCATCGGCGCAGAGCCGGGCGTGAACCATTCCTACCTGCGCGAGCACGAAATCAACCTGTGGTTCGTCTGTACCGGCCCGGACCGCGCCCATGTCGACGCGGCGCTGGCTCGAATCGGGCGGCAAAGCGGCCTGCGCGTTCTGGACCTGCGCCTGGTGCGCCCCTTCAACGTCGATCTCGGCTTTTCGCTCGCCGGCACCCGCGCGCCGGTCCCCGCGGCCCGCCCGGTGCGGCTGCAGGCGATGCAGCCCGGCGACCGATGCATCCTGCAGGCGCTGACCAGCGGCATGGCGCTGGTGCCCCGCCCCTATGCCGCGCTCGCCGGGGCACTGGGCCGCGGCGAGGACGCGGTGATCGGCCGGATCGCGGCGCTGGCGGATGCCGGCGTGATCGCCCGGCTCGGCGTGATCGTGCGGCACCGGGCGCTCGGCTGGCGCGCCAATGCCATGGTGGTCTGGGACATCGCGCCGGACCGCATCGACGCCGCCGGGCCGCGGCTGGCCGCGCATCCGGGCGTCACGCTCTGCTATGAACGCCGGCCGGTTCCGGGGCTCTGGCCCTACCGGCTGTACTGCATGATCCACGCCCGTTCCCGCCCCGAGGCGCTGGACGCGCTGACCGGCGCCGCCGCGCTGCCGGAATTGGCGGGCGTGCCGCACCGGGCGCTGTTTTCGCTGCAATGCTACAAGCAGACCGGCGCGCTGATCTCGCTGCCGAAAGGACATGCCGCATGACCGACCTCGACGCCACCGACCGCAGGGTGCTGAACCGGCTGCAGGAGGATCTGCCGCTGACGGCCCGGCCCTTCGCCGCGGTGGCGGCCGAACTGGGGCTGGACGAGGCCGACCTGCTGGCGCGGCTCGGGCGGATGCGGCGCGACGGGCTGATCACCCGGTTCGGCCCGTTCTTCGACGCCGAGGCGATGGGCGGCGCGTTCTGCCTTTGCGCCATGGCGGTGCCGGCGGCGCGGTTCGACGCGGTGGCCGCACAGGTCAACGCGCATGCCGAGGTCGCGCATAACTACGCGCGCGGCCACCGGCTGAACATGTGGTTCGTTCTGGCGACCGAGGACAGGGCCGGCATCGCCGCCGCCGCGGACGCGATCGAGGCGGAAACCGGGCTGCGTGTCCTGCGCTTTCCCAAGCTCCGCGAGTTCTTCATCGGCTTCCGGGTGGCGGCATGAAGATGGACGCGACAGACCGCCGGATCGTCGAGGCCACGCAGGCCGGCCTGCCGCTGGTGGCCGCGCCCTATGCCGCGCTGGCGGCGGAACTGGGGCTGGACGAGGCGGACGTGATCGACCGGCTGGCGCGGCTGAAGGCGGCGGGCGCGATCCGCCGGATCGCCGCGGCGCCGAACCACTACCGGTTGGGGATGACCGCCAACGGCATGACCGTCTGGGACGTCGACGACGCCCGCCTGCCCGCGCTCGGCGCCGAGATCGGCGCGCTGCCCTTCGTCACCCATTGCTACGAGCGCCCGCGCGCCCTGCCCGACTGGCCCTACAACCTGTTCGCCATGGTGCACGGCGCCAGCCACGACGAGGTCGAGGCGAAGCGCGCCGAGGTCGCCGCGATCCTGGGCGATGCCTGCCGCGGCGGCGACGTGCTGTATTCCACCCGTATCCTCAAGAAGACGGGGCTGCGGCTCCGCCGGAAAGCGAGCTAGGCGATGTTCCGACTGACCGAATACATGCACCAGCTCGTTTCGCCGACCCCGGTCAGGCACCGCCGCGGCGCCGGGCCGGTCAAGCCGGTGGTGATCTGGAACCTCACGCGGCGCTGCAACCTCAAGTGCCGGCATTGCTACACCGTCTCGGCGGACGTGGAGTTCCCGGGCGAACTGAGCCACGCCCAGGCGATGGAGACGCTGGAAGACCTGGGCCGGTTCCGGATCCCCGCGCTGATCCTGTCGGGCGGCGAGCCGCTGGACCGCAAGGATTTGTTCCAAATCGCCCGGCGCGCGCGGAAACTGGTGCGGATGCTGGCGTTGTCGACCAACGGCACCAAGCTGCACGGCGCGGCCGCCGACCGGGTGGCCGAGATCGGGTTCGACTATGTCGGCATCTCGATCGACGGGATCGGTGCCACGAACGACTGGTTCCGCGGCGTCCAGGGCGCGTTTGCCGATGCATTGCGCGGAGTCAGGGAATGCAAGGCGCGCGGCATCAAGGTGGGGCTGCGGTTCACGCTGACCCGCGACAACGGCAGGCAGTTGCCCGACCTCCTGAAGCTTTGCGACGACGAGGGCGTCGACAAGTTCTATCTCTCGCACCTGGTCTATGCCGGGCGCGGCGACAAGCACCGCGGCGAGGACGCCGAGCACGACCCGACCCGTGCGGCGATGGATCTCCTGATCGAGCGCGCCTGGCACGCCGCATCCGGCGGGCCGCCGCTGGACATCGTCACCGGCAACAACGACGCCGACGCGGTGTATTTCCTGAACTGGGCCAGGCGGAACTTCGATGCGGCGCAGGTCGCCCACGTGACGGATCACCTGACCGCCTGGGGCGGCAATTCCTCGGGCGTCGGCGTGGCGAACATCGACACCCAGGGCAAGGTGCATCCCGACACCTACTGGTCGGACTATACGATCGGCAGCGTCAAGGAGACGCCGTTTTCCGCGCTCTGGACCGGCGCCGACCCGATGCTGGCAGAGCTGCGCCGCCGCCCGCGGCCGCTGAAGGGCCGCTGCGGCGCCTGCGCGCACCGCGCGATCTGCGGCGGCAACACCCGGATCCGCGCCCTGCAACTGACCGGCGATCCCTGGGCCGAGGACCCGGCCTGCTATCTGTCGAATGCCGAAATCGGGGTCGAGGAAGAGGAAAGGACCGTCACAGTCACGCCATTCCGGGGGAAACGCCATGATCCGGTGCATCGGTTCGGCTGACCCGTGCCGGGCGCTGCCCGGCGCTGCCGCGTGGCGCGTCTGCCTGCGGGCCGCGGCCGTCGGCGCAATCCTGCTGGCGGCCGGGCCCGCCGCGGCCGGCCCCGCCGACGACTATGCCGAATACTGCGCCGGATGCCACGGCGACGGGCGGCTCGGCGCCATCGGCCCGGCGCTGATCCCCGAGACGCTGCGCCGGATGCGCGGGCCGGACCTGGAGGCGGTGATCGCCGGGGGCCGTGCCGCCACGCAGATGCCGGGCTTTGCCGGCGACCTCGACGCGGCCCGGATCGCCGACCTGGCGGCGTTCCTGAACGCGCCCCTGGCCGAGGTGCCGCCCTGGGGCGAGGCCGAGATCGCCGGCAGCCTGACCCTGAACGACGCGTACGGCCCCGCCGACGCCCCGGCATGGGACGCCGACCCGATGAACATCACGCTGGTGGTGGAGACCGGCGATCATCATGTCAGCGTGCTCGACGGCGACACGTTCGCCGTGCTCGACCGCTTCGCCACGCCCTTCGCGGTGCATGGCGGACCCAAGTTCAGCCCCGACGGCCGTTTCGTCTTCATCATGTCGCGCGACGGCTGGGTGCAGAAATACGACCTCTGGTCGCTGGCCGAGGTCGGCCGGGTCCGCGCCGGGCTGAACAGCCGCAACATCGCGATCAGCCACGACGGCAAATGGCTGGCGGTCGCCAACTACCTGCCGATGACGCTGACGATCCTGTCCACCGGGGACCTGTCGGTCGCCCGCGTCATGCAGGTGATCGCCAAGGAAGGCGCGCCAAGCCGCGTCTCGGCGGTCTACCAGGCGCCGGAACGGCAAAGCTTCATCCTGGCGCTGAAGGACGCGCCGGAAATCTGGGAGGTCGCCACCGACCCCGACGCGCCGCCGGTCTTCGAGGGCTTCGTGCACAGCCGCGAGGCGGGAATGGTCGAGGGCATCGCCTCGTCCGAGGGCCTGTTCGCGCGGCGCCGGATTCTCACGGCCGAGCCGATCGACGACTTCTTCTTCACCCCCGATTACCGCTTCCTGGTGGGCGCCGCCCGCGACGGCACGCGCGGCGTCGTGGTGAACCTGAACGTCGGGCTGGAGGTGGCCGAACTGCCGCTACCCGGCATGCCGCATCTCGGCTCGGGCATCAGTTGGATGCAGGGCGGGCGCCGGGTGATGGCGACGCCGCACCTGCGCGAGGCCAAGCTGTCGGTGATCGACGTCGGGGACTGGCAGGTGGTCGCCACGATCGACACGCTCGGCCCCGGCTTCTTCCTTCGCAGTCACGAGGCGACGCCGTATTTCTGGGCCGACGTGTTCTTTGGCCCGAACCGCGACGCGATGCACGTGATCGACAAGGAGACGCTGCAGATCGTGCGCACGCTGCGGCCCGTGCCCGGCGCCACGGTGGCGCATGTGGAATTCACCCGTGACGGGCGCCACGCGCTGGTCTCGGTCTGGGAAGAGGACGGCGCGGTGATCGTCTACGACGCCGCGACGCTGCAAGAGATCACCCGCCTGCCGATGCGCAAGCCATCCGGAAAGTACAATGTCTGGAACAAGATCACCTTCTCCGAGGGCACCAGCCACTGAGGCGCTGATCGTCGCCCATGGCCAGCCCTCCGACCCCGACCCGGCCGAGGCCGAGACCGCGTCGCTGGCCGCGCGCGTCGGGCGGCTGCTGCCCGGGGTGCGGGTGCGCGGCGTGACGCTGGCGATGCCCGGCGCGCTCGACCGCGCGCTGCAGGACGCGGCGGTGCCGCCGGTGATCTATCCGCTGTTCATGAGCGAGGGCTGGTTCACCACCGACGAATTGCCGCGCAGGCTGGGTTCGCGGGCGTCCCGCGTGCTGGCGCCGCTCGGCGTCGACCCGGGGCTCGTCGGGCTTGCGGGCGACGAGATCGCGCGGCTGGCGGCCGAACGGGGCTGGGCCCTGGACCGGGTCGTGCTGGTGCTCGCCGCCCATGGCTCGGGGCGCAGCGAGACCTCGGCCCGGGCGGCCCGCCGGTTCGCGGCGCGGCTCGGGCGGCGGCTGGCGCCGGCGGAAATCCGGATCGGCTATGTCGAGCAGGCGCCGCTTGTCCGGGATGCGGCGCGCGGCGCCGGGCCGCGGGCGATCTGCCTGCCGTTCTTCGCCGCGCGCGGCGACCACGTGACCGGCGACATCCCCGGCGCGCTGGACGAGGCCGGGTTCGCCGGCATTCTCGCCGACCCGATCGGCGCGCATCCCGGCGTGCCGGCAATGATCGCCGGGCGGCTGGCCGAGGCCCGCGCGCGGCCCGGCCGCGAACCGCCTGCCGCCCTCGCCGCTTTCGCCGCGGGCGCCTGAAACGGCGGACAGCCGGCGCCGGGCGAAAGCACGCCGACGCCCCGCAGCGAAACCGCGCCGGAGCGGAGCAACGGCGCGAAGCGCCGCGGCCTCCCTCGCTATGCCAGCGCGAACCAGAGAACCAGCGCGGCCCCGGCGGCGCCGGCGGCCCAGCCCAGCCCGCGCGCCATCGCCCGCCGCCACCGCGCGAAGCCGCGGTCGAAATCGGCGAAATCCCGCGCCCGCGCCTCGGCCGAGAACGGCGCGGGCGGGCGCGCGCCCCTCGTCCCGGCGCGATCCCGCGCCCTTTGCCGCTTTCGCGTCGTCTGCATCCGATCCGCCATCCTGGCCGGCAAGCCTGGCCGCAAGCCTAGCCGCGATCTTCGCAAAGGTCGACGAACAGGGCGTAAACGCCGGCAATTCGGCGCTGGTCAAAGCCCGGCCTAGATGAAATCTTCGCCCACAGGGCCCGCGTGGTGGAATGGTAGACACAGGGGACTTAAAATCCCTAGGCAGGAATGCCGTGCCGGTTCGAGTCCGGCCGCGGGTACCAGAATGTCTTTCATGGGTTACTCTGGTGATCGAATTGGCGTCGACGTGCGGCCGGCGCCAATTCCCGCATCGCTCCACGCCACTCGGTCTTGTCCGCTCGTTCTCGTGCCACCGGGTCCGGGCGCGGATGCCCGGCGCCCGCGGGGCGGCCTGCCGGCGGTGTTTCTGCACGATGGCCACCGCCCGTTGACCGGTGACGGCCTGGATTTCGGCGCCGGAACGGCCGGCCTCAGCGACGGCAACAGCCGCCGTGCGCCGCAAGACAAACATCACGGGACGGCACGGCTAACCGTAATGAAACACTTGATCCGATACCTTTGGGATGACCACAGGAAACCGCGGAGGCAGCGTGAGACCGTTCGGCAGACGTCAGCTAGTCGCCTGGGAAAGGCAGCGCCCTGCAGGGATGAAAGGCGGCTACGGACAATTCGTGGCTCGAATGTCCGCACTGCGCGACCAGCATATGCGCGAATGGCGCAACCGAACGCCCGAGCGCGCCTTCGGTCCGAACGATGTGTTGGCCGCCTACGATAGTCTTCCACCGAAAGAATTCGCACAGGCCTACGACCTGCCCGACGAGGCATTCGACGGCAGCCTCGCCACGGTGCAGAAGAAATACCTGCTGCGCTTCAAGAATATCCGCCGAGCCTGGAGCCGCCTGTTGTGCTATCTGCCCGAGGCGATGTCCGGCGAAGACCGATACAGCGTGCTCGAGATGTCGACCGCGCATGGCGCCGTCCTTGAGGTTCTCCGCCATTTCGGCCACGAGGTCACGGGAAGCGACTATTCCAACGACTATTTGCGCGGCAAGCGGGACGCGCGTACCCCGTTCCGCGATCTTGGCGACGACCTGGCCGATGGCAGTGTCGACCGCGGCGACTGGCCGTACCGGCCCATCATCGACAGTCTGGGTCTGAACGTGGTTACTTTCGATGCCGGCATCATTCCCTATCCGTTCAAGCAGAATGCCTTCGACATCGTCCTGTGCTTCGACGCACTGGAACACTACTGCCACCCCAAGCACTGGATAAGGGTCGTGGACGAGTTCGTAAGGCTTTCCCGAAGGACGGTTGTGGTCGAAATCAACCCTATCCGCCGCGAACTGGTCGAAGACGAGGGATATGTCGGGCCTGTAAGGAATTTCTACGATCAAATGCGCGGATACCGGAAGGACGGCTTCAGGTGTGTCGGTACCGGCACAAGCTTTAATCAGCCGCGATTTTTCAAGTTGATGAACGTCGCCTGAGACGGCGGGCGTCGCGCGCTTCGCCCGGCCGTGATGCCTGGTTCAGGGAATGCCGATTGGCCACTCGACCGTTGAAGGACGGCGTCGGCATGTTCGAAGAACCGCGCGATCCATTCGGCGAACAGCGCCCGGTCGGCCGGGCGGGCGAGCGAGGCGCGCGCGCGGGCGATCACCCCGGGGTCCGCCCTGCGCGCCATGGCGTCGGTCAGCGCGGTGATGAAGCCATGCGTCATCTCGGGGTGGTATTCCGTGGTGAACACGTGGGTCCCGATCGTGAAACCCGCGATCGGGCAGCCGGGACCCGAGGCGTTCAGGACCGCGCCGGGCGGCATTCCCGTCACCTGCTCGCCATGCGCGGCCGCGATCCGAAACCGGGCCTGCGCCGGGGCCATCCAGGGCGCCGCCGTCTCGACATTCACCTCGACGATGCCCAGGACGAACGGGCCGGGATTGTCCGCGACCGCGCCGCCGAGCGCGCGCGCGATCGCCTGATGCCCGAAACAGGCCCCGAACATGGGCCGCCGCGCCGCCTCGATCCGGCGGATCAGGTCCAGCAGCGCAAGGATCCAGTCGTCGTCCGATTGCGCCGAGGCCGGCGAGCCGGTGATGATCCAGCCATCGGCCGCGTCGGGCCCCCCGGGAAAGACGCCGTCCTTGACCGAAAAGACCTCGGTCGTCCAGCCGGGGCGTGCCTCGTGCACCAGCGCGGCGAATTTCTGCCCGTCCTTCGGGTGCCGGGCCGAAAAGCGCGACTCGTCGGTATTTGTCATCAGGATCGCGATGTGCATAGCTAGCCTTTAAGCCCTGCCAACGGGCGGCGGAAGGGGGGCAAGCATGACGGTCTGGCAGCCCGGCGACGACGGTTTTGCCGATCTCGCTTCGCACGATGCCTTCACGGACGGCCCGCCGCACAACACCTTCACCCGGCTCCGGCGCGAGGCGCCCTGTGCCTGGACCGAATGGGCGGGCGGGCGCGGCTTCTGGTCGGTGACGCGGCACGCCGACATCGCGGCGCTGTTGCGCGACTACGAACTGATGTCCTCGGCGCGCGGCATCCGCATGGAGGACCAGACGGAAGAGGAATACCTCGCCCGCCGCACGTTCCAGGAAACCGACCCGCCGGAACACACCCGGGTCCGCAAGAAGCTGATCAAGGCCTTCTCGCGCCCGGTGATCGCCGGGTTCGAGGCCGAGATCCGCGGGCTTTGCGACGAGATCCTGGACGCGGCGCTGGCGCGGGGCGAATTCGACGCCACGCGCGAGATCGCGCGGCAATTGCCGATGCGGATGCTCGGCCGGATCATCGGCGTGCCCGAGGCCGACCTGCCATGGCTGGTCGAGAAGGGCGACGCGCTGATCGCCAATACCGACCCGGATTTCACCACCCACGTGCTGGACCGGATGGACACCGACGCGTTCCGGCTGATGCCGTTCAACTCGCCCGCAGGCGCCGAGCTTTACGACTATGCGCAGCGGCTGATGGCCGACAAGGCCGCGCGGGGCGACACCTTGGGCGTTCTGCACCTGATCCTACAGCCCGACGAGGACGGGCAGACAATCACCGAGACCGAGTTCCGCAACTTCTTCTGCCTGCTGGTGGCCGCCGGCAACGACACCACGCGCTATTCCATCGCCGCCGGCATCCAGGCGATGTGCCACCAGCCCGAGCTGTTGCGCGTCATGCAGGACGGCGCGGTGTGGGACACGATGGCCGACGAGGTGATCCGCTGGGCGACGCCGGCCTTGTATTTCCGGCGAACGGCGACGCGGGATGTCGAACTGCACGGCGCCCGGGTACGTGCCGGCGACAAGGTGCTTCTGTGGCTGGCCAGCGCGAACCGCGACGAGGCGGCGTTCGACGACCCGTTCCGGGTGGACCTTTCCCGCAGCCCGAACCGGCATGTCAGCTTCGGCCAGGGTGGCCCGCATGTCTGCCTGGGCATGCACCTGGCGCGGCTCGAGGTGCGGGTGCTGTTCGAGGAGCTGGCGCGCCGGATCAGCGCGATCGAGCCGGCGGGGCCGCACCGGTTCCTGCGGTCGAACTTCGTGGGCGGGATCAAGGATATGCCGGTCAGGATACGGCCGGCCTGACGGGCGGCGGCGGGAAAGGAGACGGGACATGGGCGAGCGGTTGAGGGCGCTCTGGTGCGATCACCTGGGCGTCATGCGCGGCAAGTACATTCCGGGCGCCAGGATCGGCGAGGGCGCGACGCGCTTTGCGCGGCCGACCTTCGCGGTGCATTACGACCGCGACCTGATGCTGGACGCGCCGGGCACCATGGTGCGCGAGGGCCTGCCCGACATGGAGCTGCGCTGGCGCGGCGAAGAGGTGCGCGACGGCTGGGAGCGCGCGACGCGCGTCGTGCTGGGCGACCTTTTCGGCCATGACGGCGCGCCGCTGCCACTTTGCCCGCGCGGCGCGCTGAAACGCGCGGTCGCGGCCTGGCAGGCGCGCGGGCTGGCGCCGAAGGTCGGGCTGGAGCTCGAGGCCTTCGTGCTGCAGGCCGACGAGACCGGGGCGCTGCGCCCCTACGACACGCCGGGCGGCGTGGTCTACGGCACCGGCAACTTCACCGACCCGATGCGGTTCACCGACGCGATCTGGGAAAAGGCGGAAGAACTCGGCTTTCGCATCGACATGTTCACCGCCGAGTACGACGCGCCGCAATTCGAGTTCACGCTGACCTACGACGACGCGGTGCGCGCGATCGACGACGTGGTGCTGTTCCGGCTGATGGCGCGCGAGATCGCGCTGGATCACGGGCTGCTTCTGACCTTCATGCCGAAACCGGTGGCCGAGGCGGGCGGCTCGGGCCTGCACGTCAACCTCAGCTTCACCGACGGCGACGCGCGCAACGCGCTGTCGAGCGGGCCGCAGGGCGGGCCGGACCACATGAACGACCTCGCGCGGGGCTGCATCGCCGGCTGGATGCGCCATCACCGCGGCCTTGCCGGGCTGGTGGCGCCGACGGCGAATTCCTACCAGCGGCTGCAGCCCGCGGCGCTGGCGGGCTACTGGGCGAACTGGGCGGGCGATCACCGCGGCGTCACGGCGCGGGTTTCAGAGGAAGGCGGCGCCAAGGCGCGGCTCGAACACCGGATGGCCGACGGTTCCGCCAACCCCTACACGGCGGTGGCCGCGGTGCTGCAGGCGGCGCTTCTGGGGGTCGAGAACGGCTATGACCTGCCGCCGATGGAAACCGGCGACTGCTTCGACAAGGTCGATGCGACCGTTTCGGTCGCCGCCGACCTGAGGCGCGCGATCGACGATCTCGAGGCCGACCGCGCCCTGACCGGGGCGGTGGGCGCCGATTTGGTGGCGCACCACGTCTTCATGAAGCGCAAGGAGGTGAAGAAGACCCGCGACCTAGAGGGCGACGCGCTGCGGGATTTCTACGTGTATTTCCTTTGAACCGGGGCGGTTTCCGCGACCGGGCCGCACCTGCCGTCCGGGGTCTTCCCGCGGCGCGGAACGGGGCCGCAGGCCGCCGCTGCCCGGCGATGGCAACGCCCGCACCGGACCAGGGGCCGGCCCGCATCCGCCGGCGCGCATCCCGCGCCATGGGCCGTCACACCGCCGCGAACCCGGCCTCCAGCGCGTCGAGGATCGCCTGCGCGTCCCCGGCCGTCAGCACCAGCGACGGCGAGATCAGGATGTTGTGCCCCGAGACGCGGATCATCGCGCCGGCGCGGTACGCGGCCTCGTGCACCTTGCCGATTGTCTCCTTGTCGATCGGCGCCTTGCTGGCGCGGTCGGCGACCACCTCGATCCCCAGCATCAGCCCGTGCCCGCCGCGCACGTCGCCGATCACCTCGTGGCGCTCCTTCAGCGCCTGCAGCCCGGCCCACAGTTCCGCCCCGCGCGCCGCGGCGTTCTTCTGGACCTGCAGGCGCAGCGTCTCGCCGATGCAGGCAAGCGCCGCCGCCGCGCCGACCGGGTGGCCGGAATAGGTATAGCCGTGGGCGATGTTGGCGCTGCCGGTCTCGTCGGTCTCGAACACCTCGGCGACATGCTCGGCGATCATCACCGCGCCGAACGGGAAATAGCCGTTGGTGATCGCCTTCGCCGTCGCGGCCATGTCCGGTTGCACCCCCCAGTGCCGCGCCCCGGACCAGTCGCCGGTGCGGCCGAAGCCGGTGATCACCTCGTCCGAGATCAGCAGGATGCCGTGCCGCGCAGTGATCTCGCGCACGCCAGGCATGAAGCTTTCATGCGGCACGATCACCCCGCCCGCGCCCAGGACCGGCTCCATCACGAAGGCGGCGACGGTGCCCGCGCCCTGGAACGCGATCTCGTCTTCCAGCGCGTTCAGGCATAGCTGCGCCAGCCGCTCGGGGTCGGTCTCGTCGAACGGGTTGCGATAGGCATGGGGCGCGGGCACGTGGTGGCAGCCGGCCAGCAGGGGCTCGTACATGGTGCGGAAATTGGCGTTGCCGTTGACGCTGGCCGCGCCGAAATGGGTGCCGTGATAGCCCTTCTTCAGGCTGAGGAACTTGACCCGGCCGTGCTCGCCCCGGATCTTGTGGTACTGCCGCGCCAGCCGCAGCGCGGTCTCGATGCTGTCGCCTCCGCCCGAGGTGTAGAACGCCCGCGTCAGCCCGTCCGGTTCCCAGAAATCGCGCAGCACCGAGGCCAGTTCGATGATCACGTCGTTCGTGGTGCCGCGGAAGGTCGAGTAATAGGGCAGCCGGTCGAGCTGTTCGGCGATGGCGCGTTTCACCGGCTCGCAGGAAAACCCGAGGTTCACGTTCCACAGCCCGCCCACCGCGTCGACCACCTGATGCCCGTCGATATCGGTGATCCGCGTGCCCTCGGCCCTGGTGATGATGGTCGGCGGATGCGCCTGCATCTCGGCCGGGTGCGCCATCGGATGCCAGTTCAGCCGGGCATTCATTTCCTTGAGGAAGTTCGAGTCCTTCATTGGGCGGTCCTTTCGGGGATCAGCAGGTCCAGCGCGCGGGAATAGGACGCGCCGGGGCGGGCGACGTCGAATTGCACCGCGCAAAGCCCGAGCGCCGCGGCGCCGGCCACGTTCGTCGGCTGGTCGTCGACGAAGACGCATTGCCCCGCCGGCAGGCCGAGCGCGTCGAGCGCGCCTCGGTAGGCGCGCGGGTCGGGTTTCAGGATCCGCGTGTGGGTGGCGTCGACGATGGCGTCGAAGTCCTTCAGGAACGGCAGCTTGTCGCGGAAATCCGCGCCGTAGAACAGGTCGAGCTCGTTCGACAGGATCGCCAGCGCAGCGCCCGCCTCGCGCGCCTCGTCCAGGGCGTCGTGGAATTCGGGCCGGATGATCGCCGCCGGGTCGGCGCCGCGCGCGGCACGGACGAACTGGCTGATCTCGGTCCAGCTCTCGCCCAGCAGCGCGCCGACCTCGCGGGTGCGTTCCAGCCAGTAATCGCGCTCGGTGATGGCGCCGCGCTGCATCGCCTGCCACAGGCCGTCGCTTTCGGGGTGGAACGGGCCGGCCCAGGTCAGCGTGCCGGGCGGCAGGCCGAGCGTGCGCTCGGTCATGTCGTGGGTCTCGAACAGCGTGCGCGTCACGACGCCGCCGAAATCGAGGATCAGCGCCCTCCGGTCGTCCGCGGCGTCAGACGGCATCGGCCCAGACCTTCTGCAGGTCTTCCGGCAGAAAGCCGCCCCAGCCGGCGCAAAGCGCGTGCGCGGCGTTGAACAGCGAAACGACGATCAGGCCGCGCAGGACCGGGGTCATGCGGGCGGTCGGCGTGGCGACCGCCACCGCGCCGATGC
Source organism: Rhodobacter sp. (assembly GCA_041627895.1). GTDB lineage: Bacteria > Pseudomonadota > Alphaproteobacteria > Rhodobacterales > Rhodobacteraceae > JBFKQC01. The sequence goes on from JBFKQC010000037.1 coordinate 25,407, forward strand.
AGGCGGCGGCGGCGTCGAACAGCGGCACGGCCAGCGAATGCACGTCGGCCTCGAACCCGCCCACCAGGTCGGCGAAGCCGGTGGCGCGGATGCGCGCCAGCCGGTCGCGGATGTCGCCGGGATCGGTCGGCGTCTCGGGGGTCAGCGCGGGCAGCGGGCCGGCAAGCACCCGTGCGCGCAGGGCCGGATCGGCGAAGGCCAGGACCGCGAGCCCGGTCGAGGTGGCGTGGAACGGCAGCACCTCGGCATCCTCCATCCGAACGGACGTGCCGTGCGCCGGGGCATAGGCATAGTCGAACGTCACCAGACGCTCGCCCTGCACCTGGCTCAGATGCGCGGTCTCTCCGGTAGTGTCGGCCAGGTCGCGCAGCACCCGCCGCGCGACCTCGCGCATCGGCACGGTGGCCTCGCGCACGCCCGCGAGGCGCAGCACCGAGGGTCCCAGCCGGTAGGCCTTGGCCTCGGTCTGCTCGACCAGCCCCGCGGCCTGCAATTCGCGCAGCAGCCGGTAGACCGTGGCCTTGTTCATCCCCGCCAGCCGCGCCAGGTCGCTCAGCCCGATCTCGGGGCGCGAGCGGGAAAACAGGTCCAGCAGGATCAGGGCTTTGGAGACGGTTCCCATGGCGCGCGCCCGGCTTGTTCCAGGAAGTCCCGGCAATTGGCGTTGGACAGCGCCCTGCCGGCGGTGGTCTAAAATTGTTGACAGATCGGCGGCGCGGCTGTCAATCTAAAACAGAACCGATGGTTTGAATAATGAACCGCCCGCAGGGGGTAACGGCCCGAGGGGCGACAACTGGGAGGAAAACCATGAGACCGAACCACCTTCTGGGCGGGGCGCTGGGGCTTGCGTTGTCCGCGGGCGCGGCGCTGGCCGAGTATCCCGACAAGCCGGTCAGCTTCGTCGTGCCCTGGCCGCCGGGCGATCTGGAGGACGTGCTGACCCGGATGATCGCCGAGGATTTCCAGGCCGAATACGGCGTCTCGGCGGCCGTGGTGAACAAGCCCGGCGGCGGCGGCGGGCCGTTCCCGGGCGCGATCGAGGTGGCGACCGCGCCACCGGACGGCTCGATGATCGGCTCGTTCGTGATCGGCGTGCCGGTGGTCGGCCACCAGATCGGCATCCCGGAACTGACGCCCGAGAAATTCGACCCCGTCGGCATCTTCCTGACCTATCCCTTCGTGATCGCGACCGGCGGCAACGCGCCCTATTCGACGATCGAGGAACTGGCCGAGCACGCGAAGGAAAACGACGTCGCGCTGGGTCATTTCGGCGATCCGCTGACGCCGACGCAGGTGACCAAGGCGCTGGCCAGGAACCTCGGCTTCGAGTGGGGCAGTGACGCCGCGTTCGACGCGCTCGACTGCAACACGCTGGCCAGCGGCGATGCCGACGTGATCAACACCACGCTGCAGCTGATCCTGCCCTGCCTCGACCAGGTCAAGGTGCTGGTCTCGATCACCGACGAGCGGATCGCGAAGGTGCCGGACGCGCCCACCGCGGGCGAGGTCGACCCGACGCTGAACATCGCGCTCTGGAACGGGCTGTTCGTCACCAAGGAGACGCCGCAGGAGGTGCGCGACAAGATCGCGGCGGTGGCGTCGAAGACGGTGATGTCGGACCGCGCCCAGGCGGTGGCGGCCGAGACCGGCGCGCTGGTCTACTGGCAGGACGCCGCGGCCTCGGCCGAGCGGGTCGCCAACGACATCGCGACGATGGCGAAGATCGAAGAGATCATGCAGTAGGCCCAGGTCCGGGGCCCCGCGTCCCGGCCAGGGATGTCCGCCGAAATCCTGTGTCACGGGAGAGGCCCGGCGATGCGCCACGAAGACGATCCCACCGCCCCGAGAGGCGTGCCGCGGCGCGGCCAGCTTCTGTTCGCGGCGGGATTTGCCGTCTTCGCCGTCCTGCTGGCGGTCAGCTACCCGAGCCAGACCACCTGGGTGGAGAACACGAAATGGGCCGCGCAGCCCGGGTTCTGGCCTGCGGTCGCGGTGGGCGGCATGGTGCTGTTCACCGCGCTGCACGCGGCACGGCTGCGCCCGCGCCGGATCGCGCGGGCCGACCTGGCCGAGGGCCGGCGCTGGGCCGCGGCGGCCGAGTTCTGCGCCTGGTTCCTGGCCTATGTCTTCCTGGTGCCGCTGATCGGCTACGTCTTCGCCTCGGCGGCGTTCCTGCCCGCGCTGACCTGGCGCATGGGCTACCGGACGCGGTTCTGGCTTTGGCTGTCGGCCGCCGTCGCCGTGGCGGTCGTGGTGCTGTTCAAGGCGTTCCTCGAGGTGAAGATCCCCGGCGGCGCGGTCTATGAATACTTTCCGGCCGCGCTCAGGTCGTTCTTCATCCTGAACCTCTGATGGAGCTTCTCTGGTCCGCCATAGAGGTGCTGGCGCGCTGGGACGTGGCGGCGGCGCTGCTGGTGGGCTCGATCGGCGGCGTGCTGATCGGTGCGATCCCCGGCGTCGGCCCGGCGGTGGCGATCGCGATCCTGCTGCCGGCGACGTTCTCGATGGACCCGATCGTCGGGCTGACGGTGCTGCTGGGCATCTACGGCAGTTCGATGTACGGCGGCGCGATCCCGGCGATCCTGATCAACACGCCGGGCACCGCGGTCAACGCGCTGACCACCTATGACGGCTTTCCGATGACCACCCGGGGCGAGGCGCGCCGCGCGCTGAGCCTGGCCTATTCCGCCAGCTTCTTCGGCGGCATCGTCAGCGTGATCGCGCTGATCCTGTTCGCGCCGGTCCTGGCCCGGATCACGCCGATGTTCGGCAGCCGCGAGATTTTCCTGGCCGCGCTGTTGGGCATCATCCTGGTGGTGATCGCGCATCGCGGCCAGACGCTGATCGCGGCGGCGCTGGCGTCGTTCGGCATCTTCCTCAACACCGTCGGGCTGGAGCCGGTCAAGTACACCCGCCGCTACACGTTCGAACAGTCATGGCTGGCCGGCGGCATCGACCTGATCGTCGTGGTGCTGGGGCTCTTCGCGCTGAGCCAGGCGTTCCTGCTGCTGACCGGCGAGGACGAGAAGACCCGGATGACCAGGCTTCGCGGCGGGCTGTTCCAGGGCTTCCGCGAGCTTGCCCGGCATCCGCGGATCGCCAGCGTCTCGGCCTCGTTCGGGGTGATGATGGGGATGATCCCCGGCGTCGGCGAGTTCACCGCGCAGTTCCTCAGCTACACCTACGCGCAGAAGACCAGCCGGCGGCCCGAGGATTTCGGCCACGGCTCGTCCGAGGGGCTGATCGCGTCCGAGACCGCGAACAACGCCGTGCCCGCCGCCGCGATGGTGCCGCTGCTGGCCCTCGGCATCCCCGGCGAGGCGCTGACGGCGATGATGCTGTCGGTCTTCTACGTGCACAACGTCGTGCCGGGGCCGGGGCTGTTCCAGTACCAGATGGATTTCGTGGTCGCGCTCTATCTGGCGCTGCTGATCCTGAACGTGCTGGTGCTGGTCTTCCTTCTGGGCGCCACGAACCAGCTGATCCGGGTGGTGAACATCCCCAACCGCTTCCTCGGCGCCTGCATCCTGGTTCTCAGCTTCGTCGGCGTCTACAGCCTGCGCAATTCCGCCACCGACTGCGCCGTCGCCGCCGCGTTCGGCGTCTTCGGCTACGTGCTGAAGCGGCTGAGCCTGCCGATCGTGCCGATCATTCTCGGCATGGTGCTGGGCGGCATCATGGAGGTCAAGCTGCGGTCCTCGATGAACCGGGTGAAGGAGCCCTTGGATTTCATCGACCGGCCGGTCGCCTTCATCCTGTTCTGCATGATCGTGGTGATCCTCTCGCTGCATCTGCGCCGGGTCTGGCTGGACGCGCGGCTGCGGCGCGAGACCCGGTGGCGGATCGAGCACCGGCCAAGCCGGTTCGGCGCGCATCTCTACCGCCGGCGGCAATATCTTCGGTCCGAGCGCGGCAAGGCGCTGCGGCGCCGCCGCGCGGCGTTTCCGGCCCGCCCGGGGGACGGGGGATAGGAGGACAGGCCATGGGCAACCGGATCCTGATCGTCGGCACCTACGACACCAAGGACGACGAATTGCGCTATCTGGCCGGCTGCATCCGCGGCCAGGGCGGCGAGGCGGTGACGATGGATGTCAGTGTTCTCGGCGATCCGTCGGCGCCGGCGGACATCTCCAAGCACGAGGTGGCCAAGGCAGGCGGAAGCTCGATCGAGAATGCCGCCGGCGCGGGCGACGAGAACGCGGCGATGCAGATCATGGGCCGCGGCGCGGCGGCGCTGGCGGCGCGGCTTCACGGCGAGGGCCGGATCGACGGGGCGATCGTGCTGGGCGGCTCGATGGGCACCGACCTGGCGCTCGACGTCTGCGCGGCGCTGCCGCTGGGGGTGCCGAAATACGTGGTCTCGACGGTCAGCTTCTCGCCGATGATCCCGCCCGAGCGGCTGGCCCCGGACATCCAGATGATCCTCTGGGCCGGCGGGCTTTACGGGCTGAACTCGATCTGCCGCGCCTCGCTGAGCCAGGCCGCGGGCGCGGTGCTGGGCGCCGCGCGCGCGGTCGAGGCGCCGGCGCCCGGGCTGCCGCGCCTGGGCATGACATCGTTCGGCAAGACGGTGCTGCGCTATATGGTGCCGCTGAAACCGGCGCTCGAGGCGCGCGGCTTCGAGGTCGCGGTGTTCCACGCCACCGGCATGGGCGGGCGCGCATACGAGAGCCTCGCGGCCGAGGGGCAGTTCGCAGCGGTGATGGATTTCGCGCCGCAGGAGGTCGCCAATCACATCATGGGCAGCCGGATCACCGCGGGCGAAAGCCGGCTGACGGCGGCGGGGCGCGCAGGCATCCCGCAGATCGTCGCGCCGGGCTGTTACGACCTGGTGGACTTCGTCGGCTGGGAAGCCCCGCCCGAGCGGTTGCGGGGCCGCGAGATGCACGCCCATAACCGGCTGCTGACCTCGGCGCTCTTGAACGCGGACGAACGCCGCGAGGTGGCGCGCGCGCTTTGCGGGCGGATGGCGCGGGCGGCCGGGCCCACGGTGTTCCTGATGCCCCTGCAGGGCTGCAACGAGTGGGACCGGCCGGGCGCGCCGCTGAGCGACCCCGCGGGGCTCGCCGCCTTCGCCGCCGAGATGCGCCGGGCGTGCCCGGGCAATGTCGAGCTGCGCGAGCTGGATTGCCACATCAACGATCCGGCCTTCGCCGAGGCGGCGCTGGCGGTGTTCGATGCCTGGCTCGATGCAGGCATCGTCGCGCGCTGAGCCGCGGTGCCGTTGCACAACACCGCAACCGTTTCTTCGCCGCGCCTGCCTTGGCAATCACGGATCGCGTCCCTAGCTAGGAAACCAGCCGGCGCGTTCCGGCGGGGATAGGACATGACGCGCACCGCATTTCATTACTTCAGCTGGGCCTTCGCGGTAACCGGCATCGGACTGGTGCTCGCGGCGTGGCTCGGCTGGGCCACCTACGGAACGCTGACCGGCACCATATCGTTCCTGATGATCGGCGTGGTGCTGGCGATCCTCGAGATTTCGCTCAGCTTCGACAACGCCATCGTCAACGCCAACAAGCTGAAGTCGATGACCCCGGTCTGGCAGCGCCGGTTCCTGACCTGGGGCATCCTGATCGCGGTGTTCGGGATGCGGGTGATCTTTCCGCTGGCCGTGGTGGCGATCGCCGCGAAGATCGGGCCCTGGGCGGCGGTCAAGCTGGCCGCGACGGACCCGCAGGCCTATGCGCATATCATGGCAGAGGCGCATCTGGGCATCGCCGCCTTCGGCGGTGCGTTCCTGATGATGGTGGCGCTGACCTATTTCATCGACGAGGGCAAGGAAGTCGACTGGATCGCGATGGTCGAATGCCACCTGCGCCGCTGCGCGCCGGTGCGGGGCCTGCAGATCACGACCGTGCTGTTGCTGCTGCTGGGCTTTGCGATGGTGCTGCCCGAGCACGAGCGCGCGACGTTCCTTTTCGCCGGGCTCTTCGGGCTGGTGGTGTTCACGCTCGTCGAGATCCTCGGCCACGTGCTGGACCGGCGCGAAGCGGCGCGGGGCACCGTGGCGGCGGGCGGGCTGGGCGCGTTCCTCTACCTCGAAGTGCTGGACGCGAGCTTTTCCTTCGACGGCGTGATCGGCGCCTTCGCGCTGACGCAGAACCTGTTTCTGATCGCCATCGGGCTCGGTATCGGCGCGATGTACGTGCGGTCCATGACGATCATGCTGGTCGAGCAGAAGACGCTGGCGCAGTTCCGCTATCTCGAACACGGCGCGTTCTATTCGATCTTCGCGCTGGCGCTGATCATGTTCGCGCAGTCGCTGGTGCATATCCCCGAACTGGTGACCGGCGTGATCGGCGCGGGGCTGATCCTGGGCGCGCTCTGGTCGTCGCTGCGGTGGAACCGGGTCAACGGGCACGGAACCGCCGAGCCCGGCGAATAGGGCAAGCGGGCGCAGCGGTTCGCCGCAAACCCCGCCTGCCGCCGGATCAGCCGAATTCCCCGTCCAGAAGCCGCCAGACCGGCATCAGCGCGTCGACCCGCGCGTTGATCGCCGGAACCAGCCCCGACTTGCGCCAGCCCTCGCCCAGCGGCGCCGACAGCGCCAGCGCCTTGCGCTTCATCAGGTCGGCGTGCGGGTGGTCCTGGCCATAGGGTTTCGGCACCCGCTTCAACGGCTCGGGGCCCCAGTCGGACACCTCGGCGCCCACGGCCCGTTCCGCGGCCGCGATCGCGGCGGCCAGCGCATCGCCCTGGCGGTCGACGAAGGCGCGGTAGCGCGCCAGCGCCGGGCCGGAAAGGCCCATCACCCCGGTACCCAGCACCAGGTAGTCCGGCGACGAGCCGAAGAACCAGGCCGGGGCGGTGGCGCCCGGTGCGCTCCACATCAGGTGCAGGTGCGTGTTGTACGGCGTCTTGTCCCTGGAAAACCGGACGTCGCGGTAGATGCGGAACACCTTGGGCGTCACCGCGCGGCCGGTCTTTCTGGCGATGTCGCCGGCCAGGAGGTCGGCCAGCAGTTCCGCGGGCTTCCTGATTCCGGCGACGTAGTCGTCCTTGCGCGGCTCGAACCAGTCCCTGGTGTTGTTGGCGGCAAGTCCGGCGAAAAAGGCGTTCGAGCGGTCGATCAGGTCGGCAAATCCGTCTTCCATGGCGGGTCCTCCTGCGCAGCGGCGCCGCGGTCGGCGAAGAATAACGCGAAGCGGGTTGCCTGTCGCGCATCGCGGCGGAATGATCCGGCCGGACCGCAAGGGAGGAATGCGTGCGCCCGCTTCAGATCACCAACCGCCAGGCGCGCCGGCTCTGGCTGTCGGCGCAGGGGCTTGCCGCGACGCCGACCGGCAGGCTGGACCTGCAAGCGACGATCCGGCGGCTCGGCTTCGTGCAGCTCGACACGATCCGCGTGGTCGCACGCGCGCATCACCACATCCTCTGGAGCCGGAACCAGAATTACCGCGAGCACATGCTGGCGCCGCTCTACCGCCGCGACCGCGCGGTGTTCGAGCATTTCACCCACGACGCGTCCATCCTGCCGATGGATTTCCTGCCGATGTGGGCGCGCCAGTTCGACCGGATGCGCGCGCATATCCACCGCTCGGCCTGGTGGAAGATGCTTCCCGAACCGGCGTTCCGCGACCGCGTCAGGGCGCGGATCGAGGCCGAGGGCGCACTGTCGACGCGCGACTTTCAGACGGAGGCGCCGGAGCGCCGCGAAATGTGGTACCGCGCGCCGCACAAGATGGTGCTCGACTATCTCTGGTATGCCGGGGACCTCGCCACCTGCCATCGGCGCAACTTCGTCAAGTATTACGACCTGGCCGAGCGGGTCTTTCCCGCGGCGCTGCGCGAGGCCGAGGTGGCCGAGGCGGACCAGATCGACTGGCTATGCCACGCGGCGATCGACCGGATGGGGTTCGGCACGACGGGCGAGATCCGCAAGTTCTGGGAGGCGGTGGAGGTCGCCGAGGTCAAGACCTGGGCGGCTGGGGCCGACCTGGTGCCGCTGAAGGTCGAGACCGCCGCCGGCGGCAGCTTTGCCGCGCTCGGCAACCTGGATATCGAGGCGCGGCTGGCGGCGCTGGAGCCGGCCACCTCGCGGCTGCGCATCCTCAATCCGTTTGACCCGGTGATCCGCGACCGGAACCGGCTGGAGCGGCTGTTCGGCTTCGACTACCGCAACGAGATGTTCGTGCCGGCGGGCAAGCGGCGCTGGGGCTACTACGTCTTTCCGCTGCTGGAGGGCGAGCGCTTCGTGGGACGCATCGAGGCCAGGGCCGAGCGGGCCGAGGGCGTCCTGCGCGTCCTGAACTTCTGGCCCGAGCCCGGCGTCGCGTGGGGCGCGAAACGGCGCGCGAAGCTGGACGCCGAACTGGCGCGGCTGGCGCGGTTCGCGGGCGCCGAGGCGGTCGTCTGGCAGGCCGGGCGATAGCCCGCGCGGCACCGGGCCATCGCTTGCGGCCTCGCGCCGGGGATCGGCGTCCCGCGGACGGTGCCAGCCGCGCTACAGCCCGCCCTCCTTCACCGCCTGCATCGCCACGTAGGTCGAGGTATGCGCCACGTGCGGCAGGGTCGAGACCGCCTCGGCGAGCACCCGGCGATAGGCGTGCATGTCCGCGGTGCGCACCTTCAGCAGATAGTCGAACGAGGCCGCCAGCATGTGGCATTGTTCGATCTCGGGCACGGCGCGCACGGCCGCGTTGAACGCCGAAAGCGCCGCCTCGCGCGTGTCGCTCAGCTTGACCTCGACGAAGGCGACGTGATCGCGGCCGATCCGGATCGGGTCGAGCATGGCCCGGTAGCCGGTGATCACCCCGTCCTGTTCCAGCCGCCGCAGCCGCGCCTGGGTCGGCGTTTTCGACAGACCGATGCGCGCCGCCAGATCGGTGACGCTGATCCGGCCCTCGGCCGACAGCACGTCGAGAATCGCCCGGTCGAAGCGGTCCAGATCGGCGGCGTTCGTTTGCATTGACATGGCCTGGAAATTTGGTCGGATCGCCTACAGATAGGTGAAAATCAGGACTATCGCCAAGAAAATTTGCGGTATCTTGGGCCAAACGGAGGAGTTTTCAATGCTGTCCCCCACCCTCGACACCCTGCGTGCCCGAATCGACACCCTGAAATATGCCGACGAGGCCGAAATGCTCGACCGCCTCGTCGAGACCGCCGCGCTGCCGCCCGCCGGGCGCACCCGCATCGCGCTGCGCGCCGCCGACCTGGTGAAGCGCATCCGCGCCTCGGCGCGGCCCGGGCTGATGGAGGTGTTCCTGGCCGAATACGGGCTGTCGACCGAGGAGGGCATCGCGCTGATGTGCCTGGCCGAGGCACTGCTGCGCGTGCCCGACGCCGACACGATCGACGCGCTGATCGAGGACAAGATCGCGCCCTCGGACTGGGGCCGGCATCTGGGGCATTCCTCGTCCTCGCTGGTCAACGCCTCGACCTGGGCGCTGATGCTGACGGGCCGCGTGCTGGACGACGACCAGCCCGGCGTCGTCGGCGTCCTGCGCGGCGCCGTCAAGCGGCTGGGCGAGCCGGTGATCCGCGCCGCGGTGGCGCGCGCGATGCGCGAGATGGGGCGGCAGTTCGTCCTCGGCGAGACCATCGCCAAGGCGATGGAGCGCGCCGCGACGATGGAGGCGAAGGGCTACAGCTATTCCTACGACATGCTGGGCGAGGCGGCGCGGACCGGGCGCGACGCAAGGCGCTATTTCGACGCCTATTCGCGGGCCATCGCGGCGATCGCCAAGGCGTGCCGCTCGGACGACGTGCGCGACAATCCGGGCATCTCGGTCAAGCTTTCGGCGCTGCATCCGCGCTATGAAGAGGCGCAGCGCGACCGGGTCATGGCCGAGTTGACGCCGCGGCTTCTGGATCTGGCGCGCCAGGCGCGCGCGTCCAACATGGGGCTGAACGTCGACGCCGAAGAGGCCGACCGGCTGGGCCTGTCGCTCGACGTGATCGCCGCGGTCGTCGCCGACGACAGCCTTGCCGGCTGGGACGGGTTCGGCGTGGTGGTGCAGGCCTATGGCCAGCGCGCCGGCGCGGTGCTGGACTGGCTGCACGCGCTGGCCGAGGCCCATGACCGGCGCTTCATGGTGCGGCTGGTCAAGGGCGCGTACTGGGACACCGAGATCAAGCACGCGCAGGTCCTGGGCGTCGAGGGCTTTCCGGTGTTCACCGCCAAGACCGCCACGGATGTCTCCTACATCGCCAACGCGCGCAAGCTTCTGGGCATGACCGACCGGATCTATCCGCAATTCGCCACCCACAACGCGCATACCGCCGCCGCCGTGCTGGAGATGGCGGCCGAAACGGACGCCTTCGAGTTCCAGAAGCTGCACGGCATGGGCGACCGGCTGCACGACATCGTCCGGGCCGAGGCCGGCACGCGGTGTCGCATCTACGCGCCGGTGGGCGCGCATCGCGACCTTCTGGCCTACCTGGTGCGGCGGCTGCTGGAGAACGGCGCGAACAGCTCGTTCGTCAACCAGATCGTCGACGAGGACGTGCCGCCCGAGACGGTCGCCGCCGACCCCTTCGCGGCGCTCGACCTTTCGGCGCCCAGGGTGCGGACCGCGCCCGACCTCTATCTGCCGCAGCGCCGCAATGCGCGGGGCTGGGACATCGCGCACCGCCCGGTGCTGGACGAGATCGACGCCGCGCGCGGACCGCTGCGCGAGGTGGTGCACCGGGCCGTGCCGCTGATCGCCGGCGCGGCAGAGCCGCACCTGCCCGAGGCGCGGCGCAACCCGGCGCGGCCGGGCGACCTGGTGGGCGAGGTGCTGAATGCGACGGCGGGGGATGTCGAGACGGCGCTGGCCGCCGCCCGGCCCTGGACCGCGCCGGTGGCGCAGCGCGCCGAGGTGCTGAACCGCGCAGCGGACCTTTACGAGGCGCACCACCCGCGGCTTTTCGCGCTGGTCGCGCGCGAGGCCGGCAAGACGCTGGCCGACGCGGTGGCCGAACTGCGCGAGGCGGTGGATTTCCTGCGCTACTACGCGGCGCGCGCCCAGTTGCTGGACCGTCCGGCGGCGGGCGTCTTCACCTGCATTTCCCCCTGGAACTTTCCGCTGGCGATCTTCACCGGCCAGATCGCCGGCGCGCTGGCCACCGGCAACGCGGTGCTGGCGAAACCGGCCGAGCAGACGCCGCTGATCGCCCATGCGGCGGTGGAACTTCTGCACGAGGCCGGCGTGCCGCGCGAGGCGCTGCAACTGCTGCCCGGCGACGGCCCGACCGTGGGCAGGGCGCTGACCTCGGACAGCCGCGTCTCGGGCGTGGCCTTTACCGGATCGACCGAGACCGCGCAGGCGATCCGCCGCGCGATGGCCGAGCACCTCGACCCCGGCGCGCGGCTGATCGCGGAAACCGGCGGGCTGAACGCGATGATCGTCGATTCGACCGCGCTGCCGGAACAGGCGGTGCGCGACGTGATCCAAAGCGCGTTCCAGTCCGCGGGCCAGCGCTGTTCGGCGCTTCGCTGCCTCTACGTGCAGGAGGACATTGCCGAGGACTTCAAGGCGATGCTGTTCGGCGCGATGGACGAGCTGGTCCTGGGCGATCCCTGGGACCTGGCGACCGATGTGGGCCCGGTGATCGACGCCGAGGCCATGGCCGGGATCGACGCATACCTGGCGGCCGCGCGGGCCGACGGGACGGTGCTGAAGGAACTCGACAGGCCCGCCGAGGGGCATTTCGTGGCGCCCGCGGTGATCGGGGTGAACGGTATCCTGGATCTGGAAAGCGAGATCTTCGGCCCGGTGCTGCACCTGGCGACGTTCCGGGCCGAGCAGCTGGACGGCGTGCTCGACGACATCGCGCATTCCGGCTACGGGCTGACCTTCGGCGTGCATACCCGGATCGACGACCGGGTGCAGCACGTCGTCGAGCGGCTGCCGGTGGGCAACATCTACGTCAACCGCAACCAGATCGGCGCGATCGTCGGCAGCCAGCCCTTCGGCGGCGAGGGGCTGAGCGGGACCGGGCCCAAGGCGGGCGGGCCGGACTATCTGGGCCGGTTCTGCGCGCCGGGCCGGGTTTCCTATGACGCCGCGCCGGGCGCGGCGCCGGGACTGGCCGACCTGCAGGCGCGGGTCGCGGCGGCCGCGGCGGCGGCGCCGCTGCACGACGTGACCGACCTGCCCGGCCCGACGGGCGAATCGAACCGGCTCTCGCGCCACGCCCGGGCGCCGCTTTTGTGCCTCGGGCCGGGGGCCGAGGCGGCCGATCACCAGGCCCGCGCCG
>JBFKQC010000038.1:0-36653 GCA_041627895.1 Rhodobacter sp.
GCCGGAGGCGAGGACGGGAAGACGATGCGCCCGCGGCCGCCGCAGGCGGCGGCGGGCACCGCTGGCGAACACCTGCCCGCGGGAATTTGACCATCCGGTCAAGCTTGCCAACCGACCGGCCCCGTGCCACGCTCGGCGCACCGCATTCCGCCGAGAGGCACCGCCGTGGCAGAAACCCAGATCCAGCCCGAAACCCAGGCCGCCACCGCCGCCGCGCAACTTCCGCAGGTGGCCCTGCCGCGCAATCCGGGCCAGCCGCTCGACCTCGACTGGGTGATGAGCGCGCAGGCCAACACCTCCGCGATCGAGCGCCGCGCCGCCACGCTGCCCGGGCGCCGCAGCGTGAAGAAGCAGCACCAGGCCGCCTGGCTCCTGAAGGCCGTGACGCTGATCGACCTCACCACGCTTTCGGGCGACGATACCGCGGGGCGGGTGCGCCGGCTCTGCGCCAAGGCGCGCCGGCCGGTGCGGGCCGATCTGCTGGACGCGCTGGGAATGCCGCCGGTCACCGTGGGCGCGGTCTGCGTCTATCACGACATGGTGGATACTGCGGTCCGGGCGCTCGCGGGGTCCGCGATCCCGGTCGCGGCCGTCTCCACCGGCTTTCCCGCCGGGCTTTCGCCGCTGCCCCTGCGCATCGCCGAGATCGGCGCCTCGGTGGCCGCCGGCGCCCGGGAAATCGACATCGTGATTTCCCGCCGCCACGCGCTGACCGGCGACTGGCAGGCGCTCTACGACGAGATCCGCGCCTTCCGCGACGCCTGCGGCGAGGCCCATGTCAAGGCGATCCTGGCGACCGGCGAACTGGGCTCGCTCAGGAACGTCGCCCGCGCCTCGCTGGTGGCGATGATGGCCGGCGCCGACTTCATCAAGACCTCGACCGGGAAAGAGGCCGTCAACGCCACCCTGCCCGTGTCGCTGGTGATGATCCGTGCGATCCGCGACTATTTCGAGCGCACCGGCTTCCGGATCGGCTACAAGCCCGCCGGCGGGATATCCCATGCCAAGGACGCGCTCGGCTACCTCACGCTCCTGCGCGACGAGCTTGGCCCGCGCTGGATGCAGCCCGACCTTTTCCGCTTCGGCGCCTCGTCGCTTCTCGGCGATATCGAGCGCCAGCTCGAACACCATGTCTCCGGGCGCTATTCCGCCGCCTGGCGCCACCCGCTCGGATGACCGGCCCGGACCCGGCCCGCTGCCCGCCCGAGGCCGCCCGCTACTTCCGCGATTACGCGGCGGGCCGCTTCGACGACTTCGCGCAGCTCGGCTTCATCTACCCGGTTGCCGAGGCGCGGCTGGCCGAGGACGGCAGCGCGCTCTTCGTCGGGCGGGCCGGCGCCGACGGGATCGAGTTCGCCGATCGCGCGGGCGAGTCCAGCATCTGGGCCTTCTATCCCATCGAAGCCGAATGGCGCCGCGTCGCCCCCGACATCGAAACGCTGGAGCGGGACTGGATGTCCCGCGTCCTGAAGGTGTGACGGAGGACCGGGCATGAGCCAAGCCCGTCATACGGCGGCGGCCCGGATCGGCCCGCAAGGCACCGTACGCTCTGTTAACCATGGGGTTTGCCGGCATCGGCACCGACGCGATACCGACGCAATACATACGTTTTACCGACGTGCCGTTTTCCAGCAAATGCAGGCGTTAACCCCCGATTCGCGGCGCTCCGCCGCGCGCCACCGTTACCTCCCGTTAACCTCCGAAGGTGACCCGCGATGACCATCCCCGAAATCTTCGAAACGATGGAGTACGGCCCCGCCCCGGAAAGCGCCGCCGAGGCGCTGGCCTGGCTGGTCGACGGCGGCGACACCTACGGCCACTTCATCGACGGCGCGATGACCGCGCCCGGCAGCGGCTTCGCCTCGCGCAACCCGGCCACCGGCGAGATCCTCGCCACGCTCACCCAGGCCACGGGCGACGACGTCGACGCCGCCGTCGCCGCCGCCCGCCGCGCACAGCCGAAATGGGCCCGGCTGTCCGGGCACGCCCGCGCGAGATACCTTTACGCGCTGGCCCGGCTGGTCCAGAAACATTCCCGCCTTTTCAGCGTGTTGGAAAGCCTCGACAACGGCAAGCCGATCCGCGAAAGCCGGGATATCGACATCCCCCTCGTGGCGCGCCACTTCTACTATCACGCCGGCATGGCCCAGCTGATCGAGGCCGAGCTGCCCGACCGCGAGCCGCTCGGCGTCTGCGGCCAGATCATCCCGTGGAACTTCCCGCTCCTGATGCTCGCCTGGAAGATCGCGCCGGCGATCGCAACCGGCAACACCGTGGTGCTGAAACCCGCCGAATACACCTCGCTGACCGCGCTGCTCTTCGCCGACATCTGCCGCGAGGCCGGGCTGCCGAAGGGCGTCGTCAACATCGTCACCGGCGACGGCGCGGTCGGCGAGATGATCGTAAGCCACGGAGATATCGACAAGATCGCCTTCACCGGCTCCACCGAGGTCGGCCGCCTGATCCGCCGCGCCACCGCCGGATCGGGCAAGTCGCTGACGCTCGAGCTTGGCGGCAAGTCGCCCTACATCGTCTTCGACGACGCCGACATCGACAGCGCCATCGAGGGCCTCGTCGACGCGATCTGGTTCAACCAGGGCCAGGTCTGCTGCGCCGGCTCGCGGCTGCTGGTGCAGGAAGGCATCGCCGCGCGGTTCTACGCCAAGCTCAAGCGGCGCATGGAAAATCTCCGGATCGGCGATCCGCTGGACAAGTGCATCGACATCGGCACCGTCGTCGACCCCGTCCAGTGGCAGGCGATCGCCGACAAGGTCGCGGGCAGCGCCGGCGAAATCTATCAGCCCGACCTGCCCCTGCCCGAGATCGGCTGCTATTTCCGCCCCACCCTGATCACCGGGCTCAGCCAGTCCGACCCGCTGATGCAAGAGGAAATCTTCGGCCCCGTCCTCGTGGGCACCACGTTCCGGACGCCCGCCGAAGCGGTGGAGCTGGCCAACAACACCCGCTACGGTTTGGCCGCAAGTGTTTGGTCGGAAAACATAAACCTCGCCCTCGACATCGCCCCGAACCTCGCCGCAGGGGTGGTCTGGGTCAATGCGACGAACCTCTTCGACGCCGCCGCGGGCTTTGGCGGGGTGCGCGAAAGCGGGTTCGGCCGCGAGGGCGGCTGGGAGGGCCTTCTGGCCTATACCAGACCCAGGCGCCGCACGCGCCCGCTGAAGAAGATCGACCCGGTCGCACCGCCCGACGGCTTCACCGCCGAGGGGCTGGACCGCACCGCCAAGATGTATATCGGCGGCAGGCAGGCGCGCCCGGACGGCGGCTATTCCCGGCCGGTCTTCTCGAAACGGAACAGGCTCATCGGCCATGCGCCGCTCGGCAACCGCAAGGATATCCGCAACGCCGTCGAGGCCGCGCGCAAGGCCGGGAGCTGGTCGAAGACCACCGGCCACCTGCGCGCGCAAATCCTCTACTACGCCGGCGAGAACCTCTCGGCCCGCGCCGGCGAATTCGCCGGGCGCCTGCGCGACCTGACCGGCGCCACGCCAAAGGCCGCCACGGACGAGGTCGAGGCCGCGGTGCGCCGGCTCTTCACCTACGCCGCCTGGGCCGACAAGTACGACGGCGCCGCCAGGGGCGTGCCGCTGCGCGGCATCGCGCTGGCGATGCACGAACCCGTCGGCGTGATCGGCGCCTTCTGCCCCGACGAGGCACCGCTTCTCGGCCTGATCTCGCTGATGGCCCCGGCCGTCGCCATGGGCAACCGCTGCGTCCTGGTCGCCTCAGAGCCCTACCCGCTGGCCGCCACCGACTTCTATCAGGTGCTCGAGACCTCGGACCTGCCCGCAGGCGTGGTCAACATCGTGACCGGAGCCCACGCCGAGCTTGCCCCGCAGCTTGCCGGGCACATGGATGTCGATGCGGTCTGGAGCTTTTCCGCGTCCGACCTCTCGGCCACCGTCGAACGCGAGGCCGCCGGCAACCTCAAACGCACCTGGGTGAACAACGGCCGGACCCGCGACTGGCCCGGCCCCGACGGCGAGGGCCGCGAATTCCTCGCCGCCGCCACCGAGGTCAAGACGATCTGGGTGCCCTACGGCGAGTAGACCCTGCCAAATCGTGCGCCTTGCGGCGCGCTCTTCTGGCACTTCGTGCGCGGTTGGGGCTCTGCCCCAAACCCCGTGCCCGGCCGCGCGCAAGGGGACCGGCGGGTCTTCTTCTCGTTGGAAATACGCATTCGGGACGCTGCTGGCAGCGGGACGCCGGGGCTCGGGCGTCGCGTTGCCGCAGGCTGGACAAGAGCGCGCGGAAGCGCACGATATGGCAGCCTCAGCGCACCCGGAAGACCTTGTCGCGCGCCGCCGGACCGCGGACCAGTTCGAGGCGCGTCTTCGGCAGGCCCAGCGCCTGCGCCAGCAGCGTCGCCACCGCCGCGTTGGCCTTGCCGCCTTCGGGCGGCGCGGTCACGCGGACCCGGATCGTCCCGCCCTCGACGCTCAGCGCGTTGCGCGCGGCGCGCGGCGTGACCCGCACCGCAATCTCCGTGCCCGGAACGGCGAGCGCGGCAAGCTCGGTCATGGCCTTTCCCATCTCTCCCCAATAAGCTCGCGCCGCGGCAAGGCCAAGCGGGGGAGCCATGGGCGGCACGGCATTTTTCTGGGACGAGCGGTGTTTCTGGCATTCGGGCGGCAACTACGCCTTCACGCTGCCGGTGGGCGGGCTGGTGCAGCCGCTGGCCGCGGGCGGGCTGCCGGAGAACCCCGAAACCAAGCGGCGGCTGAAGAACCTGCTCGACGTGACCGGGCTGATCGGCGATCTCGATGCGCGCCCGGCCGACCCTGCCGCCTTGGACGATCTGGCGCGCGTGCATCCGCGCGACTTCCTGCAGCGCTTCAAGGCGCTGTCCGACGCGGGCGGGGGCGAGCTGGGCCTGCGCACGCCGTTCGGCGCCGGCGGGTTCGAACTGGCGGCGCTGTCGGCCGGGCTGGCCAAGGCCGCGCTTGCGCATGTTCTCGACGGCCGGGCGCGGAACGCCTATGCGCTGTCGCGCCCGCCAGGGCATCATTGCCTGCCCGACTGGCCGAACGGCTTCTGCCTTCTGGCCAACATCGCCATCGCGATCCGCGCCGCCCGCGCCGCCGGCAAGCTGGGCCGCGTGGCGGTCGTTGACTGGGACGTGCACCACGGCAACGGCACCGAGGCGATCTTCATCGGCGATGCCGGGACGCTGACAATCTCGCTGCACCAGGAACACAACTATCCGGTCGACACCGGCAACCCGGAGGTGCGCGGCGAGGGCGCCGCCGAGGGCAGCAACATCAACGTGCCGTTGCCGCCGGGCGCGGGCCACGCCACCTATCTGGAGGCCATGGAGCGCATCGTGCTGCCCGCGCTCCGGCGGTTCGAGCCCGAGGCGATCGTCGTCGCCTGCGGCTTCGACGCCGCCGCGATCGACCCGCTGTCGAGGATGCTCGCCACCGCCGACACCTTCCGCCTGCTCACCCGGCAGATCATGCAAGCGGCGGACGAGTTGTGCGCCGGACGCCTGATGCTGGCCCACGAGGGCGGCTATTCCGAGGTCTACGTGCCGTTCTGCGGCCATGCGGTGCTCGAGGAACTTTCGGGCAGCGCGATCACCGCGCCCGACCCCTTTGCCGAGACCTTCGCCGCGCGACAGCCGAACCCGCGGCTGCAGGCCGCCTATGGCGCGATGCTTGGCGAACTGGCCGAGTATTTCGGCCTCGCCTGACTTGACCTCGGCACGATCCGCCCCGAAATCGGCCCCCGAACCCTGTGGAGTGCCCATGCCCGACCCGAACCCAGCCGCGCTCGAATTCCTGCTGACCCGCCGCTCGCGCCCGGCCAAGACGCTGACCGGCCCGGTGCCCGACCGCGCAACGCTTCGCACGCTTCTGACCGCCGCCTTGCGCAGTCCCGATCACGGCAAGCTCGAACCCTGGCGTCTCCTCGTCCTCTCCAGGCCGGCCCTTCAGCGCCTCGCCGGCCTTGCCGCCATGCGCGGCGAGGCGCTCGGCCTCGACCCGGACAAGGCCGCCAAGGGGGTCGCGCAATATGCCGATGCCGATCTCGCCGTCGCGGTGATCTCCTGCCCGAAGCCTTCGGACAAGATCCCTGAGATCGAGCAGCTGCTGTCGGCGGGCGCGGTCTGTCTCGCGCTTCTGAACGCCGCGCTGGCCGCGGGATGGGGGGCGAACTGGCTGACCGGATGGGCCGCGCATGACCGCGATTTCGTGCGTCAGGGGCTGGGGCTGGCCGATCACGAGACCGTCGCCGGCCTGATCCATATCGGCACCGAGACCGCCGCGCCGCCGGACCGGCCGCGCCCCGACCTCGACGCCGTCACCACCTGGGCCGACGCGTGATCCTCGGCGATTTCCTCAAGGCCCTCGGCCAGATCGGCGACCGGCGGTTCCGCCGCGTCCTGGTCCTGGGTCTCGCGCTTACCGTGGTGCTGCTCTTCGCGGTCTATGCGGCCTTTCTCTGGCTGGTGAACTGGCTCGCGCCCGACGCGGTGGTGCTGCCGGTCCTGGGCGAGGTCACATGGGTCGACGACCTGCTGTCAGGCGCCTCGATCCTGTTCATGCTGTTTCTCTCGGTCTTCCTGATGGTGCCGGTGGCCTCTGCCTTCACCGGGTTGTTTCTCGAGGACGTGGCGCGGGCGGTCGAGGACCGGCACTACCCGCACCTCCCGCCGGTGCCGCGGATCGGGTTCGCCGAGGCGCTCGTCGACAGCCTGAACTTCCTCGCCGTGATCGTCGTTGCCAATCTGCTGGCGCTGTTGCTCTACGCCGTCTTCGTGCCCGCGGCGCCGTTGATCTTCTGGGGGCTGAACGGATACCTCCTGGGGCGCGAATACTTCCAGCTGGTCGCGATGCGCCGGGTCGGGCGCAAGGCGGCAAAGGCCGCCTGGCGCCGCAACGCCGCGCAGGTCTGGCTCGCCGGGCTGCTGATGGCGGTGCCGCTGACGGTTCCGCTCGTGAACCTGGTGATCCCGATCCTCGGCGCCGCCACCTTCACCCACCTCTATCACCGGCTGGAGCCGGACCGCCCGGCCTGAGCCGGCCCTGGCAGGCGTGGAGGCCGGAACGCGCCGCGCGGGCGCGGGTCATCCCGCGCTAATTCGCGGCCTGGCAGCCCATCCGGTCGAACCAGTCGAAGTCGCAGACCGTGATGACCTCGAAAAAGATGATCCCGGCGATGGCCAGCCAAAGCGCCGCCGCCACCGCCGTCACGATCTTCAGCCGCTTTGTCAGGTTCAGCTCGGCCGGCGCGCCGGGCATGGTGCCGCGCGTGACCTCGCCGGTGTCGCCCTGGGTGGTCAGCCGGATCGGCAGGGTGATGAACAGGACCAGGAACCAGATCACGGCGAACAGCACGATCGCCGAGGTGATGCCCATCAGACCTGCTCCAGCTCGATCAGGCAGCCGTTGAAATCCTTCGGATGCAGGAACAGCACCGGCTTGCAATGCGCGCCAATTCTGGGGTTGCCGTCGCCCAGCACCCGGGCGCCGGCCGCCTGCAGCCGGTCGCGCGCGGCCAGGATGTCCTCGACCTCGTAGCACATGTGGTGGATGCCGCCCGAGGGGTTCTTATCCAGAAAGCCGCGGATCGGGCTGGACTCGCCCAGCGGATAAAGCAGTTCGATCTTGGTGTTCGGCAAGTCGATGAACACCACCGTCACCCCGTGGTCAGGCTCGTCCTGCGGCGGGCCGACCCTGGCGCCCAGCGTGTCGCGGTACTGCGCCGCGGCGGCGTCGAGGTCCGGGACGGCGATGGCGACGTGATTCAGGCGTCCGATCATCGGGCAGGCTCCTTCGCGGTTTCGGCGTTTATGTCGAGCCTCGCACGCGCCCGCAAGCGGCAGAGAGCCGCAGCGCGCGGGATTAACCTCGAATTCACCTTCCTGCGATTTGATCGGCACGACCGCGGAACAAGGATTGCTGCCATGCCGCTTTCGCTCGACGCGAACCCGCTCGCTCCGATGCCCACGCCGGCGCGCCCGCTTACAGGCATGACCGTGCTTGTCGTCGAGGACAGCCGGTTCGCCAGCGAGGCGGTGCGCCTTCTCTGCCTGAAAAGCGGCGCGCGCATCCGCCGGGCCGACAGCCTGCGCGCGGCGGCGCGGCATCTTTCGGTCTACATGCCGACCGTCGTGATCGTCGATCTCGGCCTGCCCGACGGGTCGGGGCTCGACCTGATCCGACAGCTTCACGCAGCGTCGCACCGGATACCGGTGATCCTGGCGACCTCGGGCGACGACCGGCACTTCGTCGCCGCCGTCGATGCCGGGGCCGACGGCGCCCTGCCCAAGCCGATCGAAAGCCTCGCGGTGTTCCAGAAGGCGGTGCTCGACGCGCTGCCGGCAGATCAGCGTCCGGCAGGGCTGCGCGCCGTCCCGACCGACACGGTGTCGCCGGATCCGATCGCCTTCCACGACGATCTGGCCCATATCGCCGACTTGCTGACCACGCACGACGACGAGGGTACGCTGGACTATGTCGCGCAGTTCCTCGCCGGGGTGGCGCGCAGTGCGCATGACACCGACCTCGAGGCCGCGGCGGCGCGGCTCGCGGCGCGGCGGCTGGCCGGCGGCTCGTTCCGGTCCGATCTGGCGCACGTGGCCGGCCTGCTGCAGGACCGGCTCGAGGATCGCGCCGCGATCTGACCCGCGCCGCGCGCCGGGCCGGGCTCAGCCCGACGACGCCAGCACCGGGTCGCGCGCCGCCAGGATCGGCGCGGTCAGGTCCGACAGGCGCCGGCGCTGGCGCCCGGCAGCGTCGAAATTCGCCGGGTCCAGCCAGGCCTCGAACGCCGCCTTCAGTCGCGGCCATTCGCCGTCGATCGCGGCGTACCAGGCGGTGTCGCGGTTCCTGCCCTTCACCACAGCGGCTTGCCGGAAGATGCCCTCGTAGCTCAGCCCCAGGCGTTCGGCCGCGCGGCGGCTGGCGAGGTTGCGGGCATCGCATTTCCATTCGTAGCGCCGGTAACCCGCCTCGAACGCCCAGCGCATCAGGAGATACATCGCCTCGGTCGCGGCCCGGGTCCGCTGCAGGCAGGGCGCGAGGTTGATGTGCCCGACCTCGATCGAGCCGGCCTCGGGCTTGATCCGCATCAGGCTCGCCACCCCGCCCCAGCGCCCGGTCTCGCGGTCGAGGATCGCGTGAAACCGCGGGTCCTCGCCCGAGGCGGTGCCGGCGATCCAGCCGAGATAGGCGTCGAGATCGGCGAACGGGCCGTAGGGCAGGTAATCCCAGATCGCGTCGCTTTCGCGGTTCGCGGCGAACAGCGCCTCGGCATGGGCGCCGGCCCGCAGCCGCTCGACCACAGCCCAGCGCCCCTCCAGCCGCCCGGCATCGGGCCGGCGCGGCGGCCGCCACGCGCTCAGATCCGTCACTTCGGGCACCTCCCGCACGCCACATTTCCGCCAGCCGACCCGCAAAATCGCCGGGATTCAACCCAAATCTCACCCTTTTCCCGCGTCAGACCATGGGACCGCAAGACCATGCCCGCGACCGCCCCCAGGAGGGATCATGCCGACCACGACCGCTGCCGCCGCCACGTTCCAGGACCGCCTGCGCGACGCGCTGGACTGGACGATCTTCTCGGCCGGCATCCTGTCGCTCGGCATCGCCATCGGCGCCACGGTGCTTGCCAAGACGCAGTCGATCGGCGACCAGGCCCGTGCCGAGACCGGAACGGAACGGACCACGTTCTAGGATCACCCGGCGGCGGTTCGTATCTGGCCGGTCCCGGCCTGAAGCTTTCACTACCCATGGCGAAAGCCGCGTCGACGCGGCTTTCTTGCGCGCCGTCGACCGCGCGTGTGCCGCCTGTTGACAGGCGGCCCGCATGGCCCGTCGACGGGCCATCCGCGCGAGGCTTCCTTCTGCCCGCTTTGGGCCATCCGGCCCGAGTCCGCCCTCGGCCGCCGCCTCATGCCACGAACCCCGGATCGCGGCCAAGATCGAGCCCCGGGAACACCACACGCTCCAGCACGTCGCCCTGCGCCCCGTAAAGCCCGCGCAGCGCCCAGGCGGCGTGTCGGCGCAGATCGTCGGTTGGCATCAGGTCGCGCTGGTCATAAAGCTCGGCCTCTTCCAGCCCCGGCCAGCGGCCATAGACCCGCCCGCCCCGCAGCGCGCCGCCGGCCAGCACCATCGCGCCGCCGGTGCCGTGATCGGTGCCGCGAGTGCCGTTCTCCGCCACCGTCCGCCCGAACTCGGTCATCGCCAATACCAGCGTCTTCGCCCAGACCCCGCCAAGCCCCTCGTGAAGCGTCATCAGCGCGCGTTCGAGCTTGCCGAGCGCCTGCACCAGCCCCTTGTCCTGGCGCCGATGGGTGTCCCAGCCGGTGACCGAGAACGCGGCGATCCGGGTGTCCGCCGCCAGCCGGTCGGCGACGAAGGCCGCGACCGGATCGCGGCGCTCGCCATTGGCCAGCGGCGCCAGCCTTTCGCGGTCGATCATCGCGGCCAGCCGCATCGCCTCGGCCGCGGCGGGCCGGAACAGCGGGTCGGGCGCATAGATATGCTCGAGCAGCAATTCGGCCTGCGGCGTCAGTTCGAAGTCGACCGAGGGCGACCAGCGCGCCGCAGGCGCGGCACCCGCGAGAATCCTCATCTCGTCGTTGCCGACGGCGAATGCGGTCTCGGCCTCGGCCCCGGGCACGCCCGCAAGAAACCGGTTCAGCCAGCCGCCCCGCGCCGCCTCCAACGCGTCCGGGCCGGTGCCGGCCTCCAGCAGGTCCTGCCCGTCGAAATGGCTGCGCTTGTCGCGATATGGCGTCGACACCGCATGCACGAAGCCCAGTTCGCCCGCATCCCACAAGGGCTTCAGCCCCGCCAGCCGCGGGTGCAGCCCGAAGAACCCGTCGAGGTCGGCCATCCCGGTGCCGGGGCCGGTCTCGAGCGTCGGGCGGTATTGCCGCAGCAAGGGGTCGCCCCAGGGCTGCACCACGTCCAGCCCGTCCATCCCGCCGCGCAGCACGATCACCACCAGCCGCGCATCCCAGGGCGCCGCCGCCAGCGTGACGGTCGACCAGAGCGGGTGCGCCGCCGCCGAGCAGGCGCCCGCCAGCGCCGTCCGCAGGACCCCGCGCCGAGAGATGCCCTTGCCCATCGCCCGCCCCCTCATCGCCGGTTGAACTCTGCCGAGGCCAGCACCAGCCCGATGCCCTCGGCCCGGCTCTCCGCCGCGCCCGCGGCCCAGACCAGCCGCTCGCCTGCGGCGTCGCCCAGCGCCCTGCGCGCGAAGTCCGCAGGCTCCGGCAGGGGCACCGGCGCGCGCCGTGCAATCGCCATCGCCCAGCCGATCCGCGCCGCCAGCCCGTGCGGATGCACCCAGGCCTCTGCGCGGTCGGGCCAGCCGTCCGGCCCCGGCGGCGCGCGATAGGGTTGGCCCATGCGCGCCAGCGCGTTGACCAGCCGCTTGCGCACCTGCCCGCCGGCAATCTCGCGAAGGTGGTCCGCGCGCACGCCCAGGGCGCGCAGGCCGGTCGCCAGGAACTCGAAGGGCCACTTCACCTTGGCGCCGAACCCGGACCAGGCCGCCGGATGCTCCAGCATCGCCGCGTAGACCTCCAGCAGCACCCCGCCGCTGCGCCGGTAGGCCGCGGCCATATGCGCGACCAGGTCCGGATCGGGCCGGTCGGCCACGAATTGCGCCGCCAGCTTGGTGCACAGGAACCCCGCCGCCGCCGGATGCGCGGCCAGGTCGTCGAGCGCCTCGTGGATGTCCGACAGCCGCGCCTTGCCGCGGCCGCCGTAGCGCCGGCCCAGCACCGTCTCGGCCCCGGGCTCGGCGCGGCCCGGCAAGAACTCGAACCCCGTCTTCCGCGAGACATGCAGCCCGGTCAGCAGTTCCGCCAGTTCGGTCACGTCCTGCTGGTCGTACCCGGCATCGACCCCCAGCGTGTGCAACTCCATCGCCTCGCGCGCGAGATTCTCGTTCAGCCCAAGCCCCTTCTTGCGGCCGTAGGCGGAATTCGGCCCGACCGAAGCGGTCTGGTCGAGATAGTCCAGCATGAACGGATGGGTCAGCGCCGCCTTCAGCATATCGCCGAAGCGCCCGGTCAGGTGCGGCCGTATCGCCTCGGCCTCGAAGCCCGACGGCCCGGTGCGCGTGCGAAAGGACTTCGACCGCGTCGCGAAATGGCTGAGCCAGAACTTGACCAGCCGCTCGCGGAACGGATCGTCGGTTTCGACCGCGCGCACCAGATCGTCCAGGAAGGTCTGCAGGAAAACCTCGTCGATCGCCGCGCGCGCCGCCATGAAGGCCGCCTCGCCGCCCATCCCGGTCCGCCGCGCGCGGCCTGCAGCGCGCAATTCGCCGGCCAGTTCGAGCGTGCGCATGAACGGCACGAAAGGATACTCGGCGGCCATCCGGTCCGGCGCCTCGAGCCGCGCCAGCATCGCATCCGGGGCCAACGGCGCACCCCGCGCCGGAAAGCCCAGACCGAACCGGATCGCGGCGTAGGTCTCGGGGCGGACGGGTCGGTCGAACAGCATGGCGGACACCGAAAGCGGGCGGGCATCCGAAGTCTACCAGAGCCGCCCAGCGCCGCAAAGCGCGCCGCCGGGCGTTGCGGCGGGGCCGCGCCGGCCAGGCGGGTCCGGGCGCGCGATTTGACACCGGCTTAACCGGGCGCTAACCGTTGTTCACGCAATGTTCCAGTTGATGGTGCAGTCAGGACAATACAAGATGTCGTTCATGGGACCTGGGCCGGCACAAGACCTGATCGAATTCCTCGATGGCGCGCGGTTCGGCACGGTGCTGGCCGACCCGCCCTGGCGATTCACCAACCGCACCGGCAAGATGGCGCCGGAACACAAGCGGCTGGCCCCTCTCGCACGCCGAATTGACGAGATGCGCGTAGCGGAGATTTCGACGAATGAATGACATGTCGCACCGCGCGCGGTTTCCGAACTCCGACCTCGATTTCGGCCTTGCCGTTGCCGACAATCTGCTTTTCATGAAGCAATTCCGCGACGAAAGCTTCCGGCTCATCGTAACGTCACCCCCGTACAATATCGGGAAATCGTATGAACGGCGCGCGTCGATCGACGACTATTTCGCCGGGCAGGAGAAGGTCATTCGAGAATGCGTCCGGCTTCTGGCGGATGATGGCTCGATTTGCTGGCAGGTCGGGAACCACGTGGATTCCGGCGAAGTGTTTCCATTGGACGTTCTGCTGTACCCGATCTTCAAGTCCCTCGGGCTTAAGTTGCGTAACCGCATCGTCTGGCATTTCGGTCATGGGCTTCACTGCACCAAACGGTTGTCGGGACGGCACGAAACCATCCTCTGGTTCACGAAATCGGACGACTACGTGTTCGACCTTGACGCTGTACGCGTGCCGTCAAAATATCCGGGCAAGAAACACTTCAAGGGTCCCAAGGCAGGAAAGCTCTCCGGCAATCCGCTAGGCAAGAACCCCAGCGACGTCTGGGAAATCCCGAACGTCAAGAATAATCACGTAGAGAAAACCCCTCACCCATGCCAGTTCCCGGTCGAACTCGTCGAACGGCTTGTCCTGGCGATGACGATGCCGGGCGACTGCGTGCTCGATCCTTATGTCGGTGTCGGCAGCAGCGTGATCGCGGCCGTGAAGAACGATCGGTGCGGCTACGGGTGCGACATATCCGAAGAATACGTCGCGATTGCCCGCGACAGGATGGCCGCACTCAGGCGCGGAGAACTGAAGACGAGACCAATGAACAAGCCGGTCTACGATCCTTCGTTACCCCGCGGCGGCCATTGATGCGGATCGCGGAAACCTATTCGCACATGAATGGGCTCGAATACCTGCTCGTGCACAAGAAACAGCTTTGGATGGAAATTCAGGACGCGATTGCCAGCGTCGATGCTCATTCACTGGAAAAGAAGATATCTCGGGAGTCCCGAATGCAGGGGCGCGAACTGTTCTCGCCCAAGGCGATGAACAAGGCGATCGGGCGCGAATTCAGTGACCGGGGGTGGGAAGAGTCGAGAGCGTCGTACTGGGTCACGAAAGATCACAAGCTTGTACGGAAAACCATGCTTCTTCCTCTCGAAGATCAGAAGGCGGCAATCGAAGCCGCAGGCGAAACGGCGGTTTTCTCGTACAATCAGACAGACTTTGTGAAACAGCGCGTCGCCGTCGAGGTTCAACTCGGAAAATACGCATTCGTCGCATTCGACCTTTTCGTCAAACACATGGCCTTTTTCATCGGAGACGTGATCGATCTCGGCATTGAAATCCTTCCGATGAAGGAGCTTCAGGCTGAAATGTCCTCTGGTCCGGGCTATTACGAAGGCGAACTTTACAACTTGTTGCGGCAGGGGCGCGGCACGCCACCGGTGCCACTCGTATTGCTGGGCATTGCCCCCTAATCCTCCCGCGGCAGCACCCTCAGACCCAGTTCCATCAACTGGTCCGCCGTCGGTTCCGACGGCGCGCCCATCATCGCGTCTTCGGCGCGCTGGTTCATCGGGAACATGATGACCTCGCGGATGTTGATCTCGTCGGCCAGCAGCATCACCATCCGGTCGATCCCTGCCGCGCAGCCGCCGTGCGGCGGCGGGCCGAAGCGGAAGGCGTTGACCAGGCTGGGGAAGCGTCGGCGCACCTCGTCCTCGGCATAGCCCGCCAGCGCGAACGCCTTGAACATCACGTCCAGCCGGTGGTTGCGGATCGCGCCCGAGACCAGTTCGTAGCCGTTGCAGGCCAGGTCGTACTGCCAGCCCAGCACCTCCAGCGGGTCGCCCTCCAGCGCCTCCAGGCCGCCTTGCGGCATCGAGAACGGGTTGTGCGAAAAGTCGATCGCGCCGGTCTCGTCGTCTTTCTCGTACATCGGGAAATCGACGATCCAGGCAAAGGCGAAGCGGTCGGTCTCGGTCAGCCCCAGCTCTTCGCCGATCACGTTGCGCGCGCGCCCCGCCACCGCCTCGAACACCGCCGGCCTGCCGCCGAGGAAGAACGCCGCGTCGCCCTTGCCGAGGCCAAGCTGGCGGCGGATCGCCTCGGTGCGTTCCGGGCCGATGTTCTTGGCCAGGGGACCGGCGGCCTCGGTGCCGCCCTCGGCCTCGCGCCAGAAGATATAGCCCATGCCCGGCAGCCCCTGTTGCTGCGCAAAGCTGTTCATCCGGTCGCAGAACTTGCGCGACCCGCCGCCCTTGGCCGGGATCGCGCGGATCTCGGTGCCCTCCTGCTCCAGGAGACGCGCGAAGATCGCAAAACCCGAGCCGCGGAAATGCTCGCTGACATCGGCCATCTTGATCGGGTTCCTGAGATCCGGCTTGTCGGTGCCGTACCACTTCATCGCGTCCGCGAAGCGGATGTGCGGCCAGACCGTATCGACCCGGCGGCCGTTGCCGAACCGTTCGAAGCACTGCTGAACCGCCGGCTGGATCGCGTCGAACACGTCCTGCTGCTCGACGAAGGACATTTCCAGGTCGAGCTGGTAGAAATCGGTGGGCGCGCGGTCGGCGCGCGGGTCCTCGTCGCGGAAACACGGCGCGATCTGGAAATAGCGGTCGAAGCCCGACACCATGATCAGCTGCTTGAAGAGCTGCGGCGCCTGCGGCAGCGCGTAGAACCGGCCCGGATGCAGCCGCGAGGGCACCAGGAAGTCGCGCGCGCCCTCGGGCGACGAGGCGGTGATGATCGGTGTCTGGAATTCGGTGAACCCCTGATCCCACATGCGGTTGCGCAAGTCCTGCACCACGGCCGAGCGCAGCATGATCTTGTCGTGCAGCCCCTGCCGGCGCAGGTCCAGGTAGCGATAGCGCAGCCGGGTCTCTTCCGGATACTCCTGGTCGCCGAACACCATCAGCGGCAGTTCCTCGGCTGCGCCCAGAACATCCATTTCGCGGATGAACACCTCGACCTCCCCGGTGGGAAGCTTGGGGTTCACCAGCGCGTCGTCGCGCGCCTTCACCTCGCCGTCGATGCGGATGCACCACTCGCTGCGCACCGCCTCGACCGCGTTGAAGGCGGGCGAGTCCGGATCGCACAGAACCTGGGTGATGCCGTAATGGTCGCGCAGGTCGATGAACAGGATGCCGCCATGGTCGCGCACCCGGTGCACCCAGCCGGCAAGGCGGACGATCTCGCCCACGTGGGACTTGCGCAGATCGGCGCAGGTATGGCTGCGGTAGGCGTGCATCGCGGGCGTTCCTTCGGGTGCGGATTTTCGGCTCGCGCCGATACACAAGGGATGGCGGGGGAAGTCAAGGGACCGCCCCGCCGCGCCCTTGCCGCGCCCTCGCCCTGCGCCGCGTTCTCTGCGACCGATGGCCCACGGGCGCGCGCCTTGCGTCAAAATCTGGACAAGTGCCTGATCCTTTGCCAAAATCACGCTGCTTACGTGCTGTTAACATAGATTAATTTCTGTCACACGTACCAAGGGCCGCCGCTGCCGGGCGGCCTGCGTAGGGGGGGAACGATGTGGGAAACCCTGTTTGACCGGATGTGCAGGACGATCCTGCGGGCGGGCAACGTGCGCGTCACCATGCCGAGCGGCCGCACCGAGACTTACGGCGACGGCGCCGACGCGGTCCTCGAGGTCCGCATCCACGACGCCGCCACGCTGCGCCGGCTGGTGCTGAACCCCGAACTCGCGGCCGGCGAAAGCTATATGAACGGCACGCTGACGCTGGGCGGCGACGACCTGCGCCGCTTCCTCGCCGTCGTCACGCAGAACATGGCGCTCGATCACCGCACCGGCTGGCAGGCGGCGCTCGGCCGGTTCCAGACCTGGCTGCGGCACTTCACCCAGTCGAACCCGATCGGCATCGCGCGCCGCAACGTGGCGCATCACTACGATCTCTCGGGCGAGCTTTACGAGTTGTTCCTCGACCGCGACAAGCAGTATTCCTGCGCCTATTTCCGCGATCCGGGCGACACGCTCGAGGCCGCGCAGGCGGCGAAGAAGGCGCATATCGCGGGCAAGCTGCTGCTCGATCCGGGGATGCGCGTTCTCGACATCGGATGCGGCTGGGGCGGCCTGGCGCTGACGCTGGCGCGCGACCACGGCGCACGGGTGCTCGGCGTGACGCTGAGCGCCGAACAGCACAAGGTCGCGACCGAACGCGCCCGGGCCGCGGGTCTTCAGGACCGGGTCGAGTTCCGGCTGTCGGATTACCGCAAGGTGGACGAGACCTTCGACCGCATCGTCTCGGTCGGCATGTTCGAGCATGTGGGCGTGCCGCATTACCGCGAGTATTTCGGCCATGTCCGCGACAAGCTGGCCGCCGACGGCGTCGCGCTGATCCACACCATCGGCCGGCCCAGCCCGCCGGGCTATACCAACCCGTGGATCCGCAAGTACATCTTCCCCGGCGGCTATTGCCCGGCGATGTCCGAGGTGATGAAGGCGATCGAAAAACAAGACCTCTACACCACCGACATCGAGGTCTGGCGGCTGCATTATGCCGAGACGCTCCGGCACTGGTACGAACGCTTCCAGGCCAACGAGGACAAGGTGGCCGCGCTTTACGACGCGCGGTTCTGCCGGATGTGGCGGTTCTACCTTGCGGCCAGCGAGATGACGTTCCGGCACAACCGGCAATGCGTCTTCCAGTTCCAGCTTGCCCGCCGGCAGGACGCGGTGCCGCTGACCCGCGACTATCTGTACCGCACCGAGGACGGCGAAAGCCTGCGCCACGCCGCCGAATAGCGGCGCCGTTCAGAACGGGCGCTGCACGTTGCCGGAATAGAAGTAGACGCCCAGCCCGACGGCAAACACGATCACCCCGCCGAGGCTGTGCAGCACCACCGCCTCGGGGAAGTTGCCGCGCACCCGGTAGGCGAAGGCGAAGGCCATGCCGCCGGCAAAGGTCATCGCGGCGACGACCCAGCTCCAGTACATCAGGTGCGCCAGCGCGAAGACGCCCGAGTTCAGCACGACCTGCTGCGAGACGCGCCTCGGCAACAGGGCGCCGTAGCGGCGGAAGAACAGCGGGCGGAACACCACCTCCTGCGGCAGCGCCGAGGCCAGCGGGTAGGCCAGCGCGATGGTCAGCATCAGTTGCGGGTTTTGGCGGATCAGGAACCCGAAGGCGCCCGGCGCGAAGGCCAGCATGACCGCGCTGCACACGCCCAGCGTCACCAGCGTGAAGACCAGGACAAAGCGCCAGTCGATCCGCCCCGAGCCCGCCAGAAGCTCGCTCCACGAGAAGCCCGGCGTCAGGTGCAGCAGCACCAGCCCGACGCCGGTGACGGCGAACAGCACCGGAAACATCGCCCCCGGCGGAAGCAGCACCGCCACCGCCACCGGCGCGGCAAGGTAGAACAACAGAAACTCCGCCAGCCGCATCGCCGCCCGCCCCGGTGTCGCGTCAGCTACCATCTAGTACCGGATGGTGCCGCACGAAAGCGGGCGGGCGGAAAATGCCCGGCCGGACCTGCCCGGCGCCGGCCCGCCGGGGCAGGCCGCCGCGATGCCATATTCCCGCCCGGTTTTCCCGTTATCGGGGCGGACATGACGGGCGCGGGCATTTCCCTGACGGATCGCGGGATCGACATTCGCCTCGCCGCCGCGGCGGCGCTGCTGGCGGCGCTTTGCGCCTATGCGCTCGGTCAGGTCTGGCACGGCTTCCCGCCGGATCTGTCGGCGATCTGGATGGCCGGGCACCTGTTCGCCTCGGGCCAATTCGATCTGATCTACGCCGCGCCCGCGGGCTTTTTCGGGTCCTCGCCGCCAGACTGGCAGCCGCTTCTGCCCGCGCTCGGGCTTCAGGGGCGCGACGTCCTGCCCTACGTCTACCCGCCGCTCTGGGCCGCGCTGGTGGCGCCCCTGGCCGCGGTGCTCGGACCGCAGGCGTTCTTCCAGGCCGCGGCCGTCGCCGAGATCGCCATGCTCGTGGGCTCGGTGCTAGTGGCCTGGCGGCTCTGCCGCGGATTCGCGGTGCCGCTCTGGGCCTGGATCCTCGCCTCGGCGGCGCTGATCGGCACCTCGGTCATCAGCTTCACCGCGCTGATGCACCTGCAGCCGCAGATCGTCGTGGTGTTCCTGACGCTTCTCGCCTTCGAGCGCCACGGCGCCGGCCGCACCGCCACCGCCGGCGCGATCCTCGCCGCCGCCGCCGCGCTGAAACTCGCGCCGGCCGCGCTGGCGCTGATCTTCCTCTTCGACCGAGACGCCCGCGCCCTGGCCGGCTTTGCGCTGACCGGCGCCGCCTTCGCCCTGCTCAGCCTCGCGCTTGCCGGGCCGGCGCTGCACTTCGCTTTCCTCGACAGCATGGGCGCGGCCAGCGCCGGGCTGTTCGTCACCTCGATCACCTATTCCGCCGAGGTCCTCGCCTACGGCGCCGCCGCCCTGCTCGGCCTCGCGCCCGAGGTCGACGGCGCCGCCCGCAACTTCCGCGTCGAGGTGCCCGGCGCGCTGGCGCTGCTGACCAGGGCCGCGGGCCTTGCCCTGCTGGTCTGGATGATCGCCGCCACCCGCGCGCTCGACCCGGCCCGCCGGCTGCCCGCGCGGCTCTTCCTGCTGTCTTTGCTGGTCAACCTCTTCGGCCCGCTCGGCTGGGTGCATTACTATCTGCCGCAACTTCTGATGCTGCCGGCGCTGGCCGGGCTGCTTCCTGCGGCCCGCGGCGCCGCGCTCGCCGTCGGCGCCGCGACCCTGACAAGCTGGCCGGTACTGCTGGCCTTGCGCCCCGCGCTGCCCGGCGATTTCGCGATCGCCGCGCTGGGGACCGGCACCATGCTGATCCTCTTCGCCGCCGTCACCGCGAAGGTCCGGGCTTAGGGCTTGCACCCGGCCCGCGCATCCCTATAACCCCCGACAATTTGCCAGACCCGGGGGCGGCCCATGCCGAAGCGAACCGACATCCAGTCGATCATGATCATCGGTGCCGGTCCCATCATCATCGGCCAGGCCTGCGAGTTCGACTATTCCGGCGCCCAGGCCTGCAAGGCGCTGCGCGAGGAAGGCTATCGCGTCATCCTGGTGAACTCGAACCCCGCCACGATCATGACCGACCCGGGGCTGGCGGACGCCACCTATATCGAGCCGATCACCCCCGAGGTGGTCGCCAAGATCATCGAAAAGGAACGCCCCGACGCGCTGTTGCCGACGATGGGCGGGCAGACCGGGCTGAACACCTCGCTCAAGCTCGAGGAAATGGGCGTGCTCGAGGAATTCGGCGTCGAGATGATCGGCGCCAAGCGCGCCGCCATCGAGATGGCCGAGGACCGCAAGCTGTTCCGCGAGGCGATGGACCGGATCGGCCTGGAAAACCCCCGCGCCACGATCGTCGCCGCGCCGAAGGCCGAGGGCGGCAAGTACGACGTCAAGGCGGGCCTTTCGCGCGCCATGGAGGCGCTGGAAGAGGTCGGCCTGCCCGCGATCATCCGCCCCGCCTTCACGCTCGGCGGCACCGGCGGCGGCGTGGCCTATAACCGCGAGGATTACGAATACTACTGCCGGACCGGCATGGAGGCCTCGCCGGTGGGCCAGATCCTGATCGACGAGTCGCTGCTCGGCTGGAAGGAATTCGAGATGGAGGTGGTCCGCGACAAGGCGGACAACGCGATCATCGTCTGCTCGATCGAAAACGTCGACCCGATGGGCGTGCACACGGGCGACTCGATCACCGTGGCGCCCGCGCTGACGCTGACGGACAAGGAATACCAGATCATGCGCAACGGCTCGATCGCCGTCCTGCGCGAGATCGGGGTCGAAACCGGCGGGTCCAACGTGCAATGGGCGATCAACCCCGAAGACGGCCGCATGGTGGTGATCGAGATGAACCCGCGGGTTTCGCGGTCGTCGGCGCTGGCGTCCAAGGCCACCGGCTTTCCCATCGCCAAGATCGCGGCCAAGCTGGCCGTTGGCTACACGCTGGACGAGCTCGACAACGACATCACCAAAGTGACGCCCGCCAGCTTCGAGCCGACCATCGACTATGTCGTGACGAAAATCCCCCGCTTCGCCTTCGAGAAATTCCCCGGCGCCAAGCCCGAACTCACCACCGCGATGAAGTCCGTGGGCGAGGCGATGGCCATTGGCCGGACGTTCCACGAATCGGTGCAGAAGGCGCTTGCCTCGATGGAAACCGGGCTGACCGGCTTCGACGAGGTCGTTATCCCGGACGTGGGCGAGGACCCGGCCGCCGTGGTCAAGTCGATCAGCGCGCAACACCCGGACCGGCTGCGCCGCATTGCCCAGGCCATGCGCCACGGCATGTCTGATCAGGAAATCCGGGATCATACCGCCTTCGACCCCTGGTTCCTGGCCCGGATCCGCGAAATCGTCGAGACCGAGGAGGCGGTGCGCAAGGCCGGCCTGCCGGCCACCGAAAAGGGGCTGCGCGCGCTCAAGATGATGGGCTTCACCGACGCCCGCCTGGCCAGTCTGACCGGCCGGACCGAGGACGACGTGCGCCGGGCGCGGCAGACCCTGGGCGTCACTGCTGTGTTCAAGCGCATCGACACCTGCGCCGCCGAGTTCGAGGCGCAGACGCCGTACATGTATTCGACCTACGAGACCCCGGCGATGGGCGAGGTGGAATGCGAGGCCCGCCCCAGCGGCGCCCGCAAGGTGGTGATCCTCGGCGGCGGCCCGAACCGGATCGGCCAGGGCATCGAGTTCGACTACTGCTGCTGCCACGCCTGTTTCGCGCTCTCGGATGCGGGTTTCGAGACCATCATGGTCAATTGCAACCCCGAGACCGTCAGCACCGACTATGACACATCCGACAGGCTGTATTTCGAACCCCTCACATTCGAACATGTGATGGAGATCCTGCGGGTCGAGCAGGAGAATGGCACGCTGCATGGCGTAATCGTGCAATTCGGCGGCCAGACTCCGCTGAAACTGGCCAATGCCTTGCACGAGGCGAACATTCCGATCCTCGGCACCAGCCCCGACGCCATCGACTTGGCGGAAGACCGCGAGCGGTTCCAGGCGCTGGTCCATGAACTCGGCTTGCACCAACCGAACAATGCCATTGCCAGCACGGATGCGCAGGCGCTGGCCGCGGCCGAGGCGATCGGCTTTCCGCTGGTGATCCGGCCATCTTATGTGCTCGGCGGCCGCGCGATGGAAATCGTCCGCGACATGGCCCAGCTCGAGCGCTACATTTCCGAGGCCGTCGTGGTCTCGGGCAAAAGCCCCGTCCTGCTCGACAGCTACCTCTCGGGCGCGACCGAGGTCGACGTCGATTGCCTGAGCGACGGCAAGGCCGTGCACATCGCCGGGATCATGCAGCATATCGAAGAAGCCGGCGTGCATTCCGGCGACAGCGCCTGCTCGCTTCCGCCGCACAGCCTGGCGCCCGGGGTCATCGCCGAGCTGGAACGCCAGTCCGTCGCGCTGGCGCGCGCGCTGAACGTGGTCGGGCTGATGAACGTGCAGTTCGCCGTCAAGGACGACGCCGAAGGCAACCCCAAGGTCTACCTGATCGAGGTCAACCCCCGCGCCAGCCGCACCGTGCCCTTCGTCGCCAAGGCCACCGACAGCGCGATCGCGTCGATCGCCGCGCGCCTGATGGCGGGCGAACCCCTGTCGAACTTCGCGATGCGCGAACCCTACGACGCCACCGCCAGCTACGACACCGTGCTGCCGCTCGCCGATCCGATGACGCTGGCCGACCCGAACATGCCGTGGTTCTCGGTCAAGGAGGCGGTGATGCCGTTCAACCGCTTCCCCGGCGTCGACACGCTCTTGGGGCCCGAAATGCGCTCCACCGGCGAGGTGATGGGCTGGGACCGCTCGTTCCCGCGCGCGTTCCTCAAGGCGCAGCTCGGCGCCGGCACGCACCTGCCGCACGAGGGCACGGTGTTCTTCTCGATCAAGGACGACGACAAGACGCCCGAACTGATCGAGACCGCCCGCGTCCTGCGCGACCTCGGCTTCACCATCCTCGCAACCCGCGGCACCGCGGCGTTTCTGTCCCAGGCCGGCGTGGCGGCCGAGATCGTCAACAAGGCCTACGAGGGCGGCCGAACGATCGTGGACGTGATGAAAGACGGGCTCGTGCACCTGGTGATGAACACCACCGAGGGCGCCCAGGCGGTCGAGGACAGCCGCTCGATGCGCAACGTCGCGCTGATGAACAAGATCCCGTATTACACGACGGCGGCTGCGTCGCACGCCGCCGCGCTGGCGATGAAGGCAAGGGATGAGGGGGAGATCGGGGTGCGGTCGCTGCAGGGATAAGCGCGCCACTCCGCACCCGTCCCGCCCGGCGGCAACGCCGGGCCCCGCCCGACCCGCCCCCCAGGGGCGGGCGCTTCTGCGCCCACCCCTCGGGCCGGGCGCTGCCCTCGGTCCTTTCGTCCGGGCGTTGATCGCTACGGCTGCGCACCCCCGCCCCTTGCCAGCCCCGCCCCGCCTCCCGCACACTCGCGGCCAAACAGGAGGACCCGCCCATGCTCACCCGCCGTCTGATCCTCGCCGGTCTCGCAACCGGCCTCGCCGTCCCCGCCCGGGCGCAGGGCAAGAAGGGGGCGACCGACACCATGGCGCTATTGGGCGTCGACGGGGTCTATGACGCCCACGGCATGAACCCCGACGGCACGACATATTCCGGCCGGGTCGACATCGTGCAGCAGGGCGACGCGGTCGAGATGACCTGGGCCATCGGCTCGGACACCTATCGCGGGCAGGGCACGCTCGAGGGCCGGGTGCTGACCGTCGACTGGGGCGCGGCGACGCCGGTCGTCTACGTGGTGATGCCGAACGGAGAGCTGCACGGCACCTGGGACGGCGGCACCGCGCTGGAAAAGCTGACGCCGCGCTGAGCGCCGCCCGTCAGGCCCGCGTCGCAACCCGCGCGCCGACACCGGCGAGCCTGTCGTCGACCAGGAGCCGCTCGTCCGGGGAAAGCCGCTGCGCGCGGCCATAGACCGGCGCCGCGCGGTCGTCGTGGATCGGCGCGTCCCAGCCGTCGGTGGTGGCGAAGAAATCCGCCACCCCGGGCTCGCCGAACTCGCGCAGATAGCCCTGCACCACCGTGTCGATGTAGCTCAACAGCACAGGGTGCGCCGCGTCAGGCACGCCGTGCTTGCCATGCGGGATCGAATAGACCTGGACGTGGATCGCCCGCGGCACGGGATGGTCGATCAGGTGCGTCACCAGCGTCCGGTCATAGGCGCGCTCGCGCTCGTCCAGCGCGGCCCAGTCGTCGCCCGGCACATGCGCGACCAGCCCGTCGATGGCGTGGCCCTCGGCCGGCACCGCGGTTAGGAACGCCACGGGCCGCAGCCGCGTGTGCCGCCAGGCCCGCCGCCAGCCCGCAAGCCGCGCGCGGTGCGCGTCCTCGAAGCCGTGCGTGGCGCGGTTCACCAGGCTGCCGTAGCCAAAGAAGAACGGGTCCGTCATGGCGCCAGATGTGGTGCAGCGGCGCGGCGAAGGCAACCCCTTGCCGCGCGGCATACCGGCGTGTACCGTGACCGGGCCGACGCAGGGAGAATCCGGGTCCGCCAGCCAGCGACCCGGTGCCGAAGGAGCATCCGCCCCGGTAAACTCTCAGGCCAATGGACCTGCGGACGGCAACAGACTCTGGAGAGATCCCGGCCCAGCCCGGGGCGCCGAAGGGATAACGATCTCAGGCGAAAGGACAGAGGGGGCATCGGACGGGCGGCCGGACTGCCCAGGGCGATGCCAGGCGGCCTGCGCCGGCGGCAAGAATTGGGGGGCGGCATGGCCGATCTGAACCGGACCTGTCTATACGCGATGCACGTGGATCTCGGCGCCCGCATGGTGCCGTTCGCCGGCTACGAGATGCCGGTGCAGTACCCCGAGGGGGTGCTGAAGGAGCACCTGCATTGCCGCGCGGCGGCGGGCCTGTTCGACGTCAGCCACATGGGCCAGGTGATCCTGCGCGGAGACGGCCGGGCCGAAGCGCTGGAGCGGCTGGTGCCGCAGGACGTGATCGGGCTCGGCGAAGGCCGCCAGCGCTATGCGCTGTTCACCAGCGGGACGGGCGGCATCCTCGACGACCTGATGGTGGCGAACCGCGGCGATCACCTGTTCCTGGTGGTGAACGCCGCCTGCAAGGCCGCCGACATCGCGCATCTTCGCGCGCATCTCGGCGAGGGCTGCGAGGTCGAGGAGGTGACGGGACGCGCGCTGATCGCGCTGCAGGGGCCGGCGGCCGAGCGCGCGCTCGAGGCGCTGGCGCCCGGCGTCGCGGCGATGCGGTTCATGGACGTGGCGGTGATCCCCAGTGCCCATGGCGAGCTTTGGGTCTCGCGCTCGGGCTACACCGGCGAGGACGGATACGAGGTCTCGGTGCCGGAGGCGGGCGCGCGCGGCCTTGCCGAGGCGCTGCTGGCGGACGAGGCGGTGGCGCCCATCGGGCTCGGCGCGCGCGATTCGCTCAGGCTCGAGGCCGGGCTCTGCCTCTACGGCAACGACATCGACGAGACCACCAGCCCGGTCGAGGCGGCGCTGGAATGGGCGGTGCAGAAGGTGCGCCGCGCGAGCGGCGCGCGGGCCGGCGGCTTTCCCGGCGCCGAGCGCATCCTCGGCGACTTCGCCGAAGGCGCGGCGCGGCGGCGCATCGGCATCCTGCCCGAGACCCGCGCGCCGATGCGCCCCGGCACCGGGCTTTTCGCCGACGAGACCGGCGGCGCACCGATCGGCAGCGTCACGTCCGGCGCCTTCGGCCCGTCGGTCGGGCGGCCTGTGTCGATGGGCTATGTCTCGTCGGCGCTGGCGCGTCCCGGCACCACGATCTGGGGCGAGGTGCGCGGCAAGCGCCTGCCGGCCACGGTGGCCGAGATGCCGTTCCGCCCCGCCAACTTCAAGCGATGACAAGCGATGACCCGAGGGAGAGTGACACGATGAAATACACCGAAGAACACGAATGGCTGCGCGTCGAGGGCGATCTGGTCGTCGTCGGGATCACCGAGCATGCCAGCGAGCAGCTGGGCGACGTGGTCTTCGTCGAACTGCCCGAGACCGGCACCGAGGTCGCCAAGGATGAAGAGGTCGCGGTGATCGAGTCGGTCAAGGCGGCGTCCGACATCCTGGCGCCGGTCGACGGCGAGATCGTCGAGGTCAACGACGCCATCGTCGAAACCCCGGGCCTGGTGAACGAGGACCCCACGGGCGACGGCTGGTTCTTCAAGATGAAGGTCGAGGATCTCAGCGTGCTCGACGACTTCATGGACGAGGCCGAGTACAAGGACTTCATCGAATAGGACCGGCCGGCCCGGGCGCCAGGCTTTCGCCGGAAGCCTGCGCCCGGTCGAATGATTGCCTGCCCGCCCGCATGCGGCACACCGGAGAGACGCGATGCCCTTCACCCCGACCGACTACCTGCCATACGACTTCGCCAACCGCCGGCATATCGGCCCCTCGCCCGCCGAGATGGAGGAGATGCTGAAGGTCGTCGGCGTCGGCTCGCTGGACGAGCTGATCGACCAGACCGTGCCCAAGTCGATCCGCCAGGACAAGCCGCTCGAATTCGGCAAGCCCAAGTCGGAACGCCAGTTCCTGTGGCACATCCGCCAGGTGGCGAAGAAGAACCAGGTGTTTTCCACGATGATCGGCCAGGGCTATCACGGCACGGTCACGCCGCCGGCGATCCAGCGCAACATCCTGGAAAACCCCGCCTGGTACACCGCCTACACACCCTATCAGCCGGAAATCAGCCAGGGCCGGCTCGAGGCGCTGCTGAACTACCAGACCATGGTGTCGGACCTGACGGGGCTCGATATCGCCAATGCCTCGCTCCTGGACGAGGCGACGGCGGCGGCGGAAGCGATGGCGATGGCAGAGCGGGTGTCGAAGTCGAAGGCGAGGGGCTTTTTCGTCGACGAGAACTGCCACCCGCAGAACATCGCGGTGATCGAGACCCGCGCGGCGCCGCTCGGCATCGAGGTGATCGTCGGCTGTCCCGAGGACGTGCCCGCCGAGGGGCTTTTCGGCGGCATCTTCCAGTATCCCGGCACCTACGGGCATGTGCGCGACTTCACCGACCAGATCGCCCTGCTGCACGCGCAGGACGCACTGGGGATCGTGATCGCCGATCCGCTGATGCTGACGCTACTGAAGGAGCCCGCCGAGATGGGCGCCGACATCGCCGTCGGCTCGACCCAGCGCTTCGGCGTGCCGATGGGCTTCGGCGGGCCGCACGCGGCGTATATGGCCTGCAAGGATGCGCACAAGCGCGCGATGCCGGGCCGGATCGTCGGCGTCTCGATCGACAGCCACGGGCACAAGGCCTATCGCCTGAGCCTGCAGACCCGCGAGCAGCATATCCGCCGCGAGAGGGCCACGTCGAACGTTTGCACCGCGCAGGCGCTCTTGGCGGTGATGGCCTCGTTCTACGCGGTGTTCCACGGCCCCGAGGGTCTGAAGGCCATCGCCCAGCGCGTCCACCGCAAGACCATGCGCGTGGCGCGCGGGCTGGAAGAGAAGGGCTTCAAGGTGGAACCCGAGGCCTATTTCGACACGATCACCGTCGATGTCGGCCCGCTGCAGGGCGCGATCATCGACGCCGCGCGGCGCGAGCGGATCAACCTGCGCCGGATCGGCGAGGGCCGGATCGGCATCACCATCGACGAGACCACGCGGCCCGAAACCATCGAGCGGCTGTGGGCCGCCTTCGGCATCCACGGCCGCAAGGCCGGGCTGGCCGAGGAATACCGGGTGCCGGATGCGCTGCACCGCAAGTCGGCCTACCTGGAACACCCGATCTTCCACCTCAATCGCGCCGAGACCGAGATGATGCGCTACATGCGCCGGCTCGCCGACCGCGACCTGGCGCTGGACCGGGCGATGATCCCGCTCGGGTCCTGCACGATGAAGCTCAATGCCGCGGTCGAGATGATGCCGATCACCTGGCCCGAATTCGCCAACCTGCACCCCTTCGCGCCGGCAGACCAGGTGCAGGGCTACCGCGAGATGCTCGACGACCTGTCCGCCAGGCTTTGCGAGATCACCGGCTACGACGCGATGTCTCTGCAGCCGAATTCCGGCGCGCAGGGCGAGTATGCCGGGCTTCTGACGATCCGCGCCTATCATCGCGCCAACGGCGAGGCGGACCGCGACATCTGCCTGATCCCGGTCAGCGCGCACGGCACCAACCCCGCGAGCGCGCAGATGGCGGGGATGCAGGTCGTTGTGGTCAAGTCGGCGGCGAACGGCGACATCGACCTCGACGATTTCCGCGCCAAGGCCGAGAAGGCCGGCGACCGGCTGGCCGCCTGCATGATCACCTATCCCTCGACCCACGGCGTGTTCGAGGAAACCGTGCGCGAGGTCTGCGAGATCACCCACCGCCACGGCGGCCAGGTCTATCTCGACGGCGCCAACCTCAATGCGATGGTCGGGCTTTCCAAGCCCGGCGAGATCGGCAGCGACGTCAGCCACCTGAACCTGCACAAGACCTTCTGCATCCCGCATGGCGGCGGCGGGCCGGGCATGGGGCCGATCGGCGTCAAGGCGCATCTGGTGCCCTACCTGCCCGGCCACCCCGAGACCGGCGGCGGCGAGGGGCCGGTCAGCGCCGCGCCCTTCGGTTCGGCCGCGATCCTGCCGATTTCCTGGGCCTATATCCTGCTGATGGGCGGCTCGGGCCTGACCCAGGCCACCAAGGTGGCGATCCTCAATGCCAACTACATCGCCAAGCGGCTGGAAGGCGCCTATGACATCCTGTTCAAGGGCCGCGGCGGGCGCGTGGCGCACGAGTGCATCCTGGATACGCGGCCCTTCAACGAGGCCGCGCATATCACCGTCGACGACATCGCCAAGCGGCTGATCGACAACGGCTTTCACGCGCCCACCATGAGCTGGCCGGTGGCCGGCACGCTGATGGTCGAGCCGACCGAAAGCGAGACCAAGGCCGAGCTTGACCGGTTCTGCACCGCGATGCTGGCGATCCGCGAGGAGATCCGCGCCGTCGAGGCGGGCGAGATCGACGCCGAGAACAACCCGCTGAAGAACGCGCCGCACACGATGGAGGACCTGGTGCGCGACTGGGACCGGCCGTACACGCGCGAGCAGGGCTGCTTCCCGCCGGGCGCGTTCCGGATCGACAAGTACTGGCCGCCGGTCAACCGGGTCGACAACGTCTATGGCGACCGCCACCTGGTCTGCACCTGCCCGCCGCTGGAGGAGTACCAGGAGGCGGCGGAGTAGCGGGACGCAGCGCGCCGAAGGTCGCGCAGACTGCGGCGAGCGGGGTTTGCGCGGAAAACGGCCGGAGGCCGCCGCGCAAGCGCCGGCCCGGCCTACCCCGCGGCGGCGCGCAGCCGCTCGATATCGTCCGGCGCGCCCAGCGCCGCCTCGGCATGGGCCATCGCCCGGCCCGCCATGTCGCGCGCGGCGGCACCGAGGTCTGGGTCGCGCCGCGCCGCCAGCCGCCGCAGCGCGCCTTGCAAAAAGGCCGCCACCTCGACCCTGCCCGCGCCGTCGCGGGCGATCGTGCCAAACGCCGCCTCGACCAGCGCGGCCTCGGGCAGCACCGGCACGTGGACATGGGGAAAGTCCGGCGCCTCCAGCCTGCAGGAGCCCGGACCATGGGCCGTCAGCACGCGTTCCAGTCGGCCGATCACGTCGATCGCGGTGCCGGAATCGTTGATCCCGGGTGACAGCGCGCGCGAGGCGATCTCGGCCAGGACGCAAAGCCCGAAACGCGGGTCCTGGTCGTAGTCGCGCACCGCGTCCAGCGTGACCGCCGCGCGGACCGCCTCTGCAATGGCGGGATCGGCGCTGTCGGCCACCGCGAAGGCCTCGCCCTCGGCGACCCATGCGCCGGGCGCGCAGGACAGGTAGATCCGGCACCGGCCGCCGCGCGCCGCGCCGTCGAGCCGCGGCAGGTCGATGTGCCGGACAAAGCCGGTGGCCGGCGCCGCGACCGGCGCGGCACCGCGCGGCGGACTTTCCCCGGGCGGCAGCGGCGTCGCGCCGAAGCCCGGCTGCCGGCGATACGCCGACAGCGCGGCGCCGACCCGTGTCTCAAGCTCGGCCAGCGTGGTGTCCAGGCTGCCGAACCGGCTGAGGTGATCGATCCAGCGCAGGATCGCCAGCACCACCGCGACGACCACCGCAGCCGCCACCCCGAAAACGATGACCGAGGCGCGCTCGCCGTAGAACCCGGCGCGGAA
This sequence comes from Rhodobacter sp., assembly GCA_041627895.1. Taxonomy (GTDB): domain Bacteria; phylum Pseudomonadota; class Alphaproteobacteria; order Rhodobacterales; family Rhodobacteraceae; genus JBFKQC01. The sequence continues at coordinate 30,029 of JBFKQC010000038.1, forward strand.
CAGGATGATCGCCACCAGCGAGAAGATGAAGGCGCCGAGGAACGTCGCCAGCACCATCTGCGACGTCGTGTCCTCCAGCAGCAGCCGGTGCACCCGCGGCGTCACTTCGGCCGAGGCCGAACGATACGCGGCGACCATGACGCTGAGCGAGAAGGTGACGACCGCAAGCATGCTGGTGGCGAGGATGTTCAGCACCGGCATCACCGCATCCTCGCCGAACCGGCTGGACAACGGGCGCGGGATCACGTCCTCCAACAGCCAGGCCGCCGCCGCGGCAAGCACCGCCAGAAGCGCCATCAGGCTGATCCTGACGCCGATCCGGCGGCCGTAGCGCAGAAGCATCCAGAGGCGTTTCGAGATCATTGCCGGTCTCCCCGATTTCTGGGGACCCTAGCGCGCGGTGCGGCCATTCCCAATGCCTTCGCGACCAACGCCGGCCACGGGCAACGCCCCCCGGCCCCGGCTTGACCAGGATCAACGCCCCCGCGGTGCGAATCGACGACCTTGGCGCCGGCAACCTGCGGCAGCGGAGGGGAAGGGCGCACCGATGGCTCTGGACACCAAGGCGGATACGCGCGACGTCATCTTTTTCGAGAAGCTCCGGCGCAAGGACGTCGCGCTCGTGGGCGGCAAGAACTCGTCGCTGGGCGAGATGGTGCAGGCGCTCGCGCCGCTCGGCATCGACGTGCCGCCCGGGTTCGCCACCACGGCGGACGCGTTCCGCCGCTATGTCGCGCACAACGCGCTCGGCGATCTGATCCGCGACACCACGGCGGCGCTGGCCGCCGGCAAGATCACGCTGCACGCCTGCGGCGAGACGATCCGCAAGGCCGTCGTCGCGGGCGACTGGCCGGAGGATCTGCGCGCCTCGATCGTCGCGGCCTATGGCGAGCTTTCGCAGCGCGCCGGGCAGGACCGGCTGTCGGTCGCGGTACGGTCGTCGGCCACCGCCGAGGACCTGCCGGACGCCAGTTTCGCGGGCCAGCAGGAAACCTTTCTGAACATTACGGGCGAGGCGTCGCTGCTGGAGGCCTGCCGCAAGTGCTATGCCTCGCTCTTCACCGACCGGGCGATCAGCTATCGCAACGTGCAGGGCTTCGACCATACCGAGGTCGCGCTGTCGATCGGCGTGCAGCAGATGGTGCGCTCGGATATCGGCGGGTCCGGCGTGATGTTCTCGATCGACACCGAATCGGGGTTCGACAAGGTGGTGCTGATCAACGCCGCCTGGGGGCTTGGCGAGAACGTGGTCCAGGGCGCCGTGACGCCCGACGAGTTCCAGGTCTACAAGCCGTTTCTGGGGCGCGAGGGCTGCCTGCCGATCATCGAGAAGCGGCTCGGCGCCAAGGAAAAGAAGATGATCTATTCCGACGCCGCCGCGGCGCCGGTCAAGAACGTGCCGACGTCCAGGGCCGAGCGCGCGCGCTTCGTGCTGTCCGACGAAGAGGTCGTCGAACTGGCCCGCCAGGCCGCCGAGATCGAAAAGCATTACGGCCTGCCGATGGACATGGAATGGGCGAAGGACGGGATCACCGGGCGGCTTTACATCGTGCAGGCGCGGCCCGAGACCGTGGAAAGCCGCAAGGATGCCGGCGCGCTGAAATCCTACAAGGTGAAAAGCGCGGGCGAGGTCTTGGTGCGCGGCATATCGGTCGGCGCCGCAGTGGCCTCGGGCCAGGTCTGCCTGATCGAGGACGCGTCCGAGATCGACAGCTTCGTCGACGGCGCGATCCTTGTCACCGGCACGACCGACCCCGACTGGGTGCCGATCATGAAGCGCGCCAGCGCCATCGTCACCGACCATGGCGGGCGCACCAGCCACGCCGCCATCGTGAGCCGCGAACTGGGGGTGCCCGCGATCGTCGGCTGCGGCGACGCCACCCATCACCTGCACGACGAGCAGGAGGTGACGGTGAACTGCACCGAGGGCGACGAGGGGCTGGTCCATGCCGGCAAGGCCGAGGTCGCGGTCGAAGAGATCAAGCTCGACGCGCTGCCCGCGACCAGGACCCAGGTCATGCTGAACCTCGCGAACCCGGCCACGGCGGCGCGCTGGTGGCGGCTGCCGGCCGACGGCGTCGGGCTGGCGCGGATGGAATTCGTGGTCTCGAACACGATCAAGGTGCATCCCGAGGCGCTGCTGCATTTCGACGAGCTGACCGACGCGGCGGCCAGGGCCGAGATCGCCGAACTGACGAAGGGCTACGCCGACAAGGCGGAGTATTTCGTCGACCACCTGGCGCGCGGCCTGGCGCGGATCGCCGCCTTCTGCCACCCCAAGCCGGTGATCGTGCGGATGTCGGATTTCAAGACTAACGAATATGCCGACCTGCTGGGCGGGCGCCAGTTCGAGCCGCACGAGGAAAACCCGATGATCGGCTGGCGCGGCGCGTCGCGGTATTACGATCCGGGCTATCGCGACGGCTTTGCGCTGGAATGCCGGGCGATCCGCCGGGTGCGCGAGGCGCTGGGTTTCGACAACGTGATCGTGATGATCCCGTTCTGCCGCACCCCGGAAGAGGCCGACCGGGTGCTCGAGGTGATGGCCGCCGAGGGGCTGGAGCGCGGCAAGGACGGGATGCAGGTCTACGTGATGTGCGAGGTGCCCTCGAACGTGATCCTGGCGGACGCGTTCGCCGAACGCTTCGACGGGTTTTCCATCGGCTCGAACGACCTGACGCAGCTGACGCTGGGGATCGACCGCGATTCCGACCGTCTGTCGGGGCTGTTCGACGAGCGCCACCCGGCGGTGGTCTGGATGATCGAAGAGGTGATCCGCCGCGCCCACGCGCATGGCTGCAAGGTCGGGCTTTGCGGCCAGGCGCCGTCGAACTATCCCGATTTCGCGCAGGTGCTGGTCGCGGCCGGGATCGACTCGGTTTCCTGCACGCCGGACAGCTTCTTCGAGGTGAAGAGGAACGTGGCCCTGGCGGAGGGCTGAGCCCGAAACGCCGTGGTCTTCGTGGCCGGATGACGCGGCCTGCCACGTGTGTGGTGCCGCGCGTCCGGGCCTGCGGCAGCGGCTTGACTTGGGGGGCGAAAACCCCCAAATAGGCGCGCGTTGGGGCCGTAGCTCAGTTGGGAGAGCGCGTCGTTCGCAATGACGAGGTCGTCGGTTCGATCCCGATCGGCTCCACCATCTCCAACCGGATCGCGCAGCGAATTCATAGGTCCGGTGGACCTTTGAAAGGGCGGAGATGCCCGAGGCCCCTGCCGAGGGCTTGCCCCCCGCTAAGAACCCTGCCCACGCTGCGTGAACGATCGGCCCGGCGATCCGCGCGTGCCGGACGGTGCCGTGCGATCCCGCCCCGCCCCGTCACCGCCTCAGATGCAACAGCGCCATCAGCCGCGACTGGCGTCCGAAGGGCTCGCGCGGGGCGGCCGGCGCGGTCCGCACCTTGTCCATCACCCGGAAGGCCAGCGCCCAGGCCAGCGCGCCGAACACCAGCCCGCCGAAGGCCTGGCCGATCAGCACGCCCGGCGCGCCGAGCCACCAGCCGAACAGGATCACCGGCGGGATCGTGCCCAGCGTGTGCCGGCCCCAGTTGATCCAGGTCGAATAGAACGGGTGGCCGAGGTTGTTGAACGCCGCGTTGGCGACGAAGATCGCCCCGTTGAAGAAGAACGCCAGCGCCAGCGGGCCGCAGAACAGGTAGACCAGCGCGCGGGTCATGCCTTCGGCCTCGAAGAGCGCGGCGATCGGCGCGCGAAGCGCGAAAAGCGCGGCGGCCATCACGGCGACCACCAGCGCCGTGAACCACAGCCCGTCGCGGAACGCGCCCCGCACCCGGTCGTGCCGCCCGGCGCCGAAATTCTGGCCGATCACCGGGCCGATCGCGCCGGACAGCGCGAAGACGATGCCGAAGGCGACCGGCGTCATCCGCGCCACGATCGCCATGCCGGCCACCGCATCCTCGCCATAGGCCGCCATCGCGCGGGTCACATAGGCCTGGCCCACGGGCGTGGCAAGCTGGGTCAGGATCGCCGGCACCGCGATCACCAGCACCGGGCGCAGATCGGCCAGAAGCTGGGCGCGGCCCGGCCGCTCGAAGCCGCCGTAATGCCGGATCAGCGGAACCAGCGCGGTGCCGGCGATGGCGGCCCGCGCCGCGACGCTGGCCAGCGCGGCGCCGGTCAGTTCCAGGTCCAGCCCGAAGATCAGGATCGGGTCCAGCACCGCGTTCACCCCGCCGCCCCAGACCGTCGCCATCATCGCGCGCCGCGCGTCGCCCCGGGCGCGCAGCAGCGCCCCGCCGATCATGCCGATCATCAAGAGCGGCAGCGACGGCACGATGATCGCGAGATAGCCGACGGCGAGATCGAGCGTGACGCCCGAGGCGCCCATCAGCCGCGCCAGCGGATCGAGGTTCAGCCAGACCGCGAAGGCGAAGAGCGCGCCGAAGCCCACGGCGTAGATCAGCGCGTGGCTGGCCTGCTGCCGCGCGCGTGCCTCGTCGCCGGCACCCAGCGCGCGCGCCACCAGCGCGCCGGCGGCGATCGCCATGCCGATGCCGAAGGAGGTGGTGAAGAACAGGATCGCGCCGGCATAGCCGATCGCCGCGGCCAGTTCCTCTTTGCCGAGCATCGAGATGAAGATCATGTCGACGAAATCGACCAGGAACACCGCCATCAGCCCGACCGACGCGGTCAGCGACATCACCGCGATGTGGCGAAAGAGCGAGCCTTCGGTGAATTTCGCCTGATCCGCCATCCCTGCCTCCTGCCATCCGGGATTGCCCGTGTCCATCCCCGCCGCGGAATGCGGCCCTTTCCGCGCGCCCCCGGGCTGGCCGGCCCGGCCCGGGCTTCGGCTCGGGCTTCGGCCGGGGCTTCGGTTCAGGCTTCGGTCAGGAACGGCCGGAACATCCGCCGGTAGGCCGCCGGTGTCAGCCCGGTTCCGCGCTTGAAAAGCCGCCGGAAGAAGGCCGGGTTCTCGTATCCGACGCGGGCCGCGATCTCGTCCACCGGCACATCGCCCTCTTCGAGGGACCGCTTGGCGGCCTCGACCCTGAGGTTCTGGGCATAGGCGATGAGCGTGCAGCCGGTGGCCGCGCGGAACCGCCGCTTCAGGCTGCGCTCGGGCACCGCGCTGTCCGCGACCGCGCCGGCGGCCGGGTCGGGCTCGGCGAAATGCGCCGTCAGCCAGTCCTCGGCGCGGCGGACGGCGCTGTCGGCATGCGGCAGGCGGCGCACCAGCGCGCGATAGGGCAACTGGCCCTCGGCGTGCCATTTCATCAGGTAGACCTGCGCGATACGCAGCGCCTCGCCCGGGCTGACATGGCGCGAGATGATGTGGATCGCCAGGTCGTGCCACGAGCTTGTGCCGCCCGCGGTGACGATGCGCCCGGCGGGATCACCGATGCAGAGGTTCGGCGCGGGATTGAACCGGACGGATGGAAAGAACCGGCGGAACAGGTCCTGATAGCCCCAGTGCGACGTCGCCTCGCGCCCGTTCAGCAGCCCGGCCGCGGCCAGGACGACCGAGCCCGAACAGGCGGAGTAGATCGTGCTGCCGCCGGCGTGGCAGGCCCGGAGCCAGGCCTTCAGATCGTCGTAACGGCCCTTCAGCGCATCGTCCGGCGCCAGCCATATCTCGGGGATGATCACGATTTCGGGCGCCGCGACATCGGCCAAGGCCAGTTCCGGCCGCACCGGGATCCTGTTGCCGCAGACGAAGGGCTCGCGGTCGCATGACACCAGGCGCGGGCGGATCCGCGCCTGCCCCGGTCCGGCGCCGGTCAGATCGCGCCAGAGCGTCCCGGTCGCCGCCAGAACATCGACCATCCCGTACAGCGCCGAGCCCGCGGTTTCCGGCAGGCAAACGATATGGGCGTCCAGTGGCGCGGCATCGTCGGGCATATCGCCGCGATAGTGGCATGAACGGACCGATTCTGGCCAGTCTCGCGCTCACGCCGCCGGCCGCGGTTCCGTAGCTTGCGATCACTGCCGCGATTGGGCGGCGACCAACCAACCAAGGAGACAAACCGATGAATACGCAAACCGAAATCAAGGCCGGCGCCAACATGCTGAACGGCCTCGACATCGACGCGGCGATGGCGACGATCCAGGCGATCCAGGCCGATCCCGCCATCGCGCAATTCCGCTTTCGCGCGCGCAACCGCTGGGTCAACGGCGGCGAGAACCGCTCGACGATCAAGGACTTCTACGGCGCCAGGCAAGAGGACAGCTCGCGCACCGAGGGCTGGGAGTTCACCAATGGCGAGCCTCCCGTTCTGCTGGGCAACAACGAGGGCGCGAACCCCGTCGAGTTCCTGCTGCACGCCCTGGCGGGCTGCGTGACCACGACCTTCGTCCTGCGCGCGATGGCCCGCGGCATCCGGATCAACAGCCTTTCGACCGAGCTCGAGGGCGACATCGACCTGCACGGCCTGCTGGGCCTCGATGAGTCGGTTTCGCCGGGCTACCGCGAGATCCGCATCATGATGCACGTCGATGCCGACTGTTCCGACGAGGCGCTGGACGACCTGATGGCCTTTGCCGAAGCGCATTCGCCGGTCTGCAACACCGTCTGCCGCCCGGTTCCGGTGCGCATTTCGAGGGCCGGCAAGTGATCGACCCCCGCTTCTGGGACACGGCCGGGCTGTGGGACCTTCACCGCGACACC
>JBFKQC010000039.1:0-35832 GCA_041627895.1 Rhodobacter sp.
CCTGCGCCCCGGGGGGCATGGGCCGCGCTGTCTTTGCGTGCCGTCGCCCCCGGCCGCACGGACGGGATTTGCGTATTTCCAACGAGAAGAAGGACCCGGGCGCGCCCCGGGCACGAGGGCGCGATGAGCGGCGGGCGGCTGGAGGTCTGGCAGGGCGACATCACCCGGCTTGCGGTGGATGCCATCGTCAACGCGGCGAACCGCTCGCTTCTGGGCGGCGGCGGCGTCGACGGGGCGATTCACCGCGCCGCGGGGCCGGGGCTGTTGCAGGAATGCAGGGCGCTCGGCGGCTGCGAGACCGGCGAGGCGAAGATCACGCAAGGCCACGACCTGCCGGCGCGTTACGTGATCCACGCGGTCGGGCCGGTCTGGCGGGGCGGCGGCGCGGGCGAGGCAGACCTGCTGGCCGCGTGCTACCGCAACGCGCTGGCGCTGGCGCGCGCGCATGGCTGCGAGAGCGTCGCCTTCCCGGCGATCTCGACCGGCATCTACGGCTTTCCGCCGGACCAGGCGGCGCGGATCGCCGTCGAGACCGTGCGCGCCGAGGCCGGCGATATCGACGTCACGCTGGTGGCGTTCGACGCCCGCGCGGCGGAGATATTGCAGCGCGCGGCGGAGGCGGCGCCATGATCTCAGCAGCGCACCTCGCGCGCGCAGAGGCATTCGTAGCTGGTGCGCTTGAACACCTCGCCGCCCGTCGCGGCGCGGCAATTGCCGGACGACTGGGTGCCGAAGCTCCATTCCGGCCCTCTGCGGTGGCGGCAGAGAAAGACCGGCTGCGCCCCGTCGGCGCCGCTCAGCGCAATTTGCTCGGCGCGGTGCCGGATGTCGCGGCAGACCTGGTCGCAGTCGGTGGCGCGCGTCGCCTCCCAGCGGGCCAGGAAACAGCGGCGCGAGTCGTCGGTGATCGGCTCGGCCCAGGCGGGCAGCGCCAGGACCGCGAGAAAAGGCAGGACGATACGCATGGCAAATCTCTCGTCAGAATGAATCGAATTGGCGATCTGGCAACCATAGAGCGATTCGGCCCCACGCCGAAGCGGCCCGCGTCCGCCGGGCCCGGCCGGGCAGGTTCGGGCGCATGTGCCTGATGCTCTATCTCGGCACCGACGCGCCCGTGGCGGGCTTTGACGCGGTGGCGCAGGGCGAGATCGGCCTCGACCCCGACACCGGGCCGGTGCCGGCGGCGCTGGCCGGCAAGGCGCACATCCGGCGGATCTGCGACCGCGTGCCGACCGGCTGGAACTGTTCCTGCATCTTCCTCGACCAGGTGCTGCCCTGGCAGGCCGCGGCGGGCGACGACCCGGACGACCCGGAGACCCCGGTGCGCGCCGCCGCCTATGCCGGGCTGCGGCGGATCGCCGAGGCGGCGCTCGCCGCCGATCCGCGGGCGCTGATCTTTTCGTGCTGGGCCGGCGACGAGGGCGGCACCCCGGCGATCGAGCGCGCATTGGCCCCGGACGCGCTGATCCCGGCGCGCTACATTTTCGACGACGTGAACGATGGCGGATCGGGCGGCAACCCGCCGGTCCTGATCCGGCTGTCGGCAAAGGGAGAGGCGGCATGAGCGAGACGGTGCAGGTTGCCGGGCTGACACTGACCGTCCGGGGATACCAGTTCCCGGACGCGGCGGATTACTGGGACGGCAACTGGCTGGTGGTCGAGGCGGCGCTGTCCGCGCCGGGCTGCCGGGTGGCGCATTCCGGGCCGTTTCTCAGGACCGACGAATTCGCCCGCTTCGAGACCGCGCTGGCCAGTCTGGACGCCGGGGACGGCGACGCGGCCGCGATGACCCCGATGGAGCCCGATCTGGCGCTTGCGATCGCCCGCGAGGGCAGCCTCGGCGCGCTTTCGGTCACGGTCGAGCTGTCGCCGGACCGCCAGACCCAGGCGCACAGGGTCACGTTTGCGGGCGACCGCAGCGACCTGCCGCGGCTTCGCGCGGAACTGCGCGCCGTGCTGTCCCGCTTTCCGGTACGAGGGGATCGAGATGTTTGAGAGGATCCTGATCGCGAACCGCGGCGAGATCGCCTGCCGGGTGATCGAGACCTGCCGGCGCATGGGAATCGGCACGGTGGCGGTTTATTCCGACGCCGACGCGCGCGCCCGGCACGTGGCGATGGCCGACGCGGCGGTGCATATCGGCGCCGCGCCGCCCGCCGAGAGCTATCTGCGGGGCGAGCGCATCGTCGCGGCGGCGCAGGCCGCCGGCGCGCAGGCGATCCACCCAGGGTATGGCTTTCTCAGCGAGAACCCGGAATTCGTCGAGGCGGTCGAGGCGGCGGGCCTGACCTTTATCGGCCCGTCCGCCGCGGCGATCCGGGCGATGGGGCTGAAGGACGCCGCGAAGGCGCTGATGGAAGAGGCCGGCGTGCCGGTGGTGCCGGGCTATCACGGCGCGAACCAGGACCCCGAACACCTGTCGGGCGCGGCCGACGCGATCGGCTATCCGGTGCTGATCAAGGCGGTGGCGGGCGGCGGCGGCAAGGGGATGCGCCGGGTCGAGCGGCCCGCCGGGTTCATGGACGCGCTCGAAGCCGCGCGGGCCGAGGCACGGGGCGCATTCGGCAACGATGCGGTGCTGATCGAGAAATACGTGGAAAAGCCGCGCCATATAGAGGTGCAGGTGTTCGGCGACGGCGCCCGGGCGGTGCATCTCTACGAGCGCGACTGCTCGCTGCAGCGCCGGCACCAGAAGGTCATCGAGGAGGCGCCGGCGCCGGGGATGACCGAAGAGATGCGCGCCGCGATGGGCGCGGCGGCGGTGCGCGCGGCCGAGGCCATCGGCTACAGGGGGGCGGGCACGGTCGAGTTCATCGTCGACGGCGCGCACGGGCTGCGCCCCGACGGGTTCTTCTTCATGGAGATGAACACCCGGCTGCAGGTCGAGCACCCGGTAACCGAGGCGGTGACCGGCGTCGACCTGGTGGAGTGGCAGTTGCGCGTGGCCGCGGGCGAGCCGCTGCCGCTGGCGCAGGAGGCGATTCCGCTCAACGGCCACGCCTTCGAGGCGCGGCTTTACGCCGAGGACGTGCCGAAGGGCTTTCTGCCGGCGACCGGGACGCTGTCGCACCTGCGCTTTCCCGGCGACGCGCGCGCCGACAGCGGCGTGCGCGCGGGCGACGCGATCAGCCCGCATTACGACCCGATGATCGCCAAGCTGATCGTGCACGGGGCCACGCGCGCCGAGGCGCTGGTGCGGCTGCAGGGGGCGCTGGCGGCGACCGAGGTCGCCGGGTCGGTGACCAACCACGCCTTCCTGCGCCGGCTGGCGCGGCACGGTGGCTTTGCCGCCGGCGACGTCGATACCGGGCTGATCGGGCGCGACCTCGAGGCGCTGACCGCCGACCCGGTGCCCTGCACGCGCAGCCGCGCGCTGGCGGCGCTGGGTGCGCTGGGGCTCGACGGCGCGGCGCGGCCGTTGCAGGGCTTCGCGCTCTGGGCGCCGGTCGCGCATGCCGCGCGGCTCGACTGGAAGGGCGAGCCGGTGGAGGCGCGGGTCGAGGTGCTGGGCCGCGACCGTTTCGCCGTCACCTTGGACGCGGTGCGCCACGAGATCGCGCGCGAGGGCGGCGCCTGGTGGATCGACGGCGAAAAGACCGGCGCCGGGATCGTGCACCATGCCGCCGGGATCAGCGTGTTCTGGGGCAACGGCTATCACTTCACCCGGCCCGACCCGCTGGCGGCGGGCGCCGGGGCGGGGCCGGGCGGCAACCTGATCGAGGCGCCGATGCCGGGGCTGGTCAAGGCGGTCTTCGTGGCCGGCGGCGAGGCCGTGGCCGCGGGCGACCGGCTCGCGATCCTCGAGGCGATGAAGATGGAGCATGTGCTGACCGCGGCGCGCGACGGCGTGGTGGCCGAGGTGCTGGCGGGCGAGGGCGCGCAGGTCGAGGCCGGGGCGGCGCTGATCCGGCTGCAGGACGAAGGCGGGACATGATCCGGCTGCACCATTGCCACCAGACCCGGTCGATGCGCACGCTCTGGCTGTTGCACGAACTGGGCGTCGAGTTCGAAGTCGCGGTCTATCCCTTCGACAAGACGCTGCGCTCGGACCGCTACCTGGCGCTGAACCCCGCCGGAAGGGTGCCGGCGCTGGAGATCGACGGCGAGGTGATGTGGGAAACCGGGGCGATCACCGAATACCTTTGCGAGCGCTTCCCCGGGCGCGGGCTGGGGCGGCTGCCGGGCGATCCCGACCGCGCCGACTGGCTGGTCTGGGTGCATTTCGCCGAAACGCTCAGCCAGCACGGCGCGGCGCTGACCCAGCAGCACATCGCGCTCTACGAGGACGCGATGCGCTCGCCGATCGTGATGCAGCTCGAGGCGAAGCGGCTGGAGAAATGCTATGGCGCGATCGAGGGGCGGCTTTCGACCCCGGTCGAGAACCGCGACCACCTGCTGACCAGCGGGTTTTCGGCGGCGGATATCTCGGTGGGCCAGGCGGTCTACATGGCGCGGCACTTCGCGCGGATCGAGCCGTTTCCCGAACTGACCGAATGGTATGCCCGGATCACCGACCGCCCGGCCTTTCGCGCCGCGCTGCCGCCCGAGGGGGCGGAACTGCTGTACCGGCAGGACTTCTATCCGCCGTGGCAGGCGGGCCGCCCGTGACCGGGCGCGCCCGGGGCGGGGCATTTCCGGACCGATGAAGAAGGGGGCGTGAATGGCCGAGATCGTGGAAATCTTCGAGGTCGGCCCGCGCGACGGGCTGCAGAACGAGAAGCGCATGATCCCCGCGGCGGAAAAGATCGCGTTGGTGAACCTGCTCTCGAAGGCGGGGTTCCGGCGGATCGAGGCGGCAAGCTTCGTCAGCCCGAAATGGGTGCCGCAGATGGCCGACGGGGCCGAGGTGCTGGCGGGGATCGCGCGCGCGCCCGGCGTGTCCTATGCGGCGCTGACGCCGAACCTGAAGGGGCTGGAGCGGGCGGTCGCGGCGGGCGCGAACGAGGTCGCGGTGTTCGGCTCGGCGTCGGAGGGGTTCAGCCGGGCCAACATCAACAAGTCGATCGCCGAAAGCCTGGACGCGTTCCGGCCGGTGGTCGAGGCGGCGAAGGCGCATGGCCTGCCGGTCCGGGGCTATGTGAGCTGCGCGGTCGAATGCCCCTATGACGGGCCGACGGCGCCGGAGCGGTCTGCGGATGTGGCGGCGCGGCTCTGGGAGATGGGGTGCTACGAGGTCTCGCTGGCCGACACGATCGGGCGCGGGACGCCCGGGGCGGTGGCGGCGATGCTGGCGGCGGTGACGGCGCGGGTGCCGGCCGCGCGGCTGGCGGGCCATTATCACGACACCGGCGGCCGGGCGCTGCAGAACATCGAGGTGTCGCTGGACGCGGGCCTGCGCGTCTTCGACGCGGCGGTCGGCGGGCTGGGCGGCTGTCCCTATGCGCCCGGCGCGGCGGGCAATGTGGCGACCGAGGCCGTGGCGGCGCGGCTCGCGGCGCTGGGCTATGAGACGGGGCTGGACATGGACGTGCTGAAACGGGCGGCGGAAATGGCGCGGGGGATGCGCGATGTATGAGACGATCTCGATTGCGCGGGACCCGCGCGGCGTCGCGGTGCTGACGCTGGACCGTGCGGAAAAGCACAACGTTCTCAATGCCTTGATGATCGAAGAGCTGACCCGCGCGGCGGCGGAACTGGGCGCCGATCCGGATGTGCGCGCGGTGGTGCTGACCGGCGCGGGGCGGTCGTTCTGCGCCGGCGGCGATCTGGGGTGGATGAAGGCGCAGATCGCCGCCGCGCCAGAGGTGCGCGCGGCCGAGGCGCGGGCGCTGGCCGAGATGCTATTCGCGTTGAACACGTTGCCCAAGCCGCTGATCGGGCGGCTGCAGGGGCAGGCCTTCGGCGGCGGGGTCGGCATGGCGTCGGTCTGCGACGTGGCGCTGGGCGTGACCGGCGCGAAATTCGGGCTGACCGAGGTGCGGCTGGGGCTGATCCCGGCCACCATCGGGCCTTACGTGGTGGCGCGGATCGGCGAGGCGATGGCGCGGCGGGTGTTCTTCTCGGGGCGGGTTTTCGAGGCGGACGAGGCGGTTGCGCTGGGGCTGCTGGCGCGCGCGGTGCCGCCCGAGCAGCTTGACGCGGCAGTCGAGGCCGAGGTTGCGCCCTATCTTTCCTGCGCCCCCGGCGCGGTGGCCGCGGCCAAGCGGCTGGCCCGCAGCCTCGGCCCGCGGATCGACCGCGAGGTGATCGACGCGACCGTCGCGGCGCTGGTCAGGCAGTGGGAAGGCGACGAGGCGCCCGAGGGCGTGGCGGCGTTCTTCGAGAAGCGCAAGCCGCGCTGGTCGGCGGGCTGAGCGGCGGCGCGTGACGGGGCCGGCCCGCGCCGCATCGGGCGCGGGGGGCCTTGGGCGGGCGTTGGTATTGCATCGCATGGCCGCGCGATCGCCGGCCCGCGGGGTGGCGAAACGGCGTCTGTCCGGCGCGCTTTTTCCCGCGGTTCACGCGCAACTTGCGGCCGACGCGCCGACCTCACCCAATCGCCGCATCGGGGGCGGGTCGGCGATGGCGCGGCGGCCTGCGGCCTTGTCCCGCGCCCCGGCGGAACGCGAATGGCAGGAACAGGCCATGACCCGCCACGACCCTGCGTCGCAGCGCCCCCGCGGGTCGGCGATGGCGCGGCTTCGCGATGCAATGCGCCAGCGCCCGCTTCGGGCCATCAACCGCGCCGATTCCGCGCCGGTCCGGTTGACCCTCTGGGGGGCCGGGAGTAAGGCTGTGGCAAGCCGAATTCAGCGCCCGACGCGGGAAAGGAGCCCTGACGTGGACACGCTCGCCGCAGACTATCTGCCGATCCTGATTTTCCTCGGCCTCGCGATCGGGCTGGGCCTGGTCCTGATCCTCGCCGCGGCCATCGTCGCGGTGCGCAACCCGGACCCCGAAAAGCTCTCTGCCTACGAATGCGGCTTCAACGCCTTCGACGACGCGCGGATGAAATTCGACGTCCGCTTCTACCTGGTCTCGATCCTGTTCATCATCTTCGATCTCGAGGTCGCGTTCCTGTTCCCCTGGGCGGTGGCGTTCAAGGATGTCGGGCTGGTGGGCTTCTGGTCGATGATGGTGTTCCTGGCGGTGCTGACGGTGGGCTTCGCCTATGAGTGGAAGAAGGGGGCGCTGGAATGGGAGTGATGACCGGCACCAGCGTCGGCGCCGACCGCGAGGTCGCCACGCGCGAGATGAACCGCGAATTGCAGGACAAGGGGTTCATCCTGACCTCGACCGAGGACATCATCAACTGGGCGCGCTGCGGGTCGCTGCACTGGATGACCTTCGGGCTGGCCTGTTGCGCGGTCGAGATGATGCATACCTCGATGCCGCGCTACGACCTCGAACGCTTCGGCACCGCGCCGCGCGCCAGCCCGCGGCAGTCCGACCTGATGATCGTCGCCGGCACGCTGACCAACAAGATGGCGCCGGCGCTCCGCAAGGTCTACGACCAGATGCCCGAGCCGCGCTACGTGATCAGCATGGGGTCCTGCGCCAATGGCGGCGGCTATTACCACTACAGCTATTCGGTGGTGCGCGGCTGCGACCGGATCGTGCCGGTCGACGTCTACGTGCCGGGCTGCCCGCCGACCGCCGAGGCGCTGTTGTACGGCGTGATGCAATTGCAGCGCAAGATCCGCCGCACCGGCACGATTGTGCGCTGAGATGGCGGGATTTTCCGTGGGCGAGGTGGTTCGGCTGAAAAGCGGCGGTCCGGCAATGACGGTCGAGTTCCTGCGCGCGCCCGGGGTGGTGGAATGCTGCTGGTTCGAAGGCGGACGAAAGTTCGCCACGACGTTCCAGGCCGAGACGCTGACGGCGGCCGCGGCGGACCTGCCCGGCCCTGGTGAGATCGAGGAGATCGCTGGATGAGTGAAGCCCTGAGAGAGCTTGGCACCCATATCGAGCTGAGGCGGCCCGACTGCGTGGTCACCTGGGCGGTGGACCATGGCGAGCTGACGGTGGAAATCGCGCCCTCGTCGGTCGTCGCCTTCACCGAGTTCCTGAGGTCCGACCCGAATTGCCGGTTTTCGACGCTGATCGACATCACCGGCGTGGATCACCCCGAGCGCGAGGCGCGGTTCGACGTGGTCTATCACTACCTCTCGATGTACCGGAACCACCGCATCCGGGTGAAGACCGCGCTGCGCGAGGACGAGACGATCGCCTCGATCACCGAGGTGCACCCCGCGGCGAACTGGTTCGAGCGCGAGGTCTACGACATGTTCGGGATCATCTTCTCGGGCCACCCGGACCTGCGCCGCATCCTCACCGATTACGGCTTTCGCGGCTATCCGCTGCGCAAGGACTTCCCCACCACGGGCTATACCGAGGTGCGCTACGACGAGGCGCAGAAGCGGGTGGTCTACGAGCCGGTGAAACTGGTGCAGGAATACCGCCAGTTCGATTTCATGTCGCCCTGGGAGGGTGCGGAATACATCCTGCCCGGCGACGAAAAGAAGGAGGCGGCGAAATGATGTGGGGCAATTACGGCATGGGCTTCGGCGGCGGGTTCCTGTGGTTCGTGGTCTTCGCCGTGCTTCTGGTGGTGCCGTTCTGGCGCATCCTGCCCAGGCATGGCCTGCCGAGCGCGGTTGCGCTGGTCGCGATCATCCCGCTTGGCGCGCTGGTGCTGCTTTGGGTGATCGCGTTCAAGGACGACCTGGGCCAGGGGGCCTGACCGGATCAGATGGCGGACCCGACGCTTCTTTTCTGCATCGGCGCCACGAAGGCGGGCACCAGCTGGCTGCACCGCTACATCTCGAACCATCCGCAATGCCACATGCGCGGCATCAAGGAGCTGCACTATTTCGACGCGGTCGAGTTCGACGACTGGGACCCCTGGATCAGCGACGTGGCCGGGCGGCGCGACGCGAACCGCGCCGAACTGGCGGCGCTGGGCCCGGAAGAGCGCCGGATCAAGAAGGCGGTCGCCGACGACGCCGAGGACTGGCTGCGCGTGCTGAACGCGCGGCGCGCGGATGACCGCGCCTACCTGGACTATCTGGACAGCGGCCGCACGACCGAGCGTGTCGTCGCCGATTTCACCCCGGCCTACGGTCTGCTGCCCGAGCGCCGCCTCGCGCACATGGCCGGGCTGCTACCTGACGTGCGCTTCGTCTACCTGCTGCGCGATCCGGTACAGCGCATCTGGAGCCACGCGCGGATGCTGGCGCGGCGCCGCGCGGCGGACCCGTCGGAAATCCAGCGCCGGTCGGTCAACATCCTGCGGCGCATCCTGAAGGGCAAGGAACCCGAGATCGTGCGCCGGTCGGACTATGCCGGCCCGGTGGCGCGGCTGCGCGCCGTGGTGGCGCCGGAAAGGCTGTGCTTTGGCTTCTACGAAGAGCTGTTCACGCGCGACGAGATCGGGCGCATCTCGGCGTTTCTGGGCATCGACCACGGCTGGGCGGATTTCCAGAAACGCGTGATGGAGGGGCCGAAGGCCGAGATGGAGCCGGGCCAGTGGGACGCGATGCGCGCGTTTCTCGCGCCGCAATACGACGCGATGCGCGAGATGTTCGCGCGCCTGCCGGCGGCGTGGGACAACGAGACGGTGGAGGTCTGAGACGATGGACCAGGCGGTGAATGCCGATCATCAGGCGATCCGCGCGCTGGCCGCGGCCTATTGCGAGGCGATCCACCATGCGCGCCCCGAGGTCTTCGAGGACATGTGCCACGACCGCTTTCACATGACCGCGGTGACCGGGTCGGGCGGCGCGGCGTTCTGGGACAAGCCGGCCTATCTGGCGCGCGTCGCCGGCCGCGACCCGTTTCCGGGCGCGCCGTCCTACGAGATCATGAGCGTCGACGTGGCGGGCGGCGAGACCGCGCGCGCCCATCTCTGGGTCGACGTGCCGCCGCGGCGGTTCGAGGACCATCTGGGCTTCGTCCGCGTCGGCGGGGAATGGAAACTGATGACCAAGGTGTTCCGGACCATGGACGGCCCGGCGCTGGAAGGCTGAGGAGAGCGTTATGGACGGCGCCAAAGGTTTCGAAGACGCCCTGACGGGCGAACAGAAGATCCGCAACTTCAACATCAACTTCGGCCCGCAACACCCTGCGGCACATGGCGTTCTGCGCCTGGTGCTGGAGCTTGACGGGGAAATCGTGGAACGCTGCGACCCGCATATCGGGCTGTTGCACCGCGGCACCGAGAAGCTGATGGAAAGCCGCACCTACCTGCAGAACCTGCCCTATTTCGACCGGCTGGATTACGTGGCGCCGATGAACCAGGAACATGCCTGGTGCCTGGCGATCGAGAAGCTGACCAAGACCGAGGTGCCGCGCCGGGCCTCGCTGATCCGGGTGCTCTATTCGGAAATCGGCCGCATCCTCAATCACCTGCTGAACGTCACCACGCAGGCGATGGACGTGGGCGCGCTGACGCCGCCCTTGTGGGGCTTCGAGGAACGCGAAAAGCTGATGGTGTTCTACGAACGCGCCTGCGGGGCGCGGCTGCATGCCGCCTATTTCCGCCCCGGCGGCGTGCACCAGGACCTGCCGCCCGAGCTGATCGACGACATCGACCGCTGGGCCGACGAGTTCCCGCGGGTGCTGGCCGATCTCGACGGGCTGTTGACGGAAAACCGCATCTTCAAGCAGCGCAACGCCGATATCGGCGTGGTGAACGAGCAGGACATCCTCGAGTGGGGCTTTTCCGGCGTGATGGTGCGCGGATCGGGCCTGGCCTGGGATCTGCGCCGGTCGCAGCCCTACGAATGCTACGACGAGTTCGAGTTCGGGATTCCGGTCGGCAAGAACGGCGATTGCTACGACCGCTACCTGGTGCGGATGCAGGAGATGCGCGAGAGCCTGAAGATCGTCAAGCAGGCCTGCGAGAAGCTGCGCGCGCCGGACGGGCAGGGCGACGTGCTGGCGCGCGGCAAGCTGACGCCGCCGCCGCGGGGCGAGATGAAGACCTCGATGGAGGCGCTGATCCACCATTTCAAGCTCTACACCGAGGGCTTCCACGTGCCCGCGGGCGAGGTCTATGCCGCCGTCGAGGCGCCGAAGGGCGAGTTCGGCGTCTACCTGGTGGCCGACGGCTCGAACCGGCCCTACCGCGCCAAGCTGCGCGCGCCGGGGTTCCTGCACCTGCAGGCGATGGACTACGTCGCCGGCGGCCACATGCTGGCCGACGTGGCGGCGATCATCGGCACGATGGACGTGGTGTTCGGGGAAATCGACAGGTGAGACGCCCGGGATGACGGGCATCGGGTTCGGCATGCAACGCGGGGGCGCGCGATGATGGCGCTGGGCTTCGTTCCGGCGGTGCTGGTCACCGGCGGCTACCCGCCGGTACTGCTGCTGGTGGCCGGGCTCGCGGTCGCCGCGCCCGCGCCCTATCCGGGCGCCGTGGTGTTCCGGGTCGCCGCCGCGGTGGGGGCGCTGGAATGAGCGCGCGGCGTGTCGACTGTGGCGAGCACGGGATGCGCGCGCCGGCCTTTATCTGCGGTCACGCGCTGCGCGCCGCAGAGGCACGGACCCCGAGGCCATTCTACTGGACGGATGCCGAAGCGGACGAGCCGTGCGGCTGGTGCGAGGATTGCCACCGGCGCTATCTGGCCGAGGGCGAGGAATGGATCGGTGCGGCCGAAGCGAATCTCGATCTTCAGGTAATCTGCGTAGACTGTTTCCGAGAGATCATCCGGTTGAACGGCTATGCGTGATGCGTCGGCACACGTCCCGGATCTTGCGGCTGCGGGGCGTCGGCAGAGTGGGTGGGTGTGATGAACGGCGCGATCCTGTCGAACTACGTCCTCGCGGGCGGCACGCTGCTGGCCGCCAGCTTCGTGGCGGTGCAGGCCTATTACGCACGCTCGTCTTTCGTCGAGGGCGAGGCGACGCGGTTCCTGGAACGCAAGCTGGACCTCTGCTTCGAGAATTTCGACGATGCCGCCCGGCTGGATGCGGCGCTGCGCCTGGCGGTGCCCGGGATGGCGATGCAGCGGACCTGGCCGCCCAGGGTCGTGGTCGAGACCGGGGCCAAGCTGGCGGCGGTGCAGTCTGACGTGGTGCCCGCGCTCGACGCGCTCGAGGCGGGTCTGACCAAGGCGCGGGTGCTGGGGGGCCTCGACAAGTACCGCGCTTATCTGGCACAGCAGGTCCGCGGATTGTCCAAGCAGGTGATGGATCTGACCCCCGCCGCGCTTGGACCCGAAAACGAGACGACCACGGCGATTTTCGCCAGACTGAGTGATTTTCTGGGTGCGCAGTATTCGGTCTTTACCGGCTGCCGCCTGGTTGCGGAAGGAAAGGCCTGATGCTGCGGCGACTGTACCACGACCAACCGACAAGCTTTGCCTTCACGCCGGCCAACCAGGCCTGGGCCGAGGCGCAGATCACCAAATTCCCCGAGGGCCGCCAGGCCAGCGCGATCATCCCGCTTCTGTGGCGCGCGCAGGAACAGGAGGGTTGGCTTTCGCGGCCCGCGATCGAGCACGTGGCCGACATGCTGGGGCTGGCGCATATCCGCGCGCTCGAGGTCGCAACGTTCTACTTCATGTTCCAGCTGCAACCCGTTGGCAGCGTTGCGCATATCCAGGTCTGCGGCACCACGTCCTGCATGATCTGCGGCGCCGAGGACCTGATCGGCGTCTGCAAGGACAGGATCGCGGCCAGGCCGCATCAGCTGAGCGCCGACGGACGGTTCAGCTGGGAAGAGGTCGAATGCCTCGGCGCCTGCTCGAACGCGCCGATGGTGCAGATCGGCAAGGATTACTACGAGGATCTGACCGCCGAGCGGTTCGCCGCGATCCTCGACGACCTGGCCGCGGGCCGGGTGCCGGCGCCCGGGCCGCAGAACGGACGGTTCGCCTCGGAACCGGCGGGCGGGCTGACCAGCCTCGCCGATCGGGCCGGCGGCATGCGTGCCAATGCCTCGGTGGCGCTGGCCGCCGATCTCGGCGACACGATCCGGCGGATCGACGGCACCGAGGTGGCGCTGGTCACGCCCTGGCTCGGCAAGGGCGAGGCGCCGAAAGCGGCCCCGGCCAAGCCTGCGCCCAAGCCTGCGCCCAAGACTGCCCCCAAGGCCGAGCCATCCGTGGCGAAGGCTGCGAAAGAGGCGGTCTCGCGTCCAAAGGCCGGCGCGCCCGCTGCAGCCGCCGCCGAAGGCACCAGGCCGGCCAGGCTGGACGCGCCGCGGGGCGGCAAGGCGGACGACCTGAAGAAGATCAAGGGCGTCGGGCCGAAGCTGGAAAAGCTGTTGAACGCGCTGGGTTTCTACCATTTCGACCAGGTCGCCGACTGGACCGCGGACGAGGTCGCCTGGGTCGACCGGAACCTCGAAGGCTTCAAGGGCCGGGTCAGCCGCGACGACTGGGTGGCGCAGGCCCGGCTTCTGGCATCTGGGCAGGAGACAGAGTTTTCCAAACGCGCTAAGTATGACTGACAAAGCCGGAAATCGGCGCAGCCCTGGGGAGCAAGGCGATGGCTTACGACGGTAACGAGGATGCAAACAAGCGGCTGGTGATTGCCGGGGTGGCCGGTCTGGTGGCGTTCATCCTGTGCATCTGGATCATCGACTTCTCGTTCTTCTGGTCGCTGGTCTGGGGCGTGATCGTGGGTGCCGCGGTCTACTTCCTGCTGGCGATGCGCGAGGACGCGGCGTCGGCCGGATCGGGCGGCGGGCAGGCCCTTGCGAAACCCGCGCCGAAACCCGCCCCGAAACCAGCGGCCGAACCCGCGGCCAAACCCGCGGCGGCGCCTGCCGATCCGGGGGTGGCGGCGGCCGGGGCCGCGGTCGAGCCGGCGGCGCCGGCGGCCAGCGCCGCCGATATCCCGGCCCCGGCCCCGGACAGCGCCGGAACCGGCGGCGCGGGCGAGACCGTGAAGCGCTCGAAACCGCTCGCAGGGCAGGAGGAACTGGCCGCGCGCAAGGGCAGCTGGACATATGGCGGCGGCGAGGCGGCCCCGGCCGCGCCCGCGGCCAGGCCCGCTGCGGCGAAGGCCGGCAAGGGCGACGACGCGGCGGGCGCGGGCACCAGGCCCGAGATGCTCGAAGGCCCGCGCGCGGGCGGTCCGGACAACCTGAAGGAAATCAGGGGCGTCGGACCCAAGCTCGAGCAGCTTCTGCACGGGCTTGGCGTCTACCATTTCGACCAGGTGGCGAACTGGACCGCCGACGAAGTGGCCTGGGTGGATGCCAACCTGAAGGGCTTCAAGGGTCGTGTCAGCCGCGACGGCTGGGTCGAGCAGGCCCGGATTCTGGCGGCCGGCGGCGAGACCGAGTTCTCGAAGCGGGTCGACAAGGGCGACGTGTACTGAGGCGCGGATGACGCGGAACGCGGAACTGGACAAGGCGCTGGCGCGGCAGGCAAGGCTTGTCGCGCTGGTCATTGCGGGAACGATGATCCTGTGGATGTCGGCGCAATGGCTGGGCGGGCAGATCGGGCTGCAGGCGCGCTACGTGTTCCTGTTCGATCTGCTGGCCCTGGCCGGGTTCGCCTGGGCCCTCGTCGTGACCTATCAAATTTGGCGCAAGCGCCGGGACAATCAGGGGTAATTCATGCTTTCCGACAAGGACCGCATCTTCACCAATCTCTACGGCATGCATGACCGCTCGCTGGCCGGCGCCAAGGCACGCGGGCATTGGGACGGCACTGCCGGGCTGATCGAGAAGGGCCGCGACTGGATCGTCGACCAGACCAAGGCCAGCGGGCTTCGCGGGCGCGGCGGGGCGGGGTTCCCGACCGGGCTGAAATGGTCCTTCATGCCGAAGGAATCCGATGGCCGACCGAGCTATCTGGTGGTGAACGCGGACGAATCCGAGCCCGGCACCTGCAAGGACCGCGAGATCATGCGCCACGATCCGCACACGCTGATCGAGGGCTGCCTGGTGGCAAGCTTCGCGATGGGGGCGCATACCTGCTATATCTACATCCGCGGCGAATACATCCGCGAGCGCGAGGCGCTGCAGGCCGCCATCGACGAGTGCTATGACGCGGGCCTGCTGGGCAGGAACGCCGCCGGATCGGGTTGGGATTTCGACCTGCACCTCGCCCACGGCGCCGGCGCCTATATCTGCGGCGAGGAAACCGCGCTGCTGGAAAGCCTGGAAGGCAAGAAGGGCATGCCGCGGATGAAGCCGCCGTTTCCGGCGGGCGCCGGGCTTTACGGCTGCCCGACCACGGTGAACAACGTGGAATCCATCGCCGTGGTGCCAACGATCCTGCGCCGCGGGGCGGAATGGTTCGCGGGCTTCGGGCGGCCGAACAACTCGGGCACCAAGATTTTCGCGATCTCGGGCCACGTGAACCACCCCTGCGTGGTGGAAGAGGCGATGTCGATCCCGTTCCAGGAACTGATCGACCGGCATTGCGGCGGCATCCGCGGCGGCTGGGACAACCTCAAGGCGGTGATCCCGGGCGGCTCGTCGGTGCCCTGTCTGCCGGGCAAGATCATGAAGGACGAGTGCCTGATGGATTTCGACTGGCTGCGCGAGCAGCGCTCGGGCCTGGGCACCGCGGCGGTGATCGTGATGGATCAGTCCACCGACGTCATCAAGGCGATCTGGCGGCTGGCGAAGTTCTACAAGCACGAAAGCTGCGGCCAGTGCACGCCCTGCCGCGAGGGTACCGGCTGGATGATGCGGGTGATGGACCGGCTGGTCCGGGGCGAGGCGGAGATCGAGGAAATCGACATGCTGCTGGATGTCTCGAAACAGGTCGAGGGCCACACGATCTGTGCGCTCGGCGACGCCGCGGCCTGGCCGATCCAGGGCCTGATCCGGCATTTCCGGGGCGAGATCGAGGACCGCATCAAGGCGCGCCAGACCGGGCGCGTGACGGCTGTGGCGGCGGAGTAGGCGATGTTGCGTATCTTCTTGCTGGGCATTCTGATGCTCACCCTCGCCTCGTGCGGGCTGATCCGGAACACCGCGGGCTCGCTGGGTGTCGGCCGCGCGTCGGCGAGCCGGGCGCAGGTGGAAATCAATGACACGAGGTTTCGCGCCCGCGCCCATCCCGAGGCCGAGGACAAGCGCAGCTTCGCCGTCACGGTCAGCCCGGTGGCGGTCGATCCGACCGCGGCGATGGAGGCCGGGCGCTACCAGGCGACGCGCTATTGCCTGCTGACCTATGGCGGGTCCGACACCGATTGGACGATCGGCCCCGACACGCCGCTGTCGCAGCTTCCCGTCGCCGACGACACCGCGACGCTAAGGGGCCGCTGCACGCATCGCTAGGCCAATGCGCCGGCGCACAGGGAAAGGACGCAAGGGATGGAACAATTTGCCGCATACGGCCATGCCATCGTCGCCATGGCGGCAACGGCGGTGTTCGGGCTTCTGGTCAACCCGTTCACGGCGGTGGCCAAGATGAACAAGGGGATCTCGTCCGGCGGCAAGCCGGCCGAGGACTATTCCGACAAGACCTACCGCTTCGACCGCGCCTACATGAACCTGACCGAGATCATGGGCTTCTTCGTCGCCGCGACGCTGGCGGCGATCCTCGCGGGCGCGAACCCGGCTTGGGTGAACTGGCTGGCCTCGATCTTCTTCCTGGCCCGGCTCGCGCATTTCCTGGTGCACTATGCCGGGATCGGTCCGATGAATTTCGGCCCGCGCACATTCGTCTTCGTCGTCGGCTGGGCCTGCGCCCTGATCATGGCGCTGATGGCGATCGTGGCGGTGTTTTGACGGCGCGGCCGGGATATCACCTGGCCGAGCTGAACATCGGCCGTCTGGTGGCGCCGCCGGACGCGCCGGAGGTCGCCGAATTCATGGCCGCGCTCGACCGCGTGAACGGGCTGGGCAAGCGGATGCCGGGCTTCGTCTGGATGATGGAAGGCTCGGGCGCGCCGGGCACCGGCAATACCGAGAACTGCATCGGCGACGACCCGCAATTCGTCGCGAACCTGACGGTGTGGGAAGAGCCCGACAGCCTGGAAGCCTTCGTCTGGAACACCGTGCACCGGCAATTCTACGCGCGCCGCCGGACATGGTTTCAGGCGCTTTCCGGGATGCATTTCGTCATGTGGTGGGTCCCGGCGGGACACCGCCCATCGCTGGCCGAGGGGCTGGAGCGGCTGGACGATCTGCGCGCGCACGGGGACAGTGAACGCGCGTTCGGCTGGGCGTATCTGAAGGATGCGGCCAACTGGCGAGCGCACCAATGTGCCCGACCTGCCGCGGAGTGACCCGATGCGTGCCCCCGTTTCCCTGATACCCGCCGCCCTGGCCCTCGGCATCGGCGCCGCGGGCGCCGCCGTGTTGCAGCCGCTGGCGGACGACCCGCGCGTGCAGCGCGAATTCCTGGCCGCCGCGGTCGGCGACGAGATCCGCAAGAACTGCCCGACGATCTCGGCGCGGCTCTGGCGAGTCTGGCAAAGGGCCGGCGAGCTGGAGGACTACGCGCTCTCGCTGGGCTATTCCCGGGACGACATCGACGAGATGCGCAACAGCGAGGCCGCCAAGGCGCGGCTGAAGTCGTTGCGCGACGAGTATCTCAAGGCCAACGGCGTGACCGAGGGCGACCCCGACAGCTATTGCCGGCTCGGGCTGGAAGAAATCGAGAAAAACAGCCTGACGGGCTGGTTATTGCGCGCGAAATAAGGGATCACAAGGCCGGGAAGCCACCGGCCGGGAACGCGGGAAGTGACATGAGCGATCTACGCAAAATCATCATCGACGATCGGGAAATCGAGGTCGATCCGGCGATGACGCTGATCCAGGCCTGCGAGGTCGCGGGCATCGAGATCCCGCGCTTCTGCTATCACGAGCGGCTCAGCATCGCGGGCAACTGCCGGATGTGCCTGGTCGAGGTCGTGGGCGGCCCGCCGAAACCCGCGGCGTCCTGCGCGATGCAGGTGCGCGACCTGCGCCCGGGGCCGGAAGGCCAGCCGCCGGTGGTCAAGACGAACTCGCCCATGGTCAAGAAGGCGCGCGAAGGCGTGATGGAATTCCTGCTGATCAACCATCCGCTGGACTGCCCGATCTGCGATCAGGGCGGCGAATGCGATCTGCAAGACCAGGCAATGGCTTACGGCGTGGACTTCAGCCGGTTCCGCGAGCCCAAGCGCGCCGTCGACGACCTCGACCTCGGCCCGCTGGTCGAGACCCACATGACGCGTTGCATCTCGTGCACGCGCTGCGTGCGGTTCACCACCGAGGTCGCCGGGATCACCCAGATGGGCCAGACCGGCAGGGGCGAGGATGCCGAGATCACCGCCTATCTGGGCGAGACGCTCGATTCGAACCTCCAGGGCAACATCATCGACTTGTGCCCGGTCGGCGCGCTGACCTCGAAGCCTTACGCGTTCACCGCGCGGCCGTGGGAGCTGACCAAGACGGAATCGATCGACGTGATGGATGCGCTGGGGTCGAACATCCGCGTCGATGCCAAGGGCCGCGAGGTCATGCGGTTCCTGCCGCGCAACCACGACGGCGTGAACGAGGAATGGATTTCCGACAAGACCCGGTTCGTCTGGGACGGGCTGCGCCGGCAGCGGCTGGACCGGCCGTACCTGCGCGAGAACGGCAAGCTGCGCCCCGCCACCTGGCCCGAGGCGCTGGGCCGCGCGGCAGAGGCGATCAGGGGCGCGAAGAAGCTGGCCGGGCTGGTCGGCGACCTGGCCCCGGTCGAGGCGGCATTCGCGCTGAAGGAACTGGTCGAGGCGCAGGGCGGCAGCGTCGAATGCCGCACCGACGGCGCCAGGCTGCCCGCCGGCAACCGCGGCGCCTATGTCGGCACCGCGCGGATCGAGGATATCGACGCCTCCCGCAACATCCTGCTGGTTGGCACGAACCCGCGCGACGAGGCGCCGGTGCTGAACGCGCGTATCCGCAAGGCCTGGGCTGCGGGTGCGAATGTCGGGCTGATCGGGCCGGCGGTCGATCTGACCTATGACTACCTGCATATGGGCACCGACCGCGCCGCGCTGGTGAAGGCGCTGAAGAACGCGCCGAACGTGACCGACGGCAATCCGCTGATCATCGTCGGGCAGGGCGCGCTGCAGGATGCCGACGGCGAGGCGGTGCTGGCCCAGGTGATGAGGATGTGCGAGGCGTCGGGCTCGAAACTGCTGGTGCTGCACACCGCCGCTGCGCGCGTCGGCGCGATGGATGCGGGCTGTGTCACCGAGGGCGGCATCGCGGCGGCGCTCGACGGGGCCGACGTGGTCCTTAACCTCGGCGCCGACGAGATCGACATCGCCGACGGCCCCTTCGTGATCTACCAGGGCAGCCACGGCGACCGCGGCGCGCACCGCGCCGACGTGATCCTGCCGGCGGCCGCCTATACCGAGGAACAGGGGCTGTTCGTCAACACCGAGGGCCGGCCGCAGCTTGCGTTGCGCGCGAGCTTCCCGCCCGGCGAGGCCAAGGAAAACTGGGCGATCCTGCGCGCGCTTTCGGCCGAGGCCGGCGCGACGCTGCCCTACGACACGCTGGCGGCGCTGCGGCGCAAGCTGGTGGCCGAGGTGCCGATGCTGGCGGCGATCGATGAGGTTGCGCAGAACGACTGGCAGCCGCTCGACGCCGGGCCGCTGGGCAAGGGCGATTTCGGCCATGCGATCGCCGATTTCTACCTGACGAACCCGGTCGCGCGGGCCTCGAAGCTGATGGCGGAACTGTCGCGGCAGGCCCGGGCGCGGGCCGAGACCAAGATCGCCGCGGAGTGACGCCTTGCGCGCGCGGCGGCTGGCACGGCGCATCGCCTGGCCCGCGCTGGCGGGGCTGGCGGCCTGTGCGCCCGCCGAGACCGTCGAACGAGAGTCGTTCTCGCCGGTCTACCAGGGCATCGAAACCCGCCTTTTGCAGGACGATCTGGTCAGTTTCCTGGTCCAGATGCGGGGCGCCCGCGACGGCGCCGACGTCGCGGCCTATGCCGAATGCGCGGCGGCGCAATACGCACTGATCCGGGGCTACGGATTCGCGCGTCATGTGCGCACAAATGTGACGCAAGAGGGTGGCGTTTGGCGCGCGGATGCGGTTTACACGATCTCACCGGCGCTGCCGCGGGGGCTGAGCACGATCGACGCCGAAGTCACCGTCTCGAACTGCGCGGAAACGGGGATACCGACGGTATGAGGACCTGATGGCAGAGTTTCTGGCGACACCTCTCGGGATCGGCCTGACGATCGCCGCGCAATGCCTGCTGGTGATCGGCTTCGTGATGATCTCGCTGCTGTTCCTCGTCTACGGCGACCGCAAGATCTGGGCCGCCGTGCAGATGCGCCGCGGGCCGAACGTGGTGGGCGTCTACGGCCTGCTGCAATCGGTGGCCGACGCGCTGAAATACGTGGTCAAGGAAATCGTGATCCCCGCCGGCGCGGACCGCACGGTGTTCATGCTGGCGCCGCTGATCAGCTTCGTGCTGGCGATGGTGGCCTGGGCGGTGATCCCGTTCAACGACCGCTGGGTGCTGGCGGATATCAACGTGGCGATCCTCTATGTCTTCGCGATCTCGTCCCTGGAGGTCTACGGCGTGATCATGGGCGGCTGGGCCTCGAACTCGAAATACCCGTTCCTCGGGTCGCTGCGGTCTGCGGCGCAGATGATTTCCTACGAGGTCTCGATCGGCTTCATCATCATCGGCGTGATCATCTCGACCGGATCGCTGAACTTCGGCGACATCGTGCGGGCGCAGGACACCGGCTGGGGGCTGTTCGGCTGGTACTGGCTGCCGCACCTGCCGATGGTGGTGCTGTTCTTCGTCTCGGCGCTGGCCGAGACCAACCGCCCGCCCTTCGACCTTCCGGAAGCGGAATCCGAACTGGTGGCGGGCTACCAGGTGGAATACTCGTCGACGCCGTTCCTGCTGTACATGGCGGGCGAGTACATCGCGATCTTCCTGATGTGCGCGCTGACCTCGCTGCTCTTTTTCGGCGGCTGGCTGTCGCCCGTTCCGGGGCTGCCGGACGGGGCGCTGTGGCTGGTGGCCAAGATGGCGTTCTTCTTCTTCCTGTTCGCGATGGTCAAGGCGATCACGCCGCGCTACCGCTACGACCAGCTGATGCGGCTGGGCTGGAAGGTGTTCCTGCCCATGTCGCTGGGCTGGGTGGTGATCATCGGGCTATTGGCGCAATACCAGGTGTTCGGCGGCTTCTGGGCGCGCTGGGCGGTGGGAGGCTGACATGACCCAGATCGACTGGACCCGCGCCACGCGCTACTTCCTGCTCTACGACTTCCTGGTGGGCTTCAAGCTGGGGCTGAAATACTTCTTCGCGCCCAAGGCCACGGTGAACTATCCGCACGAAAAGGGCCCGCTAAGCCCCCGGTTTCGCGGCGAACATGCGCTGCGCCGCTATCCCAACGGCGAAGAGCGCTGCATCGCCTGCAAGCTGTGCGAGGCGATCTGCCCGGCGCAGGCGATCACCATCGACGCCGAACCGCGCGAGGACGGCAGCCGCCGCACCACGCGCTACGACATCGACATGACGAAATGCATCTATTGCGGCTTCTGCCAGGAGGCCTGCCCGGTCGACGCCATCGTCGAGGGCCCGAATTTCGAGTTCGCCACCGAGACCCGCGAGGAGCTGTACTACACCAAGGAGAAGCTCCTGGAGAACGGCGAGCGCTGGGAGGCCGAGATCGCCCGCAACCTGGAACTGGACGCGCCCTACAGATGACCGACCCCAAGAACCCCTTCGAGGACCTGATGAAGATGGGTCAGGACTGGGCCAAGGCGATGGGGCCGATGATGGAGGCCTTCACGCCCGGCGCCATCGAGAAGATGTGGCCCACCATGCCCAAGGAGGTGATGGAGACCTTCTGGGGCAAGACCTACAACCCCGACGGGCTGGACGCGAAGACCAAGCTGCTGCTGACGCTGCAGGGGCTGACGATCCTCGGCGCCCAGGCCGAGGCGCAGATCCGGCTGACCGTGCGCCATGCGCGCGAGGCCGGCGCCACCGGCCAGGAAATCACCGAGACCATCGCGCTGGCCGGCATGTTCGGCGGCGTGCCGGCGATGACCAAGGCCATGAACCTTGCCCGCGACGTGCTGGGCGACGGCGCGGAGGAGACGACATGACGATTGCCGATTTCACCTTCTACGTCTTCGCCATCGTCGTCGTCGCGGCGGGGCTGTTCACCGTGATCAGCCGCAACCCGGTGCATTCGGTGCTGTGGCTGATCCTGGCGTTCCTCAGCTCGGCGGGCCTTTTCGTGCTCTTGGGCGCCGAGTTCGTCGCGATGCTCTTGATCATCGTCTACGTCGGCGCGGTCGCGGTGCTGTTCCTGTTCGTGGTGATGATGCTGGACGTGGATTTCGCGGAACTGAAGGCCGAGATGGCGCGCTACATGCCGCTGGCGCTGCTGATCGGCGTGGTGCTGCTGATGCAGCTCGGGCTGGTCTTCGGCACCTGGGTCACGTCGGACGCGGCCGAGGGCCTGCGCGCCGCGGTCCCGCCCGAGGACACCCACAACACCGCGGCGCTGGGGCGGCTTCTGTACGACGACTACATCCTGCTGTTCCAGCTGGCCGGGCTGATCCTGCTGGTGGCGATGATCGGCGCCATCGTGCTGACGCTGCGCCACCGCACCAACATCAAGCGTCAGGACATCCTGGCGCAGATGTACCGCGACCCGGCCAAGGCGATGGAAGTCAGGGATGTGAAGCCCGGGCAGGGCTTGTGAACCAGCTTGCGCCGCTTCTGCCCCTTCTGGGGCTTGCGGCGCTGATCGTCACCGCGATCCGGCGGCGGCGGGAAAAGAAGAAAAGGCTCGAGGGACGGAATGGTCGGACTTGAACATTACCTGGCGGTGGCGGCGGCCCTGTTCGTCATCGGCATTTTCGGGATCTTCCTCAATCGCAAGAACGTCATCATCCTGCTGATGTCGATCGAGCTGATCCTGCTGGCCGTCAACATCAACCTCGTCGCCTTCTCGGCTTTCCTGAACGACCTGGTGGGGCAGATCTTCACGCTCTTCGTGCTGACCGTCGCGGCCGCCGAGGCCGCCATCGGCCTGGCGATCCTGGTCTGCTTCTTCCGCAACCGCGGCACCATCGACGTCGAAGACGTCAACGTGATGAAAGGCTGAGCGGCACATGGAAACCACCATCCTGTTCGCCCCGCTCGTCGGCGCCGTCATCTGCGGCTTCGGCTGGCGGATGATCGGCGAGGCCGCGGCCATCTGGATCGCCACAGGCCTTCTGTTCCTGGCGATGCTGCTCAGCTGGATCGTGTTCCTCGGCTTCGACGGCGAGACCCAGCAGATCAGCATCATGCGCTTCGTCGAATCCGGCACGCTCAGCACCGACTGGTCGATCCGGCTCGACCGGCTGACGGCGATCATGCTGGTCGTGGTCACGACGGTCTCGGCGCTGGTGCACCTCTATTCCCACGGCTACATGGCGCATGACGAGAACTTCCGCGAGGGCGAAAGCTATCGGCCGCGGTTCTTCGCGTATCTCTCGTTCTTCACCTTCGCGATGCTGGCGCTGGTGACGTCCGACAACCTGGTGCAGATGTTCTTCGGCTGGGAGGGCGTGGGCGTCGCATCCTACCTGCTGATCGGGTTCTACTATCGCAAGCCGTCGGCCAACGCCGCGGCGATCAAGGCGTTCATCGTCAACCGGGTCGGCGATTTCGGCTTTGCGCTGGGGATCTTCGCGCTGTTCTTCCTGACCGACTCGATCTCGATGGACGTGGTGTTCGAGAAGGCGCCGGAACTGGCCGAGACGCAGCTTGGCTTCCTCTGGACCGACTGGAACGCGGCGAACCTGGTGGCGTTCCTGCTGTTCGTGGGCGCGATGGGCAAGTCGGCGCAGCTTTTCCTGCACACCTGGCTGCCGGACGCGATGGAGGGCCCGACCCCGGTTTCCGCGCTGATCCATGCCGCGACGATGGTGACGGCGGGCGTGTTCCTGGTCTGCCGGATGTCGCCGCTGTTCGAGTTCGCGCCCGAGGCCAAGACCGTCGTGGTCTATATCGGCGCCTCGACGGCGTTCTTCGCCGCCACCGTGGGCCTGGTGCAGAACGACATCAAGCGGGTGATCGCCTATTCGACCTGCTCGCAGCTCGGCTACATGTTCGTGGCCGCCGGCGTCGGCGTCTATTCGGCGGCGATGTTCCACCTGTTCACCCACGCCTTCTTCAAGGCGATGCTGTTCCTCGGCGCCGGGTCGGTCATCACCGCGATGCACCACGAGCAGGACATGCGCAACTATGGCGGGCTGCGGAAGAAGATCCCCTATACCTTCTGGGCGATGCTGATCGGCACGCTGGCGATCACCGGGGTCGGCATTCCGCTGACCACCATCGGCTTTGCCGGGTTCCTGTCGAAGGACGCGATCATCGAGTCGGCCTGGGGCGCGCATACCGGGGCCGGGTCATACGCCTTCTGGCTGCTGGTGGTCGCCGCGGTCTTCACCAGCTTCTATTCCTGGCGGCTGATCTTCATGACCTTCTACGGCGAGCCGCGGGGCAACAAGCACACCCACGAGCATGCCCATGAAAGCCCCTGGACCATGCTTGCGCCGCTCGGCGTGCTGGCGCTGGGCTCGGTCCTTGCGGGCATGATCTGGCTCAAGCCGTTCTTCGGCGACCACGACACGGTGAACCGGTTCTACGGCGTGCCGGTCCATGCCGAGGCGGAAGGCCATGCCGCGCTGGGCGGGCAGGGGCAGAGGGTGCTGATCGGCGCGTCCGAAGAGACCGGGGCCGAGACCCACGGCGAGGCGGCAGATGCCGCCGACGCGGACGGGCACGGCGCCGCGGCGGGCTGGACGCCCGGATCGGGCGCGGTCTTCACCCATCCCGACAACCACGTGATGGACGAGGCGCACCACGCGCCGAAATGGGTCAAGGTCTCGCCGTTCATCGCGATGCTGCTGGGGCTGGGCGTGGCGTGGCTGTTCTACATCCGCCGCACCGACCTGCCGGGCCGGCTGGCGGGGAACCAGCCGATCCTCTACCGCTTCCTGCTGAACAAGTGGTATTTCGACGAGATTTTCGACGCGCTTCTGACCCGGCCGGCGAAGTGGCTCGGCACCAAGCTCTGGCGCGGCGGCGATCTGGGCGCCATCGACGGCTTCCTCAACGGCGTGGCGATGGGTGCGGTGCCGTTCTTCACCCGGGCGGCGGGCCGGATGCAGTCGGGGTACATTTTCACCTACGCCTTCTTCATGGTGATCGGCATCGTGATCCTGGTGACCTGGATGACGCTCGGCGGGGGCGCGGAATAATGGATAACATCCTTTCCATCATCACCTTCCTGCCGCTGGTCGCGGCGGCGATCCTGGGCATCTTCCTGCGCGGCGACGACGCGGCGGCGCAGAACAACGCCAAGTGGCTGGCGCTGATCGCAACCACCGTCACCTTCCTGATCTCGCTGTTTCTGCTGGCAGAGTTCGACCCCGCCGATACCGGGTTCCAGTTCGTCGAGGAGCGCGAGTGGCTGGTCGGGCTGAAGTACCGGCTGGGCATCGACGGCATCTCGATCCTGTTCGTGCTGCTGACAACCTTCCTGATGCCCCTGACGATCCTGGCCTGCTGGAACGTCACCCACCGGGTGAAGGACTACATGATCGCGTTCCTGGCGCTCGAGACGCTGATGCTGGGCGTCTTCGTGGCGCTGGACCTGGTGCTGTTCTACCTGTTCTTCGAGGGCGGGCTGATCCCGATGTTCCTGATCATCGGCATCTGGGGCGGCAGGGACCGCATCTATGCCGCCTTCAAGTTCTTCCTCTACACCTTCCTCGGCTCGGTGCTGATGCTGGTCGCGATGGTGGCGATGTATGTCGATGCGGGCACCACCTGCATCGGCGCCTGCGGCGAGGGCAACGTGTCGCTTCTGGCGCACAATTTCGGGTCCGAGACGCTCAGCGTGCTGGGCATCCAGGTGATCGGCGGCATGCAGACGCTGCTGTGGATCGCGTTCTTCGCCTCGTTCGCGGTGAAGATGCCGATGTGGCCGGTGCATACCTGGCTGCCCGACGCCCACGTGCAGGCGCCGACCGCCGGGTCGGTGGTGCTGGCGGCGATCCTGTTGAAGATGGGCGGCTACGGGTTCCTGCGCTTCAGCCTGCCGATGTTCCCGATCGCCTCGGACCTGCTGGCGGGGTTCGTGCTGTGGCTGTCGGCCATCGCCATCGTCTACACCTCGCTGGTCGCGCTGGCGCAGGAGGACATGAAGAAGCTGATCGCGTATTCGTCGGTCGCCCACATGGGCTATGTCACCGCGGGCATATTCGCGGCGAACCAGCAGGGGATCGACGGCGCGATCTTCCAGATGCTCAGCCACGGCTTCATCTCGGGCGCGCTGTTTCTGTGCGTCGGCGTGATCTATGACCGGATGCACACCCGCGAGATCGACGCCTATGGCGGCCTGGTGAACCGGATGCCGGCCTATGCGCTGATCTTCATGCTGTTCACGCTGGCGAACGTGGGCCTGCCCGGCACCTCGGGCTTCGTGGGCGAGTTCCTAACGCTGATGGGCATCTTCCAGGCCAATACCTGGGTCGCCGCGGTGGCGACAACGGGGGTGATCCTCAGTGCGGGCTATGCGCTCTGGCTCTATCGCCGGGTGGTGATGGGCGACCTGATCAAGGAATCGCTCAAGTCGATCACCGACATGGACCGGCGCGAGAAGGTGATCTTTGCGCCGCTGGTCGCCATGACGCTGCTGCTGGGCGTCTATCCCAGCCTGGTAACGGATGTGATCGGGCCCTCGGTCGCGGCGCTGATCACCGATCACCAGACCGCGCTGGCCGAGTGGCCGGGCGCGGCGACGCAAGTCGCGGAAACCCAAGTCGCGGAAAGCCACTGACATGACCAACGCCGATTTCCAGATCCTGCTGCCCGAGGTCGTGATCGCGGTCTACGCCATGGCCGCGCTGATCTTCGCGGTCTATACCGGCAAGGACCGGACCGCGCCGATGATGGTCTGGGCGACGGCGGCGCTGTTCGCCGCGCTGGCGCTCTGGATCGGGATGAACGGCGAGGGCGCGAACGCCGCCTTCGGGGGCATGTTCGTCGACGACGGGTTCTCGCGCTTTGCCAAGATCGTGATCCTGATCTCGGCCGCCGCGGTGCTGCTGATGAGCGAAAGCTACATGGCGAAGCGCAATCTGCTGCGCTTCGAATACCCGCTGCTGATCGCGCTGGCGGTCACCGGCATGATGGTGATGGTCTCGGCCGGTGACCTGATCGCGCTTTACATGGGGCTCGAGCTGCAGTCGCTGTCGCTCTACGTCGTGGCCGCGCTGCGCCGCGACAGCGTGAAGTCGACCGAGGCCGGGCTGAAGTACTTCGTGCTCGGCGCGCTGTCGTCGGGGCTTCTGCTTTACGGCTGCTCGCTGACCTACGGCTATGCCGGCACCACGATGTTCTCGGGCGTCGTCGCCGCGGCCACGGGCGAACATCTGTCGCTGGGGCTGCTGTTCGGGCTGGTGTTCATCACCGCGGGCCTGGCCTTCAAGGTCTCGGCCGCGCCGTTCCACATGTGGACGCCCGATGTCTACGAGGGCTCGCCCACGCCGGTCACGGCGTTCTTCGCCACCGCGCCCAAGATGGCCGCGATGGGGCTTTTCGCGCGCGTCGTGCACGACGCCTTCAGCGGCGTCATCGCGGACTGGAGCCAGATCGTCGCCTTCCTCAGCGTCGCCTCGATGTTCCTCGGCGCGGTCGCCGCGATCGGGCAGCGCGACATCAAGCGGCTGATGGCCTATTCGTCGATCGCGCATATGGGCTTTGCACTGATGGGGCTGGCCAGCGGCACCGCCTTCGGGGTGCAGGCGATGCTGGTCTACATGGCGATCTACGTGACGATGAACGTGGGCACCTTCGCCTTCATCCTGTCGATGGAACGCGACGGCCAGGTGGTGACCGATATCGGCGCGCTGAACCTCTATTCCAGGCAGGAGCCGCTGAAGGCGCTCGCGGTGCTGGTGCTGATGTTCTCGCTGGCGGGCGTGCCGCCGCTCGTGGGCTTCTTCGGCAAGTTCTACGTGCTGCAGGCGGCGGTGCAGGCTGACATGGTCTGGCTGGCCGTCGCCGGGGTGATCGCCAGCGTGATCGGCGCCTTCTATTACCTGCGCATCGTCTACTACATGTATTTCGGCGAAGAGACCGAGGCGCTGGACCGCACCGCCGATCCGGCGCAGTGGGGCTTTCTGATGGCCGCCGCAGCGATCATGGTGCTGGGCGTGGTCAACCTGTTCGGCATCGAGGGCCCGGCGATTGCGGCGGCGGCGGCGCTCGTCGAGTGAGCCGAGACCTTATGGAAACCTTGCCGCCGGGCGTTCGCGAAAGCCCGGTCCCGGGGCCTGCCGCCGGATGCCGGCGCGCGCCCGAAGCCGGGCGATGAGCTTTCCCGCCGGATACGGCCGCATCGAGCTGGACGAGGTCGACAGCACCATGGCCGAGGCCGCGCGCCGGGCGCCCGAACTGGCAGGCCCGACCTGGATCACGGCGCGCCACCAGACCGCCGCGCGCGGGCGGCGCGGGCGGGTCTGGGCGAACCCGCCCGGCAACTTCGCCGCGACGCTGGTCCTGCTGCCGACCGAGCCGCCCGAGACCGTCGCGCTCAGATCCTTCGTCGCGGCGATGGCGCTTTTCGACGCTTTCGTCGCCGTCACCGGCCGCACCGCACCCTTTGCGCTGAAATGGCCGAACGACGTGCTGCTGAACGGCGGCAAGGTCGCGGGCATCCTGCTGGAAAGCCTCGGGTCGCGCGCCCGCGTCGACCGGCTGGCGATCGGGTTCGGCGTGAACCTGGCCGAGGCCCCGCCGGCGCAGGCGGTGGAGCCCGGCGCGACGCGGCCGGCCGCGCTGGCGCAGGAAACCGGCGCCGCGGTCGCCCCCGGCGAGTTCCTGACCCCGCTCGCCGTCGCCTATGCCGCCTGGGAGACCCGTTTCGCGACATACGGATTCGCACCGGTCCGCGAGGCCTGGCTTGCCCGCGCCGCGCGGCTTGGCCAGCCGGTCACCGCGCGGGTGGGCCAGACCGAGATCACCGGCACTTTCGAGACGGTGGACGCCGCCGGCGCGCTCGTCCTAAACACCGCCAGCGGCCGCCGGGCGATCCCCGCGGCGGACGTCCATTTCTGAGGGGAGGGCGCAACATGCTCCTCTGCATCGACTGCGGCAACACCAACACCGTTTTCGCGGTCTGGGACGGCGAGCGGTTTCGCGCCACGCTCCGCACCACGACCGAGCACCAGCGCACGGCGGACCAGTATTTTGTCTGGTTCTCGACGCTGATGCAGCATCGCGGCGTGCCGATCGAGATCGACGAGGTGATCATCTCGTCCACCGTGCCGCGGGTCGTGTTCAACCTGAGGCTTCTGTGCGCCAACTACTTCAACTGCCGCCCCTACGTGGTGGGCAAGCCCGACTGCCTGCTGCCGGTGCCGCCGCGGGTCGACGAGGGAACCATCGTGGGGCCGGACCGGCTGGTGAACACCGCGGGCGCCTTCGACCGGCATGGTGGCGACATCGTGGTGGTGGATTTCGGCACCGCCACCACCTTCGACGTGGTGGCCCATGACGGCGCCTATGTCGGCGGGGTGATCGCGCCGGGCGTGAACCTCTCGCTCGAGGCGCTGCACATGGCCGCCGCCGCGCTGCCGCATGTCGACGTCACCAAGCCGCAGAAGGTGATCGGCACCAATACGGTGGCCTGCATGCAGTCGGGCATCTTCTGGGGCTATGTCGGCCTGGTGCGCGAGATCACCGAGCGGGTGAAGGCCGAGCACGACCACCCGATGCGGGTGATCGGCACCGGCGGGCTGGCGCCGCTGTTCGCGCAGGGCGACGTTCTGTTCGACGGCATCGAGGACGACCTGACGATGCACGGCCTGACCGTGATCCATCGCTACAACAAGGACCAGAACAACTGATATGGCGAGCGAAAGGCTGATCTACCTGCCCCTGGGCGGGGCGGGTGAAGTGGGCATGAACGCCTATGTCTACGGCTACGGCGCGCCGGGGCGCGAGCGGCTGATCCTGGTCGACCTGGGCGTGACCTTCCCGGACATGGATTCGACCCCAGGCGTCGACCTGATCATGGCCGACATCGCCTGGCTGGCAGAGCGCGCCGACCGGCTGGAGGCGGTTTTCCTCACCCATGCGCACGAGGATCACGTCGGCGCGCTGGGCCATCTCTGGCGGCAACTGAAAGTGCCGGTGCACGCCCGCGCCTTCACCGCCCATATCGCGCGGATGAAGCTCGAGGATGCCGGGCTGGACCCGGCGACCGTGCAGACCGTGCCGGCCTGGCCCGAGACCGTCGCGGCGGGGCCGTTCAGCGTGGGTTTCCTGCCGGTTTCGCACTCGATCCCGGAAAGCTCGGCGCTGGTGATCGACACGCCCGCGGGGCGGGTGGTGCACACCGGCGATTTCAAGCTCGATGCGACGCCGGTGGTGGGCGAGCCCTTCGACCGCGCGGTCTGGGCCGAGGTGGCGAAGGCGGGCGTGCAGGCGCTGGTCTGCGATTCCACCAACGTCTTCGTGCCGCATGCGGGCCGCTCCGAGGCGTCGCTGGCCGACGAGATCGAAAAGCTGATCGCCGCGGCGCCGGGCATGGTGGCCGCCACGACATTCGCCTCGAACGTCGCGCGGCTGAAGACGCTGGCCACGGCCGGGCGCCGCGCCGGCCGCTCGATCGTGCTTCTGGGCCGCGCGATGCGGCGGATGGTGACCGCGGCGGTCGAGACCGGCGTTCTGACCGACTTTCCGCCGGTGATCAGCCCTGAGGACGCCGCCGAGATTCCGCGCGGAAACCTGATGCTGCTGACCTCGGGCAGCCAGGGCGAGCGCCGGGCGGCCAGCGCGCAGCTTTCGCGCGGCCGCTACCTGGGGCTGGAGCTGAAAGAGGGCGACCTGTTCCTGTTCTCGTCCAAGACGATCCCGGGAAACGAGAAGAGCGTGCTGCGCATCGTCAACAATTTCAGCGAGATGGGCGTCGACGTGGTGGACGACACGTCCGGGCTTTACCATGTCTCGGGCCACGCCAACCGCCCCGACCTCGCCGCGGTTCACAAGCTGATCGACCCGCAAACGCTGGTGCCGATGCATGGCGAGCACCGGATGCTGCGCGAGCACGTCAAGCTCGGCGCCGAGGGCGGCTATGCCGGGGTGCTGGCGCCGAACGGCACGATGGTCGACCTGTCCGGCCCGCTGCCGCGGGTGGTCGACAATATCGAGGCCGGGCGCAGCTATCTGGACGGCCGCGTCCTGATCGGCGCGATGGACGGCATCGTCCGCGACCGGCTGCGCATGGCGATCAACGGCCACGTGCTGGCCACCGTGATCATCGACGAGGACGGCGAGATGCTGGGCGATCCCTGGTGCGAGCTGAATGGGCTGGCCGAGACCGGCACCTCGGACGCGCCGCTGGTGGACGTGCTGGAACATGACCTCGGCCAGGCGCTCGGCCGTGCCAAGGGGCGCACGCTGGCCGACGACGACGCGCTGGAGGACCTGGTGCGCAAGACGGTGCGCGGCTCGGCGCAGGACGAGATCGGGCGCAGGCCCGAGGTGACGGTGGTGATCAGCCGGCTGGGCTGACGTCCGGGTCCTCGATCGCGATGCCGCGGGCCTTGAGGAAGGCGTCGACGAGGGCGCCGGCCGCCTCGGCGTCGTCGAAGGAGACGCCGAAGCGGTCCGAGGTCTTCCAGCGGACCGTCGCGGCGATCCGGCCCAGCCCGTCGACCGAGACCGTGCAGCGGTCGAGGTAGTCCAGCCCCGCCGCGCCGCCGGCAACGAACAGCCCGGCGCCGGAATTCGAAAGGTCGATGACGGTGGCGCGGATCGCCGGGCCGTCGCGCAGGACCTCGCAGGACAGGTGGACGCGCGCGCGGCCTTCGCGGCGCCGGCTGCGCCCGGAATCGGAATTGGAGAACATCGGAAATACTCGCCTGTTTTGGACCGGATGCCGCAGCCTAGCCGGGCAAGTGTTAATTTCCCGCTTCCGCGCCGCGGATCGCCGCGCGGCCCATTTGCGGCCGCCGCCTGCGCTGCACCATCGCGCCGAAAATTCGCCACGATTTTTCGGCAAACTTGCGTCTGAGACAAAGATGGAAGGACCGCCATGACCCTCGAGACGCTGCGCAACATCGTGACTTCGCTGATGATCAGCGCGGCGATCTACCCGATCGTGCTGCTCGGGGTCTGGTGCCTGGTGGCGCTGGGCGTGGTGGCGGCCGACCTGCAGATGCCGGCGGATTACGTGCCGCTGGTCTACGGGCTGGTCTTCGCCGTCCTGACGGTGGCGCTGATCGACCTGCTGGGGGTGGCAAGCGTGGTCATGGCGCTGATCGCCAGCGCCAACCTGATCGAATACGCGCAGCTTGTGATCCCGGGGCGGTCGGCCTCGCCGGTCGATTTCGTGGCCGGGCTTGCCGGGGTGGTGATCGCGGCGGTGCTGGTCTGGGCCGCGCGCGCCCTGGTGCACCGCTTCCAGCTGGACTGACAGCCGCGCTGTTTCGGCGAGGGGCCGCGCGCGCCAGGCCTCATTCCGCGATCGTCGCTTCACGGACTGCGCCCTGTCCTGTTTTCCGCGCGCGACTACGCGACGCTTCGCCGGATCGGCCTCGCTGGAACTTGCCCTAGTGGTTCGATTCTGACGAGTCGAACCACCGGGTTCTTTCGTGTTGGATCAACTTATCAAAACATTTGAATAGGTTACGGGCATGAGCCTTCGCCGGGCTGAGGGATTCGGATGTTTCGGTCGATCCACTAGCTTGCGCGGCGTTCTTCGAAGCTTTTCGCGATGAACTGCGGCAGGTGATCGCCCATGCCGACCACGTTGTCGGCCTTGTCGGCCTCGCCGCGCCGGTCGCGCCCGCGCTCGGACTTGCCGCGGCCGCGGCTGCGCTCGGCCTTGGCCGGCGCTTCCTCGGGCTCCTTCGCCGCGGGCTCGGGCGCGCCGGTCCTTGCCGGGCTTTCGGCGCGCGGGATGTCCTTGGCGATCAGCCGCTCGACAGCCGCCAGCGCCTTTTCGTCGGAACTGGAGCAGATCGTGATCGCCTTGCCCTCGCGCCCGGCGCGCCCGGTGCGGCCGATCCGGTGCACGTAGTCCTCGGCATGGCCCGGAACGTCGAAGTTGAAGACGTGGCTGACCGAGGGGATATCCAGCCCCCGCGCGGCCACGTCCGAGGCGACCAGCAGTTTCAGATCCTTGGCGCGGAACGCGTCCAGCGTGCGGGTGCGCACCGACTGGTCCAGGTCGCCGTGGATCGCCTCGGCGTTGAAGCCGTGCTTTTTCAGCGACTTGGCGACGATATCGACGTCGACCTTGCGGTTGCAGAAGATGATCGCGTTGGTGCAGGCCTCGCCCTCGGCCTCGATCAGCGCGCGCAGCATCTCGCGCTTTTCCTTCGCCGCGCGGTCGCGGCGGCTGGGCTTCAGCATCACCACGTGCTGTTCGATCGTCTCGGACGCGGTGGCCTGGCGTGCCACCTCGATCTTGGCGGGGTTCGACAGGAAGGTGTTGGTGATCCGCTCGATCTCGGGCGCCATGGTGGCCGAAAAGAACAGCGTCTGCCGGGTGAAGGGGGTCAGCGAGAAGATGCGCTCGATATCCGGGATGAAGCCCATGTCGAGCATCCGGTCGGCCTCGTCCACCACCATGATCTGCACGCCGGTCAGCAGCAGCTTGCCGCGCTCGAAATGGTCCAGAAGCCGGCCCGGGGTGGCAATCAGCACGTCGACGCCCTTGTCGATCAGCGCGTCCTGCTCCTTGAAGCTGACGCCGCCGATCAGCAGCGCCTTGGTCAGCTTGACGTGTTTCGAATAGGTGTCGAAGTTTTCCGCCACCTGCGCGGCGAGTTCCCGCGTCGGGCAAAGAACCAGCGACCGCGGCATCCGCGCGCGGGCGCGGCCGCGGGCCAGCATGGTGATCATCGGCAGGACGAACCCGGCGGTCTTGCCGGTGCCGGTCTGCGCGATGCCCAGCACGTCGCGGCCCTCGAGCGCGGGCGGGATCGCGCCGGCCTGGATCGGTGTGGGCGTTTCGTAGCCGGCATCGGCGACGGCGCGAAGAACCTTGGGCGCGAGGCCCAGATCGGAGAATGTGGTCATATGTGCCTTTCAGTACGGCGGCTGTTGGTCGGCCGCTGTTCTGATCGCGGCCCCGGCAGACCGGATTGCCTGCCCTTCGTCACGCGCCACGAGGTATGTGAAAACGCGGCCCCGGTCAAGTTGTCCCCACGTCGCGGGGACGGGTTGCCGTAGGGTCAAAGCCATGCGATTCGCCGGATTCTGCCGTAAATCGCGGCGCCTTGCCGCAGGGCCGGGCACGCCGCGCCGCGGCAGAGGGGCAGGGCGTCAACAGATTTATCCACAATTCGCGCCCGACGCGACAATTGCCGCCAGGCGCGGTCTCTTTGCACCGGGCGGCGACAGGGCCAAACATTTCCCTAGGTCTCGCCCTATCCACGGCGCATCGCCCGCCGAGACTGGCAGCACACACACCGCAGGAATGCTGCGAAGGAGACGAGCCGATGGATATCAACCCCTACCTCATTCCGGGCGCCGCAACGATGGCGGTCCTGGGAATGGTCTACCTGATCTTTGTCTTCTGGGTGCGCCGCCCGGGACGGCAGGACGATCTGGCCGCGCGCGAGATGCGCGAGCTTTGACGCCGGACCGGACCGGGGAGGCGGGCCAGGGCCCGTAGACCGGGCCGCCAGCAGACGCCTTCCGCCCGGCCCCGGCGCGGTTCCGGGACCGGCCGTGCGCCGGTCACACCATCATTTCCTTCGTGGCGCTCAGCCTGAGCGCCGGGAAATCCCGTTCGATCCGGTCGATATCCCATTTCAGGCGCGTCAGATAGACGACGTCGCCGTCGTGGTCGTAGCTGATGTGCTGCTTGTTGGCCTGCACGAATCGCTCGAGATCGGCCTTCGGGCCGCTGACCCAGCGCGCCGAGGTGAATTGCGACGCCTCGAAGCGCACCGGCAGGCCGTATTCCAGCTCGATCCGGCTGGCCAGCACCTCGAATTGCAGCGCGCCGACCACGCCCACGACATAGCCCGACCCGATCATCGGCTTGAACACCTTGGCCGCGCCTTCCTCGGCGAACTGCATCAGCGCCTTGTCGAGATGCTTGGCCTTCATCGGGTCGGCGGCGCGCACGCCCTGCAGCAGCTCTGGCGCGAAGCTGGGGATGCCGGTGACGCGGATCGCCTCGCCCTCGGTCAGCGTGTCGCCGATCCGAAGCTGCCCGTGGTTCGGGATGCCGATGATGTCGCCGGCCCAGGCCTCTTCGGCCAGCTCGCGGTCGGCGGCCAGG
The DNA here is from genome assembly GCA_041627895.1 of Rhodobacter sp. Classification (GTDB taxonomy): domain Bacteria; phylum Pseudomonadota; class Alphaproteobacteria; order Rhodobacterales; family Rhodobacteraceae; genus JBFKQC01. Next base: position 35,168 of record JBFKQC010000039.1, read on the forward strand.
AACAGCACCGGGTTCGAGATCGCCATCGGCTTTTTCGTACGCACATGGGTCAGCTTCATGCCGCGCCTGAAGTGCCCCGAGGCCATGCGAACGAAGGCGACGCGGTCGCGGTGCTTGGGATCCATGTTGGCCTGCACCTTGAAGACGAAGCCCGCCACCTTGGTCTCTTCCGGCCCGACCTGCCGCGGCTCGGCCGATTGCGGCTGCGGCACCGGGCCGTACTTGCCGATCCCGTCCATCAGCTCCTTGACGCCGAAGGAATTGATCGCCGAGCCGAACCAGATCGGCGTCAGGTGGCCTTCGAGGAACGCCTGCGGGTCGAACGGCGGCAGCAGCTCGCGCGCCATCTCCAGCTCTTCGCGCAGCGTCGCCAGCAGGGCGGCGGGCACGTGGTCGGCAAGCTTGGGGTCGTCCAGCCCCTCGATCCGGATCGACGCGGCCACCCGGTTGCGGTCGGCGCGGTCCATCAGCTCCAGCCGGTCGCCCAGCACGTCGTAGCAGCCGATGAAGTCGCGCCCCTGGCCGATCGGCCATGACGCCGGCGTGACGTCGATCGCCAGCATCTCCTGGATCTCGTCGATGATCTCGAACGTGTCGCGGCTTTCGCGGTCCATCTTGTTGCAGAAGGTCAGGATCGGCAGGTCGCGCAGGCGGCAGACCTCGAA
>JBFKQC010000040.1:0-35296 GCA_041627895.1 Rhodobacter sp.
GACCGACGAGGCGCGGCGCGCCGATTACCCGGCGCTGATTCCGGCCGAGGGGCTCCTGGCGCGGCGCGAACTGGGCCGGCTTGCCGAGGCCGACGGCAGCCTGCTGATGGCGCGCGCCGAGCGGCTGCGCGCCCGCGCGGCGATCCTGCGCCGGATCGAGGCGGTGGACGAGGAAACCAGGCTCAGGATCAGCGGGCGGCTGCGCCGGCTGGGCGGCTGACCAGCGGCCGGACGGCGGCGCGGATTGCGCCCCGGAACCGGAGCCGGTAACAGCACGCCAGACCAACCAGCGACGGAGCACGCCCCATGACCACCCCCCTGCGCCTCGGGATCGCCGGGCTCGGCACCGTCGGGGCCGGCGTCGTCAAGATCGTGCAGCGCAAGGCCGCGCTGCTCGAGGCGCGCGCCGGCCGCGCGATCGAGATCGCCGCGGTCTCGGCGCGGAACCGTGACAAGGATCGCGGCGTGCGGCTTTCGGCCTATGGCTGGGAGGACAACCCGGTCACGCTGGCAACGCGCGACGACGTCGACGTCTTCGTCGAGCTGATGGGCGGCGCCGACGGCCCGGCCAAGGCCGCGACCGAGGCCGCGATCGCCGCAGGCAAGGACGTGGTGACGGCGAACAAGGCGATGCTGGCGCATCACGGCCAGGCGCTCGCGCTCGCGGCCGAGAAGGCCGGCACGGTCCTGCGCTTCGAGGCCGCGGTGGCGGGCGGCATCCCCGTGGTCAAGGCGCTGACCGAGGGGCTGGCGGGCAACGAGGTCCGCCGCGTGATGGGGGTGATGAACGGCACCTGCAACTACATCCTGACCCGGATGCAGTCGGCGGGCCTGAGCTATGACGAGGTGTTCCGCGAGGCCGACGCGCTGGGCTATCTCGAGGCCGACCCGACGCTCGACGTGGGCGGTATCGACGCCGGCCACAAGCTGTCGCTGCTGGCCGCCATCGCCTTCGGGACCGAGGTCGATTTCGACTCGGTGCAACTCGAGGGCATCGAGCGGATCGAGTTCGCCGATATCGAGCAGGCCGCCGACATGGGGTTCCGCATCAAGCTTCTGGGCGTGGCGCAGATGACCGGGCGCGGGCTGGAACAGCGCATGTCGCCCTGCCTGGTGCCGGCCGACAGCCCGCTCGGCCAGCTCGAGGGCGGCACCAACATGGTGGTGCTGGAAGGCGACGATGCGGGCCAGATCGTGCTGCGCGGCGCGGGCGCCGGCGAGGGACCGACGGCCAGCGCGGTGATGTCCGACGTGATCGACATCGCGCGGGGTTTCCGGGTCTCGACCTTCGGTCAGCCGGCCAGCCGGCTGGCCAGGTCGACCCCGGCGAAAACCTCGGTTCCGGCGCCGTTCTACCTGCGCATGGCCCTGCAGGACAAACCCGGCGCGCTGGCCAAGGTGGCGACCGTGCTGGGCGATGCCGGGGTCTCGATCGACCGGATGCGGCAATACCAGCACGGCGACGCCGACACCGCGCCGGTCCTGTTCGTGACCCACAAGACCACCCGCGCGGCGATCGACGCCGCGCTTGCCGGCATGGAGGGCACCGGCGTGGTCGCCGGCCACCCGGTGGCGATCCGGATCGAGGAGGTCTGAGCGCGGCACGTCCGCGGCAAGGTGCTGCGGCCATCCGATGCCGCGCCCGGACCGCGCCCCTGCCCCCGCCCGGAGCGCACGCAGGGTTAACGCGATGCTAACCACGTCCCGGTAGAACCCTGCCCGAAGCTTCCGCGCGGGATTGGCACCCTGCGTGTCCCGACCAATCCGCGCCTTCGGGCACGGTTCAGATCGCTCCGGGGGTGACGCCCCGGGAACCGGCCGGGCACTGCCCGGCGGACGGTCTTTCTGGCGGCGCCGCCATCCTCGATGCGAAACGCCACCCCGACCCTTGCGAGAACCCGGACACGTACCGCCCCGGCAGCCCCTGCCCGGGCGGCGTCCGGCGTGGCCTTCTGCGCGGCTTGCGGCGCGTGCGGCCTTGTGCCCCCCTTGCGCACCGCGATAGGGAGGTCTGCAAGCACATCTCAGCCGCAGGATCGCCGCTATGCCCCAGACCTCTCCCGAAGTCGTGTTTCAGGACCGCATGCTCTCGCTCGGCCTCGCCCGGGTCTCCGAGGCCGCTGCGATGGCCTCGGCCAAGCTGGTGGGCCGCGGCGACGAGAAGGCCGCCGACCAGGCCGCGGTGAACGCGATGCGCAACCAGCTGAACCTGCTGGATATCAAGGGCGTCGTGGTGATCGGCGAGGGCGAGCGCGACGAGGCGCCGATGCTCTATATCGGCGAAGAGGTCGGCACCGGCCACGGCCCCGAGGTCGACATCGCGCTGGACCCGCTCGAGGGCACCACGCTGACCGCCAAGGACATGCCGAACGCGCTGACCGTGATCGCCATGGCACCGCGCGGCACGCTTCTGCACGCGCCCGACGTCTACATGGACAAGCTCGCCATCGGGCCGGGATACCCACGGGACGTGGTCAATCTGGACATGTCGCCCGCCGAGCGCGTCGACGCGCTGGCCAGGGCGCGGGGCTGCGCGCAGGCCGACATCACCGTCTGCGTGCTGGAACGCCCGCGCCACGAAGAGATGATCGCCGAGCTGCGCGAAACCGGCGCCGCGATCCGGCTGATCACCGACGGCGACGTCGCCGGCGTGATCCATTGCGCCGAGGCGGAAAAGACCGGCATCGACATGTACATGGGCGCCGGCGGCGCGCCCGAGGGCGTGCTGGCGGCATCGGCGCTGAAATGCATGGGCGGGCAGATGTGGGGCCGGCTTCTGTTTCGCAACGACGACGAGCGCGACCGCGCACGCAAGGCCGGCATCGACGACCTCGACCGGATCTATTCGCGCGACGAGATGGTCACGCAGGACGTGATCTTTGCCGCCACCGGCGTCACCGACGGCAACATCCTGCAAGGGCTGAAGCGCGAGCCGGGCTTCATCGAGGCCGAAACCCTGCTGATGCGGTCGAAGACCGGCTCGGTGCGGCGGATGATCTACCGCAACCCGGTACGCTGAGACCGCGCGCCGCCGCCGGCGATTCCTGCAATCCGAGGGCTTGCGCCCGCCCGGGCGGGACAGCCGGTCGGACGGGCAACCGGTCGGGCCCACTTGATCCGGTGCCGGGGCGTGCATAGCTCTGCGGCGCCGGACGGCCCGCAACCCTGCGCCCGCCGCGACCCGGGCGCAGCGGAGCGCGCATGACGACGATCCTGATCCTCGCCGGGCTGGCCGGGCTGTTCCTCGGCGGCGAGGCGCTGGTGCGCGGCGCCGTCGTGCTGGCGCGCCGGTTCGGCATCCCGCCGATGGTGATCGGCCTGACGCTGGTCGGCTTCGGCACCTCGACGCCCGAACTGGTGACCAGCCTCGAGGCCGCGCTCGGCGGCTCGCCGGGCATCGCGGTGGGCAACGTCGTCGGCTCGAACATCGCCAACATCCTCTTGATCCTCGGCCTGGCGGCCCTGATCCGGCCGATCGCGGTGGCGCCGGCCGGGTTCCGCCGCGACGGCGCCGTGCTGGTGGCCGCGTCGCTCATTGCGCTCGCGCCAGTGCTTTCCGGCGCCCTCGGCCGCGGCGGCGGCGCGGCGCTGGTCGCGCTGCTGCTGGTCTATCTCACCGGCACGCTGCTGGCCGAGCGCCGGCGCAACGGCCCGGCCGCCGAGGTCTACGAGGCCGAGGCCGGCGCGATGGGTCCAGACGGAACCCCGGCAGGCCGCGCCTGGCTATACGTCGCGGCGGGCCTCGCCGGCGTGATCCTCGGCGCGAAGGCGCTGATCGCCGGCGCGGTGACGCTGGCCACAGCGCTCGGCGTCTCCGAGACCGCGATCGGGCTGACCCTGGTGGCCGTCGGCACCTCGCTGCCGGAGCTCGCCACTTCTGCCGTCGCCGCGCGGCGGGGCCAGTCCGCGATCGCCTTCGGCAACGTCGTCGGCAGCAACATCTTCAACATCCTCGGCATTCTCGGCGCCACCGCGATCGCGGCGCCGCTGGCGATCCCGCCGGAAATCGCCCGGTCCGACATCTGGGTGATGCTGGGCGCCACCGCCGTGCTGGTCTGGGCCGCGGTGTCGGGCTGGCGCGTCACCCGGGCCGAGGGCGCAGCGATGCTGGCGCTTTACGCAGGCTATGCCTGGATCGTGCTGCGCCCCGCCTGACGGGCTTGCGTTTCGTGCCTGCCCGGGTCAAACAGCCCCGGCAGATGAGCGCATTCCTGAATGTCACCGCCTCGCTGACCGGGCGCCGCTGGGTCGGCCCCGGCGCCGAAGCGCTGCGGCTCACAGAGGCGATGGCGCAGGCCACCGGCCTGCCCGCGCCGGTCTGCGCCACGCTGGTGCGCCGCGGCGTGGCGCCCGGGGACGCGGCCGCGTTCCTCGCGCCGGCTTTGCGCGATCTCCTGCCCGACCCGCTGGGCCTGCGCGACATGGACGAAGCCGCGCAAAGGTTCGTGACCGCCGTGAGGCGCCGCGAAAGGATCGCCGTCTTCGCCGATTACGACGTCGACGGCGGCGCCTCGGCGGCGCTGCTGCTAAGCTGGCTGCGCGACATGGGCCGCGCGGCGACGCTCTATGTCCCCGACCGGATCGACGAGGGTTACGGCCCGAACGAGCCCGCCATGGCGGCGCTCGCGGCCGACCACGACCTGATCGTCTGCGTCGATTGCGGCACGCTCAGCCACGGCCCCGTCGCCGCGGCCGAGGGCGCCGACGTGATCGTGCTCGACCACCACCTCGGCGCCGAGACCCTGCCCCCGGCGCTGGCCCTGGTGAACCCCAACCGGCAGGACGAGCCGGGCGATCTGGGCCATCTCTGCGCCGCCGCGGTGGTGTTCCTGATGCTGGTCGAGGTCAACCGGCGGCTTCGCGCCGAGGGCACGGACGGCCCCGACCTGATCGGCCTTCTCGACCTCGTGGCGCTGGCCACCGTGGCGGATGTCGCGCCGCTGATCGGGGTCAACCGCGCGCTGGTGCGCCAGGGGCTGAAGGTGATGGGCCAGCGCCGGCGCCCGGGGCTGGTGGCGCTGGCCGACGTGGCGCGGATGGACACGGCGCCGACGCCCTATCACCTGGGCTTCCTGCTGGGGCCGCGGGTCAATGCGGGCGGGCGGATCGGCCAGGCCGATCTGGGCGCGCGGCTGTTGGCCACCGCCGATCCGCACGAGGCCGCGGCGCTGGCCGAGCGGCTCGACCGGCTGAACACCGAGCGCCGCGAGATCGAGGCCGCGGTGCGCGAGGCCGCCCTGGACCAGGCCGGCGCGCGCGGGCTTGACGCGCCGCTGGTCTGGGCCGCGGGCGAGGGCTGGCACCCGGGCGTCGTCGGCATCGTCGCGGCGCGGCTGAAAGAGGCGACCGGGCGGCCGGCGGTGGTGATCGGGCTCGACGGCGATCAGGGCAAGGGATCCGGCCGCTCGATCGCCGGCATCGACCTCGGCGCGGCGGTGCAGCGGGCCGCGGCCGAGGGGCTTCTGCTGAAGGGCGGCGGGCACCGGATGGCGGCCGGGCTGACGGTGGCGCGCGACCGGCTGGAGCCGGCAATGGCGCGGCTGTCGGACCTGCTGGCGAAACAGGGCGCCGGCGCCGGCGGCCCGCGCGAGCTGACGCTCGATGCGGTGCTGATGCCAGGTGCCGCCACGGTGGAGCTGATCGAGCAGATCGAGGCCGCGGGCCCCTTCGGCCAGGGCGCCCCCGCGCCGCGCTTCGCGTTTCCGGACGCCAGGATCGCCATTGCCCGCCGGGTCGGCGAGGCGCACCTGAAGATCAGCTTCACCGACGGTCTCGGCGCCCGGCTCGACGCCATCGCCTTCGGCGCCTACGACACCGCGCTCGGGCCCGCGCTCGAGGCCCATGGCGGCGCGCCCTTCCACCTGGCGGGACGGCTCGAGATCAACCACTGGCGCGGCCGGACAACGCCGCAGCTGCGCCTCGAAGACGCCGCGCCCGCCGAATGATCTGGGGCCCCGGAGCCCGTAAAAATTCTCCTTGCCACGGCGGCGCGCTTTGCCTAGATACACGCCCACGCCTCGGCGAGGCCCGTTCGTCTATCGGTTAGGACGCCAGGTTTTCAACCTGGAAAGAGGGGTTCGATTCCCCTACGGGCTGCCATTCATATCTGTCCGGCGTCAGCGCCTATGGGCCAAATTAGGCTGATTGCGTAACGGAGGGTTTCCGGAACATCGTAGACGTGAAGGATCGAAGATGAGACGGAAACCCGTGAAGGAAGAGACCAAATCAGAACGGATCGTCAAAGACATCCGTCGCCGCCACTCCGCGATCCATCAGGAGGAGGGCTTGCGGGCGATGAAGACCCTTTCCCCACGCGAAAGAGCAAAATCGTAGCAGTCTCGCGGCGAGCCAAAGAATTCGGACAGTTCGAACCCGGCGGCGGTGACACGGTCACGGAAATCGCGCCCATAGTACCGGACATGATCGTATTGGCCGAAGTATCGCTCACGGTCCACCTCAGAGGTGATCGACGGATCCTCGAAGGTCGTGTCCCAGCCTTCGATGATCGGCACCATGAGAACCGCGGCGCCTCCGGGTCGCAGAATGCGATACATTTCCTTCAGCGCCGCGGCGTCGTCGACATGTTCTAAAACGTGAACGCAGACGAGGTGCGAATATGTGTCGTCGGGCAGATCCATGTTTTCGATATCCACCCGGTGATCGACATTCTCCGCGTTGAGGTCGGCGGTCTGATACGTCCTGACAATGCCCTGCAACAATGTCGACATCGACGCTTCCGGCGCGAAGTGCAGCAACTCCGCGCCGTCGAGATCCAGCACGCGATCGATCGCCAGGGCGAGCAACCGGTGGCGTTCGATGGCACCGCAGCCGGGGCATTTCGACCGCTTCCGCTTGAATGAGCCGTAAGAATAGAACCTGCCGCGGAAACCGCAAACCGTGCACTCGGCAGGGCCATCCGCTTCGGTTGTCCGTGCCCGGCCGGACCTGATGCCCGCCATGATCTCGCCTCGGCGCTGGCTTGCGCACTCGTCGAACCCAAAGAACAGCCCGGCCATTCTCGCGCCAAATCGCAACCTGCTCAACATACCCGAAATCCGCATCGCCAATGTTTCCCACGCTGCCATGATTTTCGCTGGCCCGCGGGCCGTCAACCTTTCCGAGGCGTATTTCCGGCGGCGAGACACTCACAGCACGACTTCTCCGGACCCGCCCGATGCAAGACTCCCGGCCTGGACATTGCCCGGAAACCTATCCGCCGCTCCGCGCGTGTCGTTCGCGCGTGCCCGGGAAACCGGCGTGCGATTAACGCGCCGCCAGGAACAGCGCCATCATACCGAGGGTCTTCTTCACCCCGTAGTCGCTGGCCATCAGCCAACGGGCAAATCGCGCGGGCTCGAAACTCTCGCCCCGCCTGCGCTTGGTATGCAGGATCGCGCACATGCGGCGCGCGAAGGCTTGCCCATTCATCATGTCACGGTGGGCGCCCAGCCATGCCGCCGAGGCGTCCAAATCGTAGGTTTCGCTTATCCTATCACCGCGCAAGCCGCGGAAAACCGTCGTCAGGGGCACCGGAACGAAATGGAAAGAACATCCGACCGTCTGAGCGCGAGTACAGAAATCCCAGTCCTGGTGCAGGCGCAGGCTGGGATCGAACCTGATTTCGCGCGCGGTTTCCGACAGCATGAACAGGCTCGGTGTCCTGATCTGACCGTCACGGGACAGGACGTAGTCCAGGAAAAGCTCGTCATCGTTCATGCCGCTGACCGGCTCGATGCCGATCCTGTCGCCTTCGACCAGTTCGCACTGGTGGTACAGGATGTCCTTCGCACCAAGGCCCGCGGTCTCGAAGGCACCGACACAACTGGCGAGCTTCCCTGGTTTCCAGATGTCGTCGGAGTCGAGAAATGCAAGATAGCGTCCGCGCGCCGCGTCGATGCCGAGGTTTCGCGCGACGGCACCGCCTTGGTTGGTAGAAAGCCTTTCATACCGGAATCCGAGGCGGTCCCCGAACTGCGCCGCAAGCAGCGCCTCGGTATCGTCGGTAGAGGCATCGTCGCAGACGATAACCTCCAGTGGCGCCGGGTCCTGACGCATCGCACTCTCGACGGCATTACACACCACGTCGCGGCGATCATAGGTCGGAATAATCACGGAAACCTGGCTCACGCGCTTTCTTCCACCTAAGTACTGAGGCATGCTCGCGTACATTACAAAGCATCGGAGCGGTTCGCCATTGTGAATATCCTCATCGTGACGACAGAGTTTCCGTCCGTATCCCAGACATTCATCGCCGACCATATCGCGTCGATGGTGCACCGCGGGCACGATTTGACTGTCGTTTCGCTGGCGCGACGGCCTGGCGTTGTCCAGGACGATCTGAAGGCAAGCGTGACCGTTCGCTACGTACGCGATCCAGCGACACTCGGCTTGTTCGTCTCGGGCCTCGCAACAGGTCGCCTGCGCCTGAAATGGCTGCTTCGTCACCTGTCAAAACTCTGGGGCCGGAACATCGGGCAGACGCTCAAGCAGATTGCCGTCGACACCGCGCTGTCGGCACCCGCGGTCCGGAATATGGATGTCGTGCACGTCCACTTTGGACCGCTCGCGCGGCTTGTCGCCCAGGCGCGGCGGGCGGGTATCTTCACGTCGCCTCTGATCGCCACGTTTCACGGCTACGACGCCACGCAAATCATCCGGAGAATGCCGGTTGGCTACTACCGCATTCTTTTTGAAGAGGCCGCCTTGCTGCACAGCGTCAGCGAACGGATCCAAGGAAAACTCGAGGGCGCGGGCGCGTCGCCCGAACAGATCCGAGTGCGCCGGGTGGGTTTGCCGCGCGGGCTTTCCCGCGACGTCGGCAATAGACACCCTACCCCGGAGATTGCGGGCGAGGGACGCGACGCCCCTGACGGCGCGCCGCTCCGCATCGTGTCTGTTGGCCGGTTCGTCGAGAAGAAGGGCCTCGAATACGCCATCTCCTCGCTTCACCTTCTGGCGGCGCTTCGGCCGGACCTGCATTTTCGTTACGACATCATCGGCGACGGTATCCTGAACGACAGGCTTCGCGCGCTGGCCTCCTCGGGGTCTGCGGCCGAGCATATCCATTTTGCCGGGCCGCAACCCCGGTCAATGGTCCTCGATACGATAACGGCGGCCGACATCCTGCTTCAGCCCAGCGTCACAGCATCGACCGGCGACGAAGAAGGCATCCCAGTCGTCATCATGGAGGCGATGAAGCTGGGAACCACTGTATTGGCAACCGAGCATGCCGGCATCCCCGAACTGGTCGAGCACCGGGTTTCCGGCTGCCTTGTTCCCGAGCGCGACGCCTACGCGATTTTCCAGGCGCTGACGGAATTGGCCGAGGACGCGACACTACGCAAAAACTGCGCGGCGCGGGCCCTTCCGCGGGTGACGGAATTGCACGATGCATCGAAAATCGCGCTCGAACTGGAAGAGGATTACCGAAACGTGATGGATGTCGCGGCAACTGGCGCGGTGATATCATGAATCGAACCTCGGCAGGGCCCGCACCATGACGGACATTAGATCGACGCGAAAATTCTACGACCAGTTCTCGACCTACTTGAAGCGCGACATCAACAAGTTCAATCTCCGCCAGCAGGCTGCGCTTGAAACCGCTATGAAGCACCTCAGACGCTCCGATCTGGTGCTCGAGGTCGGATGCGGTATCGGGCTCATGGCGCACACGATTGCACGGCGCGCCGGGTTTGTTTTGGCCACGGACCTGTCTTCCGAGAATATCCAGACCGCGAGAAGGATTCTCAGGAATTGCCGGGCCGACACCGCGCAATTTGACGTGATTTCCGATCCGCTCGAGCCAATTGCCAGTCGCGGCCCGTACGATTTTATCGTCATGTTCGACGCCATCGAACACATCCCGCAAGACAAGGCCAGCGATGTCATCGCGCGGCTGTCCTCGATGCTCGCGCCGGGAGGGCGTCTTTGCCTGACCTTCCCGGCTCCAGAATTCATCCGCTTCGTGCAAGAGACCGGGGCCGAGGAATTGCAGATCGTCGACGAGGAGGTCGACATATTCGAGTTGGCCCGTGTGAACGACCTGACCCTGATCGACTATCAGCGCGTCAGTGTTTGGTACCGATTTCAGTACGCGCATGCGGTCCTTGTCCGGAACGAGGATGCCATGGTTGTGCGCACTCGGTTCAAGGGCTGGTTCCGGAACATGAACCTGGTCTGGCAACGCGGTTGGCGGAACAGAAACCGGGGTCTTGTCGAGATGCTCGACAAGGGAACCAAGACCGCAGGCGGGGACAATCGCGATGGCTGAAAAAGGTGACGCCCTCGCCCGACGCGAAGGTCAGGCGCGGCAAATCCGGCACGGCTGGCAGCCGAGCAGATACAGACTCGACGGCGAAGCGCTGCGCCCGGTGCGCGGGGCCGTAGCGCCGGGAAGCTGGTTCTACGTGCTTGCGATGTTGGACGCCGTCGTGCGCTTCCGTCCCTACTTGAAAGGCACGATCGCAGATCTGGGCTGCGGTTTCGCCCCGTTTCACGAATGGTATTCCCGGCATGTGGATTCGGCGGTACTGGTTGACTGGCCCAATACGATCCACAAGAACCAGCTGATCGACATCGAGGCCGACTTGTCCAAGGCCTTGCCGCTAGGGGACGGAACGGTGGACACCGTCCTGCTGTCTTCGGTGATCGAACACCTGCCCAAGCCCGGGTTGATCTTCTCGGAAAGCTTGCGGATCCTGAGACCGGGTGGACATGTCCTGATCGAAGTCCCCTTCTCATACTGGCTGCACGAGGTCCCGCATGACTATTACCGCTACACCGAGCACGGCCTGCGGCGGCTGGCGGAAGAGGTGGGCGGCGAGGTACTTGTGCTGGAACCCTTCGGGACGGCCTTCGGCACGGTCTGTGACCCGTCCAGCAAACTCGCCGTGGCCGTCCTCAGAGCGGCCACCAGACCGTTAAACTGGCGTATCCGCAAACCGCTCCGACGATGGGGCGAAGCCTTCTTGATCGGGCTGCAAAGGGCATTCTATTGGCTCGGAACCCGGAAGGTTCTTCGCGGACCCGGCGGCAGGTCGATCGAACGCAGCATGCCGCTTGGATACGTTCTTGTAGTCGCCAAGCCCGCAGGCGGAGCATTGCGGAACGAAGCGGCCAGCGCGCCCTGCCCGCCCGGGTAGTCGCGCCGGTGCTGCCGGGATGACCGGATAGTGACCTCTCTTCATTCCAACCTTGGAATTCGTTCCTTGGCGGCCCAAAGGCCGGACTCTCCAGCGAAAGGACCCGTCATGCGCGCCTTCGAAAGCCGGAACCCGAAAGGACGACGCCATCTCTGGTTCACTGCGGCTAATGGGCAAAGGGTCCTTTACGCTTACATTCGAAAAAACGGCTGCTCATCCATCAAGCGGCTTCTTGGCGGCCATCCGGACAGCAAGATAGATTGCTTCGAGTCGCATTATCATCGCGGCCAACCCTACGATTTCGCCTTCTTCATCTACCGCGATCCGGTCGAACGGATCCTGAGTCTCTTCCGCGACAAGGTCATCGATGGACGTGGCGCAACGGACATCCTGGCTGAATTCCGGGACATCCTGCCGCGAGAGGATCCGCACGATTTCGAAGCTTTCGCGCATTTCGTCACGAAATCTCAGGACCCGCATTGCTGGTCCCAGGCCAGCCACCTCAGGCCAATCCGCTACCTGGGCTGCCGCTCAGCCAGATGCACAGGTTGAACAGCCTGATCGGACCGACGCAGATCTTCGCGCAGCCGTCTGGAGCTTCCACGAAACGGCCTGTCGAAATATCGGCCGGAACCCGCAAGAAGATCGCGGATTTCTATGCCGAGGATTACCGGATGATCCGCGAAATCGAGAGGCCCATTGTCCTGCGGTTTCTCCGGCGCGTGCTCGGCCGAACCTGATGCGCCGACCCGAAACCCGCACAAACGGGCCAAATGAGGCGCAAATACAGGCCGTCGCTTCGCCTCGACCCGAATCCCGCATGCCCTGTTGGTCAAGGGTTCCGCATCAATCCGTTGCATCCGCCGAGAACATTTCCTGGCAGAACCGCCAGTTCCAGGCGGCCAGTGCCAGGAAGATGCCCGGCGTATGCAAAAGGAGGGACGCTTTTGGTGCTGCGGGCGAAGCCAGGGCGCGGCGGTAGATCAGCAGCAGCCGCGCCGGCGCGAGCAAAGGCGACAGGACCGGGAAGCGCATGACGATCGAGCCGCGGGCAACGTCGTGCAGTTTCCTGACGCGCGCCGAATGGGTTCCCAGCTGCCCCGCGCGCCGAAGGCAATGGCGCATGCCCTGCTTGAACCTGTGAAGTACCTCCGGCCGCGGCAGAAAAATCACCCGGCCGCCAGCTTTTTCAAGCCGCAGGAACAGGTCGCTATCCTGCGCGTTGAACAAGGTTTCGTCGAACCCGGAAAGGTCCTGGAACGTCTGTCGGCTCACGATCATGGCAGCGCTGGCGCCACCATCGTTGGCCCGTTCGGGTAGGTACGGATGGATCGAACCGAACTCGAGCCACCAGAGGCACTTGGCCCAATACCCCGCATCGCTGGCGTGATCGACGCCGCTGAAGACGATCGCGGGTCCCGGTTCGCGTGAGATACGGCCGAGGACGTGGCACAGCCAGTCTGCTGGAACGATGACGTCGCTGTCGACAAAGGCCAACCACGTCTCGTCCGCGTCACGCGCGCCCAGGTTCCGTGCCGCCCCCGCGAACAAGCGCCTGACTGAGTGTTCGACACGTACCCCGGCGACTTTCGACAGCCTCACCGTCGGGTCATGCGCGCCGGAATGAGCGACGACCACGGACCTGGGCTCAAGGTCCTGGTGCAGAACCGCGGCAACAACGTCTTCGAGATGTGGATCGAATTTGTACGAAGGGACAACGACGCGCACGTCGTCTGCCGCCGTCGCTGGGGCCGAATCGCCCATCGCTCCTGCGTCACCCGACATTGCGACCCGCGGAGCCCGATGTTGTGGACGAATCTCGGGCCGAGGCACCCGCTTCATCCCTTCGCTTGAGACTGACAAGCAACCTCTGGAAATCCTCGCTGCGGCGTTCTAGATCGGCGAAGGTCCCTTCGGCGGCGATCCTGCCGCCTTTCACAAGGTAGATGCTGTCGCACGCCGTAAGCGTCGACAACCGATGCGTGATGGCGATGACGGTCTTGATGCCGCTGAACTTCAAGATCGCCTTGGTGATCTCGGATTCCGTCACGGTATCCAGCGCGGCCGTGGCTTCGTCGAACACCAGTATCTCGGGGTCGTGGTACAACGCCCGTGCGATACAGATACGCTGGCGCTGGCCGCCGGACAGTCGGATCCCGTCCTCGCCGAGGTTGGTGTGTAGCCCGCTCGGCAATTCCCCGACTAGGTCCACAAGCCGGGCCGTTTCCAGCGCCCGCCAGACCCGGGCATCGTCGATTTCATGTGGCTCCAGCGAGAACGCCACGTTTTCCCTCAGATTGCGCGGCGCGACATAAGCCTGCTGGCTGACATAGCCGAAGTTCCGGTGCCAGGACCGCAAGTTGCCGCGAATGTCCCGTTCATCGCAGCACACCGTGCCGGCCTGCGGATGGATCAGGCCCATGACGACCAGGGCCAGCGTCGACTTGCCGCCACCCGAGGCACCGCACAAGCCGATGAAACTCCCCTTCGGAATCGTCATCGACACATCGCGCAGGGCGGGCGCATCTGCTCCGGAATAGGTGAAGGTGACATCGCGCACCGTGATCCTGTCCTGCAGGCGCAGGGGATCTTTCCGTACCGGTCCCGGGTCTTCCGCGGACACGGTTTCATCCAGATGCACCGTCTCCCGGCCAAGCAACGGCGGCGCGATCAGCTCGATCTCCGCAATCAGGTTGCGCCTTTCAACCGCGCCCTGGCGAAGCTTCTGCAAGGCCGTCGTCAAACGGGTGACCGCGGCGGTCAGCCTCAATCCGGCAAAGCCCGCGACCGCGAGCGTCGGCAACGCCGCAGTGACGCCGCCATCCCGGCCGGCATAAAAGACCGCAGCCAGAACAATGCCCGTGGCCAGCAGCAACTCGTTGACCGCCCGTGGCACGGACCGCAGGCCGTCGCCGCGGCGTTCAACAAGCGCAAGGCGGCCCATGATACGGCTGAAACGCTCCGTCATGATGCCTTCGCGATCAGCCAGCCTTAGATCAATCAGACCCCTGAGGCTTTCCTGCATGACATGGTGCATCTCAAGCACCTCGGCCTGTTGCCTCTGCCCTAGCCGCTTCGACAGGGATCGGGTCATTGTGAGGAATAAGTAGCCGCCACCGCCGAAAAGCATTCCGCCGATTAGCACGAAGAGCGGATGCAGGAACAGCAGCAGCGCAAGCAGCACGGTTGTGATGATCGCGATCTCGGACACCGCTGCTAGCGCAGCGTTGAAGCTGTTGCGAAAGACCTGGATGGTGGACCGGATAATCTGGATGACCCCGGAGACACCTTTGCCGTGAAGAACCTCGAGACTGCTTCCAAGATACCCGGAAAACAATACCGAGGCGGTCCGCTCGTAACGCTTCATGGAAAAGCGCAAGAGCAGAAAGCTGGTTAAGAGATTCGAGGCGTTCTTGAGCGCGAAGATGAACAGGAACAATAGGCCTGCCACGATTGCGAACGCGCGCCCTTCGAGATCGCTTGCGAAGGCGCGATAGACAATCGCGATCGGATTGTCAGCCTCGGCTCCCGAGATCGCGCTGATGTAACCGAACAGAAAAAAGATCCCACCCATCTCGAGGATACCGCTGAAGAAAAGCATACCCACCAGCCCCAAGGCCAGCAATCGCGACCGACGGTCCAGAATGCGCCACAGGTCGGCTAGGGTTGCGCCAAGCACCTTCACGGCGTAAGGCCGACAGCAAGTGTCCAAGCGAAGGCACCGCCTTTGGCTTGCCGTTTCGCCCAGAGCGCTTTGTCCGAAGGGTCCGTGTTGTCAGGCACAACAAGCAGGGTCCGATGGGACCCGGAATGCAAACGAGGTTCCAGCAATGTGAACATCAGTTCCGGTCCAACAAACTCAGCCTGTCGTTGGTTTCGAACGACTTGTGAATTTGCCGAAACCGGATCTCTGCAAGCAGCGCGCTGCTCGCGGCGACCATTTCGGCCAAAACACGCCAAATCAGAAAAACCATGCCGAATACTATGAAAGCTCCGCCAATGATCAGCGTCAGGATCTTGCCCCCGTCGTCTCCCATCGACCAAATCACCAGGAACCGGATGCAGGCGAAAAAGCCAGGCAGTGCTAAGAAGAAGGCAAAGGTAGCGGAGAAGCGGAACGGACGGGAAAGGTCGAAAATCCACAGTATCTTCAGCGCCGACTTCAGCACGTATTTCGCCGAATGGCGCACCAGCCGCGAACGGAGCGTGGGGGCGTTGAGCTCGACAGGCACCCAGATGACGGGGATACACTGCCAACCGGCTTGGATGATCGTTTCCAGCGTTTAGGTTAAACGGTTCAAGGCCCAAAGCTGTATCTCCAGCATAGCAGTGAAAGGCGCGGAATCCGTAGGGGGCATCGGGTACTTCAATCTCGGCCGCGGTGCGCAATATCAAAAACCAGTCGTCCCGCAACATCCGTTTGAAGGCTGAGTATTGCGCGATGTCTGAGATCGGACGCGATCCGATCACGACCGCTGCCATTCCCCCGCGGGTACGGCGAGTTAGTTCCGCAATCGCCTCAGCGCCGTTCTGGTTGGCCGGGTACGTGTTTACAATCACGTCAGCGCCCTGCCGCAAGGCTTTCTTGAGCCCGATCATGAAGGCCTTGGGCAGCCCGGGATTGTGATCCAGCCGCACGATGTTGTCCACGCCCTGGCGGTGCGCCAAGTCGGACGTGCCATCGGTGAGGCCTTCGTCGACTACCTGCCATTCGACCAAGCCGAGGCATCGCATCTCGCGCGGCGTATCGCCAGGCGTCGAAGTCAAGGGTTCTGACTTTTCGAGGCACGGTATCTGAACAAAGGGTTCCAATGTCTCAATATATCTGGGACAAGCGAAGGTATGGTGACTTGGCGTCGGGACATGATCAATCCCCTATTGGTGGGGCCTCCCAGACCGCCATGAAATTGTTGTATGTATCGCCTGCGCCCGCTCGCGTAGTCTCTCGGCCAAAAGACCAACGTGACCGTCCGGTGAACACCTTCCGCATGTCCGAGACCCCGGCCGCCAGCCAGACCTTCGTTTGCGCCGGAACGGGCATCATGGCGCGCACAGTCTCCTGGCCAGCCGAAGGACGACATCGACGTCGACGCCGCCGCTGACGATCAGGCGATATCCGGACGCGAGGGCGATCTCGATCCGCCCGGGGTTCGCAGTCACAAGCCGAGTCCACCGGTGCCGGCACCGGATCGCTCCGAACCTCGACCGGTAGGAAAGACATCGCATCGCGACCAGGACCGAAATGTGGATCGCCGCGCCACTGATAGACCATGTTGGCGTTGGGCTCGTGCCGCCGCGCGACCTCGGCGACCGGCGCTCCCGGTTCCATCGTCTCTGCAACAACGCGCCGCTTGAACGCCGTCGAATAGCTCCGCCGTTTGCGCCTGCCTCGGTTCGCCACGCTAGTGGATCGACCGAAACATTTGAATCCCTCAGCCCGGCGAAGGCTCATGCCCGTAAGCTATTCAAATGTTTTGATAAGTTGATCCAACACGAAAGAACCCGGTGGTTCGAATCGTCAGAATCGAACCACTAGGTGTCCGCCTTAGGCGGCGTCAGCATTCAACTGATCCAGGCCATTACGCAGGCGAGATCGACGAACGCCCTGTACGACGTGATGGTCTTCTCGCAGCGCAGGGCGATACGGCGGAAGCCATCCCTTGCGGTGCTTCTCGCTCTTGATTTCGGTCAGTTTCGCATCGGCACATCTTTCGACGCATTCCCGAAATGTGAGCGGCTTTGTCTTCGCGGCTCGCTTTTCGGCCAGCGGGTCGCCGCTCAGCATGGCCTTGCCCCGGTTGTCGAGCGCCAGCTTGCGCGCGGTCGCCAAAGTCACGGCGGGCGGGCTGCCCAGCCCAAGTTCGCACCGCTTGCCGCGAATGGCGATGCGCTGCACCCATTGCTTCGACCCGTTTTTCGCGACGCGCAGAAACAAGCCCTGCCTGTCGTAGTACTTGCCGGGCTTGATCACGGCCTCCACGAAACGCGCGGACAGCGCCCGCTCCGGTTTCCTGATATTCTCGCGCGGCATTCTATCCCCCAGTTCATCCCCCACAGAAACATGGATCACTACGGAATATGGTGGACGCTCTCGCACAATGGGGGGGTGTATATTCCCTTTGTTTTGCAAATATAAGGGGCCTTCGGTGGAATTCGGCGGATCAAGGCATGGCGGCCCTACGGGCTGCCACCGCGTCACCCGGAACTCCCGTGATCCACTGGCTTTTCCGCCCGGCCCGTCGAGTTCCGCAGTGGGATCGGAGTGTCCGGCGGCGGATCCGATCCGCATGCGGTTCGGGTGTCACGCCGCCTCAGACCCCGCTCGAGGGTCAGGTGCCTCGCTTGGCATGACGGATCATCAGCGCCACCGACGGCACCATCAGCGCGATGATGATCGAGGATGGCACCGCGCTGATGATCATGACGTCGCGGATCGAGCCGACACCGCCCACGGCCATGATGGCCCCGGCATTGGCGGCGATCACAAAGGCCCACAGGATCGAATGGGCGGGCGTTTCGGCAAGATCGCTGCCCGCGGCCCCGATCGACTTGACCGCGATGATCGCCGCGGTCGAGCACGACACGATCAGCACGAGGAAGAAGACGACGAGAACCGCCTTGAAGGCGATGGCGATGCCCGGCGCCAGCATGATGTCCACCGTCTCGTAGATGCGAAACGCATGTTCGTAGGAAAGGATCGCGCCGCCGGCGGTTCCGTCCAGTTCCAGGATAAGCGCGCTGCCGCCGGTGCCGGCAAACCAGAAGAAGCACATCAGCGTTGGCGCCAGGATGGCCCCGAGAACGAATTCGCGCAGCGTCCGCCCGCGCGAGATCCGCGCGACGAACACGCCGACGAACGGTGCGAAAGCGATCCACCAGGCCCAGTAAAAGATCGTCCAGTCCCCCTGCCAGTCGCGCTGCGCCCGGGATTCCTCTGACCCGGTTGCGTCGTAAAGCGTCGTCGATTGCGCGACGAAGTTCCTCAGATATTCCGATGCACCTTCCGCGAACAGGGTACAGACGCCGGTCCCGCCACCGAACAGCACGAAGATGACGAAAACCGATGCGGCCAGGGCAAGGCCAAGTTGCGAAACCCATTTGACCCCGCGCTCAACGCCCGACACGACCGAGGCAATGGCGACCGCCGTGGCGAAGACCAGCGCGGTGAGCAGCGCGACCAGGGTCGGGTTTCCGCTGTTGTCCACGAAGAACGGATTCCCGGTCAGGATCGACAGCCCGGAACAGATCTGCTCGACGCCGAGGACGACAGAGGTGGTGACGCCGGCGACGATGGCCAGGACCGACACGATGTCGACCATGTGGCCGGCCGTGCCTTCAAGCCGCTTTCCGAACAGCGGCGCCAGCCCGGACCGCATGGTCATCGGCTGGCCGTATCTGTGGCAGGCCAGCCCGAGGCCGAGACCGACCACCGCATAGGTGGCCCAGCCCGAAAATCCCCAATGCAAGAAGACGAAACGCATGGCCGACACCATCGCCGCCTCTTCTCCGGGCGACACCGTCCCGCCCATCAGGTCGGGATTGGTCAGGAAGTGCGAGACCGGTTCGCTGACGGCGAAGGCGAGCGATCCGCTGCCGATACCGGCGCAGAACATCATCGCCAGCCAGGACAGGGTGCTGTGTTCCGGCCGGGACTCGTCCGGGCCGAGCCGCACGCGGCCGGAAAACGGCAGGGCGACAATCGCGGCGCAGACCAGCAGAAGCGCCGCAAGCAGGTAGATGTACCAGCCCGCGAACATCGTCAGCGTCACTGATTTGAGCGTCTCGATCATCCGGCCCGACAGTTCGGGCATGAAGACCAGAACCGTGACCAGGACCATGATTACCAGCTTCGCGCTCATCGCCACGACGGGGTTGAACCCCTCGTAGATGCCGTTGCCGACGATGCGGATGTTCAGCGGGGCGCCAATTCCCCCGGGCGCTGCCCGTTCCGGCCCGGTTGCACGCAACTGCACGGTCCGGCTGCCGGCTGCCTGGTTGGTCCGTTCCATCTGTTCACTCCCCGTGTTTGCCGGGCAGGCCGAGCCGCTTTGATCGGTGTTCGGCGATCTGCGCTCGGTTCCCCGGAATTGCACCCCGCGGGTGCCCTCAGGGGCGAGGATGAGAAAAATGGACGGACGGGTATGTGAACCGGTTCACATAAGGCGCATCAGACCGTGGGCGGCAGGGCCGTCAGCGCCCGCAGCCTTTCGGGGTCGCGGATCACCAGCTTGCCGCGCCCGACGTCGACGATTCCCTCGCGTTTCCATTGGGAAAGCGTCTTCGACACCGCCTCGCGCGAGGCACTCACATGGTCGCCCAGCGCGCCCTGCGAGACGGATAGGCTGCCGTCGGCGTTGCCGATGGTGCGCTGGAGGTACAGCAATCGCCTTGCCAGGCGGATGTTCAGCGGCGCGAATGCCAGGTTCTCCAGCTGTTCGCTGACCCAACGCGCGCGGCCGACCGCAAGCCGCAACAGCGCCAGCGCGAGATCGGAATTCCGGCGCAATTCGTCGTTCAGCCGCGCCGCCCCCACACGCAGAATCCGCGACGTTTCGAGCGCGGCGATCGTGGCCGTGCGCCGGCCCTGGTCGAACAGCGCGATCTCGCCGAAGACCTGCCCCGGGGCGATGACATTCAGCGCGATGTTCTGCCCGTTCTCGGACAGGACGCTGACCTCCAGCCGGCCCGACGACAGGGCGAAGATCTCGTCGGCATCGTCGCCCTGCTGGAACAGGAATCTGCCGGCAGGCAGCGTGATCTCGGTGGCGACGGGTCGCAGCGCCCCGATCAGATCGGCCTGCGCCTTTTCAAGCGCAACCTCCATTGCGTCGCCGGGATCGCGGTCAGTCATCTGCGGTTTCCCCCCGGCGCAGCAGCCGGCGGTTGGCGGCCAGCAGCTTGCCATGGGTGTCCAGCATCGCGCTGTTTTCGATGTGCAGCCGAAGGTCGGGGCGTCTCGCGCAGAGCGAACGAAGCTTCGGCGCGTCGATGGAGAATATGCGCGACGGCCGGTCCAGCGTAACCGTGGCGCTTGCGGGCTCGGCGTTGAAACAGGTCAGCTCGCCGACGAAGCTGCGCCCGCCCTGCTCGTTCACCTGGCGCGTTTCCATCGTCACCCGGGCCGCGCCGTCGGCCAGATAGTGCAACTGGCCGATCACCTCGCCCTGGGTCGCGAGGACCGTGCCGGCATCGCCGGTCCACCATCTGCCCGCCGAAAGGAATTTGCGCGCGTCGATCGGGGACATCTGGAAGAACTTGGCGTTCAGGAATGCGCGTTCTTCCGGCGTGAAGGTGATCTGTCGCGTTCTCATGAAATACAGCGACATGCCCGCCAGGCTGATGACGATCCAGCTGATCTGGATCACCGCCGACCAGAGATTGAAGCTGTCGACGAGCGAGACCAGTATCAGCGCCGCGGCGAGCATGTTCAGCGAGGCATAGGGATAGCCGCTGCCTTCCAGTACACCAAGCTGCAACGCCAGGTAGGCGCCGAGATAGAAGACGACCCCCAGAAGGCCCGCGAATTCGAAAACACTCATGCCCGATCGGCCCCGCGGATCCCCGTTGCGTCCGTTTCGCCCTCGGGTGCGCGGCCCTGAATGGCCATCGCGACACCGAAAAGCTGCACGGAGATAAACAGACTAACTGTCCGGCGCGCAATTCCGGATTCGATTGGAACGGCAGCCGGGGGGGGCGGCGCACGCATCGCTCCGGCGGCGGGCGCGGAACCGGCGCCTGCCCGGCCGATCCGCGGGCCTTGCCGCCGGCGTCCCGCCAGGGCGTCGATCGCTCTGCATGGCCGATCACGGGTCGGCGGGCGCTGCCGGCGCTTCGGCCGGCATCGGCCAGCCCGCCAGCCGTTCGGCGATCACCCGCATGACGTACAGATTGAAGGCCGGGTGCTGCAGGGAAAGCGTTGCAAGATCGGCCGCGTCCAGGGCGAGGACCTCGCACCGCCCTTCGCAGCGTGCCGAGGCCGTGCGTTCGCCCGCCGACGTGAAGAACGCGACCTCGCCGAACAGTTCGCCGGGCTCGGCCCGTTTTCCGAGCCCCTCGAAAACGACGTTTCCCGCGACCAGGTAGTAAAGCCGGTCGGGCGGATCGCCCTTCCGAAACACGTAGTCGCCATCTTCGTACACCACCGGCTTCACCAGCGGGCGCAGCCAGTGAAGCGGCGCGGCAGTCCCCGACCGCGCCCTGGCTGCCTCGCGTCTCATGCGCAGGATCTGAAGCAGGCGGTACAGATTCAGCGGCAGCAGCACGACGTGAAGCGCCAGCGTCGGATAGATCTGGTACACCGCCGACCAGGCGATGAAACACAGGTTGGCCGAGATTCCCACGATCCGAAGCCGGATCATCGTTTTCTGCGAATAGGTCAGGAACGTCAGGAACGCCGCCGCCCAGCCGAAGACCTCGAACAGCTCCAATTCCAGCCCCTCCCGTCTCGCGCGTGCGTCCCGTGGAAGAGGTGTAATCCTAGCGCCGGAGCCGATAAAGCTCCAAATCCTGTCGCGCCGCGGACTCGAAGCGGGACGCGCCCTGCCGCCCCGCGATCTCGACCGCCTCGCGCAACAGGGTTTCCACGTCCCTGCCCGGGGCGCCAAGCGCCGCAAGGCAGGACGCGCGCCGGCGCTTCGCTTCGGCCAGCAGGTAGTTGTGGCGAAGACGCCCGATGTCGGCGGCGCATTCGTCGATCAGCGCCAGGGACTCGTCGTGGCGGCCGGCCCCTGCCAGCAGATCCGCGCGCAGAAGATGCGCGCCCGGCATCCAGAGCCGGTATTGCCTCGGGTCGTTCTGCGCGCGAGCCATGTCCGCAAGACCCTCGTCGAGCGCGCCGTTGCGGGCGCGCAGCCAGGCCTCCCAGAGTTCGACGTAAAGCGGTGCCATCTCGCTCTGGTCCACCACGGCCCGCAATTCCGAAAGCAGGGGCGGAACGTTGTCGTGATCGCCAAGCTCGAAGCGCGCGAGACAGAGATGCACCAGGACCTGGAACGACGTCGGCGGATTGCCGAGTTCGCGCACACGCGCCAGGGCGTGCGCCTGGTCCGCGTCGACCGCTTCGACGCGCCCGCGCAGCGCCATCAGGATCGCATGCTGCGCCAGTGTCGAGGCACGCACATCGAACGGGTGGCCGGGAAGGATCGAGTCGAACGCGTCGGGCGCATAGCCTTCCAGCACGTGCGCGAAATGCGCCTCTGCCGCGTCAAGTTCGCCCTCGAGCATGGCGACGTAGCCGAGAATGCGCTGCGGCACCCGCGACGCATTGGGCAGGCTCGTCGACGAGATTGCATCGGCCAGGCGCTGTGCCGTCACCCTTGCCGACAGCAGATCGGATCGCACCAGCGCCGACATGCATCTGCTCCACAATAGCTGAATGGCCGCCTCGCTCGGCTCGGAGGACTCGAACAGCTCGGCCATGCGCGACAGGTTGTCCTCGGTTTCGTCGGAGGAAAAGCCGGTGGTCACCGTCAGCGGCATGTTCAGCCTGACACGCAGATGCGTTTCCTGCTCGTCGCGGGCCGCTCCGGCGGGCAGGCGCGCCAGCAGGCTCAGGGCCGTGTTGAAATAGGTGACGGCCGTCTTGGGCGCAGCGTGGGACCCGGCGCTTTCGGCCGCCCTTTCCCAGTACGCCACCGCCGGCGCGACTTCGCCCGCCTCGGTGTAGTGATGCGCCACCATTTCCGGCCGCGCCTCGGCCAGTTCGGGAAACCGCGCCTCGACCGTCTCTGCAACCCGGCGGTGCATCGCCACGCGCCTGGATCGCAGGATCGACTCGTAGGCGACGTCATGCGCCAGCGCGTGGTGGAAGGCATGATCCCGGCCGGCGCCTGGACGTCTCTGCACCAGGTTCGCGCGGACAAGCTCGTCGAGGCCCGCAAGCACCTGCGCCTCGGTCAGATCAAAACATGCCGTCAGCAGGTCGCCGGAAAACTGGTGCCCGATCAGCGCCGCGGCAAGCGCGACCGGCTTGCCGGCATCCAGCCGGTCGAGGCGCGCCATCAAGGCGTCCTGAAGCGTGATCGGCACGTCGGCGGCATTGGCGTCGGGGGCCTCGATCATCGCGCGGGTCAGTTCCACGGCGAAGAATGGAACGCCGCCGGAGCGTTCCGATATGGTCCGGCGCACCGCGTCGGGAAGGGCGGCGGCACCGGCCTGTGAAGCGACAAGCGCATCGGTTTCCGTCCGCGACAACGGGGCAAGCGTGATCCTGCGGAATTCGCCGCCCTGCGGCAGGCGCGCGGCGTTCGGCCGCGTCGTCACCACGAAAAGCAGCGCCCGGTTCCGCGCGCATTCGGCGAGCCGGTCGAGCACATCCAGGGTTGCATCATCGGCCCAGTGCAAATCCTCGACCAGCAGCATCCGCGCCTTGCCGGCAGGTGTCGACAGCACTTCCAGCACCGCGTCGGCGATGGCGGATTGCCGTTCGGCCGGGTCCGCCTTCGGTTCGGTTTCCCGCGCGCGCGTCCCCATGATCGCGGCCAGGTGCGGCAGGCTTGCAGGGGACACGCCCGGCAGGCCGGCCAGGCGGGTTTCCGTTGCGTCCCCGGCGTCGCGACCGACCGACGCCTCGAGCCATTCCGTCACCGGATGAAGCGCCGCGCCGTGGCGGTGGCGAGAGCATTGCAGGGAAACCAGGTCGCCTTCGGGCAGGGCGCTGCGGGAAAGCTCTGCCAGCAGGCGCGACTTGCCGATACCGGGCTCGCCCTCGATCATGACCGCCCGGCCGCGGCCGCGCAGGCAATCCTGCCACCAGGCGAGAAGATCGGCGCGGATCGTCGCCCGCCCGTGCAGCGTTCCCTGCGGTTCTCTGGTGGCGGCCGGCCGACCCGAGGACGGCGTGCCGGTCGCCATCCAGACGGCTTCGCTATCCGCGAAACCCTTCAGCGTCTTCCGGCCGAGGGGCCGCAGCTCGAACGCGTCCCGCAGCAGCCGGCGTGTCGCGTCCGACACCACGATGGTGCCCGGTTCGGCCAGCGCCTGAAGCCTCGCGGCAAGGGCGAGCGTGGCGCCGGTGGCCATTTCGTCCCGGGCGACGCGCCCGTCGCGGGACGCCTCGATCACCGTCAGCCCGCTGGCGACACCGACCCGCACCGCCGCCGGCCCGCCCGGCGCGTTCAGGCGCGCGACGCGCGCGACGATTTCCAGCCCCGCGCGAACGGCGCAGATGGCGGCGTCTTCGGTCGCGCGGGGAAAGCCGAAATGCGCCATCAGGCCATCGCCCATCCGGTGCGCGACAAAGCCGCCCTCGGCCTCGATCGCTGCCACGCAGGCCGTCCTGAAGGCGCGGTACCGGGTGCGCAGGTCTTCGGGGTCGATCCGCGACGCGACCGAGGTCGAATCCACCATGTCGCAGAACAGAACCGTCAGGTTCCGCCGCTCGCCCGACTCCGGCCCCGCGGCCGCGGCATGGTCCCCGACGGCGCGCATGATGCGGCGCCGGGGCCCGAGCGGCAGCCCGAGTTCGGCCAGGTCGGCCTCGGACAGCAACAGGAGATCCGCCAGTTCTATC
Organism: Rhodobacter sp.; assembly: GCA_041627895.1. Taxonomy (GTDB): domain Bacteria; phylum Pseudomonadota; class Alphaproteobacteria; order Rhodobacterales; family Rhodobacteraceae; genus JBFKQC01. Next base: position 24,652 of record JBFKQC010000040.1, read on the forward strand.
CGCTCGGCGGCGAAGGCGTCGAAATAGTCGGCCAGCCCGAGACCGTCGAGAAACCCCCTCAACTGGTCGTCAGACATCGGCGCCTCCGATTGCCGGGTGTTGCGACCGGAGCCCGCGATGCCCGGCCGGCAGGTCCTTGCAGCATTCGCCTCAGCGCCCGCTAAGAGCGCGGGTCTGCGACACGAGCGCCGCCAGCGGCTCTGGATTGCCGGCGCATTCCTGCGCCTCCCGCAGCGCCTTGCCGGCGATCTCGTCCAGCCTTGCCTCGGCGGCCGGCAGCGCCGACACGAAGGCGGCCGCGGTGAGTCCGAGGTCCTCGTCGGTCGGCTCGGGGCGGCAGAAGGCGGCAGAGACCGCCGCGTCGGCGATGGCGATGGCGGCCGGCAGCGTGAGGATGCCGTCGCGCAAATCCTCCTTGCCGCCGCCGCCCAGCGCCGGCAGGCCCCGAACGTCGGCGACGTCGTCGCAACCGTGGTAGAGCCGCCCGAGCAGGCCGCCATAGGTCCTGAGCCTGCCGGTTCGGTCCCCGAGACAGGCGCAGACCTCGAACATCGACCCGGTGTCCTCGCCGGCGATCCGCCACCAGTCCTCGAAGCCCAGCGGACGGCGCCGCAGCCGCCACTGCATGCATTCGGCCACGCCCAGGCGTTTCATCAGTTCCGAAAACAGCGCGATCGCCTCGATGTCGTCGCCAAGCTGCAGATAGCCCTCGGCCACGATGTAGCCCGAGGTCATCAGCGCCGAAAGCTCGCCGAAACGCGTGTGCATCGTCGCGCGGCCGCGGCGTTCCGGCGAACGGTCAAGGATATCGTCGACCACAAGCGACATGTTGTGGAAGAACTCGATCACCAGCGCCCTGGTCATGATGGCGCGCGGAATGGGCCCCGGCCCGTTCACCGCCCGGTAGCACGAGAATATCGTCAGCGGCCGAAAGTATTTCGACCCGCCGAGGAACTGCCATTCCAGCGCCTCGCGCATTTCGGGGTCGCACGCGGCGACCCAGTCCGCAATGCGTTCGCGCAGCTCCGCCATCTCGTCGGGAAACCCCAGCGATTCGATGACCGAGGCGCTGACGTCATCAATGCCGGCGGCGGCGTTCATCGTTTTGTCGCCCAGTAGCGCCAGGGCCAGTCCACCGGCGCGGGCGCCGCGGCGCCCTGCGCGATCGCCTCGCCAAGCTGTTCGAGTTCGCGATCGAGCCGGCGCGCTTCCAGCACCGCGGTTTCGCCCACCTCACGCAGGAACCGGCGCAATTCCTCGACCTCGGCGAGCCGTTGCGCCTGGGTCGGGTCGTCGGCACCGAACCGCAGGGCCGCCGCGTCGAGCAGTGCGCCCTGGTGGCGTGCGAAGACCTCGGTCAGGCCCTGCCCGTACCGCATCGCGCTGCCGGAGGCGATCAGCCAGGCTTCGAAAAGCGCCGGCAGATGGTTCTGCCCGGACGGCGGCGTTCCGGGGGCGGCACCTTCGGTTCGGCCCGCCGCGCCGCCGGCGAGCCGCGCCATCATGTCGGCATAGGCGTCAAGCAGACCGGCGGCGGAGGCCGCAAAGCCGTGCCCGGTTTCGCCGGGTCCGGGCGGTTCCGGCCGGTCGCCGGCCGGTTTTTCCCCGGCAGGGTCGGGGCCCTCGCTGCTCATCGCATGACGTCCTCTGGAGTTGCGGAAGATAGGCTACCGGCGGCGCGCGGCATCGAGATGGCGAAGAAAGGCCATGCCCCACAGCGCGGACAGGCTGCGCAGGCCGTGCAGGTGTTGCGACTGGGCGTCGATCGCGCACTGGATGACATCGTCGAGGGCGGCGCCGCGATACGCCTGGGGCGCGCGCACGGCGCGTGCCGCCGTCCGGGCGATCCGCTCTGACTCGGCCGCACTTGCCTTCAGGGCGCGGCAGCCGACTTCGGCGGTCGCCGCCAGCCATGCGGAATAGCCGTGACCGGCCGTGACACGCGCGCGCGAGTAGTCGCGACTCATGTATCCTCCTGGAAATAAAGTGTTAAGATCGAACAAATTAACCATTGTGTCAATGCGGGAGCGACAGATGGCCGGGAGCGACAAGAAGGGTTCTGGCGACGTCAACAAGGCCGGCGACATGATCCAACCCGTCGACTACCCGGCACCGGACATGCGCACCGAACGGCCCCATGTCATCGTCGTGGGTGCCGGGGTTGCCGGGCTGGCTGCGGCCCACCGCCTGCTGGAGCGCGGTCACGACATAACCCTGATCGAGGCGAATTCGTTCGTCGGCGGCAAGCTGGGCGCGCACCGGGACGAGGACGAGTTCGACCATCTGGTTCCGACCGGATTGCGCAATTCGCTGGTCCAGCAGTCGCCCGACGACGAATTCGTCGCGATGCTCAAGGAACAGCTGCGCAAGGACGGGTACGACCCCGACGCCGAGCGCCGGGCATTCGGAATGGCGACCTGCCCGGACTGCCCGAACGAGAAACCGAACAAGCGCACGGCCAAGAGCCGGCCCTGTTGCAAGGACCTGCGCAAGGACGACTGGCACGAGCACTGCTATCACATGTACCTGAACTGGTATCACAATTTCTGGCAGCTGATGCGCGATATCGGCGTCATCGACGCGTTCGAGCCGATGACGGATATCAACTATCTGCGCCCCGACCCGGACGCCGACCCGATCCGTTCGGTCAATCCCGGCTCGCTGGCGACGGCCGTGCAGAACATGACCTGCGGCGTCGCTTCGCCGGCCGACGTGTATCTGCACAGCCAGGCGCTTCGCGATCTTCTGGCGACCTCGACCCACGAGGACCGGCGGCTCGACCAGATGAGCGTCGAGGCCTTCATGCGCTCGCACCGCTACATGACGGAGGAATCGCGCAAGGCCTCGCACCGGGTCCTGGCCAAGGCCTTTGCCGCGCCGACGGCGATGGCCTCGGCGGCGACCTACAAGTCGTTCCTGAAATTCGGCGCGCGCATGCCCGAGCCGACGATGTGGCTGCTGAACGATCACACGCAGGACGCGATCTTCACGCCGTGGCTACGCAAGATCGCCGATCTTGCGGGCCGGTTCCATATCCAGCCGGTCGAGACCGAACTCGGACCCGATATCAGCAACATCGTCCTCGAGGAGCTGCTGCAAGAGATCGAGAAGAACAAGGCCGAGCACTGCGACGCCGCAGACCTTGAAGAGCGTCCTTCGTTCACCCTGATGCCCTTGACCCGCATCGCCGGGATCGAGCTTGACCCCGACACCGGCGAGTTCCTGCTGCGCATCGACAAGCTGCTGAAATCCCCCTCGACCGTCCCCAGCCAGACCAATCCGGTCGCGCCGACGGAAACCCATTGCTGGCGTTTCGGCGGGCAGCTGGTTCTGGCCGTCCCGCCGCGGCAGCTTGCCCGGCTGGTCCATTCCCGTGCCAGGGATTGCGATACCTGGTACGAGCTTTGCCTTGCCGGGCTGGACCCCGAGCTTGTCAACACGACGCGGCTGGCCGGCGCGCCGATCATGACGCTCGATGTCGTGTTCAAGCGCCCCCTCGAACGCCCGTTGCCGCGCGGGATCGTGCTGTTGCTCGACTCGAAATACGAGATGAGCGTCTACGACAACGCGCAGATGTGGAAATCCGAGACGGGCGACGAGCCCCGCCCGCCGATGCTCAGCATCTGCGCGTCGGACGCCCAGCCGCTGATGCCCTTCGCGGATCAGCCCGGCGGGGCACAGACCATCGTCTATCTGCTTCTGCAGGAGTTGAGCCGCTATATCGGCTTCGACCCCGAGACGGATGTCTATCGCGGCCGCACGCATCTGCAGACCAACGCCGGGGCCGAGTTGTTCATCAACGCGGTCGATACCTGGCACAACCGTCCGAAGACCACGACGGCGATTCCGGATCTCTTCATCGCCGGGGACTACGTGCAGACGCCGATCGACGTGGTCACGATCGAGGCCGCGGCGATGAGCGGCCTGATGGCGGCCGAGGCCGTGCGCCGCCGCACGGGCAAGGGCGAGCCCGTGGATATCATCGTGCCGGACGTCATTCCGGGCGCCGCGATGCAGGTCGCCGCCGCCGCGGGGCGGCCCTTTGCCTATGCGGCGCGGATGATGTCCGAGGCCGACCAGTCCATGCGCAAGGCTTACGAGGCGCTGTTCCCCCGGTCCTGAACCGCGACCGGCGCAGGCTCTTCGAGCTGGCCCGTCATGTGCTCGGTCCAGCCATTGGCCGCGGGCTTGCGCCTGTCGAGGCAAAGATCGCGCAGCGTGTCGCACAGACAGGCCATTCCGATCGAACACAGGCAGCCCGCGTCGCGGCCCTTGTCGCGGGTCTCAGGCAGGCCGATCCTGACCGTCCCGCCGTATTGCACGCCCTCTTGCGCACCGCTGCGCCGCAGGGTCGAGCGGACCGGCGCGGCCGGACCGGCGGACCGGCCGCGCGGCTCGGCCATCGAATAGATCGTGCTTGGAACCGCCTCGCTGCGGCCCGCGCCGAACCGCGGGAAATCGAGCACCAGCGTGCGGGGCTCCGCGACGGTTCCGGGCTGAAAGGTCTTGACGCCGAACCGCGCGCGGTCCTCGCTGTAGCTGACGTCGACCTGCGACCGGGGCGTGATCCCCTGGGTGTCCCAGTAATCCTTGCGGATGCCCCAGATCTGCCGCGCGGCGCCAAGCGACCAGGGATCGGTGACGATCAGGCGAAGGAAGATCTGGCCCGGGTCGGGAAACCGCGCGCCGCGCGGGGACACCGAAAGCGTCAGCCCGATCTCGCGCAGGACGCCGAAATCCGATGCGCGGTAATCGGTCGCCAGGACCGAGACCATGGCTTCGCCGGGCCCGACCGATACCGGCTCGAAGGCATCGGCAACTTCCCCGGGCTGGTGGCCGAGTTCGACGGCCTTGCGCAACAGGCCCCGGGCCACTTCGACGGGCACGAACCAGGACGCCCAGGCCTGCGACGCGTCCAGCACGCGTGCCGGCAGAAGGAACCGGTTCGGCAGCTGCGCCCGCAGGGTTTCGGGGTCGAAGTCGCGTACCTCGCCCCCCGCCCGCGCCGCGAGAAAGTGCATCTGTTCCTCGGCCACGACGGGGGCAAGATCGACCGGCTTTGCCCTGGCGACGGGCGCGGCCCCGGACAGCGCCCGCTCGATCACCGGGTCGGCCTGCGGCGCGGCGGCGGCGTCGAATCTCGCCGCCGCGGTGGCCGCGGCCGACGACGGCACGGCCAGCAGGTCGAGCGCAAGGTTCGCGTATTCCCGCGAGATGCCATTCGCCACCGACGACGGGGCCCAGGTGTCGAACAGGCCCCGCGCCGCGATTTCGGCCATCCGGCGGCCCGACGCCCAGGTCAGCGCCAGGGGGCGCGATGCGACGTCCCACCCGCACCTGCCCCAGGCGCGGCTGACCCGATATGCATCATCCTTCGTGGCGCGGCGCTGGTCGAGGCTGTGGCGGTACTCCATCGTCGAAAGGTCCCTGCCTTGCGCATCCATTTCCTTGATAGCCCGGGACACCGGAACCCGCCAGCGGCGAGTTCCTTGTAGGGACCGCGCGTCCGGTGCCGCGATCCCGCGATATCCGCACGCTCTGCCGCGCTCGCCGACAAATCGGGGGGCGGGCGCGTGCAGGATCGGCACGGGGATGTCCGGGCCGGCAGCGGTCTTCGCGGTCACTGCGATATGTTGTCCGGCACCGGTCGAGTTGTGGCCGGACCCGGTGGGCGGGTAAAGGCCAACCTGGAACCGGGGACCATTCAGGAGAGCAGGTCAACCTTCAACATGCGTTTCGCATGGGCCACAAGGCGGCATTGCCGGCGAAACGACCAGGCAAACCTTCATAGCCCGCCCGCCATCGGCACATCCCGCCGACCGATTCCGGTCCATTGCACGGTCAACAAGCCGGTTCGCAATCCGCCTGAGCACCAGGAACCAAACAACTTTCCTGGTGGCGGAGAAGGAGGGATTCGAACCCCCGGAGGGCATTACCCCTCAACGGTTTTCAAGACCGCCGCATTCGACCGCTCTGCCACTTCTCCGCTTCCGGGCTGGATAGCCCATGCGCACCGGACGCCGCAAGGCGTCGCAAAATGCCACAGGCGGGGCCGTTTCTTGCCGAAACCCCTTGGGACTCTTTCCAAATTGCCTGCCCCGCGTTATGGTCCACCTGCCGCGGGCAAGCCCGCGCGCGGCGTTCGAGCAGAAAGCGCGGCGGCGATCGCGCACAAGGGGGCATGGTATGGCAAGTTCGCGCATGGGGCGATTCGCCCTGCTGATGTGCAGCGCCGGCGTTTTGGCCGGTTGCGAAAAAGGCGGCGATTTCAACCTGTTCAAGGGTCTGAAAGGCAAGGATGCGGGGGCCGAGGTCAGCAGCCTCGATGCCGCGCCGGCCGCGGCGTCGGTCAAGCTCGTCGAGCGCGACATCGAGGCGCCGGACGTGTTCCAGGCCAGCGACACCGGGCTTTGGGACGGGCGCCCATCGCTTGGCGGGGTCTGGGTGGCGCACCCCGACGTGACCGAGCCCGAGCGCGTGATCATCCGCAACGAGGCCAACGGCAAGTTCGTGATCGGCGCGCTGTTCAAGCGCGAGCGCGACAATCCGGGGCCGCGCATCCAGGTGAGTTCCGACGCCGCGGCGGCGCTCGACATGCTGGCCGGCGCGCCGCAGTCGCTGAACGTGACCGCGCTGCGCCGCCAGGAGGTGCCGATCGCCGGCGAGACCTTGGACGGCGCGACCGAGACGCTGCCCGCGCCCGAGACGATCGAGACCGCCGCGCTCGATCCGATCGCCGCGGCCGGCGCCGCGCTCGACAAGGTCGAGACCGAGACCGCCAGCGCCGCGCCCGCTGCCAGGCCGACCCCGGCCGCAACCGCCAAGCCCGCGGCCGCACCGGCGCCGGTGGCCACCGCCTCGGCCGCGCCGCTGCCCGCGCCCAAGCCGCAGCCGGCACCGTCGGGACTGTCCAAGGCATTCATCCAGATCGGCTATTTCAGCGTCGAGCAGAACGCCTCGAACACCGGGGTCGCGCTGCGCAATGCTGGGATCGTGCCGACGATCCAGAAGAACGAAAGCCAGGGCAAGACCTATTACCGCGTCACCGTCGGACCTGCGACGAATTCCGCCGAGCGCGCGGCGCTGATGAAAAAAGTGAAGGGGCTGGGCTATTCGGACGCGTATTTTGTGACAAACTGACCTGAAAGGCCGCTGCCAGAACGGAGGATTCCTGCCCGACATGCGCTTCGCCCGACCGCTCGCCGCGCTCGCCATCGTCCTGTTCGCCGCCCTGCCCGCCCGCGCCTTCGAGACCGTGGCGCAGGCGGCCTATGTCTACGACATGACCACCGACACGGTGCTGATGGAAAAGCAGGCCGACCTGCCGCTGCCGCCGGCCTCGATGTCCAAGCTGATGACGCTGAACATGCTGTTCGAGGCGCTGCGCGACGGTCGCGTGACGCTGGACACCCGGTTCGGCGTCTCGACGCGGGCCCGCAACATGGGCGGGTCGACCATGTTCCTGAACGAGCAGGACCGCCCCACGGTCGAGGAGCTGATCAAGGGCATCGTCGTGCTTTCGGGCAACGATGCCTGCGTCGCCGTCGCCGAGGGGCTCGCCGGCACCGAGGACGCATTCGCCCGCCAGATGAACGAGCGCGGCAAGGCGCTGGGGCTGACCGGGTCCACGTTCGCCAATTCCAGCGGCTGGCCAAGCCCGAATCACCGGATGTCGATGCGCGATCTGGGCTTCCTCGCCGCCCGGCTGATCGAGGAATTCCCCGAATATTACGGCTATTTCGCCATGGAAGAGTTCGCCTGGGACAACCGCGCGCCGCAGAACCGGTTCAACCGAAACCCGCTGCTCAAGCTCGGGATCGGCGCCGACGGGCTGAAGACCGGGCACACGTCCGAGGCGGGCTATGGCCTGGTGGGTTCGGCGCAGCAGGGCACCAGGCGGATCGTCTTCGTGCTGACCGGGATGGCGTCGGAGAAGCAGCGCGCGGAAGAGGCCGAGCGCATCGTCAACTGGGCGTTCCGGCAATTCGTGCAGAAGACCGTGGTCGAGAAGGACACGCTGATGGCCGAGGTGCCGGTCTGGCTGGGCGAGGCCGACAAGGTCGGGCTGGTGGTGGCAAGGGATGTCTCGATGCTGATCCCGGCGCTGCAGCAGGGCGAGATTCCGGCGACGATGACCTACACGTCGCCGCTCGAGGCGCCCCTGGTCGAGGGCCAGGTGGTGGGCGAACTGGTGATCAGGGTCATGGACATGCCGGAAACCCGCGTGGCGCTTCTGGCCGACCGCGACGTTGCGAAGGGCGGGTTCCTGCCGCGGCTCAGAACCGCGGCGCGTGTGCTGATCGGCAAGATCGCCGGCACCGCGCAAGAGGCGCTCTGAGCAAGGAAACCCCTTCGAAGGGGTTTCGGAAAAGTCTTCCAAGACTTTTCCCGCCCGTTGCCCCGGAAGGACGGAAATTTCTTGGAAGAAATTTCCCAAGGCTTTTCGAAAAGCCTTGGACCCGCCCGGGCGCCGACCTAAGGATGCCGGCCATGACGGGGCGGTTTATCACCTTCGAGGGCATCGACGGATCGGGCAAGTCGACCCAGGCACGGCTGCTGGCCGATGCCCTGCGCGCCGCGGGCCGCGAGGTCGTGCTGACGCGCGAGCCCGGCGGCTCGCCCGGCGCGGACGAGATTCGCCGCCTGGTGCTCGAGGGCGACCCCGACCGCTGGTCGGCCGAGACCGAGATACTGCTTTTCACCGCCGCTCGGCGCGACCATCTGGAGCGGCTGATCGAGCCGGCGCTGGCGGCGGGCCGGATCGTCATCTGCGACCGCTTCGCCGACAGCACCCGGATGTACCAGGGCCTGTCGCGCGGAGATCTGCGGGCCCATGTGGACGAGCTGCACCGGCTGATGATCGGGCGCGAGCCGGACCTGACGCTGCTTCTGGACATGGACCCGGCCAAGGGGCTCGGCCGCGCCAGGGGCAGGAACGGCCCCGAAGAGCGGTTCGAGGATTTCGGCCTGGCGCTGCAGGAGCGCATGCGCGCCGGGTTCCTGGACCTCGCCCGCGAGTTCCCCGGCCGCTTCCGCGTGATCGACGGCGACCGCCCCGCGGACCTCGTCGCGCGGGACGTGCAGGCCCATGTCGAGGCGCTTCTGGCGTGACCGACGAGGCGATCCCCGAGGCCGACCGCGCCCCCGGCGCGCCGCATCCCCGCACAACCGCCCGGCTGATCGGGCAGGATGCCGCCGAGCGCGACTTCCTCGACGCATACCGGGGCGGGCGGCTGCACCATGCCTGGCTGATCACCGGCCCGAAGGGCGTCGGCAAGGCCACGCTCGCCTGGCGCATCGCGCGGTTCCTGCTGGCGGCGCCAGGGGATGACGGCGGGCTGTTCGGCGCGCCGCCGCCGCCTGCGACGCTGGATACCGACCCCGACGGCGCGCTGGCCCACCGCATCGCCGCGCTGAGCGAGCCGCGGCTGTTCCTCTTGCGCCGCGGCTGGGACGCCGACCGCGAACGGCTGAAGGCAGTGATCACGGTCGACGAGGCGCGCCGGCTCAAGCGGTTCTTCGAGTTGTCGGCGGCGGATGGCGGGCGGCGCGTGGTGATCGTCGACGCCGCCGACGAGATGAACGTGAACGCCGCCAACGCGCTTCTGAAGCTGCTGGAAGAGCCGCCGCACGACACGGTGATGCTGCTGGTCAGCCACCAGCCCTCGCGGCTGTTGCCGACGATCCTCAGCCGCTGCCGGGCGCTGCGCTGCCGGACGCTGGCGCCGGACGGGATGCAGGCGGCGCTGGCGCAGGCCGGCGTCGATCCGGGCGGCGACGCCGCGGCGCTGACCGCGCTGGCGGGCGGCTCGGTCGGCGCCGCGCTTCGGCTGATCACGCTGGACGGCCTGGCGCTTTACCGAGACATCTGCGGGCTGTTCGAGGCCGGGCTCGACCGTCCGCGCGCCCTGAAGCTCGCCGAAAGTGCGGTCGGCGCGAAGAAGGCCGAGCGGCTGGACCTGATGCTGGAATTGTTCGACCTGTTCCTGTCGCGCCTCGCCCGCGCCGGGATCAGCGGCCCGCCCGAGCCCGAGGCGGCGCCGAACGAGGCGGGCCTGCTGGCGCATCTCGCCCCGCATCCCGCTGCCGCGCGCCGCTGGGCGACGCTGGCGCAGGAGCTTGGCGCGCGCGCAAGGCACGGCCGGGCGGTCAATCTTGACCCGGCTGCGCTGATCCTCGATATGGTCCTGACGATCCACAGGACGGCGGCGGACCAGGCTGCCTGAGCAGCGCGATGTCCGAGAAGCCGCAGATCACCGACAGCCATTGCCATCTGGATTTCCCGGCCTTCGACGAGGACCGGGACGCGGTCGTGGCGCGCGCGCTGGAGGCCGGGGTGACGCGGATGGTGACGATCTGCACGCGGCTGCGGTCCGAGCCGCAGGTGCGCGCCATCGCCGAGGCCCATGCGCCGGTCTTCTACGCCGCCGGCACCCACCCGATGAGCGCCGCAGAGGAACCGCTGGCGTCGGTCGAGGACCTGACGCGGCTGACGAAGCATCCGAAATTCGTCGGCATCGGCGAAAGCGGGCTCGATTACCACTACACGGCGGATTCGAAGGCGATCCAGCAGGACAGCCTGCGCATCCACATCGAGGCGGCGCGGCGCACCGGCCTGCCGCTGATCATCCATGCCCGTGACGCC
>JBFKQC010000041.1:0-35097 GCA_041627895.1 Rhodobacter sp.
AAAGACGGGAAAGCCGAACCCTTCAGGCGGCTTTCTTCGACTTGTTCTCGACCGCTTTCGCGTCGACGGTCTTGCCGCCCGCGATCTCGATCCGGCGCGGTTTCAGCGCCTCGGGGATCTCGCGCACCAGGTCGATATGCAGCATGCCGTTCTCATGCGCCGCGCCGGTGACGCGGATGTGATCGGCCAGCTGGAACCGGCGCTCGAAGGCGCGGGTCGCGATGCCGCGATGCAGATAGGTGTGCTCGGCGCCGTCCTCGGCCTTCGAGGCCGCGACGATCAGCGCGTTTTCCTTCACCTCGACCGACAGCTCGTCATCGGTAAAGCCGGCGACGGCCAGCGAGATGCGATAGGCGTCGTCCGCGGTCTTCTCGATGTTGTAGGGCGGATAGGTGGGCTGGGCGACGTCGGCGGCCAGCACCCGGTCCATCAGGTCGGCGATCCGGTCGAAGCCGACGGTGGCACGGTAAAGCGGTGCGAAATCAAGGGTACGCATGGGTCATCCTCCATTGAGCGACAACGATGTTCGGCCCTCCCCCAGGGAACGGACCAGTGGCTTGCCGGACCCCGTATCGGGCATCCGACACCGTGCATGTGGGAAGCGTTCGATGCGTTGTCAAGCCCCGGGCGCGACCGGGAAACTGCCCGATATCAGGGCCTTAGGAACTTCGCCCCGGTCGAGGCCTGGGTTTCCTCCAGCGACAGCCGCCGCACCGCGGGCGCGGGGTTGCGGAACACGCCGTCCCCGGTGCTGCGCATCGCCATCAGTTCGGCCAGCGGCGCGTCCAGCGCCGTGCCCAGCGCCACCGGCCGGTCGCCGACCCGCGCCTTGGCCGAAACCAGCGACACGATCCTGGGCGCGCCGTCCTCGAACACGAAGACCGGCGCCCCGGACGATCCGAAATCCACGTCGCAGCTCAGGACCAGCGAGCCACCCTGACGCGCCAGCACGTGGCAGACCTCCTGCAGCGACGGGCTGTCGGCGCGGTCATGCGCGTAGCTGACCACGCCCACCTCGGCCCCGGCGCCGCGCAGCGCCCGGGTGGCGAACGGCGTGATCGAGCCGTTCCGAACCGGCTGATCCAGTTCCAGGATCGCCACGTCATAGGCGACGCGCATGGCGAAGTCGTCGGCCGAGAACACGAACTCGGGATGCACCAGCGCCCGCTTCACGCCGCGATAGGCCGCCGCGCGCCCGCCGCGCCAGTCGGCCAGGAACTCGACCTCGCTGGCGGCAATCCGTGCGCCGGTGTCCATGTCGAACATGCAATGCGCCGCCGTCAGCACCAGGTCGGGCGCGATCAGCGCCCCGGTGCAGAAACTGCGCTCGCCGATGTTCAGCCGCCCCACCGCCTGCCAGCCCCGGCTGTCGTCGCCGGTCATCAGCCGGCGCAGCGCCGTCTCGGCCCGGCCTTCGCTGGCCAGGATCATCAGCAGGATCAGAAAGAACAGCCCGCGCTTCAAGACGCCGCTCCCATGACAATGGCCAAGGGAATAGCCGCGCGCTTGGGCCGAATTAGGGCTGGATTGCGCTGATCTCGCGATCAATCAAGGCACGGATCGGAAACAATCGCCGGCGCCATGTCCCGCGCCGGGGTCTTCTTCTCGTCGGTGAATACGCAAGTCCCGCAGCCGCCGCCCCGTGCTGCACCCGAAACGACGCGTCGCCCCGCCACGCGCGGAGAAAGAGCGCGCGGAAGCGCACGATTCGGCAGCCTCAGCCCGCCGCGTCCAGCGCCCGGGGCCGCGGCCCGCCCGTCGCCCAGTCCAGCAGTTCCACCGTATGTACCACCGGCACGCCGGTGCCGCCGCCGATCTGGATCATGCAGCCGATGTTGCCCGCCGCGATCACGTCCGGCGCCCTGGCTTCCAGCGTGCGGACCTTGCGCGCCTTCAGCTTCGCCGAGATCTCGGGCTGCATCAGGTTGTAGGTCCCCGCCGAGCCGCAGCAGAGATGCGCATCCGCCGGTTCCACCACCTCGAAGCCCGCGCGCCCCAGCAGCGCCTTCGGCGCGCCCTTCACCTGTTGCCCGTGCTGCAGCGAACAGGCGGCATGATAGGCCACGCGCAGGCCCTTCTCGGACCCCTCTGGCAGGTCGAGCCGGGTCAGCAGTTCGCTGACGTCCAGCGCCAGCCGCGACACCTCGGCGGCGTCCTCGGCCAGCGCGCCGCCGCGGAACATGTGCCCGTAATCCTTGACCGTCGTGCCGCACCCGCTGGTGTTGATCACGATCGCGTCCAGCCCGCCGCCCCTCGCCTCGGCCATCCAGGCGCGGATGTTCCGCGCCGCGGCGGCGCGGCTTTCGGCCTCCTTGCCCATGTGGTGCACCAGCGCGCCGCAACAGCCCATGCCGCGCGCCACCACCACCTCGCAGCCGAGCCGCCGCAACAGCCTGATCGTCGCGTCGTTGATGTCGGTGTTCAGCGCCTTCTGCGCGCAGCCGGTCATCAGCGCGACCCGCATCTTCCGCGCGCCTTCGGCGGGAAACACCTGCGGATCGTCGTTGCGGCTGACCGGCGGGATCGTCCCGGGCGCCATGTCCAGCATCGCGCGCAGCCGCGCGTCCGGCACCAGCCGCCTGAACGGCCGGCCGATCCTGGCGCCCAGCAGCGCCAGCCGGAACCGCCCGGGATAGGGAATGATCCGCGCCAGCGTCCACCTCAGCAGCCGCTCGAACAGCGGCCGGCGATAGGTCTTCTCGATATGCGCCCGGGCGTGATCGACCAGGTGCATGTAGTGCACGCCGGACGGGCAGGTCGTCATGCAGGCGAGGCAGGACAGGCAGCGGTCGATATGCTTGACCGTCCTGGCATCCGCCGGGCGCCCCTTTTCCAGCATGTCCTTGATCAGGTAGATGCGCCCGCGCGGGCTGTCCAGCTCGTCGCCCAGCACCTGGTAGGTCGGGCAGGTCGCCGTGCAGAACCCGCAATGCACGCACGAGCGCAGGATCTCGTTGGCCCGCGCGATGCCTGGGTCCTTCAGCTGCTCTTCGGTGAAATTCGTCTGCATTCGCCCCTCATTCCGCCTGCCGCCGGACCGGCACGGATTCGCGCCCCGCCGCGCCCGGCCCGGCGCGGTTGCCGTCGCCGGCGCTCACCCCATCAGCCCCGGGTTCAGGATGCCGCGCGGGTCGAATTTCGCCCTGAGACCCGCGCTGATCGCCGCCAGGGGCGCCGGTTCCGGCTGGAACACCCCCAGCGCGGCCCGCGTCGCCTCGCTCGCGCGGACCAGCGTGGCGTGGCCCCGGAAGGCGCCGAGCCGGGCGCGCAGGTCGGTGCCCTCGTCGACCAGCGCCCAGATCAGCCCGCCGCCCCAGTCGTAGACCAGGCCCCCGGCCCCGGCGCGCGCCGCGATCGCCGGCCCGTCCGAGGGCTTGACCGACAGCCGCCAGACGTCGCCGGCCCGCCCCGCGAAGGGCTCGACGTCGCGCACCCCCCGCCAGGTCGCGTCCACCGCCTGCGCGTCGTCCTCGGTCTCGGCCGCACCGAACTCCGCCAGCAGCGCCGCCAACCGCTCGGCCCGGTAGGCCACCGAGGCCCCGAACCCCTCGATCCGGACCAGCGTCGCCCCCGCGTCCGGCAGATGCGCCGCCCCGGTCACGTCGTAGGGCGAGCCGAGCGCCGCCGACAGCGCCCGCACCGCGTCCTGGTCGCTCAGCCCGGTCAGCCGCAGCGTCGCCGCAGCCGCGGGGCGCGGCAGCACCTTCAGCGACACTTCCGACAGGACGCCCAGCGTGCCGTAGCTGCCCGCCATCAGCTTCACCAGGTCGTAGCCGGTGACGTTCTTCATCACCCGCCCGCCGTTCTTGATCGCGGTGCCGGTGCCGTCGACGAAGCGCACGCCCAGCAGGAAATCGCGGGCCGCCCCGGCCTGGATGCGCCGCGGGCCCGAGACGTTGGCCGCCACCACCCCGCCGATCGTCGGCTCGCCCGTGGTGCCCAGCAGCGCCCGGTGATCCATCGGCTCGAAGGCCAGGCGCTGGTTCTCGGCGGCCAGCGCGGCCTCGATCTCGGCCACCGGGGTGCCGGCGCGCGCCACCAGCGTCAGCGCCCCCGGCTCATAAAGCCCGATCCCGGCGATGCCGGCCACCGAAAGCGCCTCGCCCGCCACCGGCCTGCCGACCGGCCGCGTGCCCCCGCCCGAGATACGCAGCGGCCCCGCCGCGCCGGCGACCGCCTCGGCGAGGTCCGCCTCGGTCCGCGGCGCGATCATGCCCGCCCCCCGGACAGCGCAACGCCGCCGGCGGGGCGTGGGCCCGCCGGCGGCGCCGGTGCGCGTCGCGCGCCGATCAGATCTGCGTGGCGGTGCAGGGCGCGCCGGCAGGCCCGCCGCCCGGGAACACGTTGTTGACGAAATGGTACGTGTTCGGCGGCAGCGCCGGCAGCACCACGGTGCCGGTCTTGCCGTAAGGCGCGGTGTAGGCCACCTTGGTGCCGGCCGGAACGGTGAAGCTGTAGCTGTGCCAGATCGCGATGTCGTTGGGAAACTCCACCGGCGTCCCCTTCACGACGCACTTGAACTGCAGCTTGATCGGCACCAGTGCATTCGGATTGACCTGCATCACCCGCGGGTTCAGCGCGTCGGAATTGCGCAGGATGGTGATGCCGCCCCCGGCATTCGCCGAAGCGGTTGCCAGCGAGCCAAGCGTTGCCAGGGCCAGAACGGCCGCGATGTGGGGCCTTGCGGAGGTCGGTTTCATGTCGAGGTCCTTTGCTGGGGCGCGGTGCCCGGGTAAGTCCGGACGCCGTGGACCAAGCCTTTCGCAACCCCCTGCCGCTAGACAATATCGCCCGGCCGTCATCGATTGACATGAACCGAACCCGGCGCCGAACCGACCTACTCTTTCCGGGCATTCGCCGGCACCGGGTCACGCCGCCTCCCGCCGCGCGGCGCTGGCACTCAGCGGAAACACCTTGGCCGGATTGAGCAACCAGCCCGGGTCGAACACGTCCTTGACCCGCATCTGCGCCTCCAGGTCCGCGGCCGAGAACTGGTCGCCCATCAGGTCGCGCTTCTCGATGCCGACCCCGTGCTCGCCGGTGAGACACCCGCCCACCTCGACGCAGAGCCGCAGGATATCCGCCCCCAGCGCCTCGCATTTCTCCAGCTCGCCCGGCGCGTTGGCGTCGAACAGGATCAGGGGGTGCATGTTGCCGTCGCCGGCGTGAAACACGTTGGCGACGTCCAGCCCGTAATCCCTGGACATTTCGCCGATCCGCTTCAGCACCTGCGGCAGCCGGTCGACCGGGATCGTGCCGTCGAGGCACATGTAGTCGTTGATCTGGCCCATCGCCCCGAACGCCGCCTTGCGTCCCAGCCAGATCCGCGCCGCCTCGTCGGCATTGGTGGCCTCGCGCAGCTCCACCGGATCGTGGCGCCGCGCGATCTGAAGGATCACGCCGAGCTGCTCGTCGATCTCCGCCGGGCTGCCCTCGACCTCGACGATCAGCAACGCCTCGCAATCGGGGTATCCCGCGCCCGAGAACGCGTCGGTGGCGCGGATGCAGGGGCGATCCATGAACTCGATCGCGACCGGCAGGACGCCCGCCTTGATGATGTCGCTCACCACCTCGCCCGCCACCTCGGACGAATCGTATCCCATCAGCACCGGGCGCGCGCCCTCTGGCTTTCTGAGAATGCGCAGCGTCGCCTCGGTCACCACGCCAAGCTGCCCCTCCGAGCCGCAGACCAGCCCCAGCAGATCGAGCCCGCCGGCATCGAGATGCGCGCCGCCGATCTCGGTCACCGTGCCGTCCATCAGCACGATCTTGACGCCCAGCAGGTTGTTCGTCGTCACGCCGTATTTCAGGCAATGCGCCCCGCCCGAATTCATCGCGATGTTGCCGGCGATGGCGCAGGCGAGCTGCGACGAGGGATCGGGGGCATAGAAGAAATCGCGCTCTTCCACCGCGCCGGTCACCGAGAGGTTGGTGCGCCCGGTCTCGACCCGGACAAAGCGGTTCTCGTAATCCGTCTCCAGCACCGCGTTCATCCGCGCGATGCCCAGGATCACCGAATCGGCCGTCGGCAGCGCCCCGCCCGCCAGCGATGTGCCAGCCCCGCGCGGCACCACCGGCACGCCCTCGTCGTGGCAGATCTTCAGCACCGCCGCGACCTCTTCGGTCGATCCCGGCAACACCACGGCGAGCGGCGGGCACTTGTAGGCGGTCAGCGCGTCGCATTCATAGGCCCGGGTCTCGGCCTCGTCATGGATCACCGCATCTTCCGGCAGCACCTCTGACAGGCGCTGGACGATCCGCGCCTTTTTCGACAGGATCTCCGCGCGCGGCACCGGCATTTCCATGAACCAACCCTCCTGATTGGTAAGAATATATTACCAATTTCGCCGATTGACAAGCGGATTCTCCCGACCCGGGGGCAGGATGACCCTGCCGGAAACGCTCGGTTGCCCCGGGATTTTGCAGGCCGCGCGCGGCGCGCCGACGCACGCCTTTTCCGCGACTTCCAGGGCAACTGAGCGTTTCCAGCGAGCGTCGTCTTGGTCTAGGCTCGCCGGCATGGACCTTGCCCAGCGCCTTTCCGTTTTCGGCATGCCCGACGCCGCCGCCATCGCCCTCTTGACGTTCGGCTGGGTGCTGATCGGCGTCGCGGTCGAGCGCGGGGTCGGCGGCCGCGCCTCGGTGTCGGTGCTGATGGCCGATTACCGTCGCGAGTGGATGCGCATCTTCGTCGATCGCGAGCCGCGCATCCTCGACGGCAACATTCTCGGCAACCTGCGCCATGGCACCACGTTCTTCGCCTCGGCCACGCTGATCGCGCTCGGCGGCGGCCTGGCACTGATCGGCAATACCGAGCGGCTTCTCGGCCTGGCCGAGGATTTCCGGCTCGAGGACGCCCCGGCGCTGGTCTGGGACATCAAGCTTCTGCTGATCCTGCTGTTCATGGCCAACGCGCTGCTGAAATTCATCTGGGCGCACCGGCTTTTCGGCTATTGCGCGGTGGTGATGGCCGCGGTGCCGAACGACCGCTCGGACGCCGCGTTTTCCCGCGCGGCCCAGGCGGCGGAACTGAACATCTCGGCGGCCCGCAGCTTCAACCGCGGGCTGCGCTCGATCTATTTCGCGCTCGGCTCGGCGGCCTGGCTCCTGGGGCCCGAGGCGCTGATTGCCGCCACCCTGCTGACCGTCGCCGTGCTGTGGCGCCGCGAATTCGCGTCGCAGTCGCGCGCCGTCCTCTTGCAGGGAAGGCCGCCGACATGATCCGCCGCATCGCCCTTTGCGCCCTCACCGCCACCCCCGCCCTCGCCGATCATCCCGCGGTCGAGGATGCGTCCGCGCGCCCCGCCGGCGGGACCTGGACGGTCTCGGTCACGCTTTCGCACCCCGATACCGGATGGGATCACTACGCCGACGGCTGGGAGGTGCTGGCCCCCGACGGCACGCGGCTGGGCTTTCGCGAACTCCTGCATCCGCATGTCACCGAACAGCCCTTCACCCGCTCGCTCTCGGGCGTCGCGATCCCCGAGGGGCTGGCGCAGGTGCTGATCCGGCCGCGCTGCAACGTGGACGGATGGGCCAACGAAGTGTTCACGCTGGACATCAGCGGCTAGCTTCGCGTGGCAAGAACGGTTTGCGGCCGCTGACACGCCTGCAACCATCGCGCGACCAGCTTGTCTGATCGGCCGGGCACTGCGTTCTCACTGCCGGGGTCTGCGTTGCGGACTTCCCGGACTCGTGCAGGGGCGGCCACTGCTCAAGCACCAATCCTTCGCACCTGCGGCAAGCCCCTTGCTGCGATGCAGCCCGTTTCGTCGAAGCGGTCATTGAACCCTACCGTAATTGACCGAGTGCATACCGACCCTTCGCTGCGCGTCGCCCCGGACTGGAAGGGAGCGTGACAGAGCTGCCACTGGAGGGCTGCAGCCATACCGGTTCCGTCGCGTCTGAAGATGCATGGGTGCTCGTCGCTGCGATCCGAAGATCAGCACGCTTCATCGCAACAAAGGCAGCCCAGGAGTTCTGAGTCAGACTCTGAGTGCTTCCGCCTCGCTCGGGGTTTTTCAGCGCGCGCCGTGAATCAGCGGTGCCATGGCAAGCGCCCAGGCCTTGTCCCGGTCCTGGTGACAGGTGAGGCAGGTGAAATCGACCGTCAGGAACGCCTCGTTCTCGTCGTCCGTCGCCACGAACTTCCCGTCTTCGGTGAACATGCTCCAGTCCGGGTCCGTGGCGATGCGGTAAATGTGGCTGCGGATGTCGCCCCTCGGGACGCTTCCCCCTTGATACGACATCGTCACCGCGACCGCGGACTTGCCCGCAACGGGCATATGGCAAATTGTGCAGTCATCGTGCGCCTCTGCGGCGACCGTCATCTGGGTCTGAGCTTCGTGGCACGCGTTGCAGGTCGCTTCCCGCCCCTTGAAGCCGCCAAGCTCGTACTTGGTGCCCTTGTGGGCGTCATGGCACGTCACGCATCCAAGCGCGCCATGCGGCGAGGCCAGAAGTTCTTCGTACTGCTCATGGTGGCGGACCAGACCGTTGCTGGCGTCGATCATGGTGACATCGCCGCGGACGTGGCACGCATCGCAGTTCGCCGCGACCGGAAGATCGACACGGGCCGGATCGGCCACGTGCGCCGAGCCTGGCCCGTGGCAGGCTTCGCAAGTCACGCCGGCCTCGGCCCAGGTGCCGTGAATGCCCGGCAGCCCATCCTGATGCGGTCCTTCGGGTCCGGTCGCCTGCCAGCCCGTCGTGTGGCACGCCCCGCACGTGTAAGGCTTGCGCGGCGCGGTGTCGGCGCTGTACCCGACCCAGTGCGGCTCGGTGCCCAGCGTAGCGTTTGCCAGATTGTACTGCCGGTTCTCTTCTCCGGTCAGGATGTACCCCTCCAGGTCCATGAACCGGGCCTTCCAGCCGTAGCCCCCGATGACGTATGAAATGCCAGCCCACTCAAGGTCTGCCGGCGGCGACCATACGCCTGGCGAGGTGCTCTCAGGATACGTCGGTGCCGTTCCGTCCACCTTCTGGATCTTGAATGGATGCCCGGACAAGGCATACGAGTCATAGATCTCCTGGTGGCAACCCTTGCAGGACTCGGACCCGGCATATTCGGCATCGGGGTCGTCGGCGGTCTGCGCGGAGGCGACAAGACCTGTCAGCAGCGCTGCGGTGACAAATGAGATTCGCTTTCCAAGCATAATTGCGCTCCATCCCCTCGCTACGACCGATTCCTGTCGTCGCTCTGACTGGCAATTCCCAAGTCGTCCGCGCTGCAGAAGGATACGGAGGCAGCATGCGCACTTCAAGGAGTTCCTGGTTGCTATCCGGGCGTGAGGGATCCCGCTCCAGCCGCAGGGAACGCAGATCGGCCCATATCCCGGGCGGGTCTGTTCGGCCGCAACCGCATGCCGGATCTCGGAGTGTGTGGTGGCAGACAACCCGCAATCCGCGGCACAAGCCAGCCGAGCGCTTGCTCGACGTCTTCGTCCGCGACCTGGCCATTGCCGTCATCGATAGTGCTGCGGCTTGTAGGAACGGCCGCTCCTCCCGCTGCGCTACAGCGTGGATCCTCGCGGCATCGCGGCGAGAATACTTCCGCGAGCGCACGCAGCGATTCTGCGACGGGTCTGAACCGGGCTCTCGCCTGCCGTTCTCTGCGCCTTGCTTGAATGGTAGGATTCGGGCGGTTGGATGTCCGCTCTCCTCAGATCGTTCGGCGGGTCAGCGGACTTAACTGCCGTTGAGGCTATGTCGGTTTATTGCCGTCAAGCGACCGTTGCCTCGATCAAGTGAGTGTGTTGGGGAATTACGAAGCCTGAGTCTCGGCGATAGGTTGTCAGGGCGCCAATTGTATCAGCCACGATCCTTTGCATTACAGCCTCACCCCTTTCTGCGACGATCGGCCCGATTGGGTTCCCCATAATTTCCTTTGGAATTGCCGTCTCGGGGTCAGCAAGTTTTCTATTCACGGCAATGACTTGAGCAGACAGGTCGGTGAAACCCAAGTTGGACATCGTATCCGCCAGCTCAGTAGCCCGCCCGTAGCTAAACGGCGCGAGAGAACGTGACGCGACTTCTTCATTAACATGACGACTGAGCGCTGCCGCGAGAGCTTTGAACAGGTCGCTGGGTCCACTCCAGACCGACAGCACAATCCGGCCGCCAGGACGCAGCACGCGTTTGATCTCTCGAAGAGCGGCAATCTCGTCTGGGAAGAACTGGATGCCCTGCTGACAGAAGGCGACGGAAAAGGTTTCGGGATCAAATGGCATTCTCGTAACGTCCGCGATGTGCCATTCGCAAGACTGAGAAGCTCCATCCGCCAGATTGGAAGCGGCAGAAATCATTCCTTCATTCAGGTCTACACCGACGATGCGTGGGGATGGCCCGAGCCTTTTTCGAACTGTTCGAGCGACGATGCCGGTGCCACAGGCAACGTCGAGGATCACGTCATTCGGGTAGATCGGAACTGCATCCAAAGTTGCTTCAGCCAATGGGCGAAAAATTGCAGGCACTTTCTGATCTTCGTAGATTTCGGCCGCGTTGCCCGCGAGCTGGAAGGAATCCTTCCGCATCGAACGCCTCCACACTTAGTTGCCTTTCCGCCGATCCGAGTATCGCAGAATCGAAGACCTCTAAATAGTCAAAACGGTCGGCGGAGTTTCGTTCCAAATGGTGTCAGAAGTACGAATCGATTGGTCGGAAAGTACGTGCGATCTTCTCAGATCACTGCGGTTCGCTAGTAGTGCAGCTTTTGGAATGGGCTCCATGCCGACCCTACCTACGACGGAGTGCCTTCAAACTGGCGCTGTGCGATCTTGCCAGCATAGTGTGAAAACAGTTCTTGCCACGCCCGGGCACGTCACGCGAAATCGAGCTGTCGATAGTGTCAAAGCCCCCGGGGCTAGCTCACGACGGTTTCGTCAGGTTTCCGCCACCCCCACCTCGTGCACCTCGATCACGTTGCCGTCCGGGTCGTAAAAGAAGATCTGGTGCCAGCCGGCCACCGCCCGCTCGCCCCAGTCGGAATAGGGCACGCCCAGCGCGTCGAGATGCGCCTTGAACGCGGCCAGGTCGTCGGTGCGATAGGCGATGTGCCCCCTGGCCACCGGATTGACGATCTGCCCCGTGGCAAAGCCCGCCAGCACGTCGCGTGTCGCGATGTGCATCTGCACCGCCCCGTCGGTGACGAAGGCCACGTCCCCGGCATAGCCCCGGCCCTTTTCCAGCACCGGCAGCCCCTCGGTCTCTGCCGCCAGGCCCAGCACCTCGCGGTAGAATCGGTCCATCTCGGCCACCTTGTCGGTCGATAGGTTCACGTGATGCAGCTTCAGCCTCATCGCAGCGCCTCCGCCACCCGCGCGGCCACCGCCTCGCCCGACAGCCGCGCGCCACCCGCGGTCTGGATCAGCGGCCCGGCCAGCGCCTCGCCCGCGAACCAGATGCGCCCGCCCACCGGCGCGGCCAGCGTCCCGCGCGCCGCCGCCTTGCCCGGCCGCGCCGCGGCATAGGCGCCCCGCGTGCGGCGGTCGCCGCCCCAGTTGGTCATCAGCGACCGCCCGACCCGGCCCCGCAGGCCCGACCCGAAAATGTCCGCCAGCCGGTCGGTGACGAAATCCACCGCCGCCGCCTCGCCCGCGGCCTCGATCTCCCACGCGAAGTCACCGCCGACGAAGCCCACCATCAGCGGCAGGTCGAACGGGAAGCACAGGAAATAGACGTCGTGCCGCGCGTGCCGTTCGATCAACAGGTCGTCGAAGGGCTGCAATCCCATCCGGTCGCCCCCGATCTCCAGCGGTATCTTGGTCAAGAGCCCCATCGGCAGGTCGAACGCGGCCTCCATGTGCGTGTCGGGCAGCGCCGGGCGGAACCTTATGTCCTCGAAGGCCAGTACCCCGGTCGAGACCGTCACTACCGCCGCCCGCGCCGTCACGGTGCCCTTCGCCGTCCCGACCGCGACGCCGCGGCCGGACCAGTCGATCTCGGTCACCGGCGCGCCCAGCGTCACCGGCACGTCGCCGCCCCAGCGCGCGATCAGCGCACCGAAGCCCTCGCGGGTGAAGTAGTCGGGATACAGGTCGGCCGCGGCGCGGAAGTCGGCGACGCTGATCTCGTCGGGGTCGGCGCCGAAATCCATCGGCCCGGAATAGGTCGCCGTGGCGCGCAGGCCCCGGCCCTGGCGCACCAGCGACGACAGCCGGTCGTCAGCGCCGTCATGCGCGCCGATCAGCCGCTCCAGTTCCGCGTCCGCCGCCTTGCTCGCCGCAAGGTCTTCCGCGCTCGCCTTCCGTGCGCCGAAGTAAATGTGGTCGAGCGCCATGTCGTGATGCCTGACCGTCCAGCCATGCTGCTTCGCGTCGGCCATGAACGGGTTGCGGTCGGCGGCGTGCAGCCAGGCGCAGCCGATGTCGAACGGCACCCCGAAATCGCTCGACCGCGTCCAGGCCCGCCCGCCGATCCGGTCCATCGCCTCGACCACGCGCACCGTCCTGCCTGCCGCAAGCAACCGCTTCGCCGCCCCGAGCCCCGCCGCGCCGGCGCCCACCACCACCACATCCACGTCCGCCAATCGCCCACCCCCTTGCCGAACCGATGCCCCGACCATCCCCCGGGGCGAACGCCGGATCAAGCCGCGGGATCGGTTTTCAACCATCGCCCCGGCTCCGTTCGTTCGCTTTCGCCGGCCTCCCTCGACCGCCCCCGCCACGAAGGCGCCGAGCCGGGCCGGCGGCGGACCGTGGGCTGCCGCCCGGGCCGCGCGTCGGCTCGGTTAATCCCGGCAAGGTCCATGCAACCGCGCGCCGCGAGCGCCCCGGACAGCAAAAGCGGCAGACCGCCGGGACGGTCCGCCGCTGGCCCGGCGGCCTCCGGCCTTGTTCCGGGCCAGGGAGGATGAGACGTAAAGGCACGATGCACACCCGCATGGCTTGCGCATTGCCAGAGCCCGCACAACCGGCAATGATCGGCGCGAACGGGGGCAGGGTCATGAGTGACGCAGAGGAATCCGCACCAGAGGTCGTCGACCTGAAGACGCCCTTCATCCTGTTCGCGCCCGTGAACGCCGCGCTTGTTCTGGCGCTGAAGCAGACCGAGGCGCCGCTCTGGCCGCTCTGGCCCGCGTATTTCACGCTTGTCGCGCTCTGGCTGACGGCGATCCTGGTCCAGTCGCCGCCCGCCTGGCGCACCTGGCTGATCGGCACCCTGAGGCACAGCCGCTTCACCCAGATCTACCGCAGCCTGACCGGGCGCGTCCTGGGCGCGATCTGACGGCCCGCGGCCCGCAGGGCGGGAGATCCACCCATCCTGCCGCGGGTTCACGTAATCCCCAAATGCCGCGCTGCAGTACCGACGCAATACCGACGTGATACCGACGCGATACCGACGCCCGATTCCGGGCCCTCAGCGGCGCCCCTCGCGCAGCCAGGCGGCGACGATCAGCAGCGAGCCTAGGGCCAGGAACAGCCAGGCCTGCACCAGGGGCACCACGGTCACATCGGCCGTCAGATAGGCCTCGCGCGGGGTGATCCCCAGCCAGCCGCGCCCCGCCGCCGGGCGCCCCTCGCGCACCCGGCGCAGATCCGGGATGCCGTTGGCGACGCGCACTACGCCGCCCCGCGTGGCCTCGACCAGCGGCGCCAGCAGATCGGCGCTGGCGATGGTCTGCTCGAACTCGCGCGGCGCCGCGGGCCCAAGCGCGATCACCGTCTCGCGGTCGCCCTCGCGCAGCCGGTAAAGCCCGATCTCCGGACCCTCGACGATGGCCTCGAAGCGCCCCGGCCGGACCTCTTCCAGCGGCACCGCGAGCACCGCCCCGTCGGGCCCGGTCAGCTCGACCTCGCCGGAGATTTCCCCCAGGGTCCGGCGGGTTACGGTCATCGTCTGGCCCTCGGCGCTGGCGATCAGCGCCTCCTCTTCCAGCTCCGGCTCCTTCATCATCCAGTGCGCGAGACGGCGCAGCAGTTCCAGCTGCGGCCCGCCGCCCTCGAAGCCGCGCGACCAAAGCCAGGCATGGTCCGACCCCAACAGCGCGATGCGGCCCTCGCCGACCCGGTCGAGCACCAGAAGCGGCCGGCCGTCGATCCCGCTCATTACCGTGTGGCCGCGTTCCGCCTCCAGTTCGATCAGCCGGAACCAGCGCCCCCAGTCCGGCCCCTCGCCGCCGCTCTCGGCCAGCGCCGGCGCATAATCCTCCAGCCCCTCGGTGACCGGGTGACGCCGGCCGAGATCGGTGATCTCGGGGCGATAGCCCTCCTCGATCACGATCGAGGTCGGCGCGGCGGGGATGATCTCGCCCAGGGGCGAGCGGTACAGGCTCGAGGCCTGCGCGAAATCCGGCCCCGCGGCGATCAGCACCGCGCCGCCCTCCTCGACATATTGCCGCACGTTGTCGAGATAGAGCGCCGGCAGGATGCCGCGCCGCTTGTAGCGGTCGAAGATGATCAGGTCGAATTCCTCGATCTTCTCGATGAACAGCTCGCGCGTCGGAAACGCGATCAGGCTCAGTTCGTTGACCGGCACGCCGTCCTGCTTTTCCGGCGGGCGCAGGATGGTGAAATGCACCAGATCGACGGACGAGTCCGACTTCAGCAGGTTGCGCCAGGTGCGCTCGCCCGGATGCGGCTCGCCCGAGACCAGCAGCACCCGCAGCCGGTCGCGCACGCCGTTGATCTGCACCACGGCGGCATTGTTGCGGTCGGTCAGTTCGTCCTCCGCGGCGGGCACCGTGAACTGGATCACGTTCATCCCGCCATGGGGCAGCGTCACCGGCAGGTCCAGATCCTGGCCCACCGGCACGCGGAAGTTCTCCGGCGCGCCGCCATCGATCGAGATCTGCAGGTCCGCCGCCTCGCCCAGCCCCGGCGGCACCGCGCCCTGGTCCTCGATCCGGAGCGTCAGCGTCACCGGCTCGCCGAGGATCGCGAAGGCCGGCGCGTTGGTCACCAGAAGCCGCCGGTCCCAGTCGGCTTCGCGCCCGGTCAGCAGCGCATGCAGCGGCGCCGGCAGGTCGGGCGCGCGCTCGACATCGTGCAATTGCCCGTCGGTCAGCAGCAGCACACCCGCCACCCGCGCCCGCGGCTCTTCGGCCATCGCCTCGGCAAGCGCCGACATCAGCAGCGTGCCCTGGTCGCCCTCGCCGTCGCCCAACGGCACCACGCGCAACTCGGTGTTCGGCAGTCCCGCCACCTCGGCCCCGACCGCCGCCACCGCCGCCGCGACCTGCGCCGGCCGGTCGGCGATGCGCTGGCTGGCGCTTTCGTCGACCACGAGGATCACGATATCCGACAACGGCGCGCGCTCTTCCTGCTGCAGCGACGGGTTGAACAGCGCCACCAGCAGCACCGCCGCCGCCAGCGCCCGCAGCCACCAGCCCGAGAGGCCGCGCCAGAGCGCCGCCGCGGTGAACAGAACCGCCACGCCCAGCGCGGCCCAGACCAGCGGCCAGGCCAGGAGCGGATCGAAGATCACCGAGCCGGTCATGCCGGGGCCCCTTCATCTGGCCGGGAAAACTCCGGGGGGCGGCCGAAGGCCGGGGGGCAGGCCCCCCGATCCGCCCGCACGGAGCCGGAGGCGAGTACGGGCTCATGCTGCGTGCCGAAGGCACCCGGGTCTGCGACCGCCCGCCTCATTGCCCCAGCCTGTCGAGAAGCGCCGGCACGTGCACCTGGTCGCTTTTGTAGTTCCCGGTCAGCACGTGCATGATCAGGTTGACGCCAAAGCGCATCGCCAGTTCGCGCTGGCGCTCGCCGGCAAAGCCGCGGCCCACCGGGAACATCCGGCGGCCCGCGTCGTCGATCGCCCAGGCCGCGGCCCAGTCGTTGCCGCCGATCACCACCGGCGTGACGTTGTCGTTCAGGTTGCGGAACGGCATGCCCTCGACCTGCTCGGCATCCGCCGGCGCCGCCTCGACCCAGACGTCGCGGCCGGCGTGGCGCCCGGGGAAGTCCTTCAGAAGATAGAAGGTGCGGGTCAGCACGTGGTCCTCGGGGACCGGCTCCAGCGGCGGGACGTCCAGCGGCGCGGCAAGCCGCTGCAGTTTCTGCCCGTTCGGGCTGGCCTGCCCGAACCGGGCGATGTCGGCGTCGCGGGTGTCGAACAGGATCATGCCGCCGCCCCTGAGATAGCGGTTCAGCTTTGCGTAGGCCTCGACCGAGGGGATCGGCTGGTCGGTCGCGATCGGCCAGTACAGGAACGGGAAGAACGCAAGCTCGTCGGTTTCCAGGTTCACCGCGATCGGCTCGGCCGGCTCGATCGAGGTGCGCCGCCAAAGCGTGTCGGTCAGCCCGCGCAGCCCCGCCGCCGCGATCTCGTCGACCCGCGCATCGCCGGTGATCACGTGCGCCAGCACCACCTCGGACGTGGCCAAAAGCGCAAGGTCGTCGGCGTCCTGCGCCCCGGCCCCCGGGGGCGCCGCCGCCAGAAGCCCGAGCGCCAGCACCGCGGTGACGGCGCGCGCGCCGGGCAGCCGGCCCGAAAGCCAGAGCGAGGCCATGATGTCGGCGCACAGAAGCGCAAGCGCGGCGGCCAGCAGCCAGCCCTTCAGCGCGGTCTCGCGCACCACCGCCAGCCCCTCGACCGCGATCCGCCCCGGCCATTCGGCGCGCGCCAGCGCGGTCTCGGCCCCGATCACGTTGACCGCGATGCGCCGGTCCTCGCCCGAATACAGCCCCGGCGGCATCGCCGCGCTCGGCCGTCCCTCGGCGATCGCCTCGCCCGCCACACCGGGCAGCGTGCCGGCATCGGTGACCGTGCCGAAGGCGTCGAGCACGGCGTCCGGCGCCCAGGTCGTGCCGGCGAGGTCCTCGGCCGAGGGATGCGCCGGCCGGGTCGACACCGCGAGCCGCTCCAGCATCTGCACGAACAGACCCGACAGCGGCAGCGTCGACCATTCGGCGTTCGCGGTGACGTGGAACAGCACCACCTGCCCCTGCCCGATCCGCTTGCGCGTGACCAGCGGCGTGCCGTCGGCGAGGCTGGCGATCACCCGTTCGGCAAGCTGCGGGTCGGGCTGTGCCATCACCTGGCTCGACACCGCCACCTCTTCGGGGATCGCGAGGCCGAAGAACGGCGAGCCCTCGGCGAAGGCGCGCAGCTTCTTGGGCTCGCCCCAGCTCATCGCGCCGCCGATGCTGCGCCCGCCGGCGCGCAGACGCACCGGCATCAGCGCATCCTCCTCGGCGCGGCTCACGTCCGAACCCGCCAGCCGCGGCCCGGCGAAGCGCAACAGCATCCCGCCCTTCTCGACCCAGTCCAGCAGCGGCTCGGCCTCGCCCTCGCTGACGGTTGCCACGTCGGCCAGGACCAGCACGTCGGGATTGGCCAAGAGGATGTCCAGAAGATCGCCCTCGATCAGGTCGGCGGTCGGCTCCAGCGCCTGCTGGAGATAATGCAGCGGCGACAGCAGCTGCAGTCCCTCGCGGTCGTCGCGGCCAGCGATCAGCGCCACCTCGCGGCGCTTCAGCGCGTCGTCGGTCAGCGTCACCGCGCCGGCCGAGCGGATGCCGGTCAGTTCGAACCGCGTGACGCGGTTGCGAAGCTCCGGCGGCAGCGACAGCACCGCCTCGGCCTCGGTCGCGCCGGCCTCGAACGCGATCTCGGCGGCGGCAAGCTGGCGCTCGACCCCGTTCGGGTCGAGCCCCCGCGCGGCGAGCGCGAGGGCGGCCGCGTCGTCGCTCGCCAGCCGCGTGGCCGCGACCGCGATGTTGCCCTCGTCGAACCGCGCGGGCCGCAGCGCGACCACCGGCCGCGGGCTTTCGAACACGGTCACGGCGCCGCGCGCCTCGAGCGCCGCCAGCAGGCCCGCGCGGCTGTCCCGCGCCAGCCCGTCCGACAGCCAGTAGGTTTCGAATCCGCCGGCGGGCAGCGCCGCGGACCATGCGCTGACCGCCCCCGCGTCGGGTTCCCACGGGTCGGGTTTCAGCGAGGGCAGCCGCTGCGCCCAGGTCTCTGCGGCCTGGAACGGCAGGCCGCCCGCAGGCACGTCGGTCAGCCGCACCAGCGCGACGGGGCGCGCCAGCCGGCTGGCGTCGTCCAGCAGCGCCTCGATCCGGTCCAGCCGGCCCTGCCAGTCGCGCGCGTCCGCCCAGGTGCCGTCGATCAGGATCAGCAGCGGCCCGGTGCCCGCGCTTTCGTCCTTCGGGTTCAGGACCGGCCCGGCGAAACCGAGGATGATCAGCCCCACCGCGAGCGTGCGCAGCAGCAGCAGCCACCAGGGCGTGCGGTCGGTCTGGGTCTCGTCGTCGGTCAGCCCCAAGAGCAGCGCCACGCCCGGGAACCGGCGCCGGATCGGTGCCGGCGGCACCGCGCGCAGCAACAGCCACAGGACCGGCAGCGCGGCCAGCGCCAGCAGCAGCCAGGGGGCGGTGAAACCTATGCCGAAGAGCGTGAACATCAGTGCCGCCGCTCCAGCGCGCCGTAAAGCCACAGCAGCGCCGATTGCGCGCTGTCGCCGGTGTGGTGGCAGGCATATTGCCAGTCTGTCGCACGCGCCAGGTCGGCAAGGCGCGCCTTGCGCTCGGCCAGCCGTTCCAGATAGCGCCCCTTCAGTTCACCCGCCTTCAGCGTCTCGTGGCTGAGCGTGCCGCCCATCGATTCGAAGATCGTGCGCCCGTCATAGGGAAACGCCTCTTCGGCCGGGTCGAGCACCTGGTAGAGCACGCCCTTGACGCCGCGGTCGGCGGCGCGGGTAAGCTGCGCCTCGACCGCGCCGACATCGCCCAGAAAGTCGCTGACGAACAGCGCCCGGCTGTGCGGCGGCATGATGCGGAT
Organism: Rhodobacter sp.; assembly: GCA_041627895.1. Lineage (GTDB taxonomy): Bacteria > Pseudomonadota > Alphaproteobacteria > Rhodobacterales > Rhodobacteraceae > JBFKQC01. Next base: position 18,724 of record JBFKQC010000041.1, read on the forward strand.
CACCGGCGCGCCGTAATCGGCGGCCGCCTTCCTTTCGGTGAAGTTCTGCGCGATGCGCAGCAGCTGCAATTGCGACGACCGCGGCGGCGTGCCGAGCGCGGCCAGCGCCACCCGCTCGCCGCCCTGGATCAGCAGCACGCTGACCGCCATCGCCAAGAGCCTGGCGCGGTCGGCCTTTGTCGGGCGGTTGCGGTCCGAGGAGAAATCCATGGATTGCGCCTCGTCGACCCAGATCAGCACCGACTGCGCCGCCTGCCATTCCTTTTCGCGCACGAAATGCGCATCCGACTTGGCGGACCGCCGCCAGTCCACCAGCCGCGCCTCGTCGCCGGCGCGCGCCGGGCGGTATTGCCAGAACTCGTCGCCCATGCCGGCGCGGCGCCGCCCGTGGCTGCCCAGAAGCACCGCCTGCGCAAGATGCTCGGCCTCCGCCAGAAGCGGCGGCAGCGGCGCGGCCAGCGCCTCGGCGCGGCGGCGAAGCTCGGCATAGCTGGTCACGTCGCGTCGCCCGGCATCATCGCCTCACGCCGCCCGCCGGGCGCCCGCAGCGCCGGTGGGAGGTTTCCGAAGACCCGTGGCAAAATCCTTCGAAGAATATTCGCCCCTCCTTACGCGGCAGCCTCGACCCGGGTGACCTGTTCGGCCACCGCGTCGATCAAGGCGCCCAGTTCCTCGCCGCGCGCCCGCGCCGCGAAGGTCAGCGCCATGCGGTGGCTCAGCACCGGGCGCGCCATGGCGACCACGTCCTCGGCCGAGGGCGCCAGCCGGCCGTTCAACAGCGCGCGCGCCCGTACGGTCAGCATCAGCGACTGCGCCGCGCGCGGGCCCGGCCCCCAGCTGACCGACTGGTTGACGCGCTCGGGCGCGTCCGCCTCGCCCGGGCGGCAGGCGCGCACCAGGTCGAGGATCAGCTCCAGCACCGCCTCGCCGACCGGCATCCGGCGCACCAGATGCTGCGCCGCGATCAGTTCCTCGGCCGTGAAGACCTGGTGCGACTGCGCGTCCTCGACCCCCGTCGTCGCCAGCAGGATCTCGCGCTCGGCGTCGCGGCCGGGATAATCCACGTCGATCTGCACCAGGAACCGGTCGAGCTGTGCCTCGGGCAGGGGATAGGTGCCCTCCTGTTCGATCGGGTTCTGCGTGGCGAGCACGTGAAACGGCACCGGCAGCGCATGGGGCTGCCCGGCCACCGTCACCGAGCGCTCCTGCATCGCCTGCAACAGCGCCGACTGGGTCCGGGGGCTGGCGCGGTTGATCTCGTCGGCCATCAGCAGCTGGCAGAACACCGGGCCGCGGATGAACTTGAAGGCGCGGCTGCCGTCGGCGCCGGTTTCCAGCACTTCCGAGCCCAGGATATCGGCCGGCATCAGGTCGGGCGTGAACTGGATCCGCGCCTCGTCGAGGCCCATCACCGTGCCCAGCGTCTCGACCAGCCGGGTCTTGCCCAGCCCCGGCAGCCCGATCAACAGCCCGTGCCCGCCGCAGACCAGCGTCGAAAGCACCAGATCGACGACGCGTTTCTGCCCGATGAACCGCCTTGTGATACTCGCTTCGGCCTCGACCATCTTCGCGCCGAGCGCCTCGATCTCGGCGACCAGGGTCTCGTCTTCGGCCATGACAACACTCCTTGGGGTGATATACCGTTGCCAGTATCGGCAGGTATTCCGAAAAGCACAAATGGCAAAACGAGTGTCGGGACAAATGATCGTGAAACCCTCGGCGGAAAGCCTCGCAAGCGCGGCCCGCAAGGCGGCGAAACGCGGCCCGGCGCCGGTGCATCTGTGGAATCCGCCGTTCTGCGGCGACCTGGACATGCGGATCGCGCGGGACGGGACCTGGTTCTATCTCGGCACGCCGATCGGGCGGAAGGAACTGGTGCGGCTGTTCGCGTCGATCATCCGCAGGGACGGCGACGACTATTTCCTGGTCACGCCGGTGGAAAAGGTGGGGATCCAGGTCGACGACGCGCCCTTCGTGGCGGTGGATTTCGAGGCCCAGGACGGCGTTCTGACCTTCGAGACCAATGTGGGCGACAACGTCGCCGCCGGCCCGGATCACCCGATCCGGGTGGTGCGCGACCCAAAGACCGGCGAACCGTCGCCCTACGTGCTGGTGCGCGCCAACCTCGAGGCGCTGATCGACCGCAAGAGCTTTTACCGGCTGGTGGATATCGGCGAGACCGAGCTTGTGGACGGCGCCGGCTGGTTCGGCGTGCGGTCGGCCGGCGTGTTCTTTCCGATCATCCCGGCGGCGGAACTGCCGTAGCGGGATTCCGGGAGGTCCCGCCGCCGCCTGTCAGGCGGCCTTTTCCAGCTCGAACGTGTCGTGCAGCGCCTGCACGGCGAGTTCCATGTATTTCCGGTCGATCAGCACCGAGATCTTGATCTCGGATGTGGTGATCACCTTGATGTTGATCCCTTCCGCGGCCAGCGCCTTGAACATCTGCGCCGCGACGCCGGTATGGCTGCGCATGCCGATGCCCACGACCGAGACCTTGGCGACGTCGGTATCGGCCACGAGATCGTGGAAGTTGATCACCCCGTCCTCCTTGGCCTTGCGCATCGCCGCCTCGGCGCGCGACACCTGGTTCGTCGGGCAGGAAAAGGTCATGTCGGTCCGGCCCTCTTCCGAGATGTTCTGCACGATCATGTCGACGTTGACGCCGGCCTCGGAAAGCGGCCCGAAGATCGCCGCGGCGATGCCGGGGCGGTCGGCGACCGAGATCAGCGTCATCTTCGCCTCGTCGCGGCTGTAGGCCACGCCGGCCACAACATTGCTTTCCACGATATCCTCCTCGTCGCAGACCAGAGTGCCCGCGTCCTCGCCCATCTCGCCGAAGCTCGACAGCACGCGCAGCTTCACCTTGTAGCGCATCGCCAGTTCCACGGAACGGGTCTGCAGCACCTTGGCGCCCAGCGACGCCAGTTCCAGCATTTCCTCGAACGCGATCCGGTCGAGCTTGCGCGCCTTGTCGGAAATCCGCGGGTCGGTGGTGTAGACCCCGTCGACATCGGTGTAGATGTCGCAGCGTTCCGCCCCGAAGGCGGCGGCGAAGGCCACCGCCGTGGTGTCCGACCCGCCGCGGCCAAGCGTGGTGATCCGCCCGTCCGGGCCGATCCCCTGAAAGCCTGCGACCACGGCCACCCTCATGCCCTCGGCGAACTTGGCGGTGATGTTGTCGGTCGGGATCTCGACGATCCGGGCGGCGGCGTGGGCGTCGGTGGTGCGCAGCGGCACCTGCCAGCCCTGCCAGCTGCGCGCCGGCACGTCCATCGCGTCGAGCGTCAGCGCCATCAGCCCTGCCGTCACGTTCTCGCCCGAGGACACAACGGCATCGTATTCGCGGGCGTCGAAGAACGGCCCGGTCTCTTCGACGAAGCCCACCAGCTTGTTGGTCTCGCCCGCCATCGCCGAAACGATGACGATCACGTCATAGCCGTTCGCGACCTCGCGGCCGACGCGCTTGGCGGCGCGGCGGATGCGGTCCAGCGTGGCCACGGACGTGCCGCCGAATTTCATCACCAGGATCGGCATCGAAGCCCCTCGTTCGTCGCCGCGCTTCATAGCAGGACGCGCCGGGCTGACAAGGGCTGCGGGCAACGCTAGGGTCGCGGCGCAACGAAGCAGGGGAAGGCGATGGAATTCGGCGTCGAGGAACTCGAGGCCGCGGCGCGGCTGGTCTACACAAGGATGCCGCCCACCCCGCAGCATGCCTGGCCGACGCTGGCAGCGCGGCTGGGCTGCGAGGTCTGGGTCAAGCACGAGAACCACACGCCGACCGGCGCCTTCAAGGTGCGCGGCGGGATCACCTTCATCGACTGGCTGAAGCGCACCCGCCCCGAGGTCCGGGGCATCTGCACCGCGACGCGCGGCAATCACGGCCAGTCCCAGGCCCGCGCCGCGGTGGCGGCGGGGCTGCGCGCGAAGATCTTCGTGCCGTTCGGCAACTCGCGCGAAAAGAACGCCGCGATGCGTGCCTTCGGCGCGGATCTGATCGAGTTCGGCGAGGATTTCGACACCGCCAAGGAAGAGGCGTTCCGCGTCGCCGATGCCGAGGGGCTGGCGACCGTGCCGCCGTTCCATGCCGAACTGGTGCGCGGCGTGGCCACCTATGCCTGGGAGCTACTGACGGCGGTGCCGGACCTCGACACGATCTATGTGCCGATCGGCTGCGGCTCGGGCATTTGCGGCACGATCCTGGTGCGCGACGCGCTCGGGCTGGCGACGCGGATCGTCGGCGTGGTCAGCGAGCCCGCGCAGACCGCGAAGCTGTCGGCCGAGGCCGGGCGGTTGATCGAGACCGACTCGGCGCAGACCTTCGCCGATGGCATGGCGGTGCGGGTGCCGGTGCAGGCGGCGCTGGATATCTACGGCCCCGGCGCCGAGCGGATCGTCGCCGTCAGCGAGGCCGAGATGGCCGAGGCGATCCGGGTCTATTACCGCGACACCCACAATCTCGCCGAGGGCGCCGGCGCCGCGGCTCTGGCCGCGCTGATGCAGGAGCGGGACGCGATGCGGGGCCGGAAAGCCGGGGTGATCCTGAGCGGCGGCAACATCGACGCCGACTGGTTTTTGACCGTGATGCAGGGCGGCGTGCCCGAGGTGTAAGGCGTGCTCGCCCGGCTTGGCGGCCCGGGCGGGGCGCTCAGTTCGCCTTGCGGGCCGGCAGGAACGGCAGCGGCGCGACCGGGACGCCGTCCTCGATCAGTTTCCTGGCCTCGTCGCCGCGGGCCTCGCCATAGATCGAGCGATGCGGGATCTCGCCCTCGTGCATCTTGCGCGCCTCGCTGGCGAAGCCGAGGCCGACATAGTCGGAATTCGCCTCGATCTGCCGGCGCAATTCCGCGATCTTCGCCTCGAGTTCCGAGGCGGGTTCCGCCAGCGGCCGCGCGGCCGGTTGTTTGGGTGCAGGCTCGGGCGGCGGGGCGGCGGCCTGGGCGCGCGCCGGGCGCACCCTGGGCGCCATCAGCGATTTCTCAACCTCCGCCGAGCCGCAGACCGGACAGGCGACCATGCCCGCGCCCGCAAGCTTGTCGAACGCCTCGGCAGAGGCGAACCAGCTTTCGAATGCGTGGTCATCGCTGCATTTCAGGGCGTAGCGGATCATGCGGAAAACCTAACTCCGTCTATCTTGCGAAACTATTGCTTTTTCGCGAAAATTCAAGGCGACGCCGGGTCTCAGGCCAGGCCGCGCGGGTCGAAATGCCGCAGGATCTGCGTCAGTTCCGGCTCGTCCACCACCTCGGCCGCGCGTTTCAGCGAGAACCACCTGCGCTTGCGCGACTTGCGCTCCGGGAAATCCGCCATCAGCGAGCGCACCTTCACCGCAAAGACAGCCACCACGCAGGGCAGCCGCGTGCCGTCGTCGCGCTTGAAGTAGGAATACAGCCCCACCGCGCCGCCCTTGACCTTGCCGTCGACCCCGGCCTCTTCCCAGGCCTCGCGCAGCGCCGCGTCGGCCGGCGTGGCGCCGGCGATCGGCCAGCCCTTGGGGATGATCCAGCGCCCGGTGCCGCGGCTGGTGACCAGCAGAACCTGCACCTTGTCCTTGCGCACCCGGTAGCAGATCGCGCCGAACTGGGTGCGCACGTCGCGCTCCTGCTGCCGGGTGATCTGCAGCGGGCCGAGTTTCACCTTGGACATGCTCATGCGCAGACGCCGGTTTCCCTTGCCGCCCCGGACACCCCGGGGCCTGTTTCGTGGTCTTGCAGGCTAGCAGGTTTGTCCCGGGCCACCAACAGGTTACATCTAAGACCGGGGCCCGGCACCGGCCCCGAGGGCGATATTTGCGCAAAAAGCGGAGTATCTGATGCGTATTATCCACAGCCCGGCCGCGCGCCCGGTCCAAGCGGCGGGCGCGCCGTGACCGCGGCGCCGGTCCTGCTGGGCTCGGACATCTACCGAAGATCCAGCTATGGCGGCTGGCACCCGCTCCGGGTGCCGCGGGTGCCGACGGTGATCGACCTGGCGCGCGCGATGGGCTGGCTGCCGCCCGGGCGCTACCGGGTCAGCCCGCAGGCCAAGCCCGCGGCGCTGACCGCGTGGCACGACCCGGACTACATTGCGGCGCTGCAGCGAGCCGAGGCCGAACAGCACGTGTCGGACGCGGACCGGCGGCGCTACAACATCGGCACGCCGTCGAACCCGGTCTACCCCGAGGTCTTCCGCCGCCCCGCCACCGGCGCCGGCGCGTCGCTGCTGGCCGCAGAGCTGCTGGCCGGCGGCGGCGTGGTCTACAGCCCCGCCGGGGGCACGCATCACGGGCTTCCGGACCGGGCGAACGGGTTCTACTATCTGAACGACCCGGTGCTGGCGATCCTGACCATGCGGCGCACGGGCGTCGGGCGGGTCGCCTATATCGACATCGACGCGCATCATCCCGACGGGGTCGAGGCGGCGTTTGCGCAGGACCCCGGCGTGCTGATGGTCTCGGTCCACGAAGAGCGCCGCTGGCCGTTTACCGGCGCGCTCGGGGACCAGGGCGCGGGGCAGGTCTTCAACCTGCCGGTGCCGCGCGGCTTCAACGACACCGAGATGGCGGAGGCGCTGGACCGGGTGATCCTGCCCGCGGTCGCGGCGTTCCGGCCCGAGGCCCTGGTGCTGCAATGCGGGGCGGACGCGCTGCTGGAGGACCCGCTGTCGCGGCTGGCGCTGTCGAACCGCGCGCTCTGGGACGTGGTGGCGGCGCTGCGCCCGATGGCGCCGCGCTATCTGGTGCTGGGCGGCGGCGGCTACAACCCCTGGTCGGTGGGACGCGCCTGGGCGGGGGTCTGGGCGGTGCTGGCGGGCGAGCGCATCCCGGACCGGCTGCCGCCGGAGGCAGAGGCGGTGCTGCGCGGGCTCACCTGGACCGGCCACAGCCGTGCGCGGGCGCCCGATCCGGCGCTGTTCACGACGCTGGCCGACGCGCCGCGCCCGGGACCGGTGCGCGATCAGGTGCGGGCGCGCATCGCCACGCTGGCGGCGCGGCTCGGGACCTGGGCGTAGGGCAAGGACGGCTCGCAACCGGGCGCCGGGACAGACCGGCAGCGGACAAGGCACAGGGCCGCCGGTCCGGGCTTGGGAGAACGATCCCGCGGGCCGCGCTACGCGATCAGCCGGCGCAGCACCCTCACGACTTCGGCGACACCTTCCCCGGCATCGCCGAGGCGATCCAGCGCCGCGCGCGCCGTGCCGGCAAGCTCTGCCTGCCGCCCGGTCGACGCCACCTCGCCCAGGGCCGCCGCCAGCGCCCGGGCATCCGCCACCGGCAACGCGCCGCCGGCGGCATCCAGTGCGCCGTAGACGCCGGCGAAATTGCCGACATGCGGCCCGTGCAGAATCGCCGAGCCGGCGGCGGCGGGCTCGAACGGCGTGTGACCGCCCCGGTCCACCAGCGAACCGCCGACGAAGGTGGCGCCCGCCAGCGCGTAGAACAGCGCCATCTCGCCCAGCGTGTCGGCGAGGTAAACCGCGGTCGCCTCTTCCGGCGCCTCGCCGCGCGAGCGGACCGCGACGGACAGGCCCCGCGCCCGGATCAGCGCCTCGACCTCGGCGCTGCGCCGCGTGTGGCGCGGCGCCAGGATCAGCCGCAGCGCCGGATCGCCGCGCCGCGCGGCCTCGAAGGCGGCCAGCACGGCGTCCTCCTCGCCCTCGTGGGTCGAGGCCGCCAGCACGGTCTTCGCGCGGTCGAAAACGCCCCGCAGGCGCGCCAGTTCGGCGGCGGGCGGCGCGGGCAGCTCGACGCCGGATTTCAGCGCCACGACCGGGGCGAGCCGCGCGGGATCGAGCCCCAGCGAAACGAACCGCGCGCCCGAGGCCGTGTCCTGTGGCGCGAGCCAGGCGACCCGCGCCAGCAACCCGCGCAGCGCGCCGCCGAACCGCGCCCAGCGCGCGGCGCTCTGCCCCGAGATCCGCGCGGCGACGAAGACCACCGGCTCGCGCGCCGTGGCCATCCGGTTCGGCCAGAGCTCGTTTTCCAGCACCACCAGCGCCGCCGGGCGCCAGCGTGCGCGGAACCGCGCCAGTGCCGGGCGCCAGTCGAGCGGCGCAAGTCGTGCGGTGACGCGCGCCAGCCCCCATCCCGCGGCCAGTTCACGGCCCGTGACCGTGTTGGCGGTGACCACCAGCGCCCGGTCCGGAAACGCTTCGGCGATCGCGCCGATCAGGCGCCGCGCCGAGGTCAACTCGCCGTTCGACGCGCCGTGCACCCAGATCGCGCCGGACTGTCCCGTGCCGCCGCCGCCGATCCGCTCGGCCAGGTCGCCCGCGGTCTCGGCGCCGCGCAGGATGCGCCAGAGAAACCCGGCCAGAACGGCCGGCAGGGCGAACGTGACCGCCAGCCGGTAGACAAGCATCGCCACGGGCCTCAGCCCCGCCGACCCGGTGCGCCCGGTCTAGCCCGCATCGGTGCGTCCCCGCCGGTCGGTGCGCAGGTTGGCGTACAGCACGTGATTGCGCCAGCGCCCGTTGATCTGCAGATAGCTCTGCGCCACGCCCTCGTACTTGAACCCGCTTTTTTCCAGCACCCCGCGAGAGGCGGCGTTTTCCGGCAGACAGGCGGCCTCGACCCGGCTGATGTCGAGCTCGGCAAAGCCGTAATGCACCACCGCCTCGATCGCCTCGCGCATGAATCCCTGGCGGGCATGCGGCGCGCCGATCCAGTAGCCCAGCGTGCCGGCCTGCGCCGGGCCGCGGCGGATGTTGTCCAGCGTGATCGCGCCCAGAAGGATGTCGTCGCCGCGCCGGATCAGAAACAGCGGCACCGCGGTGCCCCCGGCGACCGAGCGCTGCGCCCAGTAGACCCGGTTGGTGAAGGCCTTGCGCGTCAGGTGATCGGTGGACCAGGTCGGCTCCCACGGGGTCAGGAAATCGCGCGAATCGGTGCGCAGCGCCGCCCAGGCGCGAAAGTCCGAGTGGCTCGGCGGGCGCAGGGTCATCCGCTCGGTCTCGATCCGGACCTTCCTGCGCCGCATCAGCATCAGGCGGCGAGCCTCTCCCGAAGCTCGGCCAGCCGCGGCGCATGGGCCACCGGCCCGTACATCGTCAGCGCCGCCTCGCCGCGCTCTGCGACCTTGCCGGCAAAGGCGCGCACGCCCTCGACGCTGACCGCGTCGATCTTGCCGATCACCTCTTCGAGGCTGGGCACCCGGTTCCAGATCGCCACCAGCCGTGCCAGCCGCTCGGCGCGGCTCGACGGGCTTTCCAGCCCCATCAGCAGCCCGGCCTTCATCTGCGCCCGCGCCCGGGCGACCTCGGCCTCGGTCATGTCGTCGGCGGCGCGCTTCAGCTCGTCCACGGTCAGCCCGGTCAGCGCGCCGATCTGCTCGGCCGAGGTGCCGGCATAGATCGTCGTCAGCCCGGTATCGGCATAGGCCCCGGTCTGGGCGAAGATCGTGTAGCACAGGCCCCGGCGCTCGCGCGCCTCCTGAAACAGCCGCGAGGACATGCCGCCGCCGAGCGCGGTGGAATAGATCTGCGCGGTATAGATTTCGTCGTCGCGGTAGCCCGGCGTCTCGAAGGCCAGCGCGAAATGCACCTGTTCCAGGTCCTTGACTTCCAGCCGCTCGCCCCCGGCATAGCGCGCCGGCTCGATCACCTCGCCGGGGCCGCGCCGAAGCCGGCCGAACAGCCGCACCGCCTCGGACACGACCTTGTCGTGATCGAAGGCCCCCGCGACCGAGAGGATCATCTTCTCGGGGCTGTAATGCTCGCCCACGAAGGCGCGCAGGTCGTCCTGCGAGAACTTGCGCACCCGTTCGACCGGCCCCAGGATCGTGCGCCCGAGGGGCTGCGAGGGATAGGCGACCTCTTGCAGCCAGTCGAAGATCACGTCGTCGGGCGTGTCGTGGACTTGGCCGATCTCCTGCAGGATCACGCCGCGCTCGATCTCGATCTCGCCCATGTCGAAGACCGGGTTCAGCACGATATCGGCGATCACGTCCATCGCCAGCGCCACGTCCTCTTGCAGCACGCGGGCGAAATAGGCGGTCATCTCGCGGCTGGTATAGGCGTTGATGTAGCCGCCGACGTCCTCGATCTCTTCGGCGATCTGCTGGGCCGAGCGCCGCGCGGTGCCCTTGAAGGCCATATGTTCGAGGAAATGCGCGATGCCGTTCTGTTCCAGCCGCTCGTGGCGGCCGCCGGCCAGGACCCAGATGCCGAGCGCGGTGGATTTCAGGCCCGGCATGTGCTCGGTGACGATGCGAAAGCCGTTCGGCAGGGTATGAAGCTGGACGCTCAAGCTCTGATGCGCTCCCGGATCAGCGATTGGATGGAGCCGAGGTCGTTGGGCACCTCGGTGATGCGTTCGGGCAGGTCATATAGGCCCGCCATCGCTTTTGGAAGGGGTGGGCGCAGGCCGGTCGCGGCCTCGACCGCGTCGGGAAATTTCGCCGGATGCGCGGTGGCGAGCGAGACCATGGGGTTCGCGCCGAGGTTCTCGCGCGCGACCTTCACGCCGACCGCGGAATGCGGACAGACCACCTGGCCCGCCGACGCATGCAGCGCCGCGATGGTGGCCAGCGTCTCGTCCTCGCTGGCGCGGCCCGATCCGTAGACCTCGCGCAGCGCCTCCAGCGCGCCCTGGCTGACGGTAAAGCCGCCCCGGGCCTTCAGCGCCTCCATCTCGTGCGCCACGGCGGCGCTGTCCTCGCCGTAGGCATAGTAGAGCGCGCGCTCGAAGTTCGAGCTGACCTGGATGTCCATCGACGGGCTGATCGAGGGGATCACGCCCTCGTTCAGGTGCGCGCCCGAGACCAGCGTTCGGTGCAGGATGTCGTTCTGGTTCGTGGCGATCACCAGCCGGCCGACCGCAAGCCCCATGCGTTTCGCGATGTAGCCCGCGAAGATGTCGCCGAAATTGCCGGTGGGCACGGTGAAGTCGACCGCCCGGTGCGGTGCGCCGAGCGCGGTGGCCGACGAGACGTAATAGACCGCCTGCGCCAGAACGCGCGCGAAGTTGATCGAGTTCACGCCCGCCAGCCGCACCCCGTCGCGGAAGGCGAAGTCGTTGAACATGTCCTTCAGCCGCGCCTGGCAATCGTCGAAATGCCCGTCGACCGACAGCGCGTGCACGTTGGCCGCCCTCGGCGTGGTCATCTGCCGGCGTTGCACCTCGCTGACCCGGCCGCGGGGCAACAGCACGAAGAGGTCGACGTTGTCGAGCCCGGCGAAGGCCTCGACCGCCGCGGCGCCGGTGTCGCCCGAGGTGGCGGTGACGATGGTGGTCCGCTCGCCGCGCCGCGCCAGCGATGCCTGGAACAGCTGGCCGATCAGCTGCATCGCGAAGTCCTTGAAGGCCAGCGTCGGCCCGTGGAACAGCTCGCACAGGAACAGGTTCGGCCCGAGCTGCACGATCGGCGCGCGCGCGGCGTGGGTGAAGCCCTTATAGGCGCGGCCGATGATCTCGCGGAACTCGGCATCGGTGAAGGCCTCGCCGATGAACGGGCGCATCACGCGGAACGCGATGTCCTCGTAGGGCTGCCCGGCCAGGGCGGCGAATTCGCCCGCGCTGATCTGCGGGATCGTCTCGGGCAGATACAGCCCGCCGTCGCGGGCGAGTCCGGTCAGCATCGCATCTTCGAAATCCAGGATCGGGGCGTTCCCCCGGGTCGAGAAATAGCGCATGTGGGGCGTCCGGTTCGGGCGGTTCGGCGGTTCGGCGGTTCGGGCGGTTCAGGCGGTTCGGGCCCTGATACGCCACAGCAGGAAGCCTGTCATCCCCAGCCAGACCGCGGCCAGCGAAAACCAGGTGATGGCGTATTCCAGGTGGTCGTTCGGAATGTGGGCGGTGTCGACCGGCAGCGGCGTGGCCGGCGGCGAGAAGCCCGAGACCTCGCGCGCCACGACCATCACCGGCTCGGTGCCCAGATGCGCCGCGATGCCGTCGACATCACGCGCGAACCACAGCCCTGCGGCGGTGTCGGGCGCCGGCGTGAAGCGGTCGACCTCGTCCGGCCAGTGCAGGTTGCCGGTGACGGCGAACGGGCCGTGGGCCAGGTCCGGCTCGATGTCCGCCGCCACATAGCCACGGTCGACGAGCACGCGGCGTCCGGCCACGTCCAGGACGGAGACCAGCCGGTGCACCGCGCCGACCCGCTTGACCGAGGCCAGCACGCGGATTTCCTCGCCCGTCAGCAGGCCCTCGGCGGCGACCGGCAGGTAGCGGTCGCGCTCCGGGGCGGGTGCGGCGGGCAGCGGCACCGGAGCGGCGGCGATCCTCGTCGCGATCTCGGCCAGTTCGCCCTCTTTCCAGGCCAGGCGCTCGACCTGCCAGAGACCGAGCGCGACCAGGATCGCACAGCCGACGAGGCCGAAAAGCAGGGGTGGGATCATCGCCTTGGTCATGTCGCCTCGCCGCCGCCGGACGGCAAAGGGGCGCGGGATGGCCCCCCGCGCCCCGATCCGTTCGACCGCCTGCCGGGCCCCGCGGTCACGACCCCCAGATGTAGATCGCGCTGAACAGGAACAGCCAGACCACGTCGACGAAGTGCCAGTACCAGGCCGCGGCTTCGAAACCGACATGGCGCTCCGGCGTGAAATGACCGGCCAGCGCGCGGAACAGGCAGACCGTCAGGAACACGGTGCCGATGATCACGTGCGCGCCGTGGAACCCGGTCGCCATGAAGAAGTTGGCACCGTAGATGTTGCCCGAGAAACCAACGGCCGCGTGGCTGTATTCGTAGGCCTGGATCACCGTGAACAGCGCGCCCAGCGCGATCGCCAGGATCAGGCCGTTCACCAGGTCCCTGCGGTTGTTCTCGTGCGCGATGGCATGGTGCGCCCAGGTGGCCGCGGCGCCCGAGCACAGAAGGATCAGCGTGTTGATCAGCGGCAGGTGCCAGGGGTCGAAGGTCTCGATCCCCGCGGGCGGCCAGACACCGTCGACCGCCGGGCTGATCCCGTCCGGGTGAATCGGATAGATCGCGTGCTTGAAGAACGACCAGAACCACGCGGCGAAGAACATCACCTCGGACATGATGAACATCATGAAGCCATAGCGCAGGCCGATGCGCACCACCGGCGTGTGGTCGCCCTGCTGGCCTTCCTGGATCACGTCGGACCACCAGGCGAACATCACATAAGCGACCCCGGCCAGCCCGATCAGGAACAGCCACGGCTGGTTGTTGGTGACGTTCGGCGACACCATCAGGACGAAGCCGAACAGCATCAGGAACCCCGAGACCGCGCCCGCGAAGGGCCAGATCGAGGGGTTCAGGATGTGGTAGTCGTGTTGTTTCTCGTGCGCCATTGAAAGCGTTCCCTCGTCTTGGGCCCTAGTTGTTGTAGCTTGCGCCCTGCCCCGGGCTCAAGGCCGCCTGGGCCTCGTCCGCGGGCAGGTCGATTTCGTAGAACGTGTAGCTGAGCGTGATCGTATGGACGTATTTCGCATCGCGGTCGGTCACGATCTCGGGGTCGACATAGAAGCTGACCGGCATCTGCACCCGTTCGCCGGGCTGCAGCACCTGCTCCTCGAAGCAGAAGCAGTCGATCTTGGTGAAGAAGCCGCCCGCCTCGTAGGGCGTCACGTTGTAGCTGGCGCTGCCGGCGACGGGCCGGTCGGTCGGGTTGTGGGCCTCGTAGAACGCCAGCCCGGTCTCGCCGATCCGCAGCTCGATCTCGCGCTGCGCCGGGCGGAACCGCCACGGCATGCCGCGCTCCAGCGAGGCGTCGAAGCGCACCTTTATGGTCTGGTCGAGGATCTCGGCCGACGCGGTGTCGCTGACCCCGGTCGCGCCGCCGAACCCGGTGACCCGGCAGAACCAGTCGTAGAACGGCACCGAGGCCCAGGCCAGCGAGCCCATCACCACGACCACCGCCACCGCCTGCGCGGCGGTCTTCTGCGGGCCGGTCAGGCTCATTTCGCGGCCTCCGACAACTCGGGCCGCACCGCGTGGTCGAAGCCCTGGACCGGCCCGACGCTGTTGATCTTCACCACGCTCAGCGCGAACATCAGCGCGACGAATCCGGCCAGCGCCAGGCCGACGCCCAGGTTGCGCGAGAAGCGGCGCTTGTGCAGTTCATGTTCGGCCTTGATCGCCATCGCCTACCAGCCCCCGACGCCGAACGAGCGCAGCGTGGCCTCGGCCAGCAGCGCCCCGAAATGCAGGAAGAGATAGCTGAGCGAGAAGCGGAAGACACGCTTTTCCGCGCGGTAGCCGTCGGCCTCGGCCGCAGCCTCGTTGCGGCGCCAGAGCGTCCAGACGCCACGCAGGAACAGCGCGTTCAACAGCAGCGCCAGCGTCAGATAGACCGGCCCGCCGATCTGCGTCACGCCCAGCCCCAGCGACACCAGCACCAGAAGCGCCGTGTAGGCCAGGATGTGGCGCCGCGTGGCGCGCCGGCCGTGGGTGACGGTCAGCATCGGCACGCGGGCGGCGTGATAGTCGGATTTCATGAACAGCGCCAGCGCCCAGAAATGCGGCGGGGTCCACATGAAGATCAGCGCGAACATCAGCACCGATTCCGCCGACACGCCGCCGGTCGCCACCGCCCAGCCGATCATCGGCGGGAACGCGCCCGCGGCGCCGCCGATGACGATGTTCTGCGGCGTCGAGCGCTTCAGCCACATCGTGTAGACCACGGCGTAGAAGAAGATCGTGAACGCCAGCAGGCCGGCGGCCAGCAGGTTCGCCGCCAGCGCCAGCATCACCACCGCGAGGCCCGACAGCGCCAGCCCGATCGCCAGCGCCTCCTGGGCGGCGACCCGGCCCGCGGGCACCGGCCGGCGGGCGGTGCGCTGCATCACCGCGTCGATATCCGCGTCCCACCACATGTTCAGCGCACCCGAGGCGCCGGCGCCGAGCGCGATGAACAGGATCGAGGCGACGGCGACCACCGGATGCACCGGCGCCGGCGCGACCAGAAGGCCGACCAGCGCGGTGAAGACCACCAGCGACATCACGCGCGGCTTCAGCAGCGCGAAGTAGTCGCCGAACCCGGCCTCGCCCTGATCGTCGCGTGTGATGACGGTTGCGTCGGTCATGTCCGTTCTTTCACGAATGGTGCGCAATGAATGCGCACCCTACGGTTTGCCGCGGGCCGGGGGCGCTGCCGCGCCCGCGCCCCGTCAGTCCGCCGACGCCACCTGGGTGGCCGCCGGGCGCTTGTCGATGGCGAATTCCTGCGCCGGGCCGGCAAGCCAGGCCTCGTACTCGGCCTGGGTGACCGCCTTTACGGTGATCGGCATATAGGCGTGGTCCTTGCCGCAAAGCTCGGAACACTGGCCGAAATAGATGCCCTCGGCGCCCTCGTCGACCGCGAACCACAGTTCCGCCAGCCGTCCCGGGACGCCGTCCTGCTTCACCCCGAAGGCGGGAATCGTCCAGGCGTGGATCACGTCGCCCGCAGTGACCTGCACGACCACGGTCTTGCCGGTGGGGATCACCACCGCGGTGTCGGTGGCCAGCCGGTATTCGTCGGGCGCGTAGCCGAAGCTTTCCAGCTCGTCGCGCGCCAGCATGTAGCTTTCGAAGGCGAGCCCCTCGTCGGGGTATTCGTAGCCCCAGTACCACTGGTATCCGGTGGCCTTGATCGTCAGGTCCGCCTCGGGGATTTCCTGCTGCTTGAACAGCACCGGCAGGCTGAACGCGCCGATGAACACCAGGATCACGATCGGCACCACGGTCCAGGTCACCTCGATCGGCGAGTTGTGGGTGAAGGTCGCCGGGGTGGGATTCGCCCGCCGGTTATAGCGCAGGATCACGATCACCAGCAGCAAGAGCACGAACACGGTGATCACCGAGATGATCACCAGCAGCATCCCGTCGAGCCACTGCAGATCGCGCGCCACTTCCGTCACGGCGGGCTGGAACCCGGTGCCGCGCGGCTGCGGTTTGCCAATCGATTCAAGGCCTTCCAGCCCGTCCTGTGCAACAGCGGCGGTCGCGGCAAAGGTTGCCGCAAGAGCGGCCCAGAGGCCGGAGATTATCCTGTTCAAGCGCATGTCCACTTCCTGTTCGCTGTGCGGCCGGGGCCGCGGCACACGAGGCATACCGCACCTGCGCACGGAATCCCGTTGTGTCTTGGCTGGTTGAAACCATATTAGAACGGCGCCCTCAAGCAAATCGATTGCGGCAATCAGCCGCTCAGCCCGTCCCGTTCGCCGCCGCAGAGGTCCCGTTCCCATGTCCGACGCCCCGTTCCGCCCCTTCGAGACCGCCCTGGACCAGGACACCGCGCTGCGCCAGCTGCGCGATGCCACCGCGGGTGCCGACGACGGCGAATTGTTCCTCGAGCGCCGCCGGTCCGAGGTGATCGCTTTCGACGACGGCCGGGTGAAGACGGCGAGCTACGACGCCTCCGAGGGCTTCGGCCTGCGCGCGGTCAGGGGCGAGACGGCGGGCTATGCCCATTCCTCCGAGATCTCCGAGGCGGCGCTGAAGCGCGCGGGGC
>JBFKQC010000042.1:0-34807 GCA_041627895.1 Rhodobacter sp.
GCGCCTGCGAGCCGCGCGACGTCGGCCGACTGATGGCGACGCTCGAGGCGGGGTTCGCCGAGGGCCGCAAGCGCAGCATCGGCCTCGCCGCGCCGTTGCCGCAAGGTGCGTCGCCGGCGTTCCGGCGCTTCGACGCCGGCGACGGCCTTGCCGACGGCATGGCGGTGATCGCCGGGCGCAGCCTGCACCGCGCGCGGCACCGGCAGCGCGCGGCCGAGGCGGTGGCCGGCGGGCAGCGGGTCAGCCTGTTCCTGTTCGGCCCGACGGTGCTGTACCACCGGGTCCGGTTCGACCCGGCAGGCTATTGGGAGCAGGCCGGCGGGCTTTTCGGCCGGTCCGAGCGCAGCGATCCGCCGCTGCGGCTGACCAGCTTCCGCGCCCGCCTTGCGCGCGAGGCGGCGCGCGTCCGGGTTGTGCGCGGCCTGGAGGAAAATTTTTGACCTTCCGGAAACAAACAGCGAAAATGTCATCAAAAGACCACGATTGGCCAGGATATCGTTGCTGTTCATTAACGATGTCTGTGATAGATGACGACGAGAGAGGGCAGAGGTAGGTCAATGGCGCGAAAGGTGACCAAGGCGGTGTTCCCGGTGGCGGGTCTGGGAACCCGGTTCCTGCCGGCGACGAAATCGATCCCGAAAGAGATCATGACGCTGGTCGACCGTCCGCTGATCCAGTACGCCATCGACGAGGCGCGCGCGGCCGGGATCAAGGAATTCATCTTCGTCACCTCGCGCGGCAAGTCCGCGCTCGAGGATTATTTCGACCACGCGCCCGAACTTGAGAATTCCCTGCGCAAGAAGGGCAAGGACGCCCTGCTGGAAGAGCTGAAGAACACCAACATGGATTCGGGCGCCATCGCCTATATCCGGCAGCACAAGCCGCTGGGCCTGGGCCACGCGGTCTGGTGCGCGCGCCGGCTGATCGCGCCGAACGAGCCCTTCGCGGTGATCCTGCCCGACGACGTGATCGCGGCGGAAAAGCCCTGCCTGCAGCAGATGGTCGAAGCCTATGACGAGATCGGCGGCGCCATGGTGGCCGCGATGGAGGTCCCGCCCGAGAAGGCCTCGGCCTACGGCGTGCTGGACGTGGCCGAGGACATGGGCTCGATCGTGTCGGTCAAGGGCATGGTCGAGAAGCCGAAGAAGGGCAAGGCGCCCTCGAACCTCGCGGTGATCGGGCGCTACATCCTGACGCCGAAGGTGCTGCAGAACCTGCACCGGATGAAAAGCGGCGCCGGCGGCGAGATCCAGCTGACCGACGCCATCGCGCAGGAGATCACCGACGGCCGCGGCGTCTATGGCTACCGGTTCCGCGGCCAGCGCTTCGACTGCGGCTCGAAGGCCGGGTTCCTGCAGGCCACGGTGGCCTTCGGCCTGGCGCGCGAGGACCTGCAGGACGAATTCGCCGACTACCTGAACCACATGGTCTCGCTGCGCAAGGCGGCGCAGTAACGGCATCCCGAACGGTCCCCCTCGGCGCATGACGAATATCCTGGTCACCGGCGGCGCGGGCTATATCGGGTCGCATGCCTGCAAGGCGCTGCGCGAGGCGGGCTATGTTCCCGTGACCTTCGACAACCTGTCGACCGGCTGGGCCGACGCGGTGAAGTTCGGGCCGTTCGAACGGGGCGACCTGGCGGATCGCGCGGCGCTGGACGGCGCCTTCGCCCGGCACCGGCCCGCGGCGGTGATGCATTTCGCCGCGTTCAGCCAGGTCGGCGAGGCGATGCGCGACCCGGGGACGTACTGGCGCAACAACGTCGCGGGCTCGCTGACCCTGATCGAGGCGGCGGTGGCGGCGGGGTGCCTGGATTTCGTGTTCTCCTCGACCTGCGCCACCTATGGCGAGCAGGACGGCGTGATGCTGGACGAGGATTGCCCGCAGGCGCCGCTGAACGCCTACGGCGCCTCGAAACGCGCGATCGAGGACATGCTGCGCGACTTCGGCGCCAGCCACGGGATGCGCGCGGTGATCTTCCGCTATTTCAACGTCGCGGGCGCCGACCCGGAGGGCGAGGTCGGCGAGTTCCACCGGCCCGAGACGCACCTGGTGCCGCTGATCCTGGACGCGGTCGACGGGCGGCGCGAGGCGCTGACGATCAACGGCGAGGACTACGACACGCCGGACGGCACATGCATCCGCGACTACGTGCACGTGATGGACCTGGTCGACGCCCATATCCGCGGGCTGAAATGGCTCGAGGCGGGCAAAGGCAGCCGGGTCTTCAACCTGGGCACCGGCCGCGGGTTCTCGGTGCGCGAGGTGATCGACAAGGCGGGCGCGATCACCAACCGCGAGGTGCCGGTGCGCGTCGGGCCGCGGCGGCCGGGCGACTGCACCGCGCTGGTCTCGGGCAGCCGCCGCGCCGGACAGGAACTGGGCTGGACGCCCGCACGCTCGACGCTGGAGACGATGATCGCCGACGCCTGGCGCTGGCACCAGAACGGACACTACGAGCGGTAGCGCAAGTATCACGCGCTCAAGCAGCGAAGCGGTAGCGCAAGGAACAGGCGTTCAAGCAGCGAAGCGGTAGCGCTACTAAAGTGCGCGCTACCGCGCTCTCTCTTTTCGGCAGGGTTCGGCGCGACGCATCATGGATCGGGAATCGCGGGCGGGACCGGAACCCCGATTGCCGAGAGGCGGTTCAGGGACAGGTCTGCCCTGAACGCGCCATCCCGATGGTGATTGCGGCCCGCCCCGCGTCAAGGACCTTTGGCCGGCTTCGCCGGTCGCTGCGCGATCCTTGACCCGGGCCGGCCCGCGGCGGCGCGGTGCGGAACCGGCGGCGATCCGGGGCTTTGCGGCGGCACCGGAACCGGGCAAGATGCGGCCATGACCGAACGGCCGCCCCCGACCGCGCGCTGCCTCGACCTGACCCGGCTGATCTCGCGCGCGGGGCGCGGGCCGCTGACCGGGGTCGACCGGGTCGAACTGGCCTATCTGCGGCGGCTGCTGGACGAGGCGTTGCCGCTGTTCGCGCTGGTGCGCACCGGGCTCGGGCACGTGCTGCTGGACCGCGACGGCGCAGGCGAGATAAGGCGGCGGATCGAGGGTCGGGCGCCCTGGGGGCCGCCCGACCTGGTCGGCCGGCTCAGCCGCCGGGCGAGCCCCGCGAAGCGCCGCGCCGAGGCGGACCTGCGCCGCCTTGCGGTCGACCGTTGCCGGCGCGGGCGGCTGGCGGCGATGCTGCGCCGGTCCCTGCCCGCCGGCGCGGCCTATCTGAACGTCGGGCACAGCAACCTCTCGGACGAGGTGTTCGACGCCTGGCGCGCGCAGTCCGGCGCCACCGTCGCGGTCTTCGTCCACGACACGATTCCGCTGGATTTCCCCGACTTCCAGCGGCCCGGCACGCCCGCCCGCTTCAAGGCGCGGATGCGGCGCGTGGCGGCGCATGCCGACCTGGTGATCTGCAACTCGCGCCAGACCCGGGCGGATGTCACGCGCTGGTTCGGCGGCTGGGGCCGGGTCCCGCAGACGATCGTCGCGCATCTGGGCATCGACCTGGCGGACCCGGGCAGTCCGGGCAGCCCGGGCCGGCCCCGGGGTCTGCCGGGCGTCGCGCCGTATTTCGTCGTGCTCGGAACCATCGAGCCGCGCAAGAACCATGCCCTGCTGCTGGACGTCTGGGAGGCGCTGGCCGCGGACCTTGCGGCCGCGGACATGCCGCATCTGGTGATCGCCGGCAGCCGCGGCTGGGCCAACGAGGCGGTGTTCGCGCGGCTCGACGCGCTGGCGCCGGACGGCCCCGTGCACGAGTTTGCCGGGCTTCCCGATGCGGCGGTCTCGGCCATGATCCGGGGCGCCGCGGCGGTGCTGTTCCCGAGCCGCGCCGAGGGCTTCGGCCTGCCCGCCGCCGAGGCCGCGGCGCTGGGCACGCCGGTTCTGTGCCACGACCTGCCGGTTTTCCGGGAAATCCTGGGGAACATCCCCGTTTACCTGGAGTCGGACGACGTGTATTCATGGAAACAATCAATAACACGACTGGCGGATGAGAAACGGGCAGGGACAACGAGACACGCGGGGGGCAACCCCGGGGCCGGGCTTCCGACATGGGCGGATCACTTCAACCTTGTCTTAAAGGTGACGTGATATTGCCGGGCCGGTGCGACGGCACACTCCTCTGCCTGAGGAACGAGATTGAGCGCATGGACGTCATATCGGCTGCGGCTGCAGCGTAAGCGCTGGCGCATTCGTGCGTTTCGCAAGCGGCGCGAATTGACCCCTGTCGCCGACCGGACCGCGGGGCTGCGGGGCACCGACATCCTGGTCTTCTCGACGCTCCGGAACGAGCGGATCCGGCTACCGTTCTTCCTGAAATACTACCGCGAGATGGGGGTCGATCATTTCCTGATCGTGGACAATGGCTCGGATGACGGCTCGCGCGAATACCTGGCCGAGCAGCCGGACGTGTCGCTGTGGACCACGGTGTCGAGCTACAAGCGCGCGCGGTTCGGGGTCGACTGGCTGAACTGGCTGCAATCGAAATACGGCCACAAGCACTGGTGCCTGGTGGTCGATCCCGACGAGTTTCTGGTCTACCCGTTCTGCGACACGCGCCCGATCCGGGCACTGACCGACTGGCTGGACGCCTCGTCGATCAAGTCGTTCTCGGCGATGCTGCTGGACATGTATCCCAAGGGCCCGATCGACGCCTATCCCTACCGCGAGGGGCAGAACCCGATCGAGATCGCGAACTGGTTCGACAGCGGCAACTACACGATCATGAGGAACGCAAAGTTCGGCAACCTGTGGATCCAGGGCGGGCCGCGCGCGCGCGCCTTCTTCGCCGACAAGCCGGACCGCGCCCCGGCGCTGAACAAGATCCCGCTGGTCAAGTGGGACCGGTCCTATGCCTATGTCAGCTCGACCCACATGGTGCTGCCGCGCGGGCTGAACTTCGTCTACGACGAATGGGGCGGCGAGAAGGCCAGCGGCATCCTGCTGCATGCCAAGTTCCTCGACACGTTCGGCCAGAAGGCCGCGGAAGAGCTGGCGCGCAAGCAGCATTACGCGGCGAGCCAAGAGTACAAGGCCTATCACAGGCACCTGCGGCAGAACCCGGACCTCTGGTGCAAGTGGTCCGAGAAGTACATCAACTGGCGCCAGCTCGAGATTCTCGGGCTGATGTCCAAGGGGAACTGGGCATGACGGTGGGCATCGTCATGCTGGTGCACGAGGCGCTGAACCGGGCCGAGCAGGTGGCGCGGCACTGGGCCGGGCACGGCTGTCCGGTGGTGATCCATGTCGACCGGCAGGTGCGCGGCAAGCGGTATTCGGAATTCGTGCAGAGCCTCGGCAAGCTGGACAACGTGCGGTTCTCGAAGCGCCACCGCTGCGAGTGGGGGACATGGAGCCTGGTGGCCGCCTCGCAAAGCGCGTCGGAACTGATGCTGAAGGAGTTCAAGGAGGTCCGGCACGTCTATCTCGCGTCGGGGTCCTGCCTGCCGCTGCGGCCGGTCGACGAGCTGAAACGCTATCTGGCCGAGCGGCCGCTGACCAACTTCATCGAGTCGGTCACGACCGAGGACGTGCCCTGGACCGTCGGCGGGCTTAGCCTGGAACGCTTCACGCTGCGCTTCCCGTTCTCGTGGAAGCGCCGCCGCCGGATGTTCGACGGCTATGTCCGGCTGCAGCGAAGGCTGGGCTACAAGCGCAAGATTCCCGACGGGCTGACGCCGCATCTGGGCAGCCAGTGGTGGTGCCTGACCCGGCAGACGCTGTCGGCGATCCTCGAGGACCCGGACCGCAAGACCCACGACCGCTATTTCCGCAAGGTATGGATTCCGGACGAAAGCTATTACCAGACGCTGGTGCGGCTTTATTCCTCGAACATCGAAAGCCGGTCGCTGACGCTGTCCAAGTTCGATTTCCAGGGCAAGCCGCACATCTTCTACGACGATCACCTGCAGCTGCTCAGGCGGTCGAACTGCTTTGTGGCGCGCAAGATCTGGCCGCGGGCGAACCGGCTGTACAACACCTTCCTCGCGCCGGGCGCCGACGTGATGACCGGGGCCGAGCCGAACCCCGGCAAGATCGACCGCATCTTCGCCAAGGCGGTCGACCGGCGCACCCGCGGCCGCGCGGGGCTGTACATGCAAAGCCGGTTTCCCCACGACGGCTGGGAGAACGGCAAGACCTGCGCGCCCTATTCGGTGTTCGAGGGCTTCAGCGACCTGTTCGAGGATTTCGAGGACTGGCTGTCGAAGATGGTCGGCGCGCGGGTGCACGGCGCGCTGTTCGCGCCCGGCCGGGCAGAGTTCGCCGGCAAGGAAAGGGTCTATGCCGGCGCGCTGAGCGACAGTGCCGGGCTGCGCGACTACAACCCGCTGGCGTTCCTGACCAACCTGGTCTGGAACACGCGCGGCGAACGCCAGTGCTTTCAGTTCGGCCCGCGCGACAACCAGGACCCGTCGTGGTTCATGGCGACGGATTCCAACGCCCAGATCTCGGTGATCTCGGGCGCCTGGGCGGTGCCGCTGTTCCATTCCAACCTGAACTTCTCGGATGTCCGAAAAGAGGCCGCGCGGCTGCAGAAGATCGAGACCGGGCACCTGGACGTGCTGCGCTCGCCGCATACCAAGGCCAGGGTGCGGATCTGGTCGATGGCGGATTTCATCGAAAGCCCGATGGAGCCGTTGCAGACCATCATCGACGAGATCGGCCCGCGCAACCACCGCCGGCTGACCGAGGCGCCGCGCATGGTCGACCTGACCGGATTCGGGCAGTTCCTGCAGAACCTCAAGAACCAGGGCATGCACCCGCACCTGATGGGCGACTTCCCCGGCGGCGACGGCCCGAACGAGGCGCCGCGTGCGTCGCGCAAACCCTACCTGGTGAAAAAGTAAGGCTTTATGGACAAGCGCTTCGATTATTTCGTGATCTACGCCGAGATGCGGACCGGGTCGAATTTCCTCGAAGAGAACATCAACGAATACCCCGGGCTGACCTGCTTCGGCGAGGCGTTCAACCCGGTCTTCATCGGCCACGCCAACAAGTCCGAGCTGTTCGGGATCGACATGCCCGCGCGCGAGGCCGATCCGGTGCAGCTGATCGACCGGATGCGGGTGCACAGCGACGGGCTGCCGGGGTTCCGCTTTTTCCACGACCACGACCCGCGCATCCTGGACAAGACCCTGGCCGATCCGCGCTGTGCCAAGATCGTGCTGACCCGGAACCCGATCGACAGTTACGTCTCGCGCAAGATCGCGGCGGCGACCGGGCAATGGCGGCTGGCCGACATGAAGGGGGCCAAGTCGGCGCGGATCACCTTTGACGCGGCCGAGTTCGAGGCGCATCTCGACCGGCTGCAGCAGTTCCAGCTGAAAATCCTGCGCGGGTTGCAGACCACCGGGCAGACGGCGTTTTACATCGGCTATGACGATCTGCGCGACCTCGGGGTGCTGGATGGGCTGGCGGCCTTTCTCGGCGTCGCGCACAAGAAGAACGCCACCAGCCAGCGTACCAAGGTGCAGAACCCCGCGGCGCTGGAAAAGAAGGTCGAGAATTTCGACCAGATGCAGGCGGCGCTCGGCCGGATCGACCGGTTCGACCTGACCCGGACCCCGAATTTCGAGCCGCGCCGCGCCGCCGCGGTGCCGACCTATGTGGCCGCGGCCGAGGCGCCGCTGTTGTTCCAGCCGATCAAGGCCGCGCCCCAGCGCCGCATCCGCGCCTGGCTGGCCGCGCTGGACGGCGCGGGCGAAGACGCGCTGCTGGCCGGGTTCACCCAGAAGACGCTGCGCCAGTGGAAGCGGCGCCATCCCGGGCACCGCAGCTTCACCGTAGTCCGCCACCCGGTCGCGCGCCTGCACGCGGCCTTCGTCACGCATATCCTGGGCGACGGGCCCGAGACCTTTCACGAGATCAAGGCCGCGCTGATCAAGAACTACAAGCTGCCGATCCCGGAGGGCGCGCCGGACAAGTCCTATGGCGCCGACCAGCACCGCGCCGCCTTCCTGGCCTTCGCCAGTTTCGTCCGCGGCAACCTGGGCGGGCAGACCGGGCTGAGGGTCGATGCAAGCTGGGCCTCGCAGACCGAGGTGCTGCACGGGCTGGCGCAGGTCATGGTGCCGGACATGGTGCTGCGCGAGGACGGCCTCGCCGAGGGGCTGGCGCAACTGGCGGCGCAGGTCGGGCTGCCGGCGCCCGATCTGGCGGCCAGGATCGAGGACGCGCCGGTGACGCTGGCCGCGATCTACGACGACGAGGTCGAAGAGGCGGTGCGCGCGGCCTACCAGAAGGACTATATGATGTTCGGCTTCCGCGCGCTGGACCCGGCGGCATAGGGCGCGGTCCGCCCTGCCCGTCAGGTCCGGCGCCGTTCCGCGAGGCGCGGCCCCGCCGGCGTTCGCGCTATGCCGCCTCGCTGGTGCTGGCCTCGGTCAGCACCGCATAAAGCGCGGAAAGGTCCTCGTTGCTGCGCAGCTTGGCGCAGGTCGCCGGGTCGCGCAGGCGGCGCGACACCAGGGCCAGCGCCTTCAGGTGGTCGACGCCGGATTCGACCGGCGCGAACAGCGAGAACACCAGGTCCACGGGCTGCCGGTCGACGGCGTCGAAATCCACCGGCTTTTCCAGCCGCACGAAGACGCCGATCACGCCGTCGAGCCCCTTCAGCCGCGCATGCGGCAGCGCGATGCCGTTGCCCACGCCGGTGGGCCCCAGCGTCTCGCGCTCCATCAGCGCGTCGATCGCCGCCCGGGCCGAAACGCCGTAGACGCCCGCCGCGATCTCGCCGAGGTCCTGCAGCAGGCGTTTCTTGCTGGACACGCCGGCGATCAGCTTGACCGCGTCAGGCCGAAGAATCTTGGAAAGCTCCATGGACCTCTGCTCGGGTTCGGCGGCGCGGGGCCGCCCGGTTCATTTCGAATTGCTTGGGTCTATCCAGCCGATGTTGCCATCGTCCCGGCGGTAGACCACGTTTACCTCCTCGTGCCCTTCGTGACGGAAGACCAGGAACGGCGCACCGGCCAGTTCCATCTGCATGACCGCCTCGCCGACCGACAGAGAGGGGATCTTCGTCTCCATCTCCGCCACGATCATCGGCTGCAGGCTGTCGGGCTCCTGTTCTTCGCCCCCGTCGGACGCGGCGAGGATATACGAGGACGCGCCCGAGAGTTCAACCGGTTGTGAACGTTCCTTGTGGTGGTCCTTCAGGCGGCGCTTGTACCGCCTGAGTTGTTTGTCCATCTTCTCGCCCGCCTGGTCGAAGGCGGCATAGATTTCATTGGCGTGGCCGCGGGCCTGGGCGGTCAGCCCGGTGGACAGGTGCACCACGGCCTCGCACACGAATTCATGGCCGTTCCGCGAGAACACGACGTTCGCGTCGGTCGGCCGGCCGGCATATTTCTCGACGACCGAGCCCAGTTCGTTCTCGACGTGGAACCGCAGCGAGTCGCCGATGTCGATCTGTTTGCCGCTGATCTGGTACCGCATTGTGCCTCCTTCACTTCGATCCGGCGTCTTTGGCCGGCTGTCCCGTTGGTTTTCAGTGTTCTGGGGTTTCGTAGCCGTGATCCAAAGCCGTGTTGCGGCACGTTTTGCATATCTTGCACCGTGCAACCGGAACGCGCGCAAGGACGTGGTAGGCATGGTCACGCATCGGGATCATTTGGCGACAGAGCGGGGCCGCCTGTCAACAGAATCGCGCGGAAAACTATCCACATTTCCGTGTCCGGACGTCATTGCAGCGCGATTTTCTCAATTGATCCTAAAGGTTTGGCCCAGATAGACCCGACGGACGTTTTCATCGCGGATCACCTCGTCGGTGGTGCCGCTCATCAGCACCATGCCGTCATGCAGGATATAGGCGCGGTCGACGATCTCGAGCGTCTCGCGCACGTTGTGATCGGTGATCAGCACACCGATTCCGCGGTTTTTCAGGTCGGCGACCAGCCCGCGGATCTCGCCCACGGCGATCGGATCGACCCCGGCGAAGGGCTCGTCCAGCAGCAGGTATTTCGGGTCCGCCGCCAGGCAGCGCGCGATCTCGGCCCGGCGCCGTTCGCCGCCCGACAACGACAGCGCCGAGGCGCGGCGCAGGTGGCTGATCGAGAACTCGGACAGCAGCTCTTCCAGCCGCTCGCGGCGGCGGATCTTGTCGGGCACGGAGATCTCGAGGATCGCCATGATGTTGTCCTCGACGCTGAGCCCGCGGAAGATCGAGACCTCTTGCGGCAGATAGCCGATGCCCAGCTTGGCGCGGCGGTACATCGGCAGATAGGTCACGTCGCGCCCGTCCAGCATCACCTGTCCGCCCTCGGGCGTGATCAGCCCGGCGATGGCGTAAAAGCAGGTGGTCTTGCCCGATCCGTTGGGCCCGAGCAGCGCCACGACCTCGCCCCGGCCCAGATCCAGGCTGACGTCGCGGATCACCGTGCGCTTGCGGTAGCTCTTGCGCAGATTGGTGACGTGCAGGCCGACCTGGCCTTCGGTCACGGTCAGTTCGGGCCTGGCCGCCACGTCAGTTGCTGCCCTGCTGCAACACGGTCTTGACGTTGCCCTCCATCCGGCCGTCGCCGGTCTGGAGGTTGTAGGTCAGCCTGTTCGCCGTAAGCGCGGTGGGCCCCTGCGTGACCAGCACGTTGCCGGACATCTCGATTATCTCGGAGGTCAGGTCGTAGACGGCGTTGTCGGCCTCGGCGGCCTCTTCCGCGCTGACGAAGGTGACGCCGCCGAACATCCGGATCACCTTGATCTCGTTCCGGCCGGTGTCGGGATTGCGGGCGTATTCCACCACCATGCGGCCGCAGGTCATGGTGATGTCGCCCTGGCGGACGATCACGTCGCCGGTGAAGACCGCGGTGCCGCTTTCCTGGTCAAGCTCCAGCTCTTCCGAGGTGATCTCGACCGGGGTCGAGCTGTCGTGGTCCTGCACGCCGAGCGTCACCGAGGTGCCTTGCGCCGCCGCGGCGAGCGTACCCGTGACCAGAACGCAAAGGGCGAAGGCGGCGGCCCTCAGCCCGTCGGGACATTTCATCGTCGAAACCTCACTCGTTGGGATCGTATACCAGCTTGACGCCGCTTTTGAAAACCAGAACGTAGGGTCGCCTGTCGGTGCCGCCGCCGGTCAGGACGAAGCGTCCCGCGGCCAGCCGGCCGAGCGGGCCGTCGACCTCGGCGGGCGCGGTGGCCTCGACGCGGGTGCGGTCCATCGCGACGTCGATCGCCGCGGTGCGCAGCGTGTAGCCGTCCGAGGTTTCGACCACCACGCCGTCGGACAGCGTGATCACCCGGGCGGCGGTGTCGAGCCGCATCGCATTGGCCGCGATCTCGACCCGGTCGCCCGAGGGCAGGTCGATGGCGGCCCGCACGCCGGCGCCCGTGATCCGCTTCGGGTCCTCGGGGTCGGGCCGCGCGCTTTCGGCCGCCAGCGAGATCGCGGCGCCGTCGGCGGTGGTGCCGGAATAGTTCGGCCGCCCGATGCGCTGTTCGCGCGCCAGGTCGTCGACGTCGATATCGGCGAACGGCAGGTTCTGCGCCGGGTCGATGGTGCGCGCCACCAGGAACAGCGTCGACAGCAGCGCCAGCGCCAGCAGCGGCAGCAGGATTTTCATCCAGGCGACGAAACGGGAATACGTGTTGTCGGCCGGAGCCATCTCAGACGATGCCGGCGCGCAGGCAGTCATGCACGTGCAGGATGCCCACGGCGTTGTGGCTGGCGGCGGGGTCGACCACGAAGAGGCATGTGATCCGGCGCTCGTTCATCAGCGCGACCGCCTCTTCGGCCAGCGCATCCGGGCCGATGGTGCGCGGGTTCCGCGTCATCGCCTGCTCGGCGGTCATCTCAAGCAGCCCCTCCATGTGCCGGCGCAGGTCGCCGTCGGTGACGATGCCGGTCAGCCCGCCGGACGCGTCCTGCACGCCGACCACGCCAAAGCCCTTCTGGCTCATCACCAGCAGCGTCTCGCCCATCGGGGTTGCCGCGGCGACCAGGGGCATGTCGTCATGCATCAGGTCGCGCACCTTGCTGAGCCGCGCGCCGAGCCGCCCGCCGGGATGGAACTCGCGGAAATGTGCCGGCGTGAACCGGCGATGCTCCATCAGCGCGATCGCCAGCGCGTCGCCCAGCGCCAGCGCCATCGCGGTCGAGGTGGTGGGCACGATCCCGGTGGCGCAGGCCTCTTCCGCCGGGGGCAGAACGACGCGCACGTCGCTTTGCCGCAGAAGCGTGCTGTCGGGATTGCCGGCGATGCCGATCAGCGGAATACCGAAGCGGCGGGTATAGGCGATCAGGTCGGCAAGCTCGGGCGTCTCGCCCGAGTTCGACAGGACCAGCGCGACGTCGCCCTGCGCCATCATTCCCAGATCGCCGTGCGACGCCTCGGCTGGGTGGACGAAATGCGCGGGCGTGCCGGTGCTGGCGAAGGTCGCCGCGATCTTGCGCGCGATGTGGCCCGACTTGCCCATGCCCGAGACGATGACGCGGCCGCGCGCCGCCAGGATCGTCTCGACCGCCTCGACAAAGCCGCCGTCCAGCGCCTCAGCCAGCCGGCCCAGCGCCTCGGCCTCGCGCCGCACCACGCGGCGGCCGGTCTGAAGGAACACGTCTCTGTCCATGCGCTTCAGCATAGGCCTTATCTAGTGGGCGAATATGTCAATTTCAGGCCACCCGGCAAGATCCAGCCGGGCGCGGGCGGGCAGAAAGTCGAAACAGGCCTGGGCCAGGTCGGTGCGGCCCTCGCGGTCGAGCCGCTCGATCAGGCGCGCACGCAGCGCGTGCAGGTGAAGCACGTCCGAGGCGGCGTAGTCAAGCTGCGCCTCGGTCAGCGCCTCGGCGCCCCAGTCGCTCATCTGCTGCTGCTTCGAGATATCGACCTTCAGCAGCTCGTCGAGCAGGAATTTCAGCCCGTGCCGGTCGGTATAGGTGCGCACCAGTTTCGAGGCGATCTTGGTGCACCATACCGGCGCGGCGAGCGTGCCGAAGGCATGGTACAGCACCGCGATGTCGAAGCGGCCGAAATGAAACAGCTTCAGCACGTCCGGGTCGGCGAGCATCCGGCAGAGGTTCGGCGCCGCGGTCTGCCCCCTGGCGATCTGCACGATATGCGCGTTGCCGTCGCCGCCGGACATCTGCACCACGCACAGTCGGTCGCGGTGGGGAACGAGGCCCATCGTC
Source organism: Rhodobacter sp. (assembly GCA_041627895.1). Lineage (GTDB taxonomy): Bacteria > Pseudomonadota > Alphaproteobacteria > Rhodobacterales > Rhodobacteraceae > JBFKQC01. The sequence goes on from JBFKQC010000042.1 coordinate 13,118, forward strand.
TCGCAGTCTATGGCGACGACCGGGCCGAGGCTCAGCCCGTCGGGCAGGTCATGCTGGTAAAGGTGGTTCGCCATGCGCCGGTCCGTCCTTGTGCTGCGCCCAGCGCATAGCGCCGTCGGCGGGGTCTGTAAACGCGGGGCGGACGGTTTTGGGCGATATCGGCGGGATGGCGGCCGGGGTGCCGGCGTATCGGGGCAGCGCCATGGCGGAAGGCTGCGGGGCCGGCGCCCCGGAGATCCGGCATTCCCGGACACCGTCGCACCGGGCGATCGGATAGCTGGATATCCGGATAGTTGGATAGCCGGACAACCGGATAACCGGATAGCCGGATAACCGGATAACCGGATAACCGGATATCCGGATAGTTGGATACCCGGATAGTTGGATATCCGGATAATTGGACATGGCGCAACCTGCTGAAAAATATGTGTTTTGGCCGCGATGCGCGGTAACGATCCGTTAACCCGTTGCGAACTTGTCAGTCGCCGGGCCGATCCGCGGTGTCCATCAGCAGGCGCATCCGGGCCTCCAGGCCGTCCACCACCGCGTCCAGCGGGGCGGCGATGTCGACCGTCGCGCCGGCCTCGTCCGCCGCCAGCGGCTCGAGCGCGGCGAACTGGCTGTCGAGCAGCGAGAGCGGCATGAAATGCCCGCTTCGCCGCGCCATGCGCGCCGCGATCACCTCGCGCGTCCCGGCGAGGTGCAGGAACCCCACCGGCGCGGCGGCCGCGATGCGGATCCCGTCGCGGTAGGCGCGTTTCAGGGCCGAGCAGCCGATCAGCGCCACACCGGACGCGTCGCGCAGCGCCGCGCCGACGCGGTCGAGCCAGGGCCAGCGGTCGTCGTCGGTCAGCGGCTGCCCCGCCGACATCCTGGCGATGTTTGCCGCAGGGTGCAGGTCGTCACCGTCGACATAGCTGGCGCCGATCCGCCCGGCCAGCGCGGCGCCGACGGTGGACTTGCCGCAGCCCGCCACCCCCATGACCACGAAGCGGCGCATCTCAGAGCGAGGCGGTGATGCCGCCGTCCACATAAAGAACGTGGCCGTTGACGAAACTCGACGCCGGCCCGGCGAGGAACACGCAGGCGCCGACGAGCTCTTCGACCTGGCCCCAGCGCCCGGCGGGCGTGCGCTTTTCTAGCCAGGCGCTGAAGTCGGGGTCCGCCACCAGCGCGGCATTCAGCGGCGTGTCGAAATAGCCGGGGGCGATGGCGTTGCATTGCAGGCCGTATTTCGCCCAGTCGGTCGCCATGCCCTTGGTCAGGTTGCCGACCGCGCCCTTGGTCGCCGTGTAGGGCGCGATCGAGGGCCGGGCGAGCGCGGTCTGCACGCTGGCGATATTGACGATCTTGCCGGCGCCGCGGGCGATCATGTGCCGCGCCACCGCCTGGCCCACGTTGAACACGGTGGCGATATTGGCCTGCATCAGCGCCTGGAACTTGTCGGGCGGGAAATCCTGCAACTCGGTGCGGAACTGCATCCCGGCGTTGTTGACCAGGATGTCGATGGCGCCGGTTCCGGCCTCGAACCCGTCGACGGCGGCGCGCACCGCGGCGTGGTCGGTGGCGTCGAACGGCAGCTCGTGCACCGTCGCGCCGGCGCTGCGCAGCACCTCGGCCGCGGTGCCGAGCTTGGCGGTGTCGCGCCCGTTCAGCACCAGCGCGGCGCCGGCCTCGGACAGCCCGCGCGCAAGCGCCAGCCCGATCCCCTGCGACGAGCCGGTGATCAGCGCGCGCTTGCCGGTCAGATCGAACAGGGCGGCTCCCTTGGTCATCGCGTGCGCTCCTTTCCGCTCGACACGTGGCCGGTCATGACACAGGGTCGTGCCTAGCATCCGCGCCCTGCCGACGGAACTGGCAAACTGACCGCCGCCCACGGAAAGGCCCCGACATGAAATCCATCGTCATCCACGCCGCGAAGGACCTGCGCATCGAGGACCGCGAGGTGCGCGCGCCGGGCCTGGGCGAGGTGCAGGTGCGGGTCGCCACCGGCGGCATCTGCGGGTCGGACCTGCATTACTACAACCACGGCGGATTCGGCACGGTGCGGCTGCGCGAGCCGATGATCCTCGGCCACGAGGTCGCGGGCCACATCGAGGCGCTGGGCGAGGGGGTCGAGGGGCTCGGCACCGGCCAGCTGGTCGCGGTGTCGCCGTCGCGGCCCTGCGGGTCGTGCCGCTTCTGCCGCGCGGCGATGCCGAACCAGTGCCTGAACATGCGGTTCTACGGATCGGCGATGCCGTTTCCCCACGTCCAGGGCGCGTTCCGCGAATTGCTGGTCGCGACGGCGGCGCAATGCGCGCCCGCCGACGGGCTGTCGACCGGCGAGGCGGCGATGGCAGAGCCGCTTGCGGTCTGCCTGCACGCCACCGGGACCGCCGGGCCGATGCTGGGCAAGCGCGTCCTGGTGACCGGCTGCGGCCCGATCGGGGTGCTGTCGGTCCTTTGCGCGCGGCGGGCGGGGGCAGAGCTGATCGTGGCGACCGACCTGTCGGATTTCACGCTCGGCATGGCCCGGCAGGCGGGCGCCGACGAGGTTCTGAACGTGGGCGCGTCGCCCGGGTCGCTCGACCGCTTCGCCGGCGACAAGGGCACGTTCGACGTGCTTTACGAATGCTCGGGGGCCGAGGCGGCGCTGCGGGCGGCGATCCCCGTGCTGCGGCCGCGCGGCGTGGTGGTCCAGCTCGGCCTCGGCGGCGACATGTCGGTGCCGATGATGGCGGTCACCGCGAAAGAGCTGCAGCTTCGTGGCTCGTTCCGGTTCCACGCCGAGTTCTTCACCGGCGTCGCGCTGATGCGCAAGGGGCTGATCGACGTCGCGCCCCTGATCACTCACACCCTGCCGCTGGACCGCGCCGCCGAGGCCTTCGACCTGGCCAGCGACCGCAACCGCGCGATGAAGGCGCAGCTTGCATTCGCCGGATAGCGCGGTCCGCGCCACGGGATCGGCCGGCGGCGCCGTCAGCGCCCGGGCCGCGCCGGTGCGCCGCCGCGGGGCGGGTCGCCGGCCGGAAGGTCGAACTCAACCCGGCAGCCCGGCACGTCGTCTTCGCCGCGGATCGCGATGTCGCCGCCCAGCGACCGGACGACCTTGCGCGCGATCGCCAGCCCCATGCCGGCCGTGTCGCGCTCGTCGCGCGATTGCAGCGTCTGCAGCGGTTCAAACGCCTTGCCGCGCAGCGCCGCCGGTATTCCCGGCCCGTCGTCGGCGACGGTGACGTGAACCCGCGGCCCGCGGATTTCGGCGCTCACGCGGATGGCGCCGGCATTTGCCGCGTGGTGCATGACCGCGTTGGACAGGAGCGCCGCGAAAAGCCGCAGCAGGTCGTTGGCGGGACCGCGGACGCGCGCGTCCCCCGCCGCCAGATCGAGCGCAAATCCCGCCCCGCCCGCCACCGCCGACCATGCCGTTCCCGCCAGATCGGCGATCCGGTGGTCGCCCGGCTCCGAGGCCAGCCGGCCCACGCGCGACAACTCGGTCAGCCCGTCGAGCATCCGGTCGAGCCGCCGGGCCGAGACCTGCAGCATGTCGAGATGCCCCTCGACCGCGCCGGGCAGCGCGATCCGGCTTGCCGCCAGGTCGCTGCGCACCCAGTCCGGCAGCACGCTGATCGCCCTGGTCGCCGCCTTCAGGTCGTGGGTGATGTGATACAGATACGTCTCGAACTCGTCAGAGCCCGGCGCGGCGCCGTCCCGCATGATCCGTCCTCGCCTCGGTACCGGCCCAGCGATAGGCGCCGCCGGTTAGTATCCGATTAACGCCGAGATCGCTCGGATTTTAGGCAATCCGGCCCCGGCTTCCGCGCCGGCGTTAAGGTGCTGTCAGGACGGCCCGTGCGACCGTCGCAGCCGGGATTCGGACAGGAGCGGCCGCAATGGGGCAAGCGGGAACCGAGGCCGGGGCCGGCGCCGCCGGCCGCGACGGCGCAAAGGGCGCCGGGCAGCATGCCCTCCAGGTGCTGGTGCTCGACGACAGCAGGTTCGACCGGATGCGCATCTCGCGCGCCTGCGACGAGACCGGGCTGCCGGTCGACACCCGGCTGACCTCGAATCTCGAGGAATTCCAGGATGCGCTGGACGAACGGGCCTATGACGTCGTGCTGATCGACTATCTGCTGCCGCAGGGCGACGGGCTGGCGGCGCAGCGGATCGTGCAGGGCCATGCCCGGAATTTCGCGGCCGCGACGGTGCTGATCTCGTCCGAGATGCGCGACGATGTCGCGGTCGCCTCGCTGAAGGGCGGCTCGCTCGACTGCCTCGACAAGGCGGCGCTGGACGCGGGCAAGCTGCGCGACCTGATGCTGACCGCCGCACGCGCCTTTGCCGAGGCGTCGCGGCGCTGGGCCGGCGACCTGCTGGCGCAGAACCGTGCGCTGATCGCCGAGGACGTCAGGCGCGTGCTGCGCGAGGAACTGTCGTTCGGCGGGCTGGTCGACACGATCGACCATCGCGTCGCCGAGGCGCTGGGCGCGCGCGGGCTGGACCCGCCCGGGCCCCTGCACCCGTTCTGCCTGTTCCCCGAGGACGAGCCGTTCCGGTTCAAGTAGCGCGCGGGCCCGCCGCTTCATGCCGGATACCGAGGATTTCAATCAAATCCCGGGGATTTGGCGCGCGGGCGCGGCGTCGCCGTAAACGCTTTGGCAACCCTGGCCGGCTAGCCACGTTGACAGGTCAAAGATTGTACTCGCCCAAAGCAGGAGCTGGACATGTCGAAATCGGCGGCAACATTGAACGATGCCCGGAACACCCTCGGGGCCGGGCCGGAATGCCCTCCGATCGATGTCCTGGTCGTCGACGACAACCTGTTCGACCAGGAACGCTTTCGCCGCGTGGTGCGGACCATGGGGTTCCTGATCCGGATGGAAGCGGCCGGCAACCTCGACGAATTCCGCGCCGCGCTGAACCTCAGGCGGTACGACATCGTCGTCCTCGACTACAACCTGTCCGGCGCGACCGGGTTCGACGCGCTGGACGAGCTGAAGCGCCACGCCACCAACGCCGCGGTGCCGGTGATCATGCTGGCGACCGAGGCGCCGACCGGGCTGGTGGTCGAGGCGATGCGCAAGGGCTGCTCGTCCTACATGCCGAAGGACGGGCTGTCGCCAAGCAACCTGGGCGAGGCGATCCGCACCGCGCTCGAGGACCGGCTTTACGGCTCGAAGGCGCCCACGAAATCGGCGATCCACAGCGCCGCCAACGGCGTCCTGCGCCGCGTCGCGCACTGGGTCGAGGGCGAATTGCGCCCGATCGCGGGCCGCATGTCGAATGAGGTCCACCAGCTGTCGCGCAAGATCGAGGGCGCGCCCGAGAACCGCGCGATGTCGCTCGCCAAGCTCGAGCGCGAGATCATGGCGATCACCAATTTCCTCGCGATGCTCGAGCGCCAGGCGGAAACGCGGACCAAGACGCTGCACTAAGCCGCCGGTCCGCGCGCGCCGCCGCCGCCGCGGTTCACGAAGCGATAACATCCTGCCACGGCGCGCCGGATACGCACCGGCCCGCCGTCGCGCGGCTGGCCACCGGCATGGCGCCGGCACCGGTACGCGGCGCCCCGGGCCGGGGCGGCCGCCGGACATCGCCGCCCGGGTCATGCCGCGCCGCGGCGGGATTGCCGCGCGCGCCGCGCCGCCGCCGGTCGCAGGAGCGGCGCGAAACCCGGCCCGCGCGTGGTCCGGCGCCGATTCTTCGCCGAGCCCCCGGCCTCGGCGCGATCGAGGCTTTTGCGCGCCAACGGGCACGCTATACTCAACCTGTGTCCCGCGCCCGGCGCGGCGTGGCTGGTGGGAGTGCGGAGGCTGATCGGACTGGGTTTCAGAGCCACGCTTTGCGGTATCGCCTTCGCGCTGATCGCCCCCGTGGACGCGGCCCGGGCGCTCGACCGGGTGCGCTTCACGGTGGCCTCGGACGACGCGGCGCTGCGCGAGGCGCTGCGCGACGCCTCGCTGGTGGTCGCCGCCCGCAACGAGGGCCGCAGCGACCCGCGAGAGCTGTTCGGCGCGGCGATCGCCGACTACCGGACGCTGGTCGAGACGCTCTATGCCAACGGCTATTACGGCGGCGTCGTTCGGATCGGGATCGACGGGCGCGAGGCGGCCGATATCGCGCTGTTGCAGGTCCCGCCCCGGATCGGCGAGATCGTGATCGCGGTCGACCCGGGCCGGCCGTTCCGGTTCGGCCAGGTCGAGATCGGGCCGCGCCCCGCCGGCGCCCGGATCGCGCCGCGGATCACCCCGGGCGCCCGCGCCGAAAGCGGGCTGATCCGCGACACCGTGGTCGCCACGGTCGACGCCTGGCGCGACGTGGGCCATGCCAAGGCCGCGCCGACCGGCGAGCAGGTCGTCGCCGACCACGCCGCCGGCACGCTTTCGGCCCGCGTCGCGATCGACCCGGGCCCGCGCGTCAGCTTCGGCGATCTGGTGCTGACCGGCGAAAGCGCGGTGCGCGAAGAGCGTATCCGCCGCATCGCCGGGCTGCCCTCGGGCGCGGTGTTCTCGCCCGAGACCCTGCGCAAGGCGGCGACGCGGCTGCGCCGGACCGGCGCGTTTTCCTCGGTCACGCTGACCGAGGCCGAGACGCTCGGCCCGGGCAACCGTATGGACATCCCGCTGAGCGTGGTCGACGAGGCGCCGCGGCGCTATGGCTTCGGCGCCGAGATCTCGTCGTTCGAGGGGCTGAAGCTGTCCGGCTTCTGGCTGCACCGCAACCTTCTCGGCGGTGCCGAGCGGTTCCGGTTCGAGGCCGAGATCGACAATGTCGGCGGCCAGACCGGCGGCATCGACTATGCGCTGGGCGCGCGTCTGGAAAGCCCGGCCTTCTTCGGCCCCGACACCAAGGCCTTCGTGCTGGCCGAGTACGAGCACCTCGACGAGCCCGACTTTCTGTCGGACCGGATCTCGCTGGGCATCGGCGCCGGGCGGATCTTCTCGGACCAGCTCGAGGCCGAAGCCGGCGTGACCCTCACCTATTCCGAAACCGACGACGATCTGGGCGCGCGGACCTTCACGCTGCTGAGCTTTCCGGCGAAAGCCACCTGGGACCGGCGCGACGACCCGCTCGACCCGACCGCCGGAACCTTCCTTCTGGCCGAGGCGACGCCGTTCCTGGGCCTCGACGGCACCGCGTCGGGCGTGCGCGCATTCCTCGACGGGCGGGCCTATCGCGGCTTTGGCGCGGATGACGGCGTGGTGCTGGCAGGGCGGCTGCAGATCGGCTCGGTCGCCGGCGCCGGGATCACCGAGGTGCACCCGGATTTCCTGTTCTATTCCGGCGGCGGCGGCACGGTGCGCGGCCAGCCCTACCAGTCGCTCGACGTCGACCTCGGCGGCGGCATCCGGATCGGCGGGCGCAGCTTCGTCGGCCTCTCGGCAGAGCTGCGCACCGACGTGACGGACCGCTTCGGCGCGGTGGCCTTCGTCGACGCCGGATATGTCGGGTCCGAAAGCTTTTTCGACGGCAGCGGCGCGTGGCATACCGGCGCGGGCGTCGGGCTGCGCTACATGACCGGGCTCGGCCCGATCCGGTTCGACGTGGCCGCGCCGGTGGGCGGCAGCACCGGCGACGGCGTGCAGCTTTACCTCGGCATCGGGCAGGCGTTTTGAGACGGCTCGCCGCCATAGCGCTGCTGGCCGCCCTGGCGCTGGCGCTTCCGGGTGCCGCGGCAGCGCAGGACGACCGCGGCGTGTTGCAGGCGTTCCTCGAGGACAACCTGTCGGATGCCGGGCGCGAGGTGCGCATCCTCGGCTTCGAGGGCGCGCTGAGCGCGCGCGCGACGATCGAGGAAATTACCGTCGCGGATGCCGACGGCGTCTGGCTGACGATCGGCGGCGCGGTGCTGGACTGGAACCGCCGCGCGCTGCTGCGCGGCCGGCTGGAGATCGCAGAGCTTTCGGCCAGGACGATCGAGGTCGCGCGCGCGCCCGTGCCCGCCGGCGGCCTGCCCGATCCCGAGGCGCGCAGCCCCTTCGCGCTGCCCGAGCTGCCGGTGTCGATCCTGATCGGCGCGCTGAAGGTCGAGACCCTGACGCTCGGCGCGCCGCTTCTGGGCGAACAGGTCGACCTGCGGCTGGACGGCTCTGCCGATCTCGAGGGCGGGGCGGGCAATGCGGCGCTGTCGGTCACGCGGCTGGGCCAGACCGAGGGGCGGCTTGGCTTCGAGGGATCGTTTTCCAATGCCACGCGGCGCATGGCGCTGGCGCTGGATCTGACCGAGGCGGCGAACGGGATCGCCGCGAACCTGATCGGCCTGCCCGGGCGCCCCTCGGTCGGGCTCCGGCTGAGGGGCGATGCGCCGATCAGCAATTTCACCGCGGAACTGGCGCTTTCGACCGACGGCGCGACGCGGCTGGCCGGAACGGTGACGCTCGCCGACCTGCCCGACGCCGACGATCCGGAAAAGGTGATGCGCGCCTTCACGGCGGATATCGGCGGCGACCTGCGCCCGCTGGTCGAAGAGCAGTACCGCGCGTTTCTCGGCGCCGATCTGCGGCTTGCCGCGGCCGGACGGCGGCTGGCCGACGGGCGGACCGCGGTGGACCGGCTGTCGCTTGGCTCTGACGCGATGCGGCTGGACGGCGCGGTCGAGCTTGGCGCCGACGGCTGGCCCGCGCGGATCGCATTCGACGGCCGGATCGCGCCGGCCGCGGGGGACGAGGTGCTGCTGTCACTGCCGGGCGAACCGACGCGGATCGCCGGCGCCGATCTGCGGCTCGGCTATGACGCGGCCGAGGGCGATGCCTGGACCCTGGAACTGTCGGTCGACGGGCTGCGGCGTGCGGACCTTGCGCTGCAGGCCGCCCGGCTGACCGGGCGCGGCAGCCTGTCGCCCGGCGCCGCGCGGGTGGCCGGCCGGCTAGACCTGGCGTTGGACGGGATCGCGCCGGCGGACCAGGCGCTGGCCGCGGCGATCGGACCGAACCTGACCGGCGGGCTGGATTTCGACTGGAGCCCCGGCGCGCCGCTGTCGCTGACGGCGATGGACCTGACCGGCGCGGATCATGCGCTGACCGGCGACGCCACGATCGAGGGCGCCGACGGGCAGCTCGACCTTGCCATCGCCGGGCGGGTGCGGCTCGCCGCCGCCGATCTCGGCCGCTTCGCGCTGCTGGCCGGGCTGCCGCTGGCCGGCGGCGCGGAGGTCGCGATCGAGGGCAGCGTCGCCCCGGTCAGCGGGTCGTTCGATCTGCGCATCGCCGGCAGCGGCCGCGACCTCGGCGTCGGCCTGCAGAACCTCGACCCGCTTCTGGCGGGGGCAACGCGGCTGGACATATCGGCGGCGCGCGACACGTCCGGCACCCGGATCGAGCGGCTGCTGGTGCTGGGCGAAACCTCGCGGATCGAAGCCAGCGGCACGCTGGCCAGCGGGCAAAGCGACCTGGCCTTCGCGCTGCGGATCGACGACGCGGCGCAGGTGATCGACGGCGCCGCGGGACCGGCGACGCTCGCCGGCACGGCCAGCCAGCGCGGCGACGACTGGCGGCTCGACCTGACCGCGGGCGGGCCGGGGGACAGCCGCGCGAGCTTTGCCGGCAACGCGAAACGCAGCGGCGACGCCTTCGGCGCGGTCGCAGGCTCCGCGACGCTGGAGATCGGCGATCTCGGCGCCTGGGCGGCGCTGACACGGCGGCCCATCGGCGGCAGCGCGCGGCTGACCGCCGAAGCCTCGGGCGATCTGCGCGACCTCAGCTTCGCGGTCAGGCTCGACGGCAACGGGCAGGATGTCCAGACCGGCATCGCCGAGGCCGACCCGCTGCTGGCGGGCGCCAGCATGCTGGCGCTGGCGGTGCGGCGCGACGCGGCGGGCAACCTGGCGGTCGACCGGCTGGACCTGCGGACCGGCGGCGAGGCGGCGAACCGCGTGACGCTCGCCGGAACCGCGGAACGCCAGGGCGACGGGTTCGGCCAGGTCGCGGGCAACGCGACGCTCGACATCGCCGATCTGGCCGTCTTCGAGGCGCTGGCGGGCCGGCCGGTCGGCGGTGCGCTGAGCCTCGCGGCCGAAGCCTCGGGCGATCTCGGCGACGGCAGCTTCACCGCCCGGCTCGACGGCGGCGGGCAGGACCTGCGCACCGGCATCGCCGAGGCCGACCTGCTGCTGGCCGGGGCCAGCACGCTGGGCGTGACCGCCCGGCGCGACGCCCAGGGCATCCTGGTCTTCGACCGCCTGGTGCTGCGCACGCCGCGGGCGATCGCCGATCTGACCGGCTCGCACGGGCCCGAACGCAGCCGGGTGCGCTATTCCTTCGACCTGTCCGACCTGGGGCTGTTCATTTCCGGGGTGAACGGCCCGGTGGCGGCGTCGGGCGTGGCCGGCTCGACCGGCGGGCCGTGGGACGTGACCGGCACGCTCGGCGGGCCGGGCGGCACCACCGCCGCGGTCGAGGGCACGGTTGCGCGCGACGGGGCGAGCGTGGCGCTGGCGATCACCGGCACCGGGCCGCTGGCGCTGGCCAACCGCTTCATCGCGCCGAACCTGGCCGAGGGCACGGCGGAGTTTGCGCTGCGGCTCGACGGGGCGCCGGGCCTGGCGGCGCTGTCGGGCACCGTCAGCACGGGCGGCGCGCGGCTGACCCTGCCGGGGCTGCGGCTGGGCCTGACCGGCATCGCCGCCGAGGCGCGGATCGCCGGCGGGGCGGCCGAGATCGGCGCGACCGGCGCGGTGTCGACCGGCGGGCGCATGACGCTGGCGGGGCGCATGGCGCTGACCCGGCCCTTCGCGGGCGGGCTCGCGGCGACCCTGGCCGGCGTCGGCGTCTCGCAGCCGGGGCTATACGAAACCACCGTCGACGGGCGGATCGCGCTTGACGGCCCGCTTGCGGGCGGCGCGGCGCTGAGCGGGGCGCTGGCGCTGGGGCCGACCGAAATCCGCATCCCCGACAGCGCCGGCGGCGCCGGCGGCGCGCTGCCGGGGCTGATCCATGTGCGCGAGCCCGCCGCGGTGCGCCAGACCCGTGCCCGCGCCGGGCTGATCGAGACCGGCGGCCGCAGCGCCGCGGCGGCCTACACGCTGGACCTTCTGATCAGCGCGCCGGCGCGGGTCTTCGTGCGCGGCCGCGGGCTGGACGCGGAACTGGGCGGCAGCCTGCGGCTGCTGGGCAGCACCGCGGCGGTCGCCACCGAGGGCCGGTTCGACCTGATCCGCGGCCGGCTGGACATCCTGGGCAAGCGGCTGGTGCTGTCCGAGGCCTTCGCCCAGCTTCAGGGCGATTTCGATCCCTATATCCGCGCCGTCGCCAGCACCGACACGGCGGACGCGCGGGTGCAGATCGTCGTCGAGGGGCTGGCCTCGTCCCCCGCCGTCAATTTCGCCTCGACGCCCGACATGCCCGAGGACGAAATCCTCGCCCGCCTGCTGTTCGGGCGCGACATCACCCAGATTTCCCCGCTTCAGGCGCTGCGCATGGCCGATGCCGTGCGCACACTTGCCGGCGGCGGCGGCGAGGGGATCGTCGGGCGGCTGAGGCAGAATTTCGGTCTCGACGATCTGGACATCGCCGCGGGCGAGGATGGCGAGGCCGGCCTGCGCCTGGGCAAGTACATCAGCGAGAACGTCTATACCGACGTCACGGTCGACACGTCCGGCAAGAGCGAGATCAACCTGAACCTGACGATCACGCCCTCGATCACCGCGCGCGGGTCGGCGTCGTCGGACGGCAATACCGGGATCGGCGTGTTCTTCGAACGCGACTACTGACCGGCGGTTCCCGACGGGCGCCGGGCCGGGCTATGGTTTGCGCAACGGGTCCGGGGGAGAGACGGATGCAACGGAACAGGCGCGGCGGATGGCTGGCGGTGCCGGTGCCGGTGTCTGTGCTGGTGTCGGTGCTGGTGTCGGTGCCGGCCTGGCTGGGCCACGCCGCGCCGCTCGCCGCGTCGGAACCGCCCTGCCATGCGGGCGGGCTGGCCCGGTTCGTCGGCGACTGGACCGCGCGCGGCGCCTACCGGATCGACCCCGACGCAGCGGAAGAGCCGGTGCGCTGCCGCGTCGCCTTCGCCGCCGCCGCCGACGCGCCCGGCCGGATCGAGGCGAGCGGGCTCTGCGTCACCACCGCCAGCAAGAGCCGGGTCGGCGGATGGCTGGCCTGCGACGGCGCCGATTACCTCGGGCCCTTCGTCACGCTCGAGGACGAACCGGTGCCGACCTTCCTGCGCGACGCCTCGACCGGCGACGAGATCGTCCTGTCGATGCAGGCGCCGCATCCCGAGACCGGCGAGGTCGAACGCTATCGCCTGCGGATCGGCTGGCAGACCCCGGACGCGATGACCGTGCGGCTGACCCGCGGCACCTGGACGGCGATGACCCTGCGCTATGCGCGGGCCGCGCCATGAGCAGGCCCGGCGGGCTGGCGGCCAGGCTGCTCCACGGCTTCTTCCGGCGATTCTTCCGCGCCGGGCGGCTGGACGTCACCTATCCCGGCGGGCAGACGCGGCGCTACGGCGACGGCACCGGCCCGGCGCTGGCGATCCGGCTTACCGACGGCGCCGCGGTGCGGGGCATCCTGCGCAACCCGCAGCTTGGCATCGGCGAGGCCTATGTCTCGGAACGGCTGGTGGTGCAGCAGGGCACGCTGGGCGCGTTCCTGGGCGCGATGCTGGCGAACGGCGAGACCTTCCGGCGCGATCCCTACCTGCGCGCGCTGATGGCCGTGCGCACCGCCTTCGCGACCCGGGTGATCCTGAACACCGCGGTGAAGTCGCGCCACAACGCCGCGCATGCCTACGACATCGACGAGGAGTTCTTCGGGCTCTTCCTCGACGACGACATGCAGTACACCTGCGCCTATTACGCGGAACCCGGGATGACGCTGGCCGAGGCGCAGCGCGCCAAGCAGCGGCACATCGCGAAAAAGCTGCTTCTCGAGCCGGGGATGCGGGTGCTGGACGTCGGCTGCGGCTGGGGCGGGCTGGCGCTGACGCTGGCGCGGGATCACGGCGTCCGGGTCACGGCGATCACGCTGGCCGACAACCAGCGCCGCGTCGCCCAGGCGCGCGCCGAACGCGCGGGGCTGGCGGACCGGGTGGAATTCCGCTGGCAGGATTACCGCGAGGTCGCCGAGCAGTTCGACCGGGTGGTCGCGATCGGCGTCCTGGAACATGTGGGCCTGCGGGCATACTGGCCGTTCTTCGGCGGGCTGCACCGGGTGCTGAAGCCCGACGGCGTGGCGCTGGTGCACTCGATCATGCGGATCGCGACTCCCGAGCCGGTCGATCCCTGGCTGACGCGCTACATGTTCCCGGGCGGCTACATTCCCTCGGTCTCGCAGGTCTGCGCGGCGGTCGAGCGGCAGAACCTGTGGCTTGCCGACCTGGAGATCTGGCGCGGGCACTACGACCGGACGCTGCAGGACTGGCACGCCGGGTTCGAGGCCAATATCGAGCGGATCGCCCGCCGCTATGGCGACGAATTCGTGCGGATGTGGCGCTATTTCCTGGTCGGGTCGGAAATGTCGTTCCGGCACCAGAAGATGTGCGTCGGGCATGTCCAGCTGTCGCATCGCCGCGACGCAGTGCCGCCGACGCGCGCCTATCAATACGCGGCGGGCTCCGGTAGGCTCGGCCACGAAGAGGGCTGAAGAGGCGCGGGCACCGCCTGCGTGCCCGGGGGGTGTGACGATGGCGTTGGTTCCGGCCGAGTTCAAGGCATGGATCGGTGACAGGGTGTCCGATCCGGTCACCGCGATCCCGCTGCTCGAGGCGCTGTCGTCGCTGGAATTCGCCGGGGCGAAGATGATCCTGCGTTCGGAAAACCCGGCGTCGCCGGCGCACCTGGCGCACCACGCCTTCGAAGAGGTGATCCACGGCCAGATCATCCTGGCGGTGGCGCGCGGGCTCTATCCGAAGGTGCCGACGGCGCGACTGGCGGCGGTGATCGGCGCGGCGGCGGACTGTGTCGCGGCCACCGACGGCTACGCGAAGCGGCTGATGCTGGCGGCGACGCACGCGATCGGCCGCGCGCTGCCGCGCGACGCGCGCAAGACCGCCTATTACAACGTGATCTCCTACCTGATCGAGGTGCGGCTGATGCTGGTCTTTCCGGCGATTGCGGCGCAGGCGCCCGACCGCGCGGTGGCGGCGATGGCAGAGCGGATCATCGCCGACGAAAAGGGGCATCTGGGCTACGTCACCCAGCCGAGCCGCGAGATTTCCTGCGACGGCCGGCTGGACCTGGACGCGCTGTCCGAGGCCGAGAACCGGCTGGCCGAGGCCTGGCGCGACGCGATCGAGGCCCGGCTTTGCGGACTGGCCGGATGAGCCGCGCCTTCGCCGTGTTTCCCGGGCTCGACGCGATCTTCGTCGCGACGCATTGGGAACGCTGGCTGTCGCGGACCGAGGTCACGGGCGCGCTGGGCGAGGCCTCGGGCGCGCTGGCGCGCCGCACCGGCGAGGCCGAGGACCTGGGCGCGTTCCTCGGCCGGCACCGGCGCCCGCACCTGGCCGATTTCGACCGCACGCTGGTGGCGCTGACCGCGATCCAGCTCGGCATCGCGCGGGCGGTGCTGGCGCGGCGCGGCTTCGACGGCTTCGTGTCGTGCAGCCACGGCGATTTCGCGCGACTGGTGGCGGCGGGCGCCCTGTCGCTGGACGACGCGGTCGATCTGCTGTGGTATTTCGCCGACCTGCGGCGGCGCTGCCCCGAGGGCACCACGGCGCTGGTCAGCCCGGATATCGGCGATTTCACCGGGGCACAGCTCGACTGGCTGGACGCGAGCGACGTCACCACCAGCCGCTGGTCGCCGCGCCACGCGACGGTGTCGGGGCTGGCCGAAACGGTCGCGGCGATGCGCCGCCCGGCGCGCGCGCGGCAGCTCAAGGTGCGACCGCTTCTGCCGTACCCGGTGCATTCGCCGGTGATGCGGCCCGTGGTCGACGAGCTGTTGCGGTCGGCCGGGCGCTGGACGGTGCGGCAACCGGCGGTGCCGGTCTATTCCAGCGTCGGGCTGAGGTTTCTCGACACCCCGTCCGAGATCATCGCCGACGCCGTGCAGGGCGCGTTGTCGCCGGTCCGCTGGATGGACGCGATCCTGGCGCTGGTGCACGAGCACGGGGTGACGGACTACGTCAATATCGGCCCGAGCAACATGCTGATTTCCTGGGTCTTCGAGACCGGCGCGCTGTCGGGCGTGTCGGTGCGCGACGCCTGGGATCTGGCCGCCGAGGGCGCCGCCACCGCGCCGGCGCGAACCTGAGGCGCCCGGCGGCGGCCGGTGCCCTGCCCTGCCCGTCCTACGCGCCGTCCTTCACCGCATAGCGGTCGCCCACGAACAGCGCGTCCAGCCCCGAGGTGGCGAACACCGCGACGGCGTCCTCCAGCGAGTGCACGATCGGCTTGCCCATCACGTTCAGGCTGGTGTTCAGCACCAAGGGCACGCCGGTGCGCCGCCGGAAGTCCTCGATCAGGTCGTGATAGCGCGGGTTCCACGCGCGCCGCACGCTTTGCAGCCGCCCGGTGCCGTCGGCATGCACCACCCCGGGCACCCGCGCCTTGACCTCGTCGCGGAACGGCAGCGTGCGCTCCATGTAGCGCGTGGTGCGGTAGCGCTGGAAATAGTCCGGCCCGTACTGGTCGAGGATCGCCGGCGCGAAGGGACGAAAGCTTTCGCGGAACTTCACCCGCTGGTTCAACCGGTCGGCGATGTCGGGCTGTCGCGGATCGGCGAGGATCGAGCGGTTGCCCAGCGCGCGCGGCCCGAATTCCGCGCGCCCCTGCACCCAGCCGATCACCTTGCCCTCGGCCAGCATCGCGGCGGCCAGCCGGTGCGGCTCGGCGGTCTGCCGCACCGCCCCGGAAAACCGCGCCCACTTCGCCACCGCATCGGCGCCGATCGGCGAGCCGAGATAGGGGCAGCCGGTGTTCAGCCCCGGTTCCGGCGGGCCGTGCGCCGCTGCCCGCGCCAGCAGCGCGGCGCCCAGCGCCGTGCCGTCGTCGGCGGGCGCGGAATTGACGCGCAGCGTCTCGAACGGCGTGCGCTCGCAGATCACCCCGTTGGCCGAGGTGTTCAGCGCGCAGCCGCCGCTCAGCAGCAGCGTCTCGGCAGGCGCGCGCGCGTGCAGGTTGCTCAGCAGCGCGACCAGCGCCCCGGTATAGGCCGCCTGCGCCGCCGCCGCGAAATCCGCCGAGCGCCGGTTGCCCGGGTCCTTCCAGACCGGGTGGGTGAAAAACTCGCGCGCGGTCGACAGGCGCAGGCCGTCGGCCGCGATCAGCCCGGCCAGGTCGTGATCCGCCGCGCGCCCCGCGTCGCCGCGCCCGGCCAGGCCCATCAGCTTCCACTCTTCGCCGCGCAGCCAGTTGAAGCCGCCCGAAATCGTCGCGAGCGTGTAGAACCAGCCGAGGCTCGCCATCCGGTTCGCCCCGCCGCGAAGCCGCCGCAGACGGCGGTTCCGCCACTCGAAGAACGCCGTGCTGGACCACTCGCCGTAGCCGTCGATCACCGCGCAGGTGCCGTTCGGCTCCGGCGCCTCGAAACAGACAGCGGCGGCATGGCAAAGGTGGTGGTCGAAGCTCCGGAACCGGACCCGGCGCGCGTTGCCGTCCATCGCGTCGGCCCAGTAGCGGGCGATGTAGCGCAGCGCCTCGCCCTGGTGCGCCATCGCGGCAAGCTGCGCCGTGGTGGCATAGCGGATCAGGTCAAGCCGCCGGTGCAGGTCCGAGCCCGCCGGCAGCACCGCCTGCGCCGCCGCGCGGGCGGCGTTCAGCACCCGCGCGGCGTGCCGCCACCCCGGCCGCCAGGTCGTCGCGACGACCAGTTCGTCGGCATCCGCGCAGTGGGTTTCCAGGATGTCGGCCAGCAGGTTCGGCTCGTTCGCGCCCAGGCCGGTGGCGCGCTTGGTCTGCAGCCGGCGCTCCAGCGCCTCGGCGAACCGGATCCGCCCGTCGGCACCGACCACCGCGATGGCCGGGTCGTGGAACGAGGTCGCAAGGCCGATATAGGCTGTGGTCATCGCGGCACCCCGGGCAGTGCTACGGCCCGCGGCCATCGGCGCATCGCCACCGACAGAAGCGCCGGCAGCAGGACCAGGTCGCAGATCAGCGCGACCACGAAGACGACGATGGACAGCTGCGCGAAATGCACCAGCGACGGCATGGTCGACATCAGCGCGCCGACCGACCCGGCGATCAGCACCAGGCTCGAAATCACCAGCGCGGGCGAAACCTCGGCCACCGCGGTGCATAGCGCGGCGTCGTCCAGCCGGCCGGTCCTTGCCGCGACGATGCGCAGCCGGTTCAGCACATGCACCGTGTCGTCGATGGCGATGCCGAAGGCGATGGTCAGCGCCACGCCGCCGGCAAAGCTCATGCCCAGCCCGGACAGGTACAGGTAGCTGCCGAGGATCGTCACCGGGATCGCGTTCGGCACCATCGCGATGGCGCCGACCAGCAGGCTTTTGCGCCACGCCGCGATCAGCGCGCCCGAGGCGAGGATCGCGACCACGAAGCAAAGCCCGAACGCGCGCAGCATCTCTTCGCTGACCCTGGCCGAAACCGCGATCAGCCCGGTGGCCCCGGCGTCCGCGGCATCGTGCCCGCGCGCCGCCAGCCCGCCGCGCAGCGCAAGGTCCAGCCGGGCGATGTCGTCCCGCGCCTCGAGCGACGAGCGGTAGGGGTAAAGCACCGTGACCAGCGCCGTCGCTCCGTCGGCAGAGCGGAACCGCTGCCGCGCGGCGTCCGGGATGTCCTCGGGGCGCAGCGCCGCGTCGCCGGGTTCCAGCGCGATCACGCGGCTGCGCCCGGCGGCCTCGCGCAGGATCTCGGTCGCGGCCTGCAAGCGGTCCGGCGGGTCGGCAGGCAGCGGGAACTGGATCGTGCCGACCGGGGTCAGCCGCTCCTCGATCCGGCGGATGGCAGCCATCACCTGGTCCCGTTCCGACAGGCCCTCGAACAGCGAGAACGAGGTCGGCACCTGGATGTGCAGCGCCGCGGTGACGACGGCGACGGCCAGCCCCGCGGCCGAAATCGCGCCCCGGCGCCTGACCGCCAGCCGGGCCAGCGCGCCCGCCCGCCACGGGACCGCGCGCCTTGCCCCGAGGCGGCGCGCCAGCACGGCCGCGCCGTCGCGCCCGGCCAGCGTGGCCGCGGCCAGCGGCACCGCGCAGAACACCGCGGCGAAGGCGACGAGCGGCGCGAAGGCGCCGGCAAAGCCCAGTTGCCGGATCATCAGCGCCGGCGACAGCGTCAGGCTGCCCAGCGCGATCCCGGTGGTGGCCGCCGCCAGCGCAGCCGCCGGCACCACCCGCCGCACGGCATCGCCGACCGGCGCGGGATGCCCGGCCTCGGCCCTGGCGTGCACCTCCAGGCTCAGATGCACCGACGCGGCAAGCGCGACGACGAGGATCAGCGTCGGCATGGCGATGGTCACGACGTTGATCTCGAACCCCAACAGCACCATCGTGCCCAGCGACCAGATCAGCGCGGTGATCGCCGCGAAGGCCGCCACAAGCCCGATCCGCACGCTGCCGATCGCGGCCATCCCGACCGCGGTGCCCAGGGCCATGCCCACTAGGCTGAGCAGCACGACCTGCTGCACCAGCTTCTCGGTGACGCGCGACCGGACCACCGGGAACCCGGCGATCTCGATCCGGGCGGTGCGCGGGCCGAGCATCGCCTCGGCCAGCGCCTCGACACGGCCCAGGAACGCGGTGCGCGCGGCGTGGTCCTCGCTGAGCCCGGGCGCCGAGACCAGCAGCAGCACCGCGCCGCGGTCGCGCGACAGGAAGGCCGCGGTCTCTTGCACCTCGTCGGGCAGCGCGCTCATCCGGGCGGGCAGGTCGGGCGCCTGCCAGTTGGCCTGCAGGAACGGGCAGTCCGGGCGCCGCGCCGCCTCTGCGTGGCAATAGGCGAAGGGCGACAGCACGCCGCCGACCTCGTCCAGGAACTGCACCTCCAGCACGAAATCGGCCAGCGCCGCCAGCGTGTCCGGGTCCGCGAAGTCGGGCGCCTCGGCATAGACCAGCACGTCGTTGCCGTCGTTCGGGAAGGTGTCGAGATAGGCCTGGTAGCGGCGATACGCCGCGGACCGGCTTTCGAAGGCGGTCAGCAGCCGGTCGTTGAACTCGACCGTCGAAATCGCCGCGGCGAAGAACAGGTCGGCCGCGATCATCGCGGCCCAGGCCAGGGCGAGCGTCAGGCGCGTGCCGCGGGGGCCGGTAGGTGTCGCCATCGCTTTCCCCTGCACCGTCGGTCGGCGGCCGCGCGGGCAGGCGGGCCGGGCGCGGTCTGTCCATCTATAGCGAAGCGCCGGCACGCCACCAACCGCAAGCGCGGCCGAAAGAACTGGACTTCGACCTGCCGACCGTGTCCAATCCGCACGGCTTCGACGGCAAGCGAGAGGCCGCGCGCGATGGCAGAGGCGAATACCGACCCGGGGCGCACCCGGCGGCTGCCGGTCCGGCAGGCGGTGCCGTTCTGGCTGGCCGTCGTGATGCCGGCCTCGGTGCTGCTGGCGGCCTGGCTGGGCGGGCTGTGGCTGATCGCGGTGCCGGTGCTGACATGGGCCGCGACGATGCTGCTGGATCTGGCGCTCGGCGACACGTCGGCCAATCTCGACCCCGACACCGACGCGCGCGAGCTGTACTGGTACACGCTCGTCACGCGGCTCTGGCTGCCGATCCAGCTTGGGCTGATCTTCGGCCTGCTCTGGTGGGTCGGCCACGGCGCGCGGTTCTCCACCGCCGAGGCGCTGGTGCTGTTCGCCGGCGTCGGGCTGGTCACCGGGACCGTCGGGATCAACTTCAGCCACGAACTGATGCACCAGCCCGGCCGGGGCGAGCGGCTGCTTGGCGACTTGCTGGCCTGCTCGGTGCTGTACGGGCATTTCCGCTCGTCGCATCTGCATGTCCACCACGTGCACGTCGCCACGCCCGGCGATCCGGCGACGGCGCGGTTCGACGAGCCGTTCTACGGCTTTCTCGTGCGGGCGCTGGCCGGCAGCTTCCGCAAGGGCCTCGGCGCCGAGGCCGCGCGGCTTGCGCGCCGCGGGCTGCCGGCATGGCACGGGTCCAACCCGTTCTGGCGCTACGCGGTGTTTCAGGCCGGCTTTCTGGCGGCGGCCTGGGCGGTTGCCGGCTGGTTCGGCGTGGCGCTGTTCGCGTTGCAGGCAGCCGTCGCGGTGTTCGAGCTGGAACTGGTCGGCTACGTCGAGCATTACGGGCTGACCCGCCGGCAGCGGGCCGATGGCGGGTGGGAACCGGTCCGCCCCTGCCACAGCTGGAACTCGGCCAAGACCGTGTCGAACTGGCTGCTGATCAACCTCCAGCGCCATTCCGACCACCATTACAAGCCCGCGCGGCGCTTTCCGCTGTTGCAGGACCGGCCCGGCGGCGAGGCGCCGCAACTGCCGTTCAGCTATTCGGCGATGTCGGTGCTGGCGCTGGTGCCGCCGCTCTGGCGGCGCGTGATGAACCCGCGGGTCGAGGAATGGCGGCGGCATTTCTATCCCGGGATCCGCGATTGGGCGTGAACCGGCCGCCGTCCGTGGTGCACGTGCATGTCGAGTGCCGTCCCCTGCGCCCGCATTTCGACGCCCGGCTGGGCCGGCTGGGGCCGCTGGTGCCGCGTGCCGTCGCCAATCGCTTCATCCACCGCAACTTCCTGCCGAACAACCTGCTGCGGGCGCTGGCGCGGCGCGGCCGCATCGCGCTCCGGACCCATGTGCTGGCGTTCCGCGATCGCTACGGCGCCGCCGATGCAGGCGCCGTGCCGCCCGCCGACGTCTGGCTGTTCTCGCTGCAGAACTGGCAGCACGCGCCGGCCTTCGCGCCGGACTTCTTCGCCGCGCTCGCGGACCGGGCCGCGCGCCACGGGGTGCGGATGGTCAATGCCTGTTCCCATGTCGACGACGGCCCGGCGCCCGGCGCGGCCGAGGTCGGCTATCCCTGCATCGCCAAGCTGCGCGGCAACGGCATGGTCAGCCCGGACGACCCGGGCTCTTACGCGATCCTCGCCGGACCTGGGGACGAGGCCGCCTGGCGGCAAGCCGCCGCCAGCCCGCAGGATTTCGCCGTGCATCCCTGGCTGGCGGACCGGCGCAGCGATCCGGCGGGCGGGCGCCACGTCGTCGAACGCTGGATCGTGATCGGCGACGACCTGACGGTCGGCACCCGGGTCTCGCGCGAGCCGATCGTCAAGCAGACGAACTCGGTCACGTCCTACCGGCGCGATGCGGCCGCACCCGGCGCCGGGGACGAGTACGACCTGTTGCGCGGACTGCTCGACGGCGGGCTGGGCAGCGCCGGCAGCCTGCCGCTGTCGTTCCAGTACCACGACGACCCTGCCTTCTGGGACCGGCGCCGCGACATGCTGCGCGGCCTGCGCGACCGGACCGGGTTCTGCCTGGGCAGCGTCGACGCGGTCGAGACGGCGGCGGACGGGCCGGTGATCATCGACTGGAACGAGCACACCTTCGAGGCGGCGCACCCGGACCTTGCCGCGATCTGGGCCGAGCGGTTGTTTCGGCTGATCGCGGCGCGATAGCGCCGGGGCGGGCCGGGCGCAGGCGGGCAGGGCGCAGGCGGGCCGGGCGCAAGCGGGCCGCCCGCTGGTCGCAAGAAAATGACGGATACTGGACGCGGGCCAGTGATTACAACATCTTTCGCGACGCGCAAGGCAAGTTCCATATCATTCCGCACGATATGAACGAAGCGTTTCACGGCAGCCGTCCGCGGCGAGCCGGTGGTCGGGGCGGCTTCGGCCCGCCCGCC
>JBFKQC010000043.1:0-34699 GCA_041627895.1 Rhodobacter sp.
ACAGCGAGGGCAACGTGCTGGAAGGCGAATGCGAGGGCAACCTGATCATCACCCGTCCCTGGCCCGGCCAGATGCGCTCCGTCTACGGCGATCACCAGCGCTTCATCGATACCTACTTCAAGACCTATCCCGGCAGCTACTTCACCGGTGACGGCGCCAAGCGCGACAAGGACGGCTACTACTGGATCACCGGCCGCGTCGACGACGTGATCAACGTCTCGGGGCACCGGATGGGCACGGCCGAGGTCGAAAGCGCGCTGGTCTCGCACCCCAAGGTCGCCGAGGCCGCCGTTGTGGGCTACCCGCACAACGTGAAGGGCCAGGGCATCTACTGCTACGTGACCCTGATGGCGGGCGAGGAATACACCGACGAGTTGCGCACCGAATTGCGCAACCACGTCCGCAAGGAAATCGGCCCGATCGCCTCGCCCGACCTGATCCAGTGGGCGCCCGGCCTGCCCAAGACACGGTCGGGCAAGATCATGCGCCGCATCCTGCGCAAGATCGCGGAAAACGACTACGGCGCGCTCGGTGACACCTCGACGCTGGCCGAGCCGGCGGTGGTTGACGATCTGATCGAGAACCGGATGAACCGCTAGGGTCTCACTCCCCGTCGCGGGCTTCGCCCCGGGACGGTCGCCCCCGCCCACGCCGGCGGGGGCTTTCTTTTCCGCGCGCCGCAGGGTGCGCGTTCCTTGCACACCGCGATGCACCCGACGGTTGCCAGCCGGCCACCTCCTGCGGCAGACTGGCAGGGCAGACCATTTCAGAAGCGCATAGCATGATCCGCGACCTGATCGCCCTATTCGACACCGTGCGCAGCGCGCAGGACGCGCAGGAAAAGGCCGACCGTCTGGCAGACCTCGAAAACGCCGTGCACGCGGAAATCCGCGACCTGTTCGACGACATAGGTGATGCGGACCGCAAGACCAGCTTCGGCGCGATCAAGACCAGGCTCGCGATCTACGACAACGACCCCGACGCGCTGACCGCGATCCTTTTCGCCATGGGCGCCCGGCGGGCCAGCGGCACCGGCGACGCGGCGCTCTGGCATCTGCCCGGGCCCGAAGCCGCGCCGCCGGACCCGCCGGCCAGGCCACGCCGCTGGCAGGCCACCGCGGCGGTCCTCGGCCTCGGCGCACTTGCCGTGCTGGCGGCGACCAACCTCGACACGCTTCGCGGATTTTTCGGCGGCGACGGCTTTGCCACCAAGACCGACTGCCTTGCCGCCGCCAACGGCAACATGAGGAAGATATCGGAATGCGAAAGACAGTTTCCCTGACCGTCGCGCTCGCCCTCGCCCTCGCCTCGCAGGCCCGGTCCGGCGCACATCTTGCGCTCGACTGCCAGGACCTCGACCCGGCGGTCGACGGCGACGCCGACCGGGCGTTCCTCTGCCTCGCCGACTACCAGCAGCGGCTCGAGGCGCTGGAGGCCGACATCGCAAAGCTGATCGACGCCAATTCCGGCACGCCCTTCGTCGCCGCCGGCCACAGCCATGCTGTGCCCACCGTCCCCTCGGGCGCGGTTCTCGCCTTCGACCTGCCGAACGGCTGCCCAGACGGCTGGGCGCCTTTCGCCGCCGCGCAAAGCCGCGCGATCGTCGGCGCCACCGACGGGCCGTTCGAGCCGGGGCTGGGCAGGGATTCCGAGCAAGAACCCCTGCGGGAGTTGAAATACCGCGAACATGGCGGCGCGGAGACGGTGACGCTCAAAGAGGCGGAGATGCCGAGGCATTCACACCTTGTTCCGATTGCGCTCGGGCCTCGCGCTCCGTACGGGCGCGACAGTGAGAGTGTCAATTCACTTGCCGGCTCGAATGAGGTCCCATTTCAGCCTTCGAAAACTGATGGTCGCGGTTCTGCCCAACCCCACAACAACATGCCCCCCTACATCGCGCTCTATTACTGCAAGAAGGACTGACCCGCCCTTTCGTCGCGGGTCATGGCTGCGCAGCACCGCCGCAGGCGGCTCGGCCTTGAGGCGCGACGAATGGGCGTATGCTCGGCAAGGTCCGCCTGCCGGACCTCTCAGCAGAATAGCCCGAGCCCCTCAGCGCGCGCACCGCCCGCAGCAATGCGTCGCCTTGCAACCTGCCCGCTCGCACGGAGCCGGAGGCGAGTACGAGCGCACCCTGCGTGAGCGCAAGCGAACTCGTCCCGATAACCGCTTGCCACCTGCGCACCACCGCCCCACTCTCGCGGCCATGAACGGCGCCGAATCCCTCGTCAAGACGCTCCTGCAGAACGGCGTCGACACCGTCTTTGCCAATCCCGGCACGTCCGAGATGCACTTCGTCGCCGCGCTGGACCGCCACCCCGAGATGCGCTGCATCCTCTGCCTGTTCGAGGGCGGCACCTCGGCCGGCGCCGATTGCTACTTCCGCATGAAGCGCGACATCGGGGCCACGCTGCTGCACCTCGCGCCCGGCTTCGGCAACGCCTGGGCCAACCTGCACAATGCCCGCAAGGCGCATTCGGGCGTGCTGAACATCGTCGGCGAGCACGCCACGCACCACCTGGCCTACGAGTCTCCGCTCAGGGGCGATATCCGCGGCATCAGCCAGTCGGTCAGCCACTGGACCCGAACCTGCCCCGACGCCCGTGCCGTCGCGCCGGACGGCGCCGATGCGATCCGCGCCGCGCGCAGCGGCAATGGCCGGATCGCCACCCTGGTCCTGCCTGCCGACACCGCCTGGACCGAGGCCGGGGACCCGGCGCATGCCGACCCGCCGCCGCCGCTCCACCGCGCGTCACAGGGCGAAATCGAGGCCGCCGCGGAACGCCTCGGGACGCCCGGCGCGGCGCTGATGATCGGCGGTCCGGCGCTCTTCGGCGCGCTCCGCCAGCTTGCCGGCCGGATCGCCGCCAGGACCGGCGCGCGGCTGCTGGCCGACACGCTGATCCCGCGCACCGCCCGCGGCGGCGGCACCGCGAAGATCCTGCAACTGCCCTACCCCGTGCCCCCGAAGATCGAGGCGCTGAAGGACACGACCTCGATCACGCTTGTCGGCAGCAACCGGCCGGTCGCGTTCTTCGCCTATCCGGGCATGCCGAGCCTGCCCGAACCCCCCGGCACCCCGGTCCACGGCCTCGCCCGGCCCGACATGGACATCGCCTGGACGCTCGAGGCGCTCGCCGACGCCACCGGCGCCCGCGCCACCGCGCCCGACACCTTGCCGCACGCCCCGCCCGCGATGCCGCTGGGACCGCTGACGCTGGAAACCGCGGGCGCCGCGCTGGCGAACCTGCTGCCCGAGCACGCCATCGTCTGCAACGAGGCCGTTACCAGCGGTTTCCGCTTCGTGCCGCAGCTTGCCACCGCGGCACCGCACGACATGCTGGGCGGCACCGGCGGCGCGATCGGCTGGTCGCTGCCCGGCAGCGTCGGCGCGGCGATCGCCTGCCCCGACCGCAAGGTGGTCTGCCTCACCGGCGACGGCTCGGCGATGTATACCAGCCAGTCGCTCTGGACCATGGCGCGCGAGGGGCTCGACATCACGGTCATCGTCTTTGCCAACCGCGGCTACCAGATCCTGCGCGACGAACTGGCCAATGTGGGCGCAGAGTCCTACGGCCAGAATGCCCGGGCGATGTTCGATGTCGAGAACCCGCAGCTTGACTGGGTGTCGCTGGCCCGCGGCCACGGCGTGCCCGGCACCCGCGCGGACGACCTCGACGGCTTCGCCGGCGCGCTTCGCGCGGGCCTGGCCGGCGAGGGACCCTCGCTGATCGAACTGGCCTGCGCCTGAGGCGCGGCAACGCGCCGTTCCCGCCGATTGTACGCGATCGGGCAACAAATCACCGCGATACGGCCATCATTAGGCAAGAATTAACCGCTATCGCCGATGCCGGAGGGCAGGCGAAGGCCTGCCACGCCGCGGCCCCTTGCCGCCCGGTCAAACCTGACCGGCGGGAATGGGGGCGGGGCAAAGGAGTGGTTGCGATGGATCTGTTGTTTCTCGGCAATGCGATGCTGTTTCTCGGCGCATTCGCCTGGCAGTTCGGCCTGATCGACCTCGACATGGGCGCCGGCACCGACGACGCCGCCGACACCGGCGAGGCGCCGAACGACGATCCGCTCTACGATCCGGCGAATTACGCGGGCGAAACTGCCGGCACCGACGGCAACGACAGCGTCGACGGCGCCTCGAACCCGCTCGACCACGCCTATTTCCTGCTCGAAGGCAACGACGAGTTGAACGCGACCTTCGGCGACGACTACGCCAATGGCGGCACCGGCGACGACGTGCTGGAGATGCGGCCCGGAAACGACATCGCCCTCGGCGGCGCCGGCGACGACACGATCGACGGCGGCCTCGGCGACGACACCCTGTTCGGCGGCGACGGCAACGACGCGATCACCGGCAACAAGGACGACGACCTGATCTTCGGCGAGGCCGGGGCGGACCTGCTCGAGGGCAGCGGCGGCGCCGACACGCTCGACGGCGGCGCGGGCAACGACACGCTTTACGGCAACCTGTCGGGGGACGCGGGCAATACCGCGGACGGCCCCGACAGCCTCGATGGCGGCGACGACGACGACGAGTTGCATCTCGGCGCCGGCGACAGCGGCACCGGCGGCGCCGGCGCCGACACCTTCAACCTCTACGACATCGGCGACACCGGCAATCTGATCCAGGTCAACGATTTCGACCCCGGCGAGGACGTGATCAGCGTCTACTACACGCCGATGACCGATCCGGTATCCGGCGACCCGATCAGCCCCTCGCTGACCGTCACCGACAACGACGACGGCACGGCGTCGACGCTTTCGCTGAACGGCATCGACATCGCCACGATTGCCGGCGGTCAGGGGCTGAACCCGGACGAGATCGTCCTGATCGCCGACCCCGCGATCTGACGCGGCACGCCCCGGCGGCTTGCGCCACGGCGGCAGACGGGGATTTGACCGAGGTCATGTCGCGCGCGCGCCCGGCATCGCATGGTTGATCGTCCGGGCCGGGAGCCCCCGGCCGCACCCTGTCGGGAGATCGACCATGAGACGACACATCACCGCCCTCGCCGCCGCCGCCCTCGTCGCGCTGCCGGCCTGCACCGAGATGACCGACGACGAAACCAGGGGCGCGGTCTTCGGCGGCGCGCTGACCGCGATCACGCTGACCGCGCTGAACGCCGATCCCGAGTGGATCCTGCTCGGCACCGCCGCCGGGGCCGCGGCAGGCGCGATGATCGCGCGGAACTCGCGCACCGGCGAATGCGCCTATTCCGACGGCCGCGGCGGCTATTACCGGGCGCGCTGCCGCTGATCCGCGGGCGCGGGCCGGCGATCCCGCCCGCGCGCCGGCCGCCGGTCCGGTTTTCCAGACCTGACGGGCCTGCGGCGCCGCGCTAGGGTCTCCCGCATTGCTTTTGACCATTCGGGACGCCCATTTGATGACCCCCCTGATTACCGTATCCGACCCCCTGATCTTCGAGATGATCGGCGTCGCCGGCTTCGGCCTCTACGTCCTGAATTACACGCTGCTGACCTTCCACCGGCTGCATAGCGGCGATGCCGCCTATTTCGCGATAAACCTGATCGCGGCCGGCTGCGTGCTGACCGGTCTGCTGGTCAGCTTCAACCTCGCATCGGCGATGATCCAGGCGTTCTGGATCCTGATCTCCACCGCCGCGATCGCCGTCCGCATCCGGACGCCCCGCGCCGACCGCGCGACCGTGCCGCAGCCAGCCCCCGTGGCCGCCCCGCCCCGCGCCGCCTGACACGCAGGCAAAAGGGCCCCGCCACCGCGGGACCCCTCCGCCGGCTGCGTCCGGCTCAGTTCAGCGCCGCGTCGGTGATCGCGTGCGTCCAGGCCCCGTCGCCGGGATGCGCGGTGATCACCGGGTCCGACCCGCCCGACAAGAGCGACGCCACCGTGCGCTCGTAATCCGCCGGGTCCAGCGCCCCGTTCGACCCCGCCGTCAGCTTGGCGATCTCGCCCATCATCCGCTTCTGGTGCTTTTCGGTCTGCGCGCCGGTCTCGTCGAATTCCAGCACGATCCCGGCCGCCTCGTCGGGGTTCTCCTCGGCGTATTTCCAGCCCCTCATCGAGGCCCGCACGAACCGCACCAGCTTGTCCACCTCGGCCGGATCGGCAAGCTTGTCCTCCAGCACGTAAAGGCCGTCTTCCAGCGTCGCCACGCCCTGGTCCTCGTACTTGAAGACCACCAGGTCGTCGGGCGAGACGCCGGCGTCGATGATCTGCCAGTACTCGTTGTAGGTCATCGTCGACACGCAATCGGCCTGTCCGTTCAGGATCGGATCGACGTTGAAGCCCTGCTTCAGCACCTCGACGCCGTCCGCGCCGCCCCCGGTCGGAATGCCAAGCTGGCTCATCCACGACAGGAACGGAAACTCGTTGCCGAAGAACCAGACCCCCAGCGTCTTGCCCGGGAAATCGGCGGGGCTGGCGATGCCGGTATCCTTGCGGCACGACAGCATCATGCCCGACGACTTGAAGGGCTGTGCGATGTTCACCAGCGGCAGCCCCTTCTCGCGCGCCGCCAGCGCGGCGGGCATCCACTCCACCGTCACGTCGGCGCCGCCGCCCGCGATCACCTGCGTCGGCGCGATGTCGGGCCCGCCCGGCTTGATCGTGACGTTCAGGTCCTCTTCCTCGTAGAACCCTTTTTCCAGCGCCACGTAGTAGCCCGCGAACTGCGCCTGCGTGACCCACTTGAGCTGCAGCGTCAGGTCGTCCGCCGCCGCGGCCGCGCCGGCGCCAAGTGCCAGCATCCCGGCCCCTGCAATCAGATGTCTCATGTCGTGAACTCCCCTCTTGGACATTATCTTCTTTGCGATGGGTGCCAGAATGTCACCCAGCGCTCCATGACCGCCACGGTTCCATAAAACAGCGTTCCCGCCAAGGCCGCGACGGCGATCTCGGCCCAGACCATGCCGATGTCGAGCGACCCCACCGAGGTAGAGATCCGGAACCCCATGCCGCGGGTGGGCGAGCCGAAATACTCCGCCACGATCGCCCCGATCAGCGCCAGCGTGGTGGAGATTTTCAGCCCGTTGAACACGAACGGCATCGCCGCCGGCAGCCGCAGCTTCAGAAGCGTCTGCCAATAGCCCGCCGACCAGGTGCGCATCAGGTCGCGCTGCATCGCGCTGGCTTCGGCAAGGCCCTGCACGGTGTTCACCAGCATCGGAAAAAACACCATGACGACGACCACCGCCGCCTTGGACTGCCAGTCGAAGCCGAACCAGTTCACCAGGATCGGCGCGGTGCCGACGATCGGCAGCGCGGCGACGAAATTGCCGATCGGCAACAGCCCGCGCTGCAGGAACGGCGAGCGGTCGATCGCCAGCGCAACCGCGAACGCCGCCCCGCACCCCGCGACATAGCCCGACAGCGCCCCCTTCAGCACCGTCTGGCGGAAATCCAGCCAAAGCGTCCCGGTCTCGCCGACGAACGTCGCCGCGATCGCCGAAGGCGCCGGCAGGATCACCGGCGACACAAGAAGCCCGCGCACCACGAGTTCCCAGACCACCAGCACGGCGAGACCGAAGATCACCGGCACCGCCACCCGCGCCGCGCGCGAGGCATGCCACCGCGACCCCGCGATCCGCGCGTTCAGCCACCACAGCCCGAGCCATGCGGCAAGCGCGACGGCCACCAGCGTCATCGCGCCACCCGTCCGCCCGGAACGCCCCCGAGTCCTTCTTCTCGTTGCAAATACGCATCTCCGCCGCCGGAAACCCGCGCCTCCGCCGGAAACCGGGCGCGCTCGAAGGCCCCGGGCGGGCGGGTGCCGTGATGCCCGAAGGGCAGCACGCGGTCGCCCGCAGGGGGCCGCGCCGCCCGTCTCATCGCCCGAACCCCATGCGCCGCATCGCCAGCGCCTGGCACGCGGCGATCGCGGTGACCAGCCCGCCGGCCAGGCAGGCCGCCGCGATCAGCGCCGACCAGACGATGATCTGGTTGCCGAACTGGTCGCCGATCAGGATCCGCGCACCGAGCCCGCGGATCGCGCCGGTGGGCAGCTCGCCCACGATGGTCCCCACCAGCGCGGCGGCGATACCGATCTTCAGCGAGGTGAAGAGATACGGCACCGAGGCCGGCAGCCTCAGCTTCCAGAAGCTCTGCCACGGGCTCGCGCCATAGGTCTGCAAGAGGTCGAGCTGCATCGCATCCGGCGAGCGCAGGCCCTTCACCATGCCCACCAGCACCGGGAAGAAGCACAGGTAGGCAGAGATGATCGCCTTCGGCACCGCGCGCCCCTCGACCCCGATCGTCGCCAGCACCACGATGATCATCGGCGCGATCGCCACGATCGGCACGGTCTGGCTGATCACCGCCCAGGGCATCAGGCTCATGTCGGCGGTGCGCGAATAGACGATGGCGACCGCCAGCGCCATGCCGACCGCGGTGCCGAGTGCAAAGCCGGCCAGCGTCGAACTCAGCGTGATCCAGCCGTGGAACACCAGGCTCCGCTTCGAGGTCACGCGGGTGTCGACCACCGTTTTCTTCAGTTCCGCCGCCACCTGGTGCGGCGCCGGCAGCCGCGGGCGTTCCTGCGCCATGGTGTCGGCCACGATGTCCGCAAAGCTCAGCTCGGTCCCCGCACGCTCCGCCTGAGCCTTCGTCCAGGCCATGTTCATCGGAACCACGGCCAGATACCAGATGCCCAGAATGGCGCAAAGCACGGTCAGGACCGGCAGGATCCGGGTCATGGCCGACCCCAGATGCTGCACTGCAGTACATACGTGATACCGACGTGATACCGACGCGATACCGACGCGGGTTTTCGGCCCTCAGTCGTCATAGGCGTGCCCCGCCCTCAGCCCCTGCCGCACCCGGTGCGCGATCTCCAGAAACGGGCCGGTGTCGCGGATATCGAGCGGGCGCTGCCGCGGCAGCGGGCTTTCGATCACGTCGGTGATCCGCCCGGGCCTGGGCGACATCACCACGATCTTGGTCGACAGATATACCGCCTCCGGGATCGAGTGGGTCACGAAGCCGATGGTCTTTTCCGTGCGCGCCCAGAGCTTTAGCAACTGTTCGTTCAGGTGGTCGCGGACGATCTCGTCAAGCGCGCCGAAGGGCTCGTCCATCAGCAGGATATCCGCGTCGAACGCCAGCGCCCGGGCAATGCTCGCGCGCTGCTGCATGCCGCCCGAAAGTTGCCAGGGAAATTTCTTCTCGAACCCGGACAGCTCCACCAGATCCAGCACGGCAGACACCCGCTCGGCCATGTCCGCCCTGGAGTATCCCATGATTTCCAGGGGCAAGCGGACATTCCCCGCGATCGTCCGCCACGGATACAGCCCCGCGGCCTGGAAAACATAGCCATAGGCCCGCGACCTTCGCGCCTCGTCCGGCGACAGGCCATTCACCGTGATCCCGCCGCCCGTCGGCTGTTCAAGCCCCGCCACGACGCGCAGAAACGTCGTCTTGCCGCAGCCGCTCGGCCCGATGAAGCTGACGAATTCGCCCTTGCCGATGTCCAGCGACACGTCCTTGAGCGCCTGCACCGGCCCGTCGCTGGTCTGGAACGTCAGGTCCAGCCCCTTGGCCGCGATCACCGGCTCCGTCATACTCGGCCCCATATGGAGGATTTCCGATGACCGGCGAATGCCAGAAACTCAGGCCCGGCGGAACCTATTCGGGCAAGCAGGGCTTTGATTACTTTGAAGGAATTGCGAAG
Source organism: Rhodobacter sp. (assembly GCA_041627895.1). Lineage (GTDB taxonomy): Bacteria > Pseudomonadota > Alphaproteobacteria > Rhodobacterales > Rhodobacteraceae > JBFKQC01. Next base: position 9,657 of record JBFKQC010000043.1, read on the forward strand.
GAAACGACGGGCAGCCAGGGCGTATGCATGCACCTCCTGACGATCCCGCCGGGCGGGCGCGCCAAGGCGCACAAGCACGAAACGCATGAAACCGCGATCTATGTTCTCGAAGGCAGGGCGCGGATGTACTGGGGCGAAAGGCTGGAACACCTGATGGACCTCGAGGCCGGCGAGATGCTTTATATCCCCGCCGACTGCCCGCATCTGCCGTTCAACCCCTACGACGCACCCGCGCGTGCCGTCATCGCCCGCACCGACCCGCTCGAGCAGGAATCGGTCGTCCTGCTGCCGGACCTGGAAGAGACCGTGCCCGCCTGACACGTCAGACGCCGGTCGCCGGAATGCCGGTCCGCTCGACGGGCCGCGGCGCGGTCAGTTCCTTCCAACTCGACAGCGCCCGGTTCACCGGGCCGTTCGCCTCGCGGCGGACGAATTCGCCGTGGCCCTCTTGCGTGCGGATTTCGCCGTCATGCACAGCGACCTGCCCGCGGGTCAGCGTGAACCGCGGCAGGCCCTTGACCTGCTTGCCCTCGAAGACGTTGTAGTCGATGGCCGATTGCTGGCTCTTGGCGGTGATCGTCTTCGCTTTCTCCGGGTCCCAGACCACGATATCGGCGTCGCTGCCGACCATGATGGCGCCCTTCTTCGGATAGCAGTTCAGGATTTTCGCGATATTGGTCGAGGTCACGGCGACGAACTCGTTCGGGGTCAGCCGCCCGGTATTCACGCCATGGGTCCAGAGCATCGGCATCCGGTCTTCCAGCCCGCCGGTGCCATTCGGGATCTTGGTGAAATCGCCGACGCCGAACCGCTTCTGCTCGGTGGTGAACGCGCAATGGTCGGTCGCCACGACGCTGAGCGACCCGGCCTGCAGCCCGGCCCAGAGCGAATCCTGGTGCTGCCTGTTGCGGAACGGCGGCGACATCACCCGGCGCGCGGCGTGGTCCCAGTCTGGGTTGAAATACTCGCTCTCGTCCAGCGTCAGGTGCTGGATCAGCGGCTCGCCCCAGACCCGCTTGCCCTGCTGGCGCGCCCGCCGGATCGCCTCGTGCGCCTCCTCGCAAGAGGTGTGCACCACGTAAAGCGGCACGCCCGCCATGTCGGCGATCATGATCGCGCGGTTCGTGGCCTCGCCCTCGACCTGGGAGGGCCGCGAATAGGCGTGCGCCTCGGGTCCGGTATTGCCCTCGGCCATCAGCTTGGCCTGCAACTCGGCCACCACGTCGCCGTTCTCGGCATGGACCAGCGCGATGCCGCCCAGTTCGGCGAGGCGCTTGAAGCTGGCGAACATCTCGTCGTCGTTCACCATCAGCGCGCCCTTGTAGGCCATGAAATGCTTGAAGGTGGTGATGCCTTCCTTCTCGATGACGCTGGCCATCTCGTTGAACACCTGCTCGCCCCACCACGTCACCGCCATGTGGTAGGAGTAGTCGCAGTTCGCCCGCCCCGACTTGTTGTGCCACATCTGCAGCGCGTCATGCAGGCCCTGCCCCGGCGAGGGCAGGGCGAAGTCGACCACCATCGTGGTGCCGCCACTGAGCGCCGCGCGGGTGCCGGACTCGAAATCGTCGGTCGAGTAGGTGCCCATGAACGGCATCTCCAGGTGGGTGTGCGGGTCGATGCCGCCGGGCATGACGAAGCAGCCGGTGGCGTCGAGCGTCTCGTCGCCTTTGAGGTTCGCGCCGATCTCGACGATCTTGCCGCCGTCGATCAAGACGTCGGCCTTGTAGGTCAGGTCGTGGGTGACGATGGTGCCGTTTTTGATGACTGTGGTCATTGTGAGTCTCCCATTCGCAGGTGCTGACTTGGCCGCGCGGCCCGCACGTTGTCGGACAGGCCCTTCCAATTGCCCCCGGGTTTCATGCGGTTTCCCATCTCAGGTAGTACTTGCGCAGTTTCATCAATTCCTCGCCCAGCCTTTGCGTCGCCAGCGGATTACACAGCACGGTCAGGCGCACCCCATCGCGCAGCGGTTCGGTTTCCAGACGGACGCTGATGTTGGCCTTGTTCAAACCGATCATCGAAACAGGAAGGTATTCGCGCTCGAATGCCGCCACGGACCGGCACCCGGATTGCCTGTAGGCCGGCCAGTCGGTGCGCTTGCGTTTCCGCACACTCTGCGGCATCGGGCGGTTCTCGCTGGCCAGGAACCGTTCGCAGGCCGCCGCGCCCAGCGTAGCCGGCTCCAGGCCGTCGATATCGGCGATCTCGCCGTCGAGCTCGAACTGGATACCTCCACCGAACAGACTGGCGATAATGGCCCTGTCCCGTTGCCGATGCAGAAAGACGTGGCAGCCTCGACGCAATTCGCCGGCGCGCAGCCGCTCGGCCGGCGTCAACGGACGTTCCGGAGCCGCCCGGCGCCGGCGAAACCACTGCTTCATCGCGATGCCCTCCGCCGCACGTCGTTGAACCTGCACGCTCTGCTGGCCACCCTCTTCCGCCTCACTTCGCTCAATCATTCCCGAAGGGCGAGGGGGCGACGCCCCCTGCCGATGTCACTGCACCACCCCTGCCGTTTCCACCACCGCGTGGAACAGCACGTCCGCCCCGGCGCTGGCCCAGTCGGGCGAGATCTCCTCGGCCTCGTTATGGCTCAGCCCGTCGACGCAGGGGCACATCACCATCGCCGTCGGCGCCACCCGGTTGATCCAGCAGGCGTCATGCCCGGCGCCCGAGATGATGTTGCGGTGCGAATAGCCCAGCCGCTCGGCGGCCGAGCGCACCGCCGCGACGCAGCCCGCGTCGAATTCCACCGGGTCGAAGCCGCCGACCTTCTCGAACGCGACCGTCAGCCCCATCTCCTCGCAGATGCTCTGCGCGCCCTCGTGCAGGCGCTTTTCCATGTCCTCGATGACCTCCAGCACAGGCGAGCGGAAATCGACGGTGAACACCACGCGCCCGGGGATCACGTTGCGCGAGTTCGGGTAGACGTCGATATGGCCCGCCGCGCCCACCGCGTCGGGCTTGTGCGACCAGGCGATCTCGTCCACCAGTTCCAGCACCCGCGCCATCCCCAGCCCGGCGTTCCTGCGCATCGGCATCGGCGTCGATCCGGTGTGCGATTCCTTGCCGGTGATCGTCACCTGCGTCCAGCTCAGCCCCTGCCCGTGGGTGACGACGCCGATATCCTTGCCCTCGGCCTCGAGGATCGGGCCCTGCTCGATGTGCAGTTCGAAGAACGCCCTCATCCTGCGTGCGCCAACCTCTTCGTCGCCGCGCCAGCCGATGCGCCGCAACTCGTCGCCGAATGTCTTGCCGTCGTGGTCGGTGCGCTCATAGGCCCAGTCCTGGGTGTGGACCCCGGCGAAGACCCCGCTTGCCAGCATCGCCGGAGCGAACCGCGTGCCTTCCTCGTTGGTCCAGTTGACCACGACGATCGGGTGTTTCGTCTTGATGTCCAGGTCGTTCAGCGTGCGGATCACCTCGAGCCCCCCGAGCACGCCCAGCACCCCGTCGTACTTGCCGCCGGTCGGTTGCGTGTCGAGATGGCTGCCCACATAGACCGGCAGCGCGTCGGGGTCGGTGCCCTCGCGCCGCGCGAACATGTTGCCCATCTGGTCGAGGCCCATCGTGCAGCCCGCCGCCTCGCACCATTTCCGGAATAGTGCGCGGCCTTCGCCGTCTTCGTCGGTCACGGTCTGGCGGTTGTTGCCGCCGGCGATGCCGGGTCCGATCCTGGCCATTTCCATGATCGAGTCCCACAAACGCCCGCCATTGATCCTGAGGTTTTCCCCCGGTGCCGCCATCGCCGCCCCCATCCGTTGCGAAAGTCCTGCGCCAAAGAGTTTGACCAATTGGTCAGGGGAACGCTACCACTCGGGTGAGGCCAGTCAAGGACTTCGGTCCCGGAGGGCAGAGATGACGGATACCGGCCCGCGCACGCGGATTCAGGAAAGGAACATCGCCGCCATACTTGACGCGGCGCTGGACGTGTTCTCGCAGGCCGGCTTCCGCGGCGCGACGCTGGACCAGATCGCCCGTGCGGCAGGTCTGTCGAAGCCCAATCTGCTGTACTACTTCAAGAACAAGCAGGCGATCCACCGCGAATTGCTGAGCGAGCTTCTGGACACCTGGCTCGACCCGCTGCGCGGGCTCAACGACGAGGGCGACCCGATCGAAGAGATCGTGGACTACGTGATGCGCAAACTCGAGATGGCGCGCACGATGCCGCGCGAAAGCCGGCTATTCGCCAACGAGATCGTGCAGGGCGCGCCACATGTCCTCGATATCATCGAGGGCCCGCTGAAGGCGCTGGTCGACGAGAAGGCGGCGCTGATCCGCGGCTGGGCGGCGGCGGGACGGATCGCCGCGGTCGAGCCCTATCACCTGATCTTCTCGATATGGGCCACGACCCAGCACTACGCCGATTTCGACGTCCAGGTGCGCGGCATCCTATCGCCCGAGGGCGATGCGCATTTCGCCGACGCGGCGGCCTTCCTGAGCCACCTGTACCGCCGCGCGCTGGCGCCCGGTTAACCACGCGCGCAGATTCCCGCTGGATTAACTTTATTTTTGCAATTCCACCCGTAGATTGGTCCGGTGGGGGCTCCTCTTGCGGGAGCGACGATATGGGTGATCTAGCCGGAATTCCGCCGTTCGGCGGGGGCGGCGTCAATCTCCGCCCATTTATTGATACGACGCCCGCCGCGGTGCCGGCGGTCGAGCCGAGCGTCGGCGGGCAGGCGCTGACCGGGCGCATGTCCTCGGGAAGCCAGAATGCCGGCGGCCGGAGCAGCGACCGGCAGACCGCTGCGCATCCGGTGCTGCAGGAGCCGTTCGACGAGCATGCCCTGCCCGGCCCGCCGCCAACCTTCCAGGTCACGCTGCTGGAAGTGGACCAGCACCTGATGCGAACGCTGGCGCGGATCAACGCGGCGAACGGGTTCCGGAATTCCGCCATCGCGGCGGAACTGCCGGACCAGTCCGGGTCTGCGCCGACCGGGCGCCAGGACATCGGGGGCGATGGCGGGCATCGGACCAATTCGAATCCGTCGGACCGGTCCGGCGTCGAACAAACGAGCTAGATACGACCTTTGGCGACGCTTCGGCCGATCGGCCTCGCCGGCAATTGCCTTAGGCGCGGGCGAAGATCCCGCACCGGCGCATCGCCCGCGGCCCGTCAGCCGCCATAGGGGATCTCCATCTCTGCCCCGTCCGGGAGGACGAGGGTCCAGACGAACCGCGCCGGCGCCGCGCCGACTATCGCGCCGTGCACGAGCCCCGCATCCTCGACAAAGACCTCGCCGGGGACGAGGTGCCGCTTGCTGCCATCGGGGAATGTCACACCCAGTTCACCCGACAACAGCGTCGCCACCCCGGGCCCGCCATGGGAATGCAGCGGAAACTCGGTGCCCGGTGCCACATCGACCACCAGTGTCATGACCTTGGCGTTCGGCACAAGCTCGGTGGTTAATTCCATCATGGCCACGACGCTCTCTTCCGCCGACGTCGCCTGCGGCACGGCCAGAAGACCGGCCACCGCCACGGAAAGGCAACCAGCCAAAGTCACCGACAAGCGTTTCTTGCGAGAAGTCCCCAGCACAGACATTTCGGCCTCCACCAGAAAGGGCTGCCGCAGCGATGACGCAAGCCACGGCCCGAACGCCAGCAGCCCGCCAATTCGTTGGAACCGCTTCAATACGTGTGAATCATGCGTCCGCCGCGCATATTCTCCGCCCGTCCCGAATCGCCGTCAACGGAATTCGATGCCGGTGCCAGCCGCTATTCCGCGGCCTCGCGCGCGGCGGGATTGTTCGGATGCGTGGTCCAGTTGCCGTAGTCGCCCGGCACGGGTTCGCCGGTGCGCGGGTCGACCACGCCGGCCGCGAGTTTCTCCATCGTGATGCAGCCCTCGACCGGGCAGACGTTGATGCAAAGGTTGCAGGCCACGCATTCGGCGTCGATCACTTCGAACACGCGCCCCGGCTTCATCGCGATCGCCTGGTGGCTGGTGTCTTCGCAAGCGGCATAGCAGCGCCCGCACTTGATACAGGCGTCCTGGTCGATCCGGGCCTTGGTGATGTAGTTCAGGTTCAGATACTGCCAGTCCGTGACGTTCGGCACGGCGCGCCCGACGATATCGGCGACCGAGGCATGGCCCTTCTCGTCCATCCACTGCGACAGCCCGCTGATCATTTCCTGCACGATCTTGAAACCATAGGTCATGGCCGCGGTGCAGACCTGCACGTTGCCCGCCCCGAGCGCCATGAACTCGGCCGCGTCGCGCCAGGTGGTGATGCCGCCGATGCCGCTGATCGGCAGATCGGCGGTCTCGGCGTGGCGGGCGATCTCGCTGACCATGCTCAGCGCGATCGGCTTCACCGCGGGGCCGCAGTAACCGCCGTGGCTGCCCTTGCCGTCGATCGTGGGTTCGGGCGCGAAGCTGTCGAGGTCGACGGCGGTGATCGAATTGATCGTGTTGATCAGGCTCACCGCGTCCGCGCCGCCGTCCTTGGCGGCCTGTGCAGGCTTGCGGATGTCGGTGATGTTCGGCGTCAGCTTGACGATCACCGGCATCCGCGTGTTGGCCTTGCACCAGCGCGCGACCATCTCGATATATTCCGGCACCTGGCCCACGGCCGAACCCATGCCGCGCTCGCTCATCCCGTGCGGGCAGCCGAAGTTCAGCTCGACCCCGTCCGCGCCGGTCTCCTCGACCAGCGGCAGGATTGCGCGCCAGGCGGCTTCCTCGCAGGGCACCATCAGCGAGACCACCACGGCGCGATCCTGGTAGTCGCGCTTGACCGCCTTGATCTCGCGCAGGTTCACCTCGAGCGGCCGGTCGGTGATCAACTCGATGTTGTTCAGCCCCAGCAGCCGCCGGTCGGCGCCCCAGACCGCGCCGTAGCGCGGGCCGTTCACGTTGACGATGGGCGGGCCGGCCTCGCCCAGCGTCTTCCACACCACGCCGCCCCAGCCGGCCTCGAAGGCACGCCGGACGTTGTATTCCTTGTCCGTCGGCGGCGCCGAGGCCAGCCAGAACGGGTTCGGGGACTTGATCCCCACGAAGTCGCTTCTCAGATCGGCCATGTCATCCTCCCTTCGCCGTCAGGCTTTCGACGAATATCACGTTGCCCTCGCTGTCGCGGATCGTGCACCAGCGCACGCCCGCCATCCAGGGCGCGTCCTGCGGTTCGTTGGTGACCGTCACCCCCTGCCCCGTCCAGCGGGCGCAATCGGCGTCCACGTCGTCGGAAACCAGCGCCAGCACCGGCTTGTCCTTCACCACGATATCGGCGCGGCGGGCGAACTGGATGCGCGAGGTGCTGCCGGGGATCGCCATGAATTTCCAGCGCCAGCCGTCCTCGTAGGGCGCATCAGTCTGCACCTCGAAGCCCATCACGTCGCGGTAGAAGGCCAACGCGCGGTCCTGGTCGTCGACCGGAATCGACTGGAACGAGATGCGGGTGATCATCGCGCCGCCTTCGTTAGGATCATTTCGACCGGGTGACAGCGCCGCGCGGCGACGTTCTCGGCGTAACTCGCCAGCCGCTCCTTCATGTCGCTGCCCATCACCAGGTGCGGACCAAGCTTTGGCGGCCCCTCGACGGCAATGCGCCGGGCAGTGCGGGCGTGGAACTCGACGGCAAAGTCGCGCCGGTCGCGCTCGGCCACTTCGGTCAGCCCGGCGGCATGGCCGGCGCGGCGATAGACGCCGGGCGGCTCGACATGGCTGTCGGCGACCTCGCGCGCCCAGGGCAGCGGAAAGAGTAACGCCTCGGCGCTGTCGCCGCGCATCACGTCATAGATCGCCACCCGGCCGCCGGGCCGCAGCACCCGCGCCGCCTCGGCGAAAAGCCGGGCCTTGTCGGCGATGTTCATGCCCACATGCAAGAGCGTCACCAGATCCGCGCTGGCGTCGTCGTAGGGCAATTCCAGCACGCTGCCCACGGTCAGCTCGACCCGGTCCGACAGCCCCAGCCGCTCGGTCAGCACCCTGCCGGTGGCGATGAAATCCGGCGTCAGGTCGATGCCCCGCACCCGCGCGCCATAGCGGTGCGCCATGTGCCGCGCCGCGCCGCCGATGCCGCAGCCGAGGTCGATGGCCTCGGTTCCGGTGCCGATGCCCAGCGGGTCGAGCAGCGCGGCCGTGGCTTCGGCCCCGCCGGTGTGCAACTCGTCCAGCGCCTTGATCGCATCGTATCCGGGGTCGGCCGGGTCGAGCCCGGTCGCGGCCAGCGCCGCGTCGATGCGGGCCAGCATCCCCTCGCCGGAATAATGCCCGGCCACCCGTGTTTCCAGGTCCATCGTGCCCTCCATGACCGGGGCCGTCCGGTCCAGCACCGCCTAGCCTGTCAGGCTGGCGTGGATTGCCTCGGCCGCATCCCGCCCCTCGGCCACCGCGGTCACGGTCAGGTCGTCGCCGCCCGTGGCGCAGTCGCCGCCGGCCCACACGCCCTTGACCGAGGTTGCCCCGGTGGCATCGACCCTGATCTTGCCGCCCTCCAGCGCCAGCCCCTCGGGCGCGCCGTCCAGCCGCTGGCCGATCGCGCGCATCACCTGGTCGGCGGGCAGGCGGAAGGTCTCGCCCGTGCCTTCGAGGCCCGAGGCGCCGTCGCGGGTATACTCGAACTCGACCTCGAGGACGGCGCCGTTGCCGATCACCCGCACGGGCCGCGCGTCGGTCACGATCCGCACGCCCTTCGAGGCGGCAAGGTCCTGTTCCCAGACGCTCGCCGACATCCGCTCTCGCCCGCGGCGATAGACGATGGTGACGCTTTCGGCGCCCAGCAGTTTCGATTGGACCGCGGCGTCGACGGCGGTCATCCCGCCGCCGATCACCACGACCCTGCGGCCGACGGCCAGGGAGGAAAGCTCGTCCGACTGCCGCAATTCCGAAATGAAGTCGACCGCGTCGAGGACGTTCGCCGCATCCTCGCCTTCGGCGCGCAGCGCGTTGACCCCGGCAAGCCCGATCCCGAGGAACACCGCGTCATACTCTGCGGTCAGCGCCGCCAGCGACAGATCGCGGCCCAGCGCGTTGCCGGTCCGCATCTCGATCCCGCCGATCGCCATCAGCCAGTCGACTTCGGCCTGGGCGAAGCCGCCCACCGTCTTGTAGCTGGCGATGCCGTATTCGTTCAGCCCGCCGGGCTTGGGCCTTGCATCGAAAACCACGACGTCATGCCCCTTCATCGCCAGACGGTGCGCGCAGGCGAGCCCCGCCGGCCCGGCGCCCAGCACCGCCACCCGCCTGCCGGTCGCGGAAGCACGGGTGTACGGATGCTTGCCGCGGGCCATCAGCGTGTCTGTGGCGTGGCGCTGAAGCCGCCCGATCTCGACCGGCTGGCCCTCGGCCGCCTCGCGCACGCAGGCCTGTTCGCACAGCGTCTCGGTCGGGCAGACCCGGGCGCACATTCCGCCGAGGATGTTCTGGTCGAAGATCGTCTTCGCCGCCGCCTCCGGCGTGCCGGTCGCGATCTGGCGGATGAACAGCGGAATGTCGATCGACGTCGGGCAGGCCGTCACGCAGGGCGCGTCGTAGCAGAAATAGCATCGGTCGGCCGCAACGGCAGCCTCGTGCGCATCAAGCGCCGGGTGCAGATCGGTGAAGTTCCGGGCCAGGGCCTCGGCCGGCAGTCGGCCTGCCGCGACACCGGGCGTGAACGGATCGTTTGCCATTGCGCGGGCTCCGTCGAAAGACTCCGTCAGAGAGAGAGTGCCACAATCGGGAATTTTATCAATCGGTAAATTTTTTCCCGGGCGCAAGCAGGACACCGCGCAGCAGATGCGGCAGACCGCCCGACCTGACGGTGCGCCGCGTCAGTCGGCGTCGGCGGCGCCCTCGGCCCGGGCGCGGGCGCGCCGCGCGCGGTAGCTCGGCAGGAAGATCAGCGCAATCGCGAGGATCAGCAGCCCAAGCGTCATCGGCCGTTCCCAGACGAAGGCGACACCGTCGTAGAGCTGCATCGCGCGGGCGAAGTTGTTTTCCAGCAGCGGACCGAGGATGAAGCCGATCAGCAGCGGCGCCAGCGGGTAGTCGGCGAACCGGAACACCGTCGCGATCACCCCGAAGCCCACGAGGATCAGCAGTTCGGTCGCGTTGTTCTGCCCGATATAGGCGCCCATCAGCGTGAAGAACAGGATGAAGGGAATCAGGAAGTTGCGCGGAACCGCCAGCACCTTGGCGATATAGGGGATCAGCGGCAGGTTCAGGATCAGCAGGATCACATTGCCGATATACATCGAGATGATCACCGCCCAAAAGATGTCCGGCTCGTCCACCATCAGCCTCGGCCCGGGCGAGACATTCAGCGCGATCAGCGCGCCGAGCAGAATCGCTGTCGTGCCCGATCCGGGAATGCCCAGCGTCAGCAGCGGCACGAACGATCCGGTGCAGGCCGCGTTGTTGGCGCTTTCCGGCGCGGCGAGGCCCTTCAGCGAGCCCTTGCCGAACTCGGCCTGTTCTTCCTTGGTGGCCAGGTTGCGCTCGACCGCATAGCCAAGGAACGACGCGATGGTCGCGCCGGCGCCGGGCAGCACGCCGATCAGGAAGCCCTGCACCGACTGGCGGCCGATCACGGGCGCGATCAGCCGCGCCTCCTGCCGGTCGATGCGCAGGTCCCTGATCTCGCCCTGACCGCCGCCCTCGGTCTTCGAGCGGTTCGGGTCCAGCACCAGATAGATCGCCTCTGGCAAAGCGAACATCGCCATGGCCAGCGTGATAAATCCGAAGCCCGATTGCAGGTCGAGGATACCGGCGGTGAAGCGCGGCATGTTGAACAGGACGCCCTCGCCCACCGTGCCCATCGCGAGGCCGAGGAAGGTCATCAACAGCGCCTTGAACACCTGCCCCGTTCCGGCAAAGGCGGCGATGGCCGAAAGCCCCACGACCATCAGCGCGAAGTATTCCGACGAATGGAACAACAGCGCCACCGACGCCAGCATCGGCGCGAAAATCAGCAGCAGCACCGCCCCGATCGTGCCGCCGCTGAACGAGGCGATCGCGGCCACCGTCAGCGCCTTGCCGGCCTTGCCCTGCCGCGCCAGCGGGTAGCCGTCGAACGAGGTCGCCACGGTCGAGGCGACGCCCGGCGCGTTGATCAGGATCGACGAGGTCGAGCCGCCGAAGATCGCGCCGTAATAGACGCCGGCCAGCAGGATCAGCGCGGCCGACGGATCGCCGATGGTGATCGCCACCGGGATCATGATCGCGATGATCGACATCGGGCCGAGGCCCGGAAGCATCCCGATGAACGTGCCGATCAGGCAGCCGCCGATGACCATCAGGAGGTTCGTGACCGAAAGCGCGGTCGTCAGACCGAGCAGGATACCTTCCAGCATGGCTCAGCCCCCCCGGAACATCGCCGGAAACGGCGACAGGAATATGCCCAGAACCTCTTCGACGAGGTACCAGACCGTGCCTGCCGCGATGGCGGCGATCACCACGGTCAGCACATATCGCCGCTCGCCCAGGACGAAGCTGCCGAGCGCGAGGAACAGGAAGGTCGACGCCAGGAACCCGATCGGGCGCAGCAGGAAGGCATAGGCCACCATCAGCCCGAGCAGCATCAGCGCCTGTGCAAGCTTGTATTCGGTCAACCTGCGATAGTTGATGTCCATCGCTTCCGGCTCGGCGGATTTCTCGAAGCCCGAGATCACCACCAGCGCCACGATGATTCCGCCGACCGCGATCACCTTGGGAAAGCTCGACGGCCAGATCGGGTTGCGTTTCAGGATCGGCGGCAGCAGGTCGTCCATCAGGAAGAACGCCGTGTATCCGTAGATCGCCAGGGCGAACAGGATGAACAGGGCGATCCAGCGGTCAAGGGCCATTGGGCGGGCCTTTCGCGGGCTCGGGGAACGTCATTGATGCAGCCGGGGCGCCGGCCCGGGTCGTCCGGGCCGGCACGTTGCGGATTAGAGGAAGCCGAGCTTCTTCATCAGGTCGCCGATGGCCTTTTCCTGGCTTTCCAGGAAGGTCCGGAATTCGTCGCCCGGCTTGTGGATGTTGACCCAGCCGTTGCGCGCGCGGACCTCTTCCCATTCGAGGGTGTCGTACATCTTGGCGATGGCGTCCTGGTAGGCCGCCAGCCGGTCTTCGGGCAGGCCCGGGGCCGCGAAGAAGCCGCGCCAGTTGACAAAGCTCGTGTCGATGCCCTGTTCCTTCATGGTCGGCGCGTCGGCGAAGGCCGGGACGCGCTCGTCCGAGGTCACGCCGAGGATCTTGACCTCGCCGGCCTCGGCCAGCGCGACGGCCTCGGAAAAGCCGGTCGACAGCGCCTTGATCTCGCCTGAGAGAAGCGCGGCCATCGCCTCGCCGCCGGCATCGTAGGCCAGGTACTTGACGTCCAGCGAGTTCTTGCCCGCGGCTTCCATCACCATGGCCGCAACCAGGTGATCCATGCCGCCCGGGACCGAGCCGCCGCCGATCGCGGTGCCCGCGGGGTCGGCGTCATAGGCGGCGATCAGGTCGGCCATGGAATTGTGCGGGCTGTCCTTGCTGACGACGATCGCCGCGAAATCGCCGATCGTGCCGGCAACCAGCGTCAGGTCGCGGAAGCTTTGCGGAAAGACGCCGGTCAGCGAACGGATCACGATGGGTGTCGAGTTGACCATCAGCGTGCCGTGGTTCGATTCGGCGTTCTCGATCAGATAGCCGATCGCCTTGCCGCCGCCGCCGCCCGACATGTTCTCGTAGGACGCGGTGCCCACCAGGCCCGCGGCCGTCAGTGCCTCGCCGGTGCCGCGCGCGGTGCCGTCCCAGCCGCCGCCGGCGCCGCCGGGGATCAGAAAGTGGATGCTGTCGACGACCTGGTGGCCGCCGGCCATGCCAGGTGCGCCAAAGCCGATCGCAGTGGCTGCGACCAGCGCCGCAAGCCCCGCCCGGCGGGTAAGAGTGAGTTTCGTCATGTTGTCCTCCCTGACTTCGGGCACCGGTTTCGCGCCCCTGTTTTTCTGCGGGGCCACCCTAGGCCAATCCGCATTGCGGCGGCAAGCACTTGTGTCGCCCTCGGCGCGACACGGCGTCGGTTGCGCAGGGGGGGGCCGGGCGCAATGCTTCGGTCCGGGCACCCGGGCGCGGCCCATTGCAGTGCCGCGACTTGGGCCCTAGCGTCGCCGAATGGCCCCGGACGTGCTCGACAGCCGCTATTCCTGGTTCCGCCTCGCGATCACGCTACTGATCGCGATGGTCGGCAACGTGGGAATGTGGGCCGTGATCGTCGTCTTGCCCGACGTTCAGGCCGAGTTCGGCATCGACCGCGCCGATGCCTCGCTGCCCTACACGCTGACGATGGTCGGTTTCGCGCTCGGCAATCTGCTGATCGGCCGCGCGGTGGACCGCTACGGGATCACGGTCTCGCTGATCGGCGCATCCGTCGCCGTCGCGGGCGGCTTCGCGCTGGCCGCTCTCAGCGGGTCGGTCCAGATGCTGTCGGCGATCCATCTGCTGATCGGATTCGGCACTGCGGCGTGTTTCGGGCCGCTGATCGCCGACATATCGCACTGGTTCATGGCGCGCCGCGGCATCGCGGTGGCGATCGCCGCCAGCGGCAATTACCTCAGCGGCGCGATCTGGCCGGTGGCGCTGTCCGGTGTGCTGGTGAATTTCGGCTGGCGCGGCGTCTACCTGTCGCTGGCGGCAATCTGTATCGCCGCGATGGTGCCGCTCGCGCTGTTCCTCGCCCGCCGCGTGCCCGAAGAGGCCACCGCCGCCGCCGACAGCGCCGCCAGCCTGCGCGCGCGCGCGGTGAACCTGTCGCCCCGCGCCTTCGTCCTGCTTCTGGGGCTGGCCGGTATCGGTTGCTGCATGGCGATGTCGATGCCGCAGGTCCACATCGTCGCCTATAGCACCGATCTGGGCTATGGCCCGGCCGCGGGCGCCGAAATGCTGTCGCTGATGCTGCTGGGCGGAGTCGTGTCGCGGCTGGTCTCGGGGCTCCTGGCGGACCGGCTGGGCGGTGTGATGACGCTGCTGATCGGGTCCACCCTGCAATGCATCGCGCTGTTTCTCTACCTGCCATTCGACGGCATGGTCTCGCTTTATGTCATCAGCGCGATCTTCGGGCTCAGCCAGGGCGGCATCGTGCCGTCCTACGCGATCATCGTGCGCGAATACCTGCCCGCGCGCGAGGCCGGGCGGCGCGTCGGATTCGTGATCATGGCGACGATCGTCGGCATGGCGCTGGGCGGCTGGGTCTCGGGCTGGATCTACGACCAGACCGGCAGTTACCAGTGGGCCTTCCTGAACGGCATCGCCTGGAACTTCCTGAATATCGGGATCATCGGGATGATCCTGTTCTCGACCCGCCGCCGCAGAGCCGCCCGCGCCTGAGCCCGCCAGCAAGGAGACCCGACATGCAGGACGACACCGACGCCGCCCGCGCGATGGCCGCCGTCGCGCATACCTTCGCCCCCTGGGTCGCCGATCTGGGGCTGGAACTGGTGAAGACCGGCCCGCGGCAGTCGCGCCTCAGGCTGCCGCCGAACGAGCGGCTGGGGCTGCGCGGCGGCCCCGGTGCCGGCGTCACCTGCGGCCAGGCGATCGCCGCGGTTGCGGACACCGCCTGCGTGCTGGCGCTGACCGGCGCGAACGGGCGGTTCCGCAACTGCACGACCGTGGACATGTCGGTTCGCTTCATCCGGCCGCTTTCGGGCGAGGCCGAGGTGACGGTCGACCTGGAAAGCAACGGGCGCAAGCTGGCGGTCTGCCGCGTCGCGCTGCGCGCCAGGGGCAGCGACAAGACGGCGGCGCTGGCCACCGCCACCTTCATGTATCTCGAGGACTGAGCGCGCCGGCGATCCGCTGAAGCTCTGGCGCCTCAGATCGCGTTCATCGTCAGCAGCTCGTACTCTGCGCAGACGTCGCCCGACTGGTTGGTCAGCGTCACGTGCCAGCGCACCTCGCCGTATTCGTCGCTGCGCCGGGTCTTCTGCTTCACGCTCAGCCGAACCGCGATGCGGTCGCCGGGCGACACCGGCCTGAGGAACCGCAGGCTGTCCAGGCCGGTATTGGCCAGCACCGGCCCCGGATCGGGATCGACGAAGAGCCCCGCGGCGAAGCTCAGCAACAGATAGCCATGCGCCACACGGCCCGGAAAGAACGGATTGGCCGCCGCAGCCTTCTCGTCCATGTGGCCATAGAACGTGTCGCCCGTGAACTGCGCGAAATGCTCGATGTCGCCCAGCGTCACCTCGCGGGCATCGGTGCGGATCGTCTCGCCGATCCGCAATTCGCCGAACCGGCGCCGGAACGGGTGCGCGGGGCCCTTGCGTTCCGCGGCACCCGGAACCCAGGCGCCGCCGATGGCCGTCACGATGTCGGGCGAGCCCTGCACCGCGGTGCGCTGCATGTAGTGCATCACCCCGCGGATGCCGCCCTGTTCCTCGCCGCCGCCCGCGCGCCCGGGCCCGCCATGCACCATGTGCGGCAGGGGCGATCCGTGCCCGGTGGCCTCTGCCCCGGAATCGCGGTTGTTGAAGTAGAGCCGCCCGTGATGCGCTGCCGTGGCCAGCGCGATCCGCCGCGCCGTCTCTGGGTCTCGGGTGATGACCGAGCCCACCAGGCTGCCCTTGCCGCGGTTCGCCAGTTCCGCCGCATGGTCGATGCCGCGATAGCCCATGATGGTCGAGACCGGCCCGAAGGCCTCGACACCGTGCACCTGTTCGGCCCGGTCGGGATCGGCGCAATGAAACAGCAGCGGCGGCAGGAAGGCGCCCGCTTCCGGGTCGGCGCCGCGGATCGCGAAATCGGTGCCGCCGCCAAAGACCAGTTCGGCGTCGCCGCCGATCACCTCGGCGCTTTCCATCACGTCGCGGCGCTGGTCGGTCGAGATCAGCGCACCCATGTCGACGTCGTCGCGGCGAGGATCGCCGATCCGCACCCCCGCAAGCCGCCCGGATATCGCTTCGACCAGCGCCTGCACCATTGCCTCGGGCACGATGATCCGGCGAATGGCCGTGCATTTCTGCCCCGCCTTCGCGGTCATCTCGCGCACGACTTCGCCCACGAAGATGCCGAATTCGGGCGTATCCGGCGTGGCGTCGGGTCCGAGGATCGAGGCGTTCAGGCTGTCCTGCTCGGCGATGAACGGCACCGCACCCGACAGGATCGCGGGCCGCGACTTGAGCGCCATCGCGGTCGCGGCCGAGCCGGTGAAGCTGACCACGTCCTGCCCGCCCAGCCGGTCGAGCAGATCGCCGGTGCCGCCACAGACCAGTTGCAGCGCGCCCGCGGGCAGGATCCCGGCATCCAGGATCATCCGCACCGCCGCCTCGGCGACGTAACAGCTTGCGGTGGCGGGCTTCACGATCGCGGGCATGCCTGCCAGCAGCGTCGGTGCGAGTTTCTCCAGCATGCCCCAGACCGGGAAGTTGAAGGCGTTGATGTGCACCGCGACGCCTTCCTTCGGCACCGCGACGTGCCGCCCGACGAAGCTGCCCTTGCGCGACAGTTGCTCGACCGCGCCGTCGAGATAGACCTGCGCGTCCGGCATCTCGCGCCGGCCCTTCGATGCGTAGACGAAGGTCGCGCCGATGCCGCCGTCGATGTCGATCAGATGGTCGGTCTGCGTCGCGCCGGTGTCGAAGGAAAGATCGTAAAGCGCCTGCTTGCGCTCGGACAGGTGAAGCGCCAGCGCCTTCAGCATCCGCGCGCGGTCGTGGAAGGTCATCGCCCGCAAGGCGGGGCCGCCCACCGCCCTGGCATGGTCCCGCATCGCGGCGAAATCGAGCGCACTTCCCGCCTCGGCGATCACCTCGCCGGTCACCGCGCTGGCGATCGGCCGCGCCTCGCGCCCGGGCGCGACCCATTCCCCGGCGGCGTAGCTTCCGACCCGAATGACGCCCATCTTAGCGGCCCCCCGCCTTGCTTTCTTTTTGACCCGCAGGCCAAGCTGTGGAAACGATGTGCCGGAATTCCGCCAGCATGACCAGAGGGACAGGCCCGCCTTGACAGTCTCGCCAGAGGATCGCGCCCGGCGCTCGGCCCAGGCCATGTGGGCCGCCGACGACGCCAGCAAGTGGCTGGGGATGGCGCTGGCCGAGGTGGCGCCGGGCCGCGCCGTCACCACGCTGACGGTCGAGCGGCATCACACCAACGGGCACGACATCTGCCACGGCGGGGTGATCTTCTCGCTGGCCGACTCGGCCTTCGCCTTCGCCTGCAACAGCTACAACCAGACCGCCGTCGCGCAACACAACATGATCAGCTTCGTCGCGCCGGGCCACCTGGGCGACCGGCTGACAGCCACCGCGCGCGAAATCTCGCGCGAGGGCCGCAACGGCATCTACGACGTCCGTGTCACGCGCGCGGACGGAACGGTGATCGCCGAAATGCGGGGCTGTTCGCGCACCGTACCGGGCAGGCATTTCGACGAGGAAGGAGAGCCATGAAGGACCTGACGCCGGACCCCGCGACGCTCGACCCGATCGAGATCGCCAGCCGCGACGAAATCGAGGCGTTGCAGCTTGGGCGGCTGAAGCGGTCGTTGGCGCACGCCTACGAGAACGTGCCGTTCTACCGGCAGAGCTTCGACGCGGCGGGCGTGCATCCCGGCGATCTGGCTTCACTCGCCGATCTGGCGCGTTTTCCCTTCACCACCAAGGATGATCTGCGCACCAACTATCCCTTCGGCCTGTTCGCCGTCCCGCGCGAGCGGATCGCGCGGCTGCATGCGTCCTCGGGCACCACCGGCAAGCCCACCGTCGTCGGCTATACCTCCGGCGACATCGACACCTGGGCCGGCCTCGTCGCCCGCTCGATGCGCGCCAGCGGCACGAGGCCCGGCGACGTGGTGCACGTGGCCTATGGCTATGGTCTCTTCACCGGCGGGCTCGGCGCGCATTACGGTGCCGAGAAACTCGGCTGCACCGTGGTGCCGGTGTCGGGCGGCATGACGCCGCGCCAGGTGATGCTGATCGAGGATTTCCGTCCCGCCACGATCATGGTCACGCCCAGCTACATGCTGAACATCCTGGAAGAATACCACCGCCAGGGGCTCGACCCGCGGAAATGCCCGCTGGATGTGGGCATCTTCGGCGCCGAGCCCTGGACCAACGCGATGCGCGCCGAGGTCGAAGACGCGTTCGACATGCATGCGGTCGACATCTACGGGCTTTCCGAGGTGATGGGGCCCGGCGTGGCCAACGAATGCGTCGAGACCAAGGACGGGCTGCATATCTGGGAGGACCACTTTCTGCCGGAAATCATCGACCCGGTCACGGGCAAGCCGCTGCCGGACGGCGAACTGGGAGAGCTGGTCTTCACCACGCTCACCAAAGAGGGGATGCCGATGATCCGCTACCGCACGCGCGACCTGACGCGGCTCTTGCCCGGCACCGGGCGCAGCATGCGGCGGATGGAGAAGATCACCGGCCGCTCGGACGACATGATCATATTGCGCGGCGTCAACGTCTTTCCCACCCAGATCGAAGAGGCACTTCTGGCGACCGCGGGACTGGCGCCTTATTTCCAGATCGAACTGGTGCGAGAGGGCCGGATGGACGCGATGCGCGTGCATTGCGAACCGCTGCCCGGCGTCGCCGGCGAGGCGCCCGGCAAGGCGTTCGCAAAGCGGATCAGGGACATCGTCGGCATCTCGGTCCAGGTCGTCGTCGAAGACCCGGGCGGGGTCGAGCGCAGCCAGGGCAAGGCGCGGCGGGTGGTGGACAACCGGCCCGGGGAATAGCGACCGCTCAGGCGGGCTTGGCGGCGGCGCGGCGCAGCGCGGCGGGCCTTGGCCTCGGCAGGCGCCGCAACAGCCGGAAGACCAGCGCGCGGCACTCCGACCCCGGCCAGTCGGGCGGAAAGAACTCGGCCGGCAGATCGGGGTGTCGCAGAAGCAGCCGGCGCCAGTCGTGGACCACCAAAGTACGTGCCGCCGCGACCTGAAACGGCGACAGGTCGCCCGCGCTGCCGAGCCGCGCCTCGAACGCCGAAAGCCTCGATCGCAGGCCCTTGTATGCGGCATTCAGCGACGGCGGGCACACAGCCTCTTGCAGCCAGGACGGAACCCGCAGCGCCGTTGCCTCGAAGGCCAGCAGGTCCGCGCGCGTCTCCGGCGGCGGCCCGGGCGCCAGCGCCACGTTGCCGGCGACGCCCAGGTATCCGCCGGTCGCCAGGGCAGCCTCGAGAGCGCCGCGCGCGGCCTCGCCGCCATTTGCCACCAGCACGTGCCAGACGGGCGGCGCCTCGATCCGCTCGGCATAGATCCGCGGTGTCACGCGCGCGCTCTGCCTTCGTCCCTCGGCGCTCAGCCGGTGGCGGCTGGCACGGCCGATGCGCTCGCTCTCGATCCAGCCGTCCCTGCGCAGCCGGTGCAGCGCGACACGCATCGCCTCGGGCCGGATGCCGGCGAGCCCGGTGATCCGCGACAGCACCGCGCCGCCGATGGCCGCGCCCGGCTGCTGTGCCAGATCGCCGAAGATCGTGACGATCAGCGACCAGACCCTCGGGTCGCGCCCCCCGGTCAGCACCGAAAGGCAGTCCTGGAACGGGTCGGGTGCGCTGTCCGGCATGACGTCGCGATCAGCCGGCCCCGGGGCCCAGCTCGTCAAGCTCGGCGCGCATGTCCGCCTCCCACCGCGTCTTCAACTCGGCGTTCGTTGCGTGCCGCAGCCCCATCGCCTGCAGCGCCTCGGCCCTGGCCGAGCGCATCGAGCCGAAGCTCGCCGCCACCCGCGGCCACCAGTAATCCGCCGAAGCCCGGATCGCGGCCCGGTCCGACCCGCCTGCCAATAGCTTGGCCAGCCCCTCGTGCGCCAGGTCGGCGTGATGCGCCTCGACCGGGGCGATGGCACGGAACGTCTCGGCCAGCGGCTGATACGACACGCGCTGCAACTCGGCCAGCTGCACCGCCACCGCGCGACCCATCAGAAGGTTCATCACCACCGCATCCGCCCAGCCCCGCAGCGGATAGTTGAACACCGCCAGCCGCATGTCGTGCCCGGTCCGCGTCGCGCCGATATCGGCGTCGCGCTCCAGCCGCGCGGTCCAGGGATGGTGCGTGGCATAGCGCTCGGTGTCGGCGCCGAACTCGCCCATGATCCGCAGCACCCTGCCGGCATGGTCGGTCTTCTCCAGCACGATCTTCGCCGCCGCGATCCGCTCCTTGATCCCGGGAGCGGCATTGATGATGTCGGCGAACCCGGCCGCGCCCGCCAGCTCGCTGTCCACGAAGGTCGCCATCAGCTTCATCAACTCGGCGCGGTACCGCGGCGGCACATTGGCCGGAGAGGTCAGAACGCCGCCCTCGGCCAGGTATTCCGCGATGCTCATGTCGTCGGCCATTGCATGCTCCTACTGGTCGTAATCGACGACGACGCGGGCGGTCAGCGGATAGGACTGGCACGACAGCACATAGCCCTTCTCGACCTCGTAATCCTCGAGCGCGTGATTGGCGACCATCTCGACCTCGCCCTCCAGCACCCGGCAGCGGCAGGTCGAGCAGACCCCGGCCTTGCAGGCGAAAGGCGCATCCATCGCGTTGGCCAGCGCGGCCTGCAGCAGGCTCTGGTCGCGGGCCATGGTGATCGTCTGCGTCGCCCCGTCCAGCGTGATCGCGGCGCGGGTTTCGTGGCCCGCACCGGAAACGCCCGAAACCGCCGCCCGCCGTTTCAGCCGCCCGGGCTGTGCGCTGGCGAAAAGCTCGAACTTGATCTGCGCGTCGGTCATCCCATGCGCCCTCAGCGCCCGGGCGATGCCCAGCATCATCGGCTCGGGCCCGCAGATGAACGCGGTGTCGATGCTGCCGATGTCGATCCAGTGCCGGAACAGCTCGGCGCATTTCTCTTCCGTCACCAGCCCGGTGAACAGGTCGATCTCCTGCGCATCCGTCTCGAGCACGTGGATCACGGTCAGCCGGCCCATGCAGAGGTTCTTGAGATCCTCAAGCTCCTCGCGGAACATGATCGAGGAAACCGCCTTGTTGGCGTAGACCAGCGTAAAGGTCGATCTCGGCTCGCGCGCGAGCGTCGTCTTCAGCACCGACAGGACCGGCGTGATGCCCGATCCGCCCGCGAACGCCAGATAGTTGCGCGCCGCTGCCGGGTCGAGCGGCGTATGAAACGCGCCCATCGGCGGCATCGCCTGCAATGTCTCGCCGATCTGCAGCCCGGTATTGGCCCAGGTCGAGAATGCGCCGCCCTCGACACGCTTGATGCCGACTTGCAGGACGCCATCGTCGATGCCCGCACAGATCGAATAGGACCGCCGCAATTCCTCGCCCTCGAACTCGCGCCGAAAGGTCAGGTACTGGCCCTGCGTGAAGGCAAAGACCCCTGCCGCGTCCTCCTCGGGTCGCAACGTCACCACCACCGCATCGCGGATCGTCCTGCGGATGTCGGTGACGGTCAGGTCGTGGAAACGTGGCATCGCTCGCCGCCTAGATGCACTTGAAATAGTCGAAGGGCTCCAGGCAGTCGCGGCACCGCCAATGCGCCTTGCACGGGGTCGAGCCGAACTGGCTGACCTTCTCGACGTTCTTGCCGCCGCAATTCGGGCACCGCTTCGGCCCGCCCGCCGGTTCCGGCGGCGCGATGCCGTATTCCTCCAGCCTGGCGCGGCCCTTTTCGCTCAGCCAGTCCGTCGTCCAGGGCGGCGATATCCGGCGCTCCAGCGCCAGCGCCGCAATGCCCTGGTCGCGCAGCGCCGTCTCGATATCCATCTCGATCACGCGCATGGCGGGACAGCCGGAATAGGTCGGCGTGATCGCGACCCGCAGCATGTCGCCGTCCCAGGCGACGTCGCGCACGATGCCGAGGTCGACGACAGAGATCACCGGGATTTCCGGATCGGGCACCGCGTCGAGCCATTCCCAGACCTGATCGACCGAAGGGCGTGTCATGGCGGCTACCATGTCGCACCGGGATAGGCGCGCTGCAGCCACTGCATCTGCGTCAGAAGGTGCCCCAGATGCTCGGTATGCATCGCCCCGGTCCTGCCGCCCTTGTGCGCGAACCGGGTATCGGGGATCGCCAGCGTCGCCTCTTTCAGCACAGGTCCGACGATCGCATCGTACTCGCCGCGCAGCCCGGCCGGATCGGGCGCGATCCCGGCGGCCGCCATCGCCCCGTCGACGTCGTCGCCCGCGAACATCTCGCCCGCATAGGGCCAGAGAAGGTCCAGCGCCGCCTGCATCCGGGCGTGGCTTTCCTCGGTGCCGTCGCCCAGCCCGACCACGGTGTCCGACGACCTCTCGAGGTGATAGGCCGCCTCCTTTCCGGCCTTTGCCGCAATCCCGGCGACGCGCGTGTCGGTGCCGCGGGCGAGCCGCCCAAGCTGGATCCTGTGCCAGGCATCGAACAGGAACTGCCGCATGATCGTCTGCCCGAAATCGCCGTTCGGCATTTCGACCAGCAGGAGGTTGCGGAAGTCCCAGGCGTCGCGCAGGAACGCCAGGTCATCGGCGCTGCGGCCCTTGCCCTCGACTTCGCCCGCCAGGCCCAGCCACATCTGGGCCTGCCCGATCAGGTCGAGCGCCGTGTTGGCCAGCGCGATGTCCTCTTCCAGCACCGGCGCATGTCCGCACCACTCGCTGACCCGGTGGCCGAGGATCAGCGTGTTGTCGCCCATCCTCAGCAGGAATTCGAACTGCGCCGCCTCGCGGGTCATCACATCGCCCCGACATCGTCGGGAATGTCGAAGAAGGTCGGGTGCCGGTAGACCTTCGACTCGGACGGCTCGAACAACGGTCCCTTGTCGCCGGGCGACGTTGCCGCGATGTGCCGCGCCTCGACCACCCAGATCGACACCCCCTCGTTGCGCCGCGTGTAGACGTCGCGCGCGTGCCGGATCGCGGTGTCGGCATCGGGCGCGTGCAGGCTGCCGACGTGGCGGTGGCTCAGCCCGTGCTGGCCGCGGATGAACACCTCCCAAAGCGGCCATTCGTGGCGTGCCTTCGCGGCGGCCGCGTCGTCTTCGTCATAGGCGCCGGGGTTCACGGAACTCATCGCGCGTCCTCCCTATTCCGCCGCGACCTTGCGCGCGGCCTTCTTCCGGGCATGGGCCAGCAGCCCGTCGCGCACCCACTTGCCGTCGTCCCAGGCCTTCTGCCGCGCGGCCATGCGATCGACGTTGCAGGGGCCGCCGCCCTTGATGACCGCGAAGAACTCGGCCCAGTCCGGTTCGGAAAAGTCGTAATGCCCGCGCTCGTCGTTCCACCTCAACGCCGGGTCGGGCATGGTCAGCCCGAGATACTCGGCCTGCGGCACCGTCTGGTCGACGAATTTCTGGCGCAACTCGTCGTTGGTGTTGATCTTGATCTTCCAGGCCATCGACTGCGCCGAATGCACGCTGTCCTTGTCGGACGGACCGAACATCATCAGCGACGGGTACCAGAACCGGTTCAGCGCGTCCTGCGCCATGCGCCGCTGCGCGTCCGTCCCGTTCGCCATCTTCATCATGATGTCGTAGCCCTGGCGCTGGTGGAACGATTCCTCCTTGCAGATCCGCACCATGGCGCGGGCGTAGGGGCCATAGGAGGTGCGCTGCAGCGGCACCTGGTTCATGATCGCCGCGCCGTCGACCAGCCAGCCCACCGCGCCGATGTCGGCCCAGGTCAGCGTCGGGTAGTTGAAGATCGAGGAATACTTCATCCGCCCGTCCAAGAGCATCTCGGTCAACTCGTCGCGGCTGACCCCCAGCGTCTCGGCAGCGCAGTAGAGGTAAAGCCCGTGGCCCGCCTCGTCCTGCACCTTGGCCAGCAGGATCGCCTTGCGCTCGAGCGTCGGTGCGCGGGTGATCCAGTTGCCCTCGGGCAGTTGGCCGACGATCTCGGAATGCGCGTGCTGGCCGATCTGGCGGATCAGCGTGGCGCGGTAGTCGTCGGGCATCCAGTCCTTCGGCTCGATCCGGATATCGGCATCGATCCGGTCCTGAAACGCGCGTTCCTCGTCCGACATCTCCTCGCGCGGCTGCACTCCGGTGCCCGCCGTCTTGATCATCTGCGCGTACATCGCCCTTGGTCCTCCGATCAGACACGTTCCAGGATCAGCGCGGCGCCCTGGCCGACGCCCACGCACATCGTGCAAAGCGCATGGCGACCGCCGGTGCGGCGCAACTGGTAGGCAGCCGTCAGCACCAGCCGCGCGCCCGACATGCCAAGCGGGTGGCCGATCGCGATCGCGCCGCCGTTCGGGTTCACATGCGGCGCATCGTCCGGCACGCCCAGCTCGCGCAGGGTCGCCAGCGCTTGGGCCGCGAAGGCCTCGTTCAATTCTATCACATCCATGTCGGCGATGCTCAGCCCCGTGCGCCCCAGAACCTTGCGGACCGCCGGCACCGGCCCGATCCCCATCACCCGCGGCTCGACCCCGGCCGCCGCCATGGCGACGACGCGCGCCAGCGGCGTCAGCCCGTGCCGCGCAGCCGCCGCCCCGCTCGCCAGCAGCAACGCCGCCGCGCCGTCGTTGACGCCCGATGCGTTGCCGGCGGTCACGCTCAATTCGGGCCCGTTGATCCCCCTGAGCCTGCCCAGCGCCGCCAGGTCGGTGCCCGGCCGCGGGTGCTCGTCGGTGTCGACCACGACCGGCGCGCCCCGGCGTTGCGGTATGGTCACCGGCACGATTTCCTCGGCGAACAGCCCGGCGGCCTGCGCCGCTGCCCAGCGCTGCTGCGAGCGCAGGGCAAAGGCATCCTGATCGGCGCGGCCGACCTGATAGTCGGCGGCCACGTTGTCGGCGGTCTCGGGCATCGAATCGATGCCGTATTGCGCCTGCAGCTTCGGGTTCACGAACCGCCAGCCGATGGTCGTGTCATGAACCGCATTCGCCCGGCTGAACGCGCCCTCGGCCTTCGGCATCACGAAGGGCGCGCGGCTCATGCTCTCGACCCCGCCCGCGATGGCGAGGTCGTAGTCGCCGGCGCGAATGCCGCGCGCGGCCATGCCCACCGCATCCATCCCGGACGCGCAAAGCCGGTTGACCGTGGTGCCGGGAACCCCGACCGGCAGGCCGGCCAGCAGCGCCGCCATCCGCGCCACGTTGCGGTTGTCCTCGCCCGCCTGGTTGGCGTCGCCGAAGATCACGTCGTCCAGGCTCGCCCAGTCCACGCCGGGGTTGCGCGCCACCAGCGCCGCGACCGGCGCCGCGGCCAGGTCGTC
>JBFKQC010000044.1:0-34433 GCA_041627895.1 Rhodobacter sp.
ACCGGATAACCGGATAACCGGATAACCGGATAACCGGATAACCGGATAACCGGATAACCGGATAACCGGATAACCGGATAACCGGATAACCGGATAACCGGATAACCGGATAACCGGATAACGCCCGACTGACGGGCCGAGGTCCAGTTGTCGTGGCCAATTCGGAGCGCGCTACGCCGCGTTCTGCGTCTCGGCGCAATAGGCGTAGAGCGCGCGGTATTCCGGCACGCCCATCAGTCGTTCGAACCGGTCCTGGTGCAGTCCGATCGCCCGCAGCCGCAGCCGGCCCAACTCGCCGTCAGATTGCGCGTCGAGCTCCGCCATCGCCGCCATCGTCGCGCTCGAGCGGCGGGCCAGGCCGTAATCCTTTTGGTCGTTGAAATTGCGCTTCGCCCAGTAATGCTCGCCGATCCCGCGATTGGCCTGGTGCGCGCTGCCGCGGTTCGATTTCAGGACGAAGCTCGCCGCATCGCGCGTGATGTAGTGGTTGATCTGCGCCAGCCGGCGCCGGCCCGGATCCTTGCAGCGGAACCGCAATTCCTCGAACGCGCCGCGGCGGAGGCCCGAGCCGTTGCAGACCAGCACGCTGTCCTCGTCGACCTGCGCGCCCTGCGGGCGGTGGATGCCGCAGCGCTCGTAAAGCGACGGGCGGAACAACGCCTTGTAGGGCGTCAGATGGGTCTCGATCCGCTCGGCGGGTTCGGCCGAAAGGAACGTCTCGGTCACCAGGTCCTTGCCGATATGGCGATGCCCGTCATTGCCGAACCGGCGCCAGTTCACCAGCACCACGTCGGTGTCCGGCAGCGTGGTCAGCAGGTCGTCCAGCCGGCCCTCGCCGGTGCGGATGTGCAGGAACTCGTCGAGGTCCAGCGCCATGGCCCAGCGCGCGTCGCGATATTCCGGCTGGCGCGCGGCGCGTCGGTAGGCACGCACCTGATGCCTGCCCGCAGCCGCACGGTTGTAAAAGTACCGCACGGCGCCGATCCGGTCCATGATCTTCAACGTTTCGTCCGTGTAATCGTCTGAATCGTTTTGATAAATCAGGATGTCGTCGAAGCCGATCATGCGGTGATAAGCGACCCATTCCAACAGGTAGGGGGCCTCGTTCTTCGCTGTCGCGACGAGTGTGTAGGTCATGCCTGCCCAAGTTGTGTCTGCTCTTGTCTTGCCGTGATTCTGCGGCACCAGGTCCCGCCAGACAAGGAATTTCCGCCAAGTCAGCTTGTTTTTTAACGGGTTGTGGGTGACAGTTCCCAGAAAAGGCCGGCGCAGGTTCACGAAAACGGCCGAATTCGCGCCGAAAAGGCAGGGCAGTCGGTGCCGTCGGAAAGAACGGCCAGCAGGAATGAGAGTGTAGTTTTCATGGATCTCCCCATCGTCGCCTCGCTCTGGATCGGCGGCTCGCTCAGCTATATCGAGCAGGTCTGCCTGAAATCCTTCGTCGACCACGGCCACCGCACGATCCTTTACACCTACGGCAAGGTCGCGGGCGTCCCCGGGGGCGTCGAGGTGCTGGACGCCAACCTGATCTTCCCGAACCAGAACTACATCCGGCACGCGAAATCCGGCTCGCCGGCGGTGCATGCCGACGCCTTCCGCTACCGGATGATCGAGTTGCAGAACGTGATCTGGGTCGATGCCGACATGCTGTGCATGCGGCCCTGGGATTTCGGCGACCAGTGGGTCTTCGGCTGGGAAAAGCCCGGGCGGCTGGTGTGCAACGCGGTGCTCGGCCTGCCGCGGTTTTCCAAGACGCTGGCGAAACTGAACGACCTCTGCAAGACCGAATACCCGATCCCGCCCTGGGCCAAGCCCGAAGAGAAGGAGCGGCTCGAGAAGGCCCAAGCCGACGGCAACCCGGTGCATGTCTCGGAACTGGAATGGGGCGTCTGGGGGCCGGCGGCGCTGACTCATTTCCTGAACGAAACGGGCGAGATGGAACATGTCCTGCCGCAGATGGCGTTCTTTCCGATCTCGTTCAAATACCGCCGCGACCTGCTGAAGCCCGGCACGGTGATCGACGACCAGCTCGACGACGGCTGCTATGGCGTACACCTCTGGAACCGGCGTCTGCGCCGCCGGCTGGTGACGCACGAGGACGGCATCGCCCATCCCGAAAGCTTCCTCGGCCGCGCGCTGGCGCGCCACGGCATCGACCCGGCGGCAGCGCCGATCCCCGACGAGCCGCCGGCCCATGTGCAGGACGACCGCGACAAGGCGGCCGGAAAGGCGGCGCCGTCCAGGGCACCCGTCGAGGACGACGACGAGGACGGCGGCGAGACCCAGTCGGCCAATCCAAACGTGGTGGCCACGCGGCCGGCTGCGATGGACGGGATGCCGGTGATGAAGTCGGTTCAATCGCCCGAACACCAGGCGGTCATCGACGGGCTCGAGGGCCGGACCTCGAACATCACCGGCTATCTGAAGGACCCGGAAACGCCGATCCGCAATGACCGCATCCTGGTCGTGACCTCGATGAAGAACGAGGCGCCCTTCATCCTGGAATGGGTCGCCTATCACCGCTCGATCGGCGTCGACCACTTCCTGGTCTATACCAACGACTGCACCGACAACACCAACGAGATGCTCGACCGGCTGGCCGGGCTGGGCCTGGTCACCCGCGTGCCGAACCCCTGGAAGAAGGACAGCGGCAAGAAACCCCAGCACGTGGCGCTGAAGGATGCGCTGCGCCAGCAGGTCTATCACGATGCGGACTGGGTGCTGACCATCGACGTCGACGAGTTCGTCAACATCCACGTCGGCGAGGGGACCTTCGCCGATCTGTTCCGCGCCGCCAACTGGCCGAATGTGATTTCGTTCACCTGGAAATTCTTCGGCAACAAGGGCATCGAGAGGTACGAAGACCGCCCCGTCACCGAACAGTTCACCGCCTGCGCGCCGGAATTCATCCCCAAACCGCGGCTCGGCTGGGGCTTCAAGTCGATGTTCCACAAATCCTCGCCCTACACCCGGATCGGAGTGCACCGCCCGCTGGGGATCGAAGAGGACGAAGTGGACGAGGTGCGCTGGGTCAACGGCTCGGGCCGGGCGATGCCGGACATGCTGTTGACCAACAACGGCTGGCGCTCGACCAAGCGGTCGGTGGGCTACCGGCTGGCGACGCTGAACCACTATATCCTGCGCTCGGCGGAATCGTTCCTGGTCAAGCGCGAGCGCGGGCGCATCAACCACACCGAGCACGACCAAGGCATCGACTATTGGACGCGCCGGAACTACGCCTCGGAAACCGACGACCGCATCCTTGCGCGCCTGCCGCGGATGCGCGCCGTGCTGGACGAGCTGAAGGCCGATCCGGCGCTGGCAGGACTGCACGACGAGGCGGTCGCCTGGCACAAGGAGCGGATCGGGAACCTGCTGGCGGATCCGGACTACCGCCAGCTTTACGACGACCTGACCAAGGTGAAGCGCCCCGATGCGCTGGAGATCGGCAAGGATGCCGAGGCCGAGGCGCAGGCGGCCAAGAACACCGCGGCAAGCGAGCGCGAGGCGGCGAAACCCGCCAAGGCGCTTTTGCCCGCGCAGCCGCTGACCTCGCTGCGCCTGACCTCGCCGCCGGCCAGTGCCGCGACCCAGCCGCTGCACGACCGCTTTGCGGATGCGCGCGGTTTTGCCAGCCGGATCAACGGCTTCCTTTGGGAAGGCCCGGACAACGCGCTGATGTTCGCGCCGAAATCCAAGCGTCTGGTGGTGGCCTTCGACAACCTTTCGGTCGTGAAGACCGACCAGCAGCGCTGGCCCTGGGGCTTCAAGGTCCTGTGGAAGGAAATGGGCTGTTCGGTGCTGGGCGTGATGGCGGTGAACCGCAACTGGTTCCGCGAGGAATTCGTGCACGACGCCTTCGAGGCGCTGCGCGACCAGGGCTTTTTCGAGCAGTTCGACGAAATCCTGTTCTACGGAACCTCGATGGGCGGCTTCGGCGCGCTGGTCTACCAGCAATGCGCGCCCGGCGCGAATGTGCTGGCGATCGCGCCGCAATCCACGCTCGACCGCGACATCCTGCCCGGCGACGACCGCTGGGGCTGGACCGCCAAGCTGGACTGGAAAGGCCGCTTCGGCGACGCCGCGGGCGCCACCGACACGGCCAAGCGCGTGTTCCTGGTCGCCGATCCCTATTTCCAGCCCGATTACGACCAGGTCAGCCGGATCACCGGCGACAACGTCGCCTGGCTGCACACGCCGTTCATGGGCCACCAGCTGCCGAACGCGTTCGCGGTGATGAACATCCTCAAGGACCTGCTTTATGCCGCCGCCGGCGGCACCCTGACGCCCGCGCTGTTCTACCGGCTGTTCCGCGCCCGCAACGATCTGCCGCGCTATCAGCACGACATCCTGATGGAGGCCGAGCGCCGCGGAAAGATCAGAAGCGCGATCAGGGTCTGCGAGTACACGCTGCAAAAACGCAAGGCGCCGAACATCAAGCGCTCGCTCGAACGGCTGAAGGCCGAACTGGAGACGAGCGACAGCAAGGCGGCGGCGGAGTAGGCCGATGACCGACCGCCGGCTGATCGTCACCTGCATGAAGAACGAGGCGCCGTTCATCCTGGAATGGGTGGCCTATCACCGCGCGGTCGGCTTCGACGATTTCCTGGTCTTCACCAACGATTGCGACGACGGCACGGTCGAGATGCTGGACGCGCTGGCCGGGCACGGGCTGTTGACGCGGCTCGACAATCCCTATCTGGAAATGCCGGGCGACCATAACCCGCAGAAGGGCGCGCTGCGCTATGCCGAGGACCTCGACCAGGTGCGCGACGCGCGCTGGGTGCTGGTCTCGGATGTCGACGAATTCGTCAACATCCATGTCGGCGACGGCACGCTGGACGCGCTGTTTCGGGCGACCGGCGAGGTCGACGCGATCTGCATGCAATGGCGGCTTTACGGCAGCGGCGATGCCGAGGCCTACGAGGACCGCTTTGTCACCGAGCAATTCGCCCATTGCGCGCCCAGGTTCTGCCCCTCGCCGGTGCAGGCCTGGGCGGTCAAGACGCTGTATTCGACCGAAGGCCCGCATGTCGCCGGCAAGTTCACGCGGATCGGCGTGCACCGGCCCGCCAACCCCGGCAAGGACGCGGGCGAGATCCGCATGGTCGACGGCTGCGGCCGGCCGGTGCTGGACAAGTTCCTGAAGGACGGCTGGCGCTTTGGCACGCATTCCTACGGCTACGACCTGGTGACGCTGAACCACTATGCCTGCCGTTCGGCGGAAAGCTTCGTGGTCAAGCGCGACCGGGGCCGGGTCAACCATGTCGACCGCGACCAGGGGATGGCCTACTGGCTGCGCATGAATTTCAACATGGAGCGTGACGACAGCATCAGGCGCCACGTTCCCCGCGCGCGGGCGGAATTCGACCGGCTGATGGCGCTGGACGGGATCGCCGAACGGCAGGCGCAGGCGGTCGCCGCGCACCGCGCCAAGATCGCCGACCTGCTGGAACGCGCCGACACGCGGGCGTTCTACGACGAGATCACGTCGCCCCGGATGCGGCTGATCTCGCGGCACCTGAACCTGTTGAACCGGAAAATCCTGGCCGAGGGGCCGTCGCGGATACCCGAAGAGGTGTTCGAGCGAATCGCCCGCGTGCCCGACCTGATGGCGGGATAGCGGCGATGGTCGAAGAGGTCTGGCTGCATGTCGGCACGCCGAAATCCGGCACCTCGAGCCTGCAGAAGCACCTGATGACCCACCGCGACGCGCTGGCGGCCGAGGGGCTGGCCTATCTGGCGCCCGAAGGCCGGTCGAGCGCCAACGACCTGGCCATCGCGATCAACAAGGACCGCGACGACCTGGCCGGCATCGCCGCCGCGCTGAATGCCGAGATCGAGACGCGGACCGAACGCGCCGCACTGATATCGAGCGAAATGTTCTATGGGATCGCGCCGGGGCGGCTCTTGGCGCTGCTGCCGGCGCTCGGCGACCGGGCGCTGCGGGTGCTGGTCTATTTCCGCAGGCAGGACCGCTATATCGAGGCGATGTTCCTGCAGAAATCCAAGAACGGGCGGTTCCAGGGCCGGATCGGAGACTATATCGACAAGTTCCAGGGCAGCGGGTCGGATTATGCCGCGATGATCGCGCCGTGGCACGACCAGCCCGGCGCGGTGCTGGTGCCGCGCATCCTGGAACCCGGGCGGCTGACGGGCGGCGACGTGGTGCGTGACGCCCTCGCGCAGATCGGCCTGCCCAAGCCTGCCGCGGTCGATGCAGGCGCGGTGAACGTCTCGCCCGGCTGGCACCGGGTGCAGCTGTTGCAGGCGGCGGCGCGGGCCGGGCTGGCCAATCCGCGGCGTCTGCAGCGCCAGTTGTCCGCGATGTTCCCGCAGGACCCGGATGATCGGGCGCCGGTGATGGATCTGGCCGCCCGGCGCGCCTATGTCGCCCGCTTCGCCGAGGGCAACGAGACGCTGCGGGCACGGTACTTCCCCGACCAGGCGGCGCTTTTCGACATGACCGATCTGGACGCTGCGGAAGCCGGCGGCGGCATCCCGCCCTTCACCGAGGCGCAGCTGCTGGAAATCACCCGCCTCCTGCAGGCGGTCAAACGGATCGGGCCCGAGGCCGGCTGAGGCGTCTCAGCCTTCGTCCAGCCACTCGGGCACGCCGCCATGCGCGGCCAGCTTGTCCCTGATCGCGGCCATGCTCTTGCGGAAGTACCGGCCGCCATCCTTCTTCTTCAGCACGTAGTCGCACAGAAGCGCGCTGCGCAGCGGCTTGTTGCGCAGGTTCACCTGGGCCAGCAGCGTCCGGAGATAGCGCGCGTGGTCGCGCCGGGCGCGCAGCAGGCGGAAGAATTCGGTGGCGGTCAGCGTGCCCGACGCCGCGGCCTCGATCAGCCGGTGCAACAGGTCCATCTCGCGCAGCGCCAGCTCGATCAGCCCGGTGAAGTTGCGGCACCTCAGTCGTATCACGTTCGGCGCCTGGAACAGGCTGGCATGGACATGGTCGAACGGAAGGTAGGGGTCGAACAGGATGAACGCCCGGTCGGCCCCTTCCAGCATGTCCGGGGCATAACCGTAGCGATCGTCGAACCGCAGCCGCTTTGCCTCGGGAAAGCGCATGTCCCAGCCCGCGCGCTCGGTATCCAGCGTTGCCTGCGGTGCGATCGCCAGCACCGTGGCGCCCGGTGCCGCGACCGAAAAAGCGCAGGCCGCATAGCCGCCGGGCCCGGCGCCGTAGAACATCACCTGGTCGAAATTTTCGAAAAAGCAGTCGTCGACCAGCTCGTCGAGGAAATCGTACACCGCGCCCGAGCGGAACCAGGTATCCGAGCGCGCCGCGAAATGCAGAAGCGACCAGCCCTTGTCGTCGACGAAATCGAGGCCGATCGGCAGGCCATCGTTGGACTGGCCGAGCGTGTCCTCGAGCGATTCGAATGTCACGAGCAGTTTCGGCCCGCGCGCGACGAAGCTGACGACGTGATTTTCGTCGAGCTCTTGCTGAAACCCGTCCCGGCCCGGATCCGCGGCCAGCGCGGCGAGCACTTCGTCCGGGGTCGTTGCCCGCTCGGTGTCGACCATATCCTTGGCCATACTCGTCTCTGCCATTCTCACTGCCTACCGCTTGTGGAGAACCAGCACCTGGTCGCGCCGGTGCTTCTGGAACTTCGCCTGAAACACGAAGCAGCCGGAAATATCGGCGCGGAGGGCGTTCAGGTCCTCCTTGGCGCCGTCGTCCGGATGGTCGAAGACGCCTTTGTCGAGATAACCCTGAAAAAGCGCCGCGGTTTTGACAAGACCTTGTTTTTCCAAGGGCGCAGGCTGGGTTCGAAGATCTTCGACCACGTAGATGCCGCCAGGTGCAAGCGCCGGGAACAGCGCGCGCAGCGCGTTCTGCTGATGGTGGCTGGCATGCGTCGCGTCGTCGATCACGATGTCGGGGGCGGCGTTGTCGAGCGCCTGGGCGATTTCGGCCGGGTCGTCGAGCGTCACGCACCGGTATCGCACGCGGTCGTGGGCCAGCGGCGCGGCAGGGGCGCGGTCGAGCGCCACGATCTGGGCCTTGGGGAAATAGTCCAGCCACATCTCCAGCGTCGCCCTGGCGGCTTCGTCCCATGCGCCGGGCTCGGCGACGCCGATGCCGCCGTCCAGCCCCACCAGCGCGACGGTCAGCTTGCGCAGGCGCAGCGCGTGGAACAACAGCTGGTAGAGCTCGGTATAGCGGTGCCGGCCTGATCCTCGGTCGGACCCGCGCGCATCGGCCAGATCGGTCAGGTTGAGCTGGCCGCGCCCGCGACGGTCTTCGGGCCTCAGCGGCGCCGGCGGCGCCGGTGCCCGGGGCAGGGGCGCGTCGGAGGGCACGATGCCGTGTTTCTGCAACAGCCGGCCGATCAGCGAGTCCTGCGCGGGCTCGCCGCCGTCGGCCATGATCCGCGCCCGCATCCGGCGGCCGTAGAGGTGGATCGACAGCGTCTCGGGCGTGATGAAGCGTTCCGCGTTGGCGCCCGGGCGGACCATCAGCCCGCGCTCCTTGAAGCCGATTGGATACAGCGCCTCGCGCGGCAGCGCATGGCGGATCTCGCCGGTCTTGTGCAGGAAATGCGTCAGCGCCCGCGGCCCCCAGGCGCCCCATTCCTGGTCGCCGACGCCCACCGGGTCGCCCGCCTCCTTGGCCGCGCGCAGCCGGTCCTGTTCCGCGGCCGGCAGCCATTCGGGAATCGCGAACTCGTCCGAGGTGAAGGCGATCAGCCCGCCCAGCGTGTCGCTGTCGCGCGGCAGGCCCAGGACGCCGTTGTTGACGTGATGCGCCGATTCCCAGCCAAAGAAATGGCCGTTCCCGGTGCCGAAGGCGCGCACGCAATAGGCATCGGTGTCGGCCCAAATCAGGTCGTCGGTCTGCGCCAGCATGTGATAGCGGAACCGGTCGGCCTGCGGCGCCGGGCTGCCGGTGCGGGTGTGGCGGATGACCGTGTCCATCGCCAGGATATCGTTGGCGTCCGCGATCTCGATCCCGTCGGGGATGTTCTGAACCTCGCCGTAGGTGAACAGCTTCACGTGCTGGCCGGCATCGACGAACGAGCGCAGGCAAAGCTGTTCCAGAAACGACAGCGCGCCGCCGATCCAGAGCGCGCCGATCTGGTATTCGCTGGCCATGGAACCGCTCCTCGCGCTCGACCGTGATTTGTGCGATAACGCCTGCACTCGGGCAATGAATCGCAAATGCGCAGTTAAGACGCAATGAAGATTGGGGAAAATCGGGCGTGAGGGTGCTGTTGGTCTCGGCGATGCGGGACGAGGGGCCGCACCTTCTGGAATGGCTGGCGCATCACCGCGCGCTGGGCGTCACGGATTTCCTGATCTTCACCAACGATTGCAGCGACGGCACCGACGCGATGCTGGACGCGCTGGCGCCCTTGGGTGTCGTGCGGGTTGACAACACGCCGGCCGACGGCAAGTCGGTGCAGTGGACGGCGCTGAAGGCGGCCTGGGGCCACGATCTGCGCAAGGCCGCGGACTGGGTGCTTTGCATAGACAGCGATGAGTTCGTCAATCTGCGGGCGCCGCTTTGCACGATTGCGGATCTGGTCGCCGCCTGCGGCACGGCGGATGCGATCGTCCTGCCCTGGCGGCTGTTCGGCCATGGCGGGCAGGCGTCGCTGACCGAGGCGCTCACGACCGAGACCTTCACCCGCGCCGCGCCGCCGGGCTGCGCCTATCCGGTGACCGCGCGCCAGTTCAAGACGCTGTTCCGCGCGCGCGGCCCGTTCCGCCAGATCGGCGTGCACCGCCCGCGGCTGAAAAAGGGCGCCATCGCCCGCTGGGCCGACGGGTCGGGACGGGCGATGCCGGCGGGCTTTGCCGGGGCGGAAGAGCGGCTGACGCTGTTCGGCCTGCCCGAGGCCAGCGCGCTGGTGCAGCTCAACCACTATTCGCTGCGCTCGGCCGAAAGCTTCATGCTGAAGCGCGCCCGCGGGCTGCCGAACCGCAAGGCCAAGGCGATCGACATGACCTATTGGGTCGAACGCAACTTCAACACCGTCGAGGACGACAGCATCGCGCGGTTGCTGCCGCGCACCCGCGAGGTGCTGGCCGAATTCATGGCGCTGCCCGGCATGGCGGACCTGCACGCCGCCGCGCATGCGCATCACCACGCCCAATTCGCCGAGATCATGCGCGACGAGGACGCGGTCAAGCTGTACGGGCGGCTTCTGCTGGCGGCGACCAGCACGCCGCTGCCGGATGCCGCGGTCGCGCGGCTGGTGCACCTGTACCGGACGAGCGATGGCTGAGGAGGGGCTGTTCCACCGCCGCTCGCTGGCGTCCTGGTCGCAGGGGGCGTTCGCGGGGCTCGACGCGCTGCGCTGGCCCACGCCGTTCGGCAGCGGGCTGCGGTTCTACTTTGCGCATCGCAGCGAGACGCAGCTTGCCGAAGACAAGGCGGGCGCGGTGCGGATCACGGAAAAGACGCTGGTGTCCGGCAACCTGATCGCCGACGCCACCGGGCCAGCGGGCGCGGGGCCGGTGCGGCTGGGCCTCGGCGGTCGCGAGGTCGAGATACCGACCTCGGCGCCCGAGACCTGGCTGTTCGACGATCTCGACGTCCTGCTGGCCCTGCGCCACGGCGAAGGCGCGGCGCAGGTGGCGGAGTGGCTGGGCTTTCACGCGGCGCATCACGGGCTGACCGGCGCGCTGGTCGTCGACCGCGCCCCGCCCGGCAAGGCGCGCGACGCCTTCGCGGCAGACCTGGCGACGGCCGCGGCGGGGATCGCCGGGCTTGCCCGGCTGGTGCTGGTCGACGCGCCGGTGCCGCTGGGCCATGCCGACCAGCCCGCGGTGGGCGACCCGGCCACGGCGCCGCGAGCCAGGGACCGCAGCTTCACCCCCGATCCCTGGCGTGCGGCGCTGGCCGAACCGGCGGTTTACGACATTCTCAAGCGCCGTTTCCTGGCGCGGGCGGGCGCGGTGATCGCGCTCGATCCCTGCGACCTGCTGGATCTGCCGGGCGACGGGCCCGGCGCCTTCGACGCCGTGCGCCAGTCGCATACCGGGATGATGCCGGTCACGGGGCGCACGATCTTCCCTTGGCGCGTGCGCAAGGGGCAGGACCCGCGCTTCGGCGACCACATCTGCCGGCCCGACCCGCCCGAGAGCGCCCCGACGCGCTGGGCAGTGGCGCCGAAGCGGGCAGAGACCGGCGCGCTCTGGCTGCCGAACGGGGTCGCGGGCATGGCCGGGATCGCCGACGAGACGCTGGGCTATGACCGGGCGATGTCGGTGCTCTATCCCGGGACCGAGATCGCCTGGCTGGTCAACAAGGACGTGCTGGACGCGGTGCCGAAGCTCGAACGCCGCGCACGCGACCTGTTCGGCGGAAACCCGGTCAGGCCGCCCAGGCGAAAGCCCGCGGAAGTCACAGCCACCTTGCCGCCGCCACCCTCGGGGCGCACGCTGATCGTCACCTGCATGAAGAACGAGGGGCCGTTCCTGCTGGAATGGATCGCCTATCACCGGATGATCGGGGTCGACGATTTTCTGGTCTACACCAACGACTGCGACGACGGCACCGACGCGCTGCTGGATGCGCTGGCCGCCAGGGGCCTGGTGCAGCGCCGCGACAACCCGTTCCGCGAGACCGGCGCCAAGCCGCAGCAGGCGGCGCTGGATGCGGCGCTGGCCGAGGATGTCCTGCAGCGGGCGGGCTGGATCATCTCGATGGACGTGGACGAATTCATCAACGTCCATGTCGGCGGCCACCGGCTGCCCGATCTCTATGCCGCGGCGGGCGAGGCCAACGTGATCTCGCTGACCTGGCGGCTGTTCGGCAATTCCGACGTCGAGGCGTTCGAGGACCGCCCGGTGATCGAGCAGTTCACCCGCTGTGCCCCGCATCTGATCCGACGCCCGCACCAGGCCTGGGGGATCAAGACGCTGTTCCGCAACCAGGGGCTGTTCGAAAGCCTGGGCGTGCACCGGCCCAAGGGCTATCGCGGCGGTCCGGTGCGGTGGATCAACGGGTCGGGCCGGCCGATGCCGGCGCGGATGCTGCGCACCGGCTGGCGCAGCGGGATCGA
The DNA here is from genome assembly GCA_041627895.1 of Rhodobacter sp. GTDB lineage: Bacteria > Pseudomonadota > Alphaproteobacteria > Rhodobacterales > Rhodobacteraceae > JBFKQC01. The sequence goes on from JBFKQC010000044.1 coordinate 12,024, forward strand.
CACCTACGGCTACGACCTGGCGACGCTCAATCACTATGCGGTGCGCAGCGCCGAAAGCTTTCTCGTCAAGCGCGACCGCGGGCGGGTCAACCACGTCGCCCGCGACCAGGGCGAGGCCTACTGGTTCCGGATGAACAACAACGACGAGCAGGATCTGTCGATCCAGCGCCACGTACAGGGGCTGGAGGCAGAGATCGCGGCACTGAAGCAGGATGCCGGGATCGCGGCGCTGCACGACCGCGCGGTGGCCTGGCACCGGGAACGGATCGCCCGGCTGCGCGCCGCGCCCGATTTCGCCGCGCTCTACGGCCGGCTGACCAGCGAGCGGATGCGGCTTTTGTCGCGGATGCACCGGCATTTCGGGATGAACGTGTTCCTCAGCGGCCCCTCGGTGATCCCCGACAAGGTGTTCGACGCGGACCTGCCGCGCAACTTCTTCTTCAACACCGCGCCGCCCGCGGGCAAGGCCGCGGACTGAGCGCGGGCGCCGGTCGGTTGCGTCCGGGCGCGGGCCGGATTATTGGAGGATCGGCCGGCATTGGCCCGATCAGGAAAGCCCCGCAGCCGCGATGAGATTCGGAAGCCCCGCCATCACCTTCGTCTATCATCTGGGTGTCCATTGCACCGACGAGAGCGCCCTTGTCGGGTCGCTGATGAAGAACGGCGACGACCTGAACCAGTGCAAGATCATCCTGCCGCGGCCGCGCCGTTACCGGAACCGGATCGCCGAGGTCACCTCGAAATATCGCGGCGACCCGATGCCCGAGGACGAACAGCGGGAACTGTTCGACGAGATCCTGATGGGCTATCCGGCCGAGCGGGTGATCCTGAGCCACGACAACTTTCTCTGCATGCCGCAGAAGGTGTTCGAGTACGGCTCGCTTTACGGCAAGACTTATTTCCGCTCGACCTGGCTGCGCTATCTCTTCCCGGAAAACCCGTGCGAGTTCTTCATTGCGGTGCGCAATCCGGCGACCCTGATCCCGGCGATGCTGCGCCTGCCGAACATGCCGGATTTCGCGGATTTCCTGGGCGAGGCGGACCCGCTGAACCTGCGCTGGAGCGACGTGATCGCGCAGTTGCAGGAAAACAACCCCGGCTGCCCGATCACGGTCTGGTGCAACGAGGACACGCCGCTGATCTGGCCCACGGTGCTGCGCGAGATATCCGACGCCGATGCGGACATTACGCTGGAGGGCGAGTTCGACATCCTGCGCTCGATCATGACAGAGGACGGGTTCCGGCGGATGGAAACCTATCTGTCGACGCACAAGCCGCCGAACGAGATCCAGCGGCGCCGGGTCTTCGCCGCCTTCCTCGACAAGTTCGCCATCGACGACGCGCTGGAAGAGGACATCGACCTGCCGGGCTGGACCCCCGAGTTGATCGACGAGATCACCGCGAAATACGAGGATGACGTCTATCAGATCGAGCGGATGTCCGGCGTCAACTTCATCGCCACCTGAGGCTCAGTTCTCCGCCGGCCAGGACAGCGGCGTGGATGACAGGCGTATCGCGTTGGGCTCGAACGCAGGGCCGGCGCGGGCGACCGTCCTGCCGGTGGCGGGCGGCGCGACCGGGGCGGGCGCGACCGGCGCCGAGGCGTCAACCGGGCGAGCCCGGTTTTCGGGGTCGACGTCGAGGCCGATGTCGGGGATGCCCACGTAGCCCAGCGTTGCAGCGCCGAGGAAGCCCGCGGCGAGCATGATCATCAGCGTCATGCCCCGTCCGCCCGGTTCCGCGGGCAGCGGCGCGGGGGCCGCGTCGGTGACGCCTGCGCCACGGTTCGGCCAGTTGGCCGGGCGGAACGAGTCGTAGTCGAGTATCTCCGGCGAGGCCCTGCGCCTGCCGTTGCCGCCGGAAATGTACATCAGGACCGATCCGAGGAACGATCCGACGAGAACGACGAGGCCCGCGAGCACGGGCAGGATTTCCAGGGCTGCGGAAACCATCACCTGCCAAGAGTCACCTAAGTTCCTTTCATTCTCACCGGGCCATGTGGCGAATATAGGGCGATTTCACGCGCGATCTGTGCGTGCGGACGGCCTGCGCGGGCCCCAGCGGGCCGAGGAAAAAGTCGTGATCGCAGAACGTCTTGCCGCACCGGGCGCGGGGCCGCCTGTGTCGTGATTGGGGCGGCGGCCGCTGCCCGTTCTGCCGCGAATTCGAGGAAATTTCGATGCAGCCGGCGACGCCGCGGTCGCGGGCCGGACCGGATCAGAAGAACGCCTGCAGCCCGGTCTGCGCGCGGCCGAGGATCAGCGCGTGCACGTCATGGGTGCCCTCGTAGGTGTTCACCGTCTCGAGGTTCACCATGTGGCGCATCACCTGGAATTCCTCCTGGATGCCGTTGCCGCCGTGCATGTCGCGTGCGGCGCGCGCGATCTCCAGCGCCTTGCCGCAGTTGTTGCGCTTGACGAGGCTGATCATCTCGGGCGCCGCGCGGCCCTCGTCCATCAGCCGCCCGACCCTCAGCGAGCCCTGCAGCGCCAGCGCGATCTCGGTCTGCATGTCGGCGAGCTTTTTCTGATAAAGCTGGGTCTGCGCCAGGGGCCGGCCGAACTGCTTGCGGTCGAGCCCGTAGGCCCGGGCCGCGCGCCAGCAAAACTCGGCGGCACCCATCGCGCCCCAGGAAATCCCGTAGCGCGCGCGGTTCAGGCAGCCGAACGGCCCCTTCAGCCCCTCGACGCCGGGCAAGAGCGCGTCCTCGCCGACCTCGACGCCGTCCATCACGATTTCGCCGGTGACGGAAGTGCGCAGCGAAAGCTTGCCGCCGATCTTCGGCGCCGACAGCCCCTTTGCGCCCTTGTCCAGAACGAAGCCGCGGATCTTGCCGCCATGGGCCTGGGATTTTGCCCAGACCACGAAGACATCGGCGATCGGCGCGTTGGAAATCCACATCTTCGCGCCCGACAGCACATAGCCGCCATCCACCTTTTTCGCCGTGGTCTTCATGCCGCCCGGGTCGCTGCCCGCGTCCGGCTCGGTCAGGCCGAAGCAGCCGATCTTCTGCCCGCTCGCCAGCGCCGGCAGGTATTTCGCGCGCTGGTCCTCGGACCCGTAGGCATAGATCGGGTACATCACCAGCGAGGACTGCACCGACATCATCGAGCGATACCCCGAATCGACCCGCTCGATCTCGCGCGCGATCAGCCCGTAGGTGACATAGCCCGCGCCCAGTCCGCCGTATTCCTCGGGGATCGTGGTGCCCAGCAGCCCGGCCTCGCCCATCTCGGGGAAAAGCTCGGGCGCCACCGTCTCGTCGCGGTAGGCGGCGATCACGCGGGGCTGCAGCCGGTCCTCGGCGAAGGCGCGCGCCGCGTCGCGCAGCATGCGCTCGTCTTCGGTCAGCTGGTCTTCCAGCCGGAACGGGTCTTCCCAGTCGAACGGCCCCATGTCCGGGGCGTCCTTGGCGGCGATCTTGGCGGCGAGGTTCATCGGCGTCCTCCTTGTCGTCCCGGTCATAGAGCAGCCGCAGGGCAGGGGCAAACGCGGTATCGCTAACGCAAGAGCCGCAGGAAGAGCGGCGCCAGCAGGATCACCACGATGATCCGCACCAGGTGATGCGCCACGACAAAGGCGATGTCGGCACCGGCCACCAGCGCGACCACCACCATCTCGGCCTGGCCGCCGGGCAGGAATGCCAGGATCGTATCCAGCGTCGAGGCGCCCGAGATCCGGTGCACGGCCCGGATGAAGCCCAGGCTGATCGCCGCCAGAACGGCGCTGAACAGCACGCCCGCGCCCACGTCGCGGCGCAACTCGCGCGCGGTGAGGCCGGTATACTTCGCCCCGATCGACAGGCCGATGAAGAACTGCGCCGCCCAGATCACCTCGGCCGGCGGGCGCATGGTCAGCACGCCCGACAGGCTGAGTGCCGCCGCCGCGATCATCGGGCCGAGGATCGAGGCGCCGAATAGCCCGGCGCGCGTCGCCACGCGCCAGCCGACGATGGCCGCGGCGAGCATCCAAAGCAGCTGTGCCGGCGGCGTGTCCAGCGCCGGGGCGCCGGGCGGCGCGGTCAGATCGAGCCCGAACCACAGCGTCAGAAGGAACGGCGCCAGCGTCACGATCAGCAAGACCCGCGTGGCGTGGATCAGCGACATGGCGCGCACGTTGCCGCCCGCCTCTTCGCCGAAGATCAGCATGTCCTGCAGGCCGCCGGGCATCGCCGCGTAATACGCGGTGACCCGGTCGTAGCCGCAGACCCGGCGGAACAGCGGATAGCCCACCGCGCCGATCGCCAGCACGAAAAGCGGGATCGCCAGCAGTGTCGGCCCATAGCCCGGAAGATCGGCGATCAGCGCCGGCGTGATCGTGGCGCCTATGGCGACGCCGAGGAAGGTGCGCATCAGCGTGCCGAGTACGCCCACATCCTGCAGCCGCGCGCCGCCGAGCGCGGCGATCAGGCAGCCGAACATCGGCCCCAGAAGCAGCGGCAGGGGCATGCCGAGCGCAAGGAACACCGCTGCCCCCAGCGCGGCGGTCCCGACGGTGACCAGACGCGCACGGGTGACGAACTGCATAGCCTTCCTAAATCAGGCGCCGACACCCGGCGCAAGTCGCCCTTGACCCGGTGGCCCCCCCATGCCCCATTGCGGCAACTGCCATGGGGGGCCGCGTGTCGGAACAGATCGCATCCATCGAACAGGTCCAGTCGCTGCTGGCGCGCGAGGACTATGTCTGCGGCCGCGCGCTGGCCACCGTGGTGTTCTTGGCGCTGCGGCTTGGGCGGCCGCTGTTCCTCGAGGGCGAGGCCGGGGTCGGCAAGACCGAGATCGCCAAGGCGATCGCCGCGGCGCTCGGGCGCCGCCTGATCCGGCTGCAGTGCTATGAGGGGCTGGACGCGTCCTCGGCGGTCTACGAGTGGAACTTCCCCGAGCAGATGATTGCGATCCGCACCGCCGAGGCCGCCGGCGGTGCCGACCGCGACGTGCTGAAGGACGAGCTTTTCACCGAGGAATACCTGATCGAGCGCCCGCTTCTGCAGGCGATGCGGCCCCAGGTCGAGGGGCCGCCGGTGCTGCTGATCGACGAGCTGGACCGCACCGACGAGCCGTTCGAGGCGTTCCTCTTGGAGGCGCTTTCCGATTTCCAGGTGACGATCCCGGAGCTTGGCACCGTCAGGGCGCCGCATCCGCCGATCGTCATCCTGACCTCGAACCGCACCCGCGAGGTGCACGACGCGCTGAAGCGCCGCTGCCTGTACCACTGGGTCGACTACCCGACCTTCGACCGCGAGATCGAGATCCTGCACGCCCGCGCCCCCGAAGCCGCCGAGGCGCTGAGCCGCGAAGTGGTGGCCTTCGTGCAGCGGCTCAGGACGGAGGATCTGTTCAAGAAACCCGGCGTGGCCGAGACCATCGACTGGGCCAAGTGCCTGCTGGCGCTGGACGTGATCGAACTCAGCCCCGAGGTGATCGCCGACACCCTGGGCGCGATCCTGAAATACCAGGACGACATCCAGCGGATTCAGGGGTCCGAAGCCAAGCGTATCCTGGACGAGGTGCGGGCCGAACTGGCGCCGGCATAACGTTTTCCTTAGCGCGGTTTTTTTTGTAACCTTTAGAAATGAAGGTCGAAATCAAAGTGGCATTGATTGGCGCAGGTGCGACGCTTGCAGCAGCCGCGATCGCACTTGGACCTTCCATTGCTGATTACCTTTCACGACCCGGACCAAGTTATACTTTCGTAGCAGGTGGTACAGATGACTTACTACAGTGTACATTGAATGGAAGGGATTTCCTGGAGGCTGGATTCAATCAGTCACGGACAGTTGGCGTGGATGACTATGTGGTGAGTGGAAAAAATGAGATTCGCTGCATTGCAGAGGACTTCAATGATGGCGCGATGTTTTCCTACAAATTTAGACTAGAGAAGGACGGAGTGCCTATATGGAGCGAAGAGGATCATTGCGACGGAGATATTTCCTGCCGACATTCTGACCCGATTGTTTTCGATGGAGTATTCGAATTCATTCACTGAGTCATTGTCGGCTAGGATTGAAAAGAAACTGCCGATGGTACAACGCGCCCCGCTGGACATCCCCGAGCACCCAAAGCTCACCCACAACATCACCTGGTTCGCCCGCGCGCTCCGCAAAGCCGGGCTGCCGGTGGGGCCGGGCCGGGTGATCGACGCGATCCGGGCGGTCGAGGCGGCGGGGTTCACCGAGCGGCGGGATTTCTACTGGACGCTGCATGCCTGCTTTGTCTCGCGGCCCGAGCACCGGGCGGTGTTCGACCAGATCTTCCGGCTTTACTGGCGCGACCCGCGCTATCTGGAACACATGATGTCGATGATGCTGCCCGCCGTGCGCGGCGTGCAGGAGGAACGCCGCGCCCGCGCCGCGGAAAAGCGCGCCGCCGAGGCGCTGCTGGACGGGGTCGAGCGCGACGCGCCCGAGACGCAAGAGCAGCCCGGCGACGAGGTGCAGATCGAGGTCGACGCCTCGCGCACCGCCTCGACCGAGGAACGCCTGCGCACGCTCGACTTCGAGCAGATGTCCGCCGCCGAGGCGGCCGAGGCGAAACGCATGATCGCCAGGCTGCAATTGCCGGTGAAGCCGCTGACGTCGCGCCGCACCATGGCCGACCCCTGGGGCCACCGCGCGGACTGGCGCGCGACGATGCGCGCCTCGATGCGCCAGGGCGGCGAGATTCACGAGTTGAAGATGAAGGCCAACCGCACGCGCTGGCCGCGGCTGATCGCGCTTTGCGACATTTCGGGTTCGATGTCGCAATATTCCCGCGCGGTGCTGCATTTCCTCCACGCGGTCAGCAACAACCGGGGCGCGGGCTGGGCCCGGGTCCATGCCTTCACCTTCGGCACGCGGCTGACCAACATCACCCGCCACCTGCGCCAGCGCGACGTCGACGCCGCGCTCGCCGCCGCCGGCGCCGAAGCGCAGGACTGGGAGGGCGGCACCCGGATCGGCGCCTGCCTGCACGCGTTCAACCGCGACTGGTCGCGGCGGGTGATGGGGCAGGGCGCGGTGGTTCTGCTGATCACCGACGGGCTGGACCGCGACGACCCGGATCTGCTGGCGAAAGAGATGGAGCGGCTGCACCTGTCCGCGCGGCGGCTGATCTGGCTGAACCCGCTGTTGCGTTTCGATGGATTCGCGCCGCGGGCGCGCGGCATCGCGGTCATGCTGCCCCATGTCGACAGCTTCCGGGCGGGGCACAACATCGCCTCGCTCGAGGGGCTGGCAGAGGCGATATCCCGCTCGGACGACGTGGGCGAGAAGGACCGCTTGATGGCGCTGCTCTGCGCCGCGTAAAATATTCCCGCCCCGATCTTCCAATCGCCGCGCGGCGCCCCATATGCGCCCGCAGCGTCGTCCCATGCGAAAGGAGCACGCCGATGCCCCGTCCGACCCTTCTGCGGTCCACCACCGCGCTTGTTCTCTCGGTGTCTCTGGCGCTGCCCGGCCCCGTCGCCGCCCAGAGCGAACAGCCCTGCGGCGAGGGGACGCCATTCCCGTGCCCGGTGGACAACGGCCGCGAGGCCCCCGCGGCCGAGCAGCCCGCGCAGGAACAGCCGTTTGCCGCGCCGGCGCAGGAGAAACCGGCGCAGGAACAGCCGTTCGCGGCGCCCGCGCAGGAGAAGCCGGCGCAGGAGCAACCGTTCGCGGCGCCGGCGCAGGAGAAACCGGCGCAGGAACAACCGTTTGCGGCGCCCGCGCAGGAGAAGCCGGCGCAGGAACAGCCGTTTGCGGCGCCCGCGCAGGAGAAGCCGGCGCAGGAGCAACCGTTCGCGGCGCCCGCGCAGGAGAAGCCCGCGCAGGAACAGCCGTTCGCGGCGCCCGCGCAGGAGAAGCCCGCGCAGGAACAGCCGTTTGTGGCGCCTAAACGGGAGAAGCCGGCACAGGAACAGCCGTTCCAGGTGGCCCCGGCACCGGAGCAGCCGGCGCAGGAACAGCCGTTCCAGGGGCGGCCCGCCGCGCCGGCCGTGGCTGAAACCGGGGTCGACGGGCGCGTGCCGGAAGTCGTCCAGTCCGACACCGCCGCCTCGGCAGGGGCCGCCAACGTCGCCCCCGAAGTCGCTGCCAGCGTCGGCGCGCTGGGCGGCGTGGTGGTGACCGAGCGTGTGACCGATGCCGATGTCCGCACGTCTGACGAGAATTTCGAGGCGCGCGTGCAGACCGCGCCGCAGGGCGACCGCGGCGGCCTGTCGAATTTCGAGAAGTTCGCCATCGCGGGCGTCGGGCTGGTGGCGCTGGCCGCGATCGTCGGCCGCAACGATCGCGTCGTGGCCGCATCGCCCGACCGCGTGGTGGTCGAACGCGACGGCGGCTATTACGTGCTGAAAGACGACGACACGCTTCTGCGGCGTCCCGGCAACGAGGTGACGACGCGCCGGTTCGACGACGGCTCGACGCTGACCACGGTCTACCGCCCCGACGGCAGCCGGGTGGTGACGATCCGCGCCGCCAACGGCCAGGTCCTGCGCCGCGCGCGTTATCTGCCCGACGGGCGCGAGGTGCTGCTGTTCGACGACACCGTCGCCGCGCCGCCGGTACAGGTCGCGCGCCTGCCGCGGCCGCGGCCCGAACCGGGGATCGGCGGCAACGACGAGTTGCGCGCCGCGCTCGAGGGCGTGGCCTGGGCCGAGGCCGACCGCCGCTTCACGCTGCAGCAGATCCGCCAGATCCGCGGCGTGCGGGAACTGGCGCCGCAGATCGACATCGACGAGATCACCTTCGAGACCGGATCTGCCGCGATCCGCGCCAGCGAGGCCGAGAAGCTGCGCGATCTGGGCCTGCACATGCGCGACCTGATCGCGGCCAACCCCTACGAGGTGTTCCTGGTCGAGGGCCACACCGACGCGATCGGCGGGGCGGCGATGAACCTCGCGCTGTCCGACCGGCGGGCCGAATCGCTGGCGCTGGCGCTGACCGAGTATTTCGACGTGCCGCCCGAAAGCATGATCGTGCAGGGCTATGGCGAGGCGAACCTGCGGATCAACACGCAGGCGGCCGAACGGCTGAACCGCCGCGTTGCGGTGCGCCGGATCACCGAATTGCTGCGCTCGGCCGAACTGCGCTGACGGCAAGTGTCCCCGGCGGCGCCAGATCGCGCTGTGATGCGCCGCCGGGGAGCGCTATGATCCGGGCCATGAGCACCGACCGCCCCGATTTCGACGCGATCCCAGAAACCGCGCTGGACTGGCACCGCGCCGGCAAGGGCGCGGTGCTGGCAACCGTGGTCGAGACCTGGGGCTCGGCGCCGCGGCCGGTCGGCAGCCAGCTTGCGATCAGCGGCGAGGGCGAGATCGCCGGTTCGGTCTCGGGCGGCTGCGTCGAGGGCGCGGTGGTGGTCGAGGCGGCGGACGCGCTGGACGACGGCAAGACGCGCATCCTCGAATTCGGCGTCAGCGACGACGAGGCGTTCGCCGTGGGGCTCGCCTGCGGCGGGCGCATCCGGGTGATGGTCGAGCCGGTGGGGCAGGGCATGTCCGAGAAGCTGCTGGCCGAGCTTTGCACCGCGAGGTCCGGGCGGCGGGCGCTGGCCTATCTGGTCGACACCGCCAGCTGGGAGCGGCGGCTGGCGGGCGCGGCGGATGCGGCGCTGGGCGACGCCATCGCCCAGCGGTTCCGGTCCGACAAGTCGGGCTTCGAGGGCGAGACATTCGTCGCGGTGCACAACCCGCCCTTGCGCATGGCGGTCGTCGGCGCGGTGCATATCGCGCAGCCGCTGATGGTGATGGCGCGGCTCGCGGGCTATGACGCGGTCTTGATCGACCCGCGCGAAGCCTTCGGGTCCGCGATGCGGTTTCCCGGCGAGACGATCCTGCACGACTGGCCCGACGAGGCGCTGGCCGCGCGCGGGCTGGATGCACGCACCGCCGTCGTGACGCTGACCCACGACCCGAAGCTGGACGACCCGGCCATCGTGGCGGCGCTGCGATCTGACGTGTTCTATCTCGGCAGCCTCGGTTCGACGCGGACCCATGGCAAGCGCGTGGCGCGGCTGAAGGACCAGGGTTTCGCCGACGACGACATCGCCCGCATCCATGCGCCGATCGGGCTCGATATCGGCGCCAAGTCGCCCGCCGAGATCGCGATTGCGGTGATGGCCGAGATCACCCAGCGGCTCAGGCAGGGCTGATGCGCTTCGGGCCGGTCGCCGTGGCCGAGGCCGAGGGCGCGATCCTGGCGCATTCGATCGACGTGGGCGGCGTGCGCTGGCGCAAGGGGCGGCGCCTGTCGGCAGACGACGTGGCGGCGATGCGGGCCGGGGCCCTGGACGAGGTGATCGTCGCGCGGCTGGATGCGGGCGATCTGGGCGAAGACGCGGCCGCTGCGCTGATCGCCGCCGCGCTGGTGCCCGACCCGGCGGCGGCGGGGCTGCATCTGACCGGGGCCAGCACCGGCCGGGTGAACATCTATGCCGAGGCGCCGGGGGTGCTGGTGCTGGATGCGGCGCGGATCGAGGCGGCGAACCGGGTCGATCCGATGATCACCATCGCCACGCTCGCGCCCTACGCGCGAACCCGCGCGCGCGGCATGGTGGCGACCGTCAAGATCATTTCCTACGGCGTCGCCGAAGCGGCGGCCGAAGCGGCGGCGGAACTGCTGCAAGACGCGATCCGGGTGCGGCCCGTGACGGTCGCGGACGCGGTGCTGATCCAGACCGATATCGGCGCCGGCCCGGGCAAGGGCGAGGACGCGATGCGCGGCCGGCTGGAGGCGCTGGGCATCCGGCTGGCGGCGGTCGAGACGGTGCCGCACCGCACCGCGCCGCTGGCCGAGGCGATCGCGGTGGCAAAGGCCGGGCTGGTGCTGATCCTCACCGCCTCGGCCACGCAGGACCCCGACGACGTTGCGCCCTCGGCGGTGCGCGCCGCGGGCGGCCAGGTGACACGGTTCGGGATGCCGGTCGATCCGGGTAACCTGCTGTTTCTGGGCGAACAGGGCGGGCGGCCGGTGATCGGCCTGCCGGGCTGCGCCCGGTCGCCGGCGCTGAACGGCGCCGACTGGGTGCTGGAACGCGTGGTCTGCGGGCTTGAGGTCGGCGACCGGGACATCGCGGCGATGGGCGTCGGCGGGCTGTTGAAGGAAAGCCCGGCGCGACCGCATCCGCGCGAGCGGCGATAGCGCTCGCCGCCTCGGCAACCGGGCGATTGGCGGCGTGTCAGTCCTCGTACTGGTCGCGGCGGCGAAGCCACGCCATCGGCCAGGGCAGGCCGTCCTCGTCCCGGCCTTTCGGCGCCAGATCGAGCAGCTGGTAGGCGCCGTTGAACCCGTCGAGACCGCGGCCATAGGCGGCGTAGGTCAGGAAGATGCCGTCGCCCTGCCGGCGGAAACAGGTCAGCCCCGGTGCCTCGGTCGACGGGAAGCCCTTGGGCTGGAAGTTGTAGAACGCATCGCCCTGCTCGATCTCTTCCGGCGTGAAGCTGACGTTCATGTCGCGGTTGAAATCGCTGCCGGCGCAGCTGACCCACTTCATGCGCCAGCCCATCCGGCGGCGGTAGGCGTCGATCACCGCGACCGGCGCGGTCGAGACCATCAGGAACGTGACGTCGCGATGCGCCAGGTGCACGTCGATGCCGTCGAAATTGTCGGCCCAGAACGAGCAGCTCGGGCAGCCCTCGGCCCAGTCGGGGCCGTACATGAAGTGATAGACCATGAGCTGCGAGCGACCGGCGAACAGGTCGGCGAGCGTCTCGCGGCCGTCCGGTCCCTCGAAGGCATATTCCTTGTCGATCTTCAGCGCGGGCAGCGCGCGCCGCGCCGCGGCCAGCGCGTCGCGCTCGCGGGTATGGGCCTTTTCGCGCGCCAGAAGCGCGCGGCGCGCGGCGATCCAGTCTTCGCGTGCGGCGGTCTGCATCAGAATATCCCCTGACAGACGATCATCAAAGCCCCGGCGACCACGATATAGCCGCCGTCGATCATCATCGCCGCCATGGATTTCCTGGAAAACGCATGGCCCGACACCACCAGCACGGCGGTGGCGAAGATCGCCAGGATCGCGGTGCCGAGCGCGCTCGTCGTGGCCGTAACCCCGATGACCAGCGCCAGCAGAAAGAGCCCGGCGACCTGGGCGAGCATCGCGAACATCGGCATGGTCTCGCCATCGGCCGGTGTCAGGCGGCTGCCCACCATCCAGGTGTCGCGGAACAGCTTGCCGTACCACAGCCACCCCGCGCCGAAGGCGACGACGGTTCCGACGATGACGGCAAGCCAGTTAAGCGGTTCGGTTTCCATGATGCGCGCCTTTCCCCAGCAATGCGCATCTTTATATCACAATTTAGTTAATTAGCAAGCGCCGTCGTTTTTTGCAGCACGATCAGGCGGTTATTCGCAGGCATTGCGGTGAGCGTGGCGAACGTAAGTCCGGCGTCACGCCCCAGCGCCTCGATCTCGGCGACATCGCGCAGGCCCCAGGCGGGATTGTCGGCCCGAAGGCCTGCGTCGAAGGCGCGGTTGCCCTCGCCGACGAAATCGCCATGGACCTTGAACGGCCCGTAGAGGATCAGCGCGCCGCCCGGCGCCAGCGCCCGGCCCGCGCCGGCGACGATGCCCTCGGCCACCGCCCAGGGCGCGATATGCACCACGTTCATCGCGAAGACCGCCGCCAGCGGCCCAAGCCGGCGCACGCCCGGCGCCGCGGGCCAGTCGCCGGTGGCGTCGAGATCGAGGATCTCGCGGTCGGGAAGGCGCAGATGCGCGCGCCAGGCCCGGGCCGAGGCGCGATGCTCGGGGAACGGGTCCGAGGGCCACCAGTCGAGGCTGGGAAAGGCCAGCGCGAATGCGCCGGCATGCTGGCCGGTGCCGCAGCCGATTTCCAGAACCGGGCCCGAACCCCCGGCAAACCACGGCGCGAGCGCCGCGATCAGGGGCGGCGCATTGCGGTCGAAGGTGGGCGAAAAAAGCCGTCCGTCCGGCGCGGACGCCACGTTTGCGGTGTCGTAGCGGGCGACATGGCTGCTGGTGGGCCGGGCCACGGGCCTATTTCTGCGGCCCGATCATCATCACCCTCTGGCGGCCTTCCATCTTCGGCATGTTCTCGATCTTGCCGATCTCTTCCACGTCCTTGGCGACGCGCTCCAGCAGGTCGCGGCCCAGCTCCTGGTGCGCCATCTCGCGGCCGCGGAAGCGCAGCGTCACCTTCACCTTGTCGCCGTTTTCCAGGAACCGGAACACGTTGCGCATCTTGACGTCGTAGTCATGGGTGTCCGTGTTCGGGCGGAACTTGACCTCCTTGACCTCGATGATCTTCTGCTTCTTGCGCGCTTCGGATTCCTTTTTCTGCTGTTCGTACTTGAACTTGCCGAAATCCATGATCTTGCAGACCGGCGGCGTCGCGTTTGGCGAGATCTCCACCAGATCGAGGCCCGCCGCTTCGGCCAGGGCCATTCCGCGGCTCGGGGGAACCACGCCCACATTCTCGCCATCGGCACCGATCAGTCTAATCTCGGGCGCCCTTATCCGATCGTTGACGCGTGGTCCGGTGTCGCGGGTCGGCGGGGCGTTGTGCGGTCTGCGTGCGATGGCGGTTATCCTTGGATAGTTGCTGTGAAAAGAGGCCCTTAAGATACGGGGCGGGCGGGGCCGATTCAACCTCAATTTTGGGCGCGATGGGCAAAGTCCCGCGCGTTTTCCCCTTGCATGCTGCGCTTGCAGCATGCCCATTGCGGATCGTCTATCATTCGCCGGAACGGCGAGTCGAATTGGGGGTTATGTCATGAACCGAATCTGGATCATCGCAGTGGTCGTCGCAGCGGCCGGCGGGGGCGGGTATGTCTGGTATCAGTCGCAGCAAGGCGCACCGGCGCCCGCCAGCCGAACCGGCGGCCAGGGCGCGGCGATCGAGGCGCCGGCGGGCGTCGAGGTCGAGGAAGCGGCGGAAACCACCGCCGAGGTGGCGACCGGAGCGGCGGAAGAGACCGCAGAGGCGGTGGCCGAGGCCGTCGAGGACGCGGCCGAAAGCGTCGCGGAAACGGCCGACGGCGCGGCCGGGGCCGCGAGCGAGGCCGTCGAGGGTGCGGTTTCCAGCGCGGCGGGTGCCGTGGCGGGTGCGGTGGCGGGCGCCGTCGCCGGCGCGGTGGTCGCGGACGCCATGCGCGACAGCCCGGGCGACGGCGGCGCGGCGACGGCACCGGCGGACGGCGCGGCCGAGACCGCCGAGGCGCCGCCCCAGGCCCTGACAGGGGCGGCCGCGACTGACGCGGACGCGACGGCGGAAGCCGCCGGTGAAGCCCCCGGCACGGCGATCGAGGCCGCGTCCGACGCGGCGGCCGAACCCACCGATGAGACCGCCGCGGCCGCGCCCGAGGCGTTCGCGGAAACCGCGCCCGCCGACGCCGACGCAGCGGCGGAGGGCTCTGCGGCGGCCGAGACCCCGAGCGCCGAAGTTGCCGCGGCGGCGGAACCCGCCGGCGAAGCCACCGCCGAGGCGCCCGCGCCTGAGGCCCTCGCCGGGGCTGCCGACGTGGCCGAGGCGCCTGCCGAGGAAGCCCCGGCTGCGGCAGAAGCGCCCGCGGCAGAGGCTCTGGCCGGCGATACGGCCGCGGCCGAAGCGCCCGCCGATGCGGCCCCGTCCGAGGAAACCGCCGCGGCAGACGCGCCTGCCGAGGAAGCTCCGGCTGCGGCAGAAACGCCGGCACCAGAGGCACTGGCCGGTGATGCCGTGCCCGCCGAGGGCGCGGCCGAAGCGGTGGCCGCGGTCGAGGCGCCCGCGTCCGAGGCCCTGACCGGAACGACGGCCGCCGAGGCTCCTGCCGCCGAGGCCCCGGCCGCCGCCGAAGCGCCCGGGGCAGAGGAACCGGCGATGGCCGAGGTGTTCTCGCTGGACGGGTTCGACATGGACAAGGCGGTCGAGTTCATCGACGCCTCGGACCTCGACGTGTTCCAGAAGACCGCGATCAAGACCGCGCTCGAAGAGGCCAAGGACAACCCGGAACTGCTGGGCCAGGCGCTGGAGCGGGCGCGCGAGGCGCTCGGACTCTGAACCCGACCACCTGCGGGCGAAGGATCGCGATCCGGCGGGTCGCGGTCCTTTTTCGTCCCCGGCGTCAATGGGTTGCAGGAATTTCCGGCAGCGGGGTTGATATTTAAGTGCATATGCACATAATAACCCCATGGACCATCTGCAACTGATCTCGGAAACCTGCGTTCTGCAACACCTGCGTGCCGCCGCCCGGCGGGTGACGCAGATGTACGAGGCGGCGCTGAAGCCCGTGGACCTGACGGCGAGCCAGTTCGCGGTGCTGGTCGCCGTGGCCCGTCACGAGGACGTGGCGATCTCGGCCCTCGCCCAGCGCCTGGACATGGACCGCACGACGCTGACCCGCGTGCTGCGCCCGCTGCAGAAGCGCGGCCTGTTGCGGGTCGGCGGCGCCAGGGCCGACGCGCGCCAGCGCGCCGTCCGGCTGGAACCAGCGGGCCAGGCGCTGCTGTCCAGCGCCGAGGCGCTGTGGGACGCAGCCCAGGCCCGGGCGCTGGCCCAGGTCGGCGAAGCGGACTGGCCCAAGATGCGAAGCCGTCTGAACGCGCTCGGGAAGTCCTGAGTTTTTTTGCGCTGAAACGTGCATATGCACCTAACTCAAGGAGAACACCATGACCACCCAGGGCACGATCCCGGCACCGACCCCGCGGCGCGGCGCGCGCCTGCTTGCGCTTTGGTTCGGCGCCTATGCGGTGCTTGCGGCCGGGCTTGCGGCCGGCGGCGGATTCGCAGCGCTCGGTGCCAATGCCTTCGCCGCCGTGGTGACAGCCGCGACGCTGGGGCTGGTGCTGGCCTATTTCCTGTCGCCCCCGGTGCGCGCGCTGGCCGAGCATCTCGGCCCCTACGGGCTGGCTGCGTTCCACGTCTGGCGCGTCCTGGCGGCGCTGGTCTTTCTGTACTACGGCGCGCAGGGCTGGCTGCCGGCGATCTTCGTGAACCTCGCCGGCTGGGGCGATATGCTGGCGGGCGTGCTGGCGGCGGTGGTCCTGGTCTTGCCGCGGCGCGCGCGCACCGTCGCGGCGTTCCACGTCGTGGGCTTCGCCGATTTCGTGGTGGCGGTCCTCACCGGGCTGGTCTTGAACGCGATCGACCCGGCGGCGATGTCGAACATCGCGCTTCTGCCGGTGGCGCTGATCCCGCTGATCGGCGTGCCGCTGTCGGGGGCGACGCATGTCGCAGCGCTGCACATGCTCTGGTCGCGGCGGGCGTAGGACGGGAAGGGCACCCCGGACGGGGCGCAACCCGCCGCGCGGTCAGTCGAGGAAGGCCTTTTCCACCACGTAATGCCGCGGGTTCGAATTCGCGCCTTCCTCCAGCCCGTAGGTTTCGAGCATTTCCTTGAGCTCGAGGTTGAAGGCCAGGTTGCCGCAGACCATTGCACGGTCTGTCTCGGGGCCGACTTCCGGCACGCCGAGGTCGCGGAACACCTCGCCCGAGCGCATCAGGTCGGTGATCCGGCCCATCTTGGGGCTCTTTTCCCGCGTCGTTGTCGGGTAATAGCGCAGCTTCTCGTGGAACCTCTCGCCGATCAATTCCGCCAGCATCTCGTCCGCGCGGATGCTCTCGATCAGGTTGCGGCCATAGGTCAGTTCGCCCACCTCGCGGCAGGTATGGGTCAGGATCACCTCGTCGTAATCCTCGTAGGTCTGCGGCTCTCGCAGCAGCGAGGCGAAGGGCGCGATCCCGGTGCCGGTGGCGAAGAACCAAAGCCGCTTGCCCGGCAGCAGCGCGTCATGCACCAGCGTGCCCACCGGCTTGGGGCGCAGGATGATCTGCTCGCCCGGCTTGATGTGCTGCAGCTTCGAGGTCAGCGGCCCGTCCGGCACCTTGATCGAGTAGAATTCCAGCTCGTCGTCCCAGGCCGGCGAAGCGATGGAATAGGCGCGCAGCAGGGGCTTGCCGTTGTCGCCCATCAGCCCCAGCATCACGAACTCGCCCGAGCGGAAGCGCAGGCTTTGCGGCCGCGTGCAGCGGAACCGGAACAGCCGGTCGGTATAATGTTCGACCTCGGTCACGGTCTGCGCGTCGGGCAATGCCTTGACGGCCTTGGCGGCTTGCTGGGCGATGTTCATCTCTAGCGTCATGTCCTTTGCGGCGCCGCTGCGCCGCCCCTTCTAGCGAATCGTCCGGGTTTGCGAAAGGCCGGGGCGCGCGCCAAGGCCGCGCATCCGGCTGTCGCGGCTCAGGCGCCGTGTCTCAGGCGCGACTGGTAGTCGTGGTTCTGCCAGCTGGCGCGGGCCAGCCACTGCCGCTCTGGCTGGCGCCGGGCCAGGTCATCGTCGATCTCGACCTCGTCGAAACCGGCGCGGCGCGCCATGGCGTACTGGTCGGCGATCACGTGGCCTTTTGCGCGAAGCCGCCCCTGATAGCCCATCAGCCTCAGCCGCCTGGCAAGGGTAAAGCCACGGCCGTCGGCAAAGCTCGGAAAGCCGATCCGGATCAGGCGCAGGTCGGCCAGCCGCGGCCGCAACGCCTCGGGATCGGCATCCGGGGCCAGATCCACCGCTTCTGCATTGGCCGCGTCCGGCGACGCGAAGCCGCCGGTCCAGTCGTCGGGGCCAAAGCCCGCATCGGTCACGATCACGCTCATCTTGTCATTCCGTTCCACAAATCCCCGCCGCGGCCGCTCAGAACAGGCCGCCGCGCACCAGTTTGCCGTCGACGAAGTGGATGCCGCATTCCTCTTTCGTCTGTCCGCGCCAGCGCCCGGCGCGTTCCGGCTCGCCGCGGTCGACGCGGCTGGTGCAGGGCGCGCAGCCGATCGAGGGATAACCGCGCGCGACCAGCGGATGCCGGGGCAGGCGGTTGTTGACCATGTATTCCTGCACGTCGGCCTTTTCCCAATGCGCCAGCGGGTTGACCTTGATGCGGCGGCCGTCTTCTTCCTCGAAGAAGTCAAGCGTCACCCGGCTGCCGCCCTGGAACCGCTTGCGCCCGGTGATCCAGGCGTCAAAGCCGGAAAGCGCGCGCTGCAACGGCTCGACCTTGCGCAACGCGCAGCAGCCGTCGGGATCGGCCAGGTGCAGGATGCCGTCGGGGTCGCGGGCGAACACGGCCTCGCGATTGGGGCGCAGCGTGCGGACATCGGTCAGCCCAAGCCTGGCGGCGACCTCCTGCTGATAGGCCAGCGTCTCGTCGAACAGCATCTCGGTGTCGATGAACATCACCGGCGTGGTGCGGTCGATCACCGAGACCATGTGCAGCAGCACCACCGATTCGGCGCCGAACGAGCTGACCAGTGCGATCCGCCCGACCTGCGGGTCCTTCAGCGCATGTTCCAGCACCGAGGTGGCGCCGTGATGGCGGTAGCGCCGGTTCAGTTCGGTCACGCGTTCCGCGACCGGGGCAAGGGGAGCTTCAAGCGGCACGTTGCGCCTCCTCTTCGGGGTAGAGAGCCGCCTTGAACGGCGCCATGCCGAGCCGGCGATAGGTTTGCAGGAAGGTCTCGCCCGGGTCCGCGCGCAGGTCGAGATAGGCGAAGATCAGCCGCTCGATCGCCGGGACGATCTGGTCATAGGCGAAACCGGGGCCGGCACGCTCGCCGATCACCGCGTCCTCGCTGCCGTCGCCGCCCAGCGTGATCTGGTAATTCTCCACCCCCGCGCGATCCAGCCCGAGAATGCCGATATGGCCGACATGGTGATGCCCGCAGGCGTTGATGCAGCCGGAAATCTTGATCTTCAGCGGGCCGATGTCGTGTTCGAGCTTCAGCGCGTCGAACCGCGTGGCGATTTCCTGCGCCACCGGGATCGAACGCGCGGTGGCCAGCGCGCAGTAATCCATGCCGGGGCAGGCGATGATGTCGCTGACCAGGCCGATATTGGCGGTGGCCAGCCCGGCGGCCCTGAGCCGGCGGTGGATCTCGGGCAGGTGGCCGCGCGCGACATGCGGCAGGATCACGTTCTGCTCGTGACTGATCCTGAGCTCGCCATGCCCGAAATCCTCGGCCAGATCGGCCATCACCCGCATCTGCGCGGCGCTGGCGTCGCCGGGCGTCTGGCCGTGCGCCTTGAGCGAGATCGAGGCGATGGCGAAGCCCTCGACGGCGTGCGCCGCGACGTTGGTGTCGGCCCAGGACCGGAACACCGGGTCCTCGGCATAAGCGCGGTCGAACGGCGCGGGCGAGGCCGCCCGCAGCGACGGCCGGGCGAATTGCGCCTCGATTGCCGCAAGCCACTGCTGGTCGACGCCATCGAACTGGGCGCGGCGGGTGGCGAATTCCGCCTCGACCAGCTCGCGCACGCGGTCGAGCCCGTTCTCGTGCACGGTGATCTTGATCCGCGCCTTGTACTTGTTGTCGCGCCGGCCGAGCAGGTTGTAGACGCTGACGATCGCCTCGATGTAGGGCAACAGGTCGGCCCTCGGCAGGAAGTTGCGGATCACCTTGCCGATCATCGGCGTGCGGCCCAGCCCGCCGCCGACGATCACCTCGAAACCCGTTTCACCGGCCTCGTTCCGGACGATGCGAAGGCCGATGTCATGCGCCTTGGTCACGGCACGGTCGTGCGGCGCGCCGGTGACGGCGATCTTGAACTTGCGCGGCAGGAACTGGAATTCCGGGTGGTCGGTGGACCACTGGCGCAGCAGCTCGGCGACCGGGCGCGGATCGGCGATCTCGTCCGCCGCGGCGCCCGCGAAATGGTCGGCCGTGACGTTGCGGATCGTGTTGCCGCTGGTCTGGATCGCGTGCATCCCGACATCGGCCAGCGCATCCAGCATGTCCGGCACGTCCTGCAGCTTGGGCCAGTTGTACTGGATGTTCTGCCGCGTGGTGAAATGGCCATAGCCCTTGTCCCAGCGCTCGGCGATCGTCGCAAGCTGGCGCATCTGGCCCGGGTTCAGCGTGCCGTAGGGGATCGCCACGCGCAGCATGTAGGCGTGAAGCTGCAGATAAAGCCCGTTCATCAGCCGGAGCGGGCGGAACTCGTCCTCGGTCAGCGAGCCGTCGATGCGGCGCTCGACCTGGGCACGGAACTGGGCGACACGCTCGCGGACGAAGGCCTGGTCGAATTCGGTGTAGCTATACATGGCTGTTCTCTCAACCCATTGGATTTCCGATGGAAATCCGTATCAGCGGGCTTCCTCCTGCTTGCCGTGGCGGTAGTTCGACGGCCCCTTGGCGCGGAACGCCTCGCGGAAATGCACCGGGCGCGGGCCGGTGCCGGACGGGCGGGCATCGGCCAGATAGGCGCCGACGACCTCGGCGGTGCGCCGTTCCGCGTCGAGCAGCCGGATCTGCGCATGCGCCTCGTCCTCGATCAGTTCGGCCTCGTGCAGGTGCCTCGTCCAGCCGTCATCGGCGGTCAGATAGACGACATCGCCCTCGAGAAGCGCGTTCGCGGTGACGACCTTGGGCGTGAATTGGCGGGGCATCAGGCGATCTCCTGCTTGAGGCTGGACGCGGCGGCCAGCGCGGCGCGCGGGGCGAGGCCGAGGAAGGTCAGCGCGGGGCCGGTCAACGCGGCATCGGCCAGCGCATCGGCCACGGCGCCGAGTGTGCTGGCCAGGATGCGCTGGTCCGGGCGCGAGGCGTTCTCGACCACGGTCACGGGCGTCGCGGGATCGGCGCCGTGCATCATCAGCCGGCCCTGGATGAACCGTGCCGTGCGCTTGCCCATGTAGATCGCGGCGACCTCGCCGGGCCGCGCCAGCGCGCGCCAGTCGTGCTCGGCGAAGCCGGCCATGTCGTGGCCGGTCAGCAGCCTGATCGAGGAATTGCGGGCGCGGCGGGTCAGCGATTGCCCGATCGCGGCGACGGCGGCCGAGGCGGCGGTGATCCCCGGCACGATGCGCCAGTCGAGGCCGGCGGCCTCGACCGCCCCGATTTCCTCGTCGAGCCGGCCAAAGACCGTCGGATCGCCGGATCTCAGACGCACGACATGGGCGCCCTCCGCGGCGTGCCGCACGATCAGCGCGTTGATCTCGTCCTGCGCCATCGCGGGGCCGAAGCCGGTCTTGCCGGCCTCGATCAGCCGCGCCTCGCGGCGGGCGAGTTCCAGGATCTCCGGCGCGACAAGGCGGTCGTGGATCACCACGTCGGCACGGTCGAGCGCCGCGCGCGCCTTCAGCGTCAGCAGTTCCGGGTCGCCCGGACCGGCGCCGACGAAGTCGACGCGGCCCGCGGGCGCGGCCCCGGCGATGTGGCGGGCAAGCAGCGCGTCGAGCGCCAGTTCCGCGCCCTCGGCGCCGTGGGCTTCGACGGCGCGGGGGCCGGCATCGAAATAGTACTCGGACCAGAACGCGCGCCGGGCGCGGCCGATGGGCAGTCTTTCGGCCACCGGGCGGAACGCCTTGCCGACGCGGGCGAGCAGGCCCAGGACCGGCGGCAGGCGGTCTTCCAGGTCGCGCTTGATCGCGCGGGCCAGAACCGGGGCGGCGCCCTCGGTGCCGATCGCCACGGTCACCGGGTCGCGGTCGACGATGGCCGGCGTGATGAACTGGCTGGCCTCGAGATCGTCGACGACGTTGACCAGCGCGCCCTCGGCCCGTGCCAGCGCGGCGACGCGGGCGTCTTCGGCGGCGTCGTCGTTGGCGGCATAGACCAGCGCGGCGCCCGCGGCGTCGCCGGGCGCCATCGCGCGCCCGGTCAGCGCAAGCCGGCCGGCTTCGGCCCAGGCGGCGATTTCGGGGGCGGGTCCGGCGGCATATACGGCGATATCCGCCTCGGTCTTCAGCAGCAGCCTGAGCTTGGCCAGCGCCGCCACGCCGCCGCCCGAGACGGCAATGCGCCGCCCCTCGACATCGAGAAAGATCGGAAAGTGCTTCATCGTGACGGTTCCGTTGGCCTTTCGGGAATATAGGAAAATTTCCCTTGATTTGGCCATGGGATCGAGAGAATAAGGACAACCGTTCTGCAAATCCGCGGAACGGAAACATCTGTGCGGAAATCCCGGAGGAAGCGGAATGGATATCCGTCTGGACGCGATGGACCGGAAAATCCTCGGCGAGTTGCAGCGCGACGCGTCGCAATCGCTGGACGAAATCGCCCGCGCGGTCGGCTCGTCGAAGACCCCGGTCTGGAACCGGATCCGCAAGATGAAGGATGCCGGGGTGATCGGTCAGCAGACCGTCATCCTGGACCCCGAGGCGCTGGGGCTCGAAGCCTGTTTCTTCGTGCTGATCCGCACCTCCGAGCACGAGGCGGGGTGGCAGGACAAGTTCCTGCACGCGCTGAAGGCGCGGCCCGAAGTGCTGGAGGCGCACCGGCTGGCGGGCGAGATCGACTATATCCTGAAAGTGCGCGTGCCCAATGCGCGGGCCTATGACGTGTTCTACCAGGCGCTGATATCCGAGGTGAAGATCTACAACGTCACGGCTCTGCTATCGATGGAAGAGATCAAGTCGACGACGACGCTGCCCTTGTGACGGCGACGCCTGCCCGGCGGACTGCGGCGCCGCGCCGGCCGAGCTCAGCTTCACCCACATCGTGGTGGACGCCAGCCCGCCGCGTCAGTCG
>JBFKQC010000045.1:0-33023 GCA_041627895.1 Rhodobacter sp.
CGTCAGGCCCAAGCGGGACCTTGCGCGAGTGCACGCCGAGGATCTTCTCTCGGCCCTTGATGTCGGGGTTCGGCACCTGCACCTGGCGATCGAAGCGGCCGGGGCGCAACAGCGCCGGGTCCAGCACGTCGGGCCGGTTGGTGGCGGCCACGATGATGATGCCCTCGTTGGCCTCGAAGCCGTCCATTTCCACCAGAAGCTGGTTCAGCGTCTGCTCGCGCTCGTCGTTGCCGCCGCCATAGCCGACGCCACGCGAGCGGCCGACCGCGTCGATCTCGTCGATGAACACGATGCAAGGCGCGTTCTTCTTGGCCTGCTCGAACATGTCGCGCACGCGGCTGGCGCCGACGCCCACGAACATCTCGACGAAATCCGAACCCGAAATGGTGAAGAACGGCACGCCCGCCTCGCCCGCAATGGCACGCGCCAGCAGCGTCTTACCGGTGCCCGGCGGACCGACCAGCAGCGCGCCCTTGGGGATCTTGCCGCCAAGACGCGAGAATTTCTGCGGGTTGCGCAGGAACTCGACGATTTCCTCAAGCTCTTCCTTGGCCTCGTCGATGCCGGCGACGTCGTCGAAGGTCACGCGCCCGTGCTTCTCGGTCAGCAGCTTCGCGCGCGACTTGCCAAAGCCCATCGCCCCGCCGCGGCCGCCGCCCTGCATCCGGTTCATGAAGTAGATCCAGACCCCGATCAGCACCAGGAACGGCAGGAACGTCATCAGCACCGTGGTAAAGCCCGACTGTTCCTGCGGCTCGGCCCGCACGGTGACGTTGTTCTCGATCAGCGTCTCGGTGATGTCGGTGCCCTGCGGCCGGATCGTGACATAGTCATTGCCGTCGCTGCCGCGGAACAAGATGCGCTCGCCGTCGAGCGTGACCGACGACACTTCGCGGGCCTCGACCCGGTCGATGAAGTCGGAATAGCTGACCGAACGCGACGACATCGTCGTCTGGCCGCCCGAAAACAGGTTGAAGAGCGCCAGGATCAGCAGGAACAGCACGACCCAAAAGGCGATGTTTCTGGCGTTGCCCAAGGCGATCTCCTCACTTGTTTCGGCGCGCGCGCCGATGCACGGACCGGCCCTTCCAAGATAAGGGTCCAGGCAGAGACTTCAACGCCGGATCAGGCTGGCGGCGAAATCGTCGCGCCCGGGGGCGAGAGACGCCTGCCAGCCGTTCGCGTAGCCCGCCAATGGGGCGGAAATAAGTTCGCCGCCGCGCCAGATTGCGGGCGAGGCGGCAAGCGATGCGCGCGGCAGCCCGCTGGCGCGCCAGTCCGGGCAGTCCGCCAGCCCGGCCTCGGTCAATGCACGGGTTTCCGCGCCGGGCAGTTCCGGGCCGGTGATCTGCCAGCGGCCATCCCAGATCGCCCCGGGCAAGGCCGGCTCCGCGCCCTTGGCCGCCCGCGGCTCGCGCGAGATGCGGATGCCGGGGCCGCGAAACGAGATCACGCAGCCGTGCAACGTCGTCCGGCGCTGCCGCTGGCCGCGGAGGATCACCTGCATCACCGCATCCGCCCGCGGCGGGTAATCGGCCCCCGAAATCCAGCGCAGCGCGGCATTCAGCAGCCGGCGCGCGAAGTCCTCGGGCAAGGCGTGATACGCATCCCCCTCAAGCAGCAGATCGCCCCGGTCCTGGGCGACATGCCGCCTCGCCCATCCGGCAAGGTATGCCGCGATGCTTGCGCGCGTGCTGCGCAGATTGGCAATGGTCCGCCCCAGCCCCTTGGCGTCGATCCCGAGCGGGGCCAGCGCCGCGAGCGCCCGGCGCGCCCTGACCCGGTCGAAACGGGCGTCCTCGTTCGACGGGTCCTCGACCCAGCGCACCCCGCGCGCCGCAAGATTGTCGCGCAGCGCCTGCCGCCGCACCCCGAGCAGCGGGCGGTGAAACCGCACCCCGGCCCGGACAAAGACCGGCCGCATGCCCGTCAGCCCGTCGAGCCCCGCGCCGCGGGACAGCCCCAGCAGAAACGTCTCGGCCTGGTCGTCCAGCGTGTGGCCCAGCGTCACGTCACCGATCCCCTCGGCGGCGGCCCAGTCCGCCAGCAGCCGATAGCGCGCGCGCCGCGCCTGGTCCTGAAGATTGCCCGCGCCGTCCCAGCCGGTCCAGCGCAGCGTCGCATGCGCCAGCCCCAGCCCCGCGCAGATCCCTGCCACCGCCGCTGCCTCGCGACCCGCCTCGGGGCGCAGCCCGTGATCGACCGTGGCGACCGACAACGACGCGCGGCCCCAGTCGCACAGCAGGTGAAGAAGCCCCAGGCTGTCGCTGCCGCCCGAGACCGCAACGCCCAGCCGCGCGGGCCGGGACCCGTCGGGAAACGCGGCGTCGAGATGTGATAGAAGCGCCGCGCCGCCGCTCACGAACAGCCGAGCCGCAGGCGCTCGTTCTCCGCCGGGGCGACCTGCGGCGCGCCGGGAAACCGCGCGCCGATCTCGCCCAGTGTCACGCAGGCCTCGTTGACCTGCCCCAGCGTCGCCAGCGACGTGCCGAGCCGCAGTAGCGCGTCCGCCGCGCGCGGCCCGTTCGGCGCGCTGGAAAAGCTTTCCAGATAGGCCCGCGCCGCGGCCGAGGTCTCGCCCAGCCCCGCCAGTGCCTCGCCCCGCAGGAAATGCGCCTCCGCCGACAGCGGACCGCCCGGGTAGGTTTCGGTGAAGGCGCCGAACAGGCGCACCGCCTCGTCGTTGGCACCGCTTTCCAGCGCCGCGGCGGCGCGGTCGAAATCGGCCTGCTCGCCCACTGCCAGCTCGGTCGCGTCCACTGACGGTGCGGGCGCCGGGCGCGGCTGAACCGGCGCCGCGCCGCCGCCGAGCCGCGGGGTCTCGCCCAGCGAGGCGATATCGCAATCCGGCTCCAGCTCGCAAAGCCGGAACTCCAGGTCGCCGATCCGGTTGGTGCCGTCGCTCACCACGCTGTTGATGCGGAATTCCAGCTCTTCGGCCTTCGAGGTCAGCCGCTGCAACTCGCGCTCGATCAGGTCGACCCGCTGCAACGTGTCACCCGCCACGCCAAGCGACACGCCGCCGGTGGTGCTGAGCTCGCGCTTCAGCCGTTGGATTTCGACGAACAGCACCGACAATTCCTGGCGGATGTCGGCAAGCGTCTGGTCCTGCGCGCCGGCGGGCGCGGCCAGGCAGATTGCGGCGAGGGCGGACAGGACGGCGCGGCGCATGGATCTTCCGGGATCAGCTGGTGCCGGCGTTCAGCACGGTCACCGCGCGGCGGTTCTTGGAATAGCAGGCTTCCTCCGAACAGATCTCGATCGGCCGCTCCTTGCCGTAGGTGACGGTGCGGATGCGTCCCGGCGACACGCCCTGGGCGATCAGGAACTGCTGCACCGCGCTGGCGCGGCGGGCGCCAAGCGCCAGGTTGTATTCCCGCGTGCCCTGCTCGTCGGCATGGCCCTCGATCGTGACCTGGAAGTCGCGGTTGTCGATCAGCCAGTCGGCCTGCCCGACCAGCACCTGCCGCGACGCTTCGCTGAGCGTGCTTTCGTCGACGGCGAAAAACACGCGATCGCCGATCGTCGAGTTGAAATAGGCCACCGTGCCCGGCAGGGCGGCCCCGTCGATCCCGCCCCGGCTCTGGTTCAGGTCGACGGTATTGCCGGCACCGCGGAAACGGTCCGGGCTGGAACAGGCGCCGAGCGCAAGCAGGGCGGTGATCAGAATCGCACAAGTCTTATGGGTCATGTGGCGGGAGGTCCGGCTTCATTGTTGCTCGATCAGAAACAGACTAGCACTTTGCGCGACGCTTGGGAACGAGGGCGTTTTCGCACAAGATGCCGTGCACGTGCTTGGTTGCCCCGCCGACCTCGTCGGCCCGGCGGCATCGGCGCGACGCGCCCGTCCCGTGGGGGGCGGGGCGGGCGCGGCCAGAACGATCACCGTGGCGCGGATCATTGCAGCAGCGGCGACCAGGCCGGGTCGGACGCCGCGCCGTCGGTCGGCACCCGGCGCAGGTTGCGCCCGGAAATGTCGACCGAATACAGCGCCGGCGCCCCGGTCGGACCCTGGCTTTCGCGGGTGAACATGATCACGCGGCCATTGGGCGACCAGGTCGGCCCCTCGTCGAGAAAGCTCGCCGTCAGCAGGCGTTCCTCGGACCCGTCGGTGCGCATCACGCCGATATGGAACCGGCCGCGGTTCTGCTTGGTGAACGCGATCAGGTCGCCCCTGGGCGACCAGACCGGCGTGCCGTAGCGGCCGGGCCCGAAGCTGATCCGCGTCGCCTCGCCGCCATTGGCCGGCATCACGTAAAGCTGCTGCGTGCCCGAGCGGTCGGATTCGAACACGATCTGACGGCCGTCGGGCGAAAAGCTGGGCGCAGTCTCGATCGACGGTGTCGAGGTCAGCCGCACCGGCGATATCCCACTGGCCGGCATCGCGAAAATGTCGGTGTTGCCGCCATCCGAAAGCGAGAACACCACCGTCTGCCCGTCCGGCGCGAAACGCGGCGCGAACGACATCGAGCCCGGCGGCAGGCTCAGCTTGCGCCGGCCGACCGTGGCGACGTCGAGCACGTAGATTTCCGGCACGCCCGTGTCATAGGCGGTATAAAGCACCCGGTCGCCGGTGGGCGAGAACCGCGGCGCCAGAACGATCGAGGCGCTGTCGGTCAGGAACTCGACGTTGGCACCGTCGTAATCCATCACCGCCAGCCGCTTGCGGCGGGCGTTCTTCGGCCCGGTCTCGGAGACGAAGACGACACGGCTGTCGAAATAGGCGCCCTCGCCGGTGATCCGCGTATAGACCGCGTCGGCCACCTTGTGCGCCATGCGCCGCCAGCTCGTCGTGGTGGCGGCGAATTGCAGACCGTCGCCCAGCTGGCTTTCGGCGAAGACGTCGAACAGCCGGAACTTGACCGTCACCCGGTCGCCCGAGACACCCACCGCCCCCGTGATCAGCGCCTGCGCATTGATCGCCTTCCAGTCGGAATACTGCACCGGGCTGGAGAAATTCGTGACCGCCGAGATGAAGGCGCTGGACGGGATCTCGCGGAAAAGCCCGGTATTGGCCAGGTCCGCCGCGACCACCTGGGTGATCTGCGCCGCCATCGCCTCGGCCCCCGGGGTCTCGGCCACGAAACTCGGGGCGGCGAATGGCAGGGGCTCGATCACGCCCTCGGTGATCTCGATCCTGAGTGGCCCGCGCGGCTCCTGCGCAAGTGCGAGGGCCGGGACCAGCAACAGGACGAAAAGGGGAAGAATGCGCGTCATTTGATCCTCATCTTCTCCGGATTAAACATGATTTCCATCTGGCGCCACTCCTCGTATCTATCTGCGGGCAACTCGTAACCCCTGGCTCCACAACGCAGGATCGCCCCGCGCGCGACCTCGAAGGCTTGTCGCGCGGCGTCCTCAGAGCCGCTGGAATGGCTGACCATTCGGATAGAGCCAGACACGGGCCGTCCCTCCGGCGAAAGCGAAAAGCCGACCGTGACGCTTGAACTCGTCGCCTCATCGTCCTGGGAGCCAGCATTCCAGCACCGATATACCGAAGACAGAAACGCGGCACGTTCCTGCGGGGTCAAGTCACGAGCCGCGGAATGGAGCGGTCGCTCATGCCGTCGCGGCGCATGTTTCACGGACGGCGCAGCAACTCCTGGTGAGAGCCGCCTTTCGTGGAATGCGGTGCCGTGCTGAGGCAAGGGGCGCGGGCGAAGTACATCGGCCGCCGCTGTGCCGGAGAGAGCGACAAGAAGCGCGAAAATGACAGCTGTCCTCATAGGCGCCCCATTTCCTCGGGGTTGAACGTGATCTCGATCTCGCGCCAGTGGTCGTACTTCTCGGCAGGCAGATCGTAGCCTTGCGTGCCGCATCGAAGGATCGCTCGCCTTGCGACGTCGAAATGCTGATTGGCTGCTGCTTCGGTGCCCCCGAAGTGGTCAATCATGCGAATTGAATTGGGATCGGGCTTTCCGTCAATGGCCATCGTAACCCGCACGACGACCGTCACTCTGGAAGCTTCGGTGCTTAACGCACCGATGTTCCAGCACCTGCCAACCGCCACTCTCAGCCCCTCCTTTTCCCCGCTCGTCAGCGGCGGCCCGGCCGGGGCTGCGCGCGGCGCGGGTGCGGGCTTGCGGACCGCATCCGCCACCGCCGCCGCCACCGCATCAGCGATGCCATCGCCGCTCGGCGGTGCAGGCGCGGGTGCGGGCGTGGGTGCCGGCGCTGCCGCGGCGCGCCGCACCGGGCGCGCAACCGGGCGGGGCGAGGCGCTGGGCGCGCCCGCCGCCGGCGGCTCGGCCTCGGTCACGATCTCGGTGGTCGCCTCTTCCGGCGCCGCCTCGGGCGCTTCTTCGGCGACCCGGGGCGTCTCGGCCTCGGGCGAGACCCGCGGCGTCGGCGTATCGGCGATCTCGGGGGCCTGCGGCGCCTCGGGCACCGGCAGCGGTGCCACGCGCGGCGCGGGCCGCGGCGCGGGCGTCTCGGCGGGCGGCGCGACGACCGGTGTCTCGGCCGCCGGCTCGGGGCGCGGCAGCGCGGCAAGGTCCTCGGCCAGTTCCGGCTGGGGCGGCGTCGGCGCATCCGGCACATCGGGCAGCGCGTCGGGATCGTCCTGCGCCGCGGCCTCGGGCTCGACCGCTGCAACCGCGGGGTCCTCGGGGCGCGGCGCGGGTTCCGGCGCGCTATCAACCTCGGGCAGCGCGGGCGCCGGCACGTCGATCACCGGCTGCGGCGCCAGATCGGGCAGGCTCAGCGCGGCATAATCCTCGGCCGAGATCAGCGACACGTCGGCAACCTCCACCGGCGGCGGCGGCTCGGACCCGAGCCAGCCCCCGACCAGCAGCCCGAGCAACAGCGCGGCATGCCCCGCACCGGAGATATAGGTGCCGGTCTGCACCGCGGTCTCAGCCCTCGGCCCCGTCGAGCCGCGGCCCGCCGGTCTCGGTCACCAGCCCGATGTTCCGGAAACCGCCCGCGTTCAGCGCCCCCATCACCTGCATCACCTGCTCGTAGGGGATCGTCCCGTCCGCGCGCAGGAATATCTTGTCGCTGGTGCGCTCGGCCGCGATGGCGCGCAGCTTGGCCACCAGATCGGTCGCCGGCGTCTGGGTGGTCTGGATCATGATCTGCCCCTCGGCGGTCAGCGTCACCGTCAGTGGCTCTTCGTTCTCGACCGGCAGCGCCTCGGCCGCGGTTTCGGGCAGGTTCACCGGCACGCCCACGGTCAGAAGCGGCGCTGAGACCATGAAGATGATCAGCAGAACCAGCATCACGTCCACGAAGGGTGTGACGTTGATCTCGCTCATCGCGCGGTAGCGCCCGCGCCGGCGCCGGTCGCGGCCGCGCCGTTCCGCCCCGCCCGACCCCTTGATGACCCCGGCGCCCATCAGCGGTCGTCCAGCTGCCGGCTGAGGATCGTCGCGAACTCGTCGGCAAAGGCCTCGTACCCCGCCACGATCCGGTCGCTGTCGGCGGAAAGCTTGTTGTAGAAGATCACCGCCGGGATCGCCGCCAGCAGGCCGAGGCCGGTGGCCAGAAGCGCCTCGGCGATGCCCGGCGCCACCACGGCGAGGTTGGTCGATTGCTGCTGCGCGATCTCGATGAACGCGCGCATGATGCCCCAGACCGTGCCGAACAGCCCGATGAACGGCGCCGTCGAGCCGACCGTGGCCAGAAAGCTCAAGCCCCGGTTCAGGCCCTCGGCCTCCTTGTTGATCGCCACGTCCATCGAGCGGTCGATGCGCGCCTGCGCCCCGGCGATCAGTTCGCCGTCCTGGCGGTGCGAGCGGCGCCATTCCAGCATGCCCGCGGCGAAGATCTTCTGCGACGAGCCGTCCGGTTCCTGGCCGATCTCCTGGTACAGATCCTCCAGCGGCTCGCCGGACCAGAAGGCCTCGTCGAACACCGCCGCCTCCTGGCGGGCATTGCGATAGGTGATCAGCTTCTGGGCGATGATCGACCAGGCCCAGAACGAGGCCAGCAACAGGATGATCATCACCAGCTGCACGACGAACGAGGCGCGCCAAAACAGCGCGAAGAATGAGAATTCGGCTTCCATGCGTCCTGCTCTCTGTCCGGCCCGGTGGTTCCGTGGCGCTAATTAGGGGCGAAACTACCGCATATGCAGGGGGAAAGCCAAGATTTCCGCGTCAGATCCGTCGCGCGCTCACGAAGCTGTCAAGCGTCGGCGAATTTCCGCCGGAATGCGCGCCGGTGCGCCCGCAGCGGTCAGCATCACCAGCGTCACCGTGGCCGCGAACAGCCGATCGCCGCCGCGCCGCACGTCCTGGCCCAGCACCACCCGCGCGCCGGTCGCGGCCTCAAGCCGGGTCTCGACCTCCAGCACGTCGTCGAACCGCGCCGGGCTCAGGTATTCGGCCTCGACCCGGCGCACCGCAAAGACCAGCCCCGCCTCGGCCTTCAGCCGCACCTGGTCGACGCCGATCTCGCGGACCCATTCCGTGCGCGCGCGCTCGATATACTTGAGGTAATTGGCATAATAGACGATCCCGGCCAGGTCGGTGTCCTCGTAATAGACCCGGGTCTGGAAGCGATGCGTCATGGCCCCTCCCCCACCCGCGCCGCAAGGCGCAGCGCATGCGCCGGGTCGTCCGCCGCCGCCGGCATCACCGGGTCATAGGCGGCACGGATCACGTCCGCTATGTCCGGGCGCAGCACCGTCCGGCCGCCCGCCATGGCAAGCGCAGAGCGGTCGCGGAACGCCTCGTCGGACCACAACAGGATGGTCTGCACCATCTGGCCCAGCGCCAGCGCCTCTGCGCTTATCGCCCGCAACTCGCGATCCATCCGCACGAAGACGAAGGCCGCCCGAATCGCGCCCGCCTCGTCGAAGCGGAAGGCGCGGTACTGGTTCGCCCCGGCCGCCTGCAGCCGCCCGACCAGCGGACCCAGATCGGGCAGCAGCCGGTCGAGGTTCGGCACCTCGGGCAGTTCCGCCCAGTCGCGCAGGAAGAACACCATCAGGTTGGCGCCCAGTTCCGGGTCGGTCTCGGCCATCCGGTGACCGGCCAGCGCCACCACCGCCTCGCAAGCGCCCTTGACCACGGCAAGCGTCGCCTCCTCGACCCCGAAGACCACCGGCGCGACCGGCCGGCCCCAGCGCGCGAACAGGTACGACCCGTCCGACCGGGTGAACAGCGCCTTGATCTCTGCGGGGCTCATCGCGGCGCCTTCATCCGGCCGCGGACATCCCCGCCAGGGGCTGGCCGAACCGCGCGGCGCGCACAACGCTGCCGCGGCGCGTCGCCTCGACACCGGCGAAGAAAGAGCGCGCGGAAGCGCACAATTCGGCAACGCACGCTCATTTTCCGAACAGCTCGCCCTGCCCCGGCGCCTTCGGCGCGTCGAGGCCGAGATGCGCCCAGGCCTTTCCCGCCAGCATCCGCCCGCGCGGCGTGCGCTGGATCAGCCCCTGCTGCAAGAGATAGGGCTCGATCACCTCTTCCAGCGCGTCGCGGCTTTCGGACAGCGCGGCGCACATCGTCTCGACGCCGACCGGCCCGCCGCCGTAATTCTCGGCGATCATCCCAGATAGCGCCGGTCCGCCCCGTCGAGGCCCAGGTCGTCGACGCCGAGCCTGGTCAGCGCCCGGTCGGCGATGGCGCGGTCGAGCCGCCCGTCGCCCTCGACCAGCGCGAAATCCACCACCCGCCGCAAGAGCCGCCCGGCGATCCGAGGGGTGCCGCGGGCCCGCTTGGCGATCTCGCGCACGCCTGCATCCTCGGCCGGCACGTCCAGCATCCGCGCGCCGCGCGCGACGATCTCGTTCAACTCGTCGACCCCGTAGAACTGCAACCTGACCGGAATCCCGAACCGGTCGCGCAGCGGCGTCGTCAGCAGACCCAGCCGCGTCGTGGCGCCGACCAGCGTGAAGGGCTGCAGCTCGATCCGAACCGTGCGCGCCGCCGGCCCCTCGCCGATCACCAGGTCCAGCTCGAAATCCTCGAGCGCCGGGTAAAGCACCTCTTCGACCACCGGATTGAGCCGGTGGATCTCGTCGATGAACAGCACGTCCCGCGCTTCGAGGTTGGTCAGGATCGCCGCCAGGTCGCCGGCCTTGGCCAGGACCGGACCAGAAGTCATGCGGAAATTCACCCCCAGCTCGCGCGCGATGATCTGCGCCAGCGTGGTCTTGCCCAGGCCCGGCGGGCCGTGGAACAGCGTGTGATCCATCGCCTCGCCGCGCCGCCTTGCGCTTTCGATGAAGACCCGCAGATTCGCGCGCGCCTCGGACTGGCCGATGAATGCTTCCAGCGACTGCGGCCTCAGCGCCCGGTCCAGGTCCTCGGGGCGCTTCTCGGCGCGCAGCGTGGGGTCGGGTTCCATCGCTTACCCCTTCGGCGCCAGAAGCTTCAGCGCGGCGCGGATCAGCGCCGGCGTGTCGGCGCCGGGCGTCTGGCCCGCCGCCTCGGCCACCGCGCCCGCCGCCTCGCCCGGGCCGTAGCCGAGATTTGCCAGCGCGCTCAGCGCCTCGGCCTGCGCCGCCGGGTTGCCGCCGGCCGCCGGTCCGGCCGGCCGCGCCGCCGGCGTCGCATCCGCCGGCCCGGCGCCCGCCGCAGGTTCGACCAGCGCCCCGGCCGCCGCTGCGCCGCCCATCGCCATCACCGCCGGCGCCTTGTCCTTCAACTCGTTCACCACGCGCTGCGCGATCTTCGGCCCGACCCCCGGCGCGGCCTTGATCGCCGACCAGTCGCCGAGCGAGATCGCCCGGCTCACCCCGTCCGCACCCAGCGTGCCCAGGATCGCCATCGACGCCTTGGCGCCGATCCCCTGCACGCTCATCAGCAGCCGGTGCCATTCCTTTTCCAACAGCGAGGTGAAGCCGAACAGCTGCATGAGGTCCTCGCGCACCAAGAGATCGGTATACAGCGCCACCGCCTCGCCCGGACCGGGCAGCGCCGCCAGGGTCCGGTCGCTGACATGCACCACATAGCCCACGCCGCCCACGTCGATCAGCACGTGGTCGCTGCCGCGGTAGTCCAGCCGCCCGGCCAGCCGCCCGATCATGCCGCGCCCCGCTTGGCCTGCGCTGCGGCGCCGCTTTCCGGGCGCGAAAGCGCGGCCGCCAGCCGGCCCGCCGACCGCGCATGATGCGCATGGCACAGCGCCACCGCCAGCGCGTCCGCCGCGTCCGGCCCGGCGATCCTGGCGCCCGGCAGCTGCAGCCGCACCATGTGGTCGACCTGCACCTTGGCGGCGTGGCCGACGCCCACCACCGTCTTCTTGATCGTGTTGGGTGCGTATTCGCCCACCGCCAGCCCGGCCCGCGCCGGCACCAGCATCGCGATGCCCCGTGCCTGGCCCAGCTTCAGCGTGCCGGCGCCATCCTTGTTGACGAAGGTCTGTTCCACGGCCGCCGTGTCCGGCGCATGCCGCGCCACAACCTCGGAAAGCGCCTCGAACAGCGACAACAGCCGCGCGGCCAAATCGCCGCCCTCCGACTTGCAAAGCCCGTTCGCGACATGGCTGATTCGCGTGCCCTCGGCCTCGATCACGCCCCAGCCCAGCACGCGCAGGCCCGGATCGATCCCCAAAACACGCATCTGCCCACCCTGCCCTTTCCGGCTTTTGCGCACCGATAGCACGAAACGCGAACATCCGCCAAGACCGGACGCCGCATTTCGGCCGCAATCGAGGTCTGAAATCGCCAACGCAAGGCTCGAAAACGACCCCGAACCGCTTCGAATAATCTGCTTCTTTCCAATGCCTTAATGATGAATTCCGCTATGCAGAAATTGCATTACCGCTATGCAAAAAACATCATTGTCGCGGCGCGAATTCCCGCCTAGCTCGCGGGTACGACGCATGACCGCGCCGGCCCAGAAACGCCAAGCTTGAGGTTCACGCAAATGGCTTCCTACGACATTTCCCGCCCGACGGTCGACGGTCACCGCTTTGGTGGGCGTCTCTCGTCCCTTTTCACCGGCCTCATCGGTTCCGTGATCGCCTGGAACGACGCGCGGGTGACCCGCAACGCGCTCGCCAAGCTTTCCGATCACGAGCTCGACGACCTCGGCCTGACCCGCGGCGACATCGAGTCGATCCGCCGCTGATCTGGCCCCGGGGCCGACCGACGAAAAGGGGCCGCGTCCTGCCGGGACGCGGCCCCTGTCGTTTCCGAAACCCGGACCTACCAGTGGCCGAAGCGGATCCCGTCGACGATCCACGTCGATACCGGATCCAGCGTCATCGCCCAGCCAAGCGCCTGTTCCACCGGCCCGCCGGCACCGAATTCCGCGATCTTCGCGCCGTAGGCCGCGGCGCCCATCTCGAAGAACAGGAAAATCTTGAACGACACCACCGCCAGCGCGAACAGCGCGATCTCGCGGATCGGCCATTCCCGGCGCTTCGACTTGCGGCGCGCGATCTCCAGCCCGTCGTGATTGAAGCTCTCCAGCGACGCCGTCTTCATCGGCTTCACGGCAAAGCGGTTCGTCTTCGTGACATCGAGATCCATGGCAGCCCCCAGGCGGTTTTCGATCTTCGGTACGGGGCAAAGCTGTGCCCGAAATGCGGCCAAAATGTGGCCGAAGGGCCGAAACGCCCTTATTCCGCCCGGTTCCGCGGGAATCCCGCAATCTGCGGAAATACGGCGAAACGATGGCTGTGATCGGCGCGGATTGTCTCTGCGGCGCGGAATCGGCGCCGCGCGCCGAGTCGCGCGCCGCGGCAAAGAAAAGGGCCGCGTGGTCGACGCGGCCCAGTCAGAAGGAACGAGAAAAAGAGAGAACGGAAGTCTACGGGAGATAGGGAACCAGCGCCGCCGCGACCGCCTGCGAGACCGCATCGAGCGTCAGCGCCTTCGCAAGCGCCCGCTCGACGATCCCGCCGCCCGCGAGGTCGGCCATCGCCGCCTGATAGGCGGCAAGACCCGATTGCAGCGCGAGAAACATCTTGAACGAAAGCACCGCAACGATCGCCAGGCCAAGCTGCGCGGCCGGGCTGATCGCCTCGCCGCTGCCGCAGACGTCTTCGAAACGGATCGTGGTCTTTTCCCGGGCCATCCTGTCCTCGCGCGGTGCGTCGTTCGATTGTGGCAATTTCCGCAGGAACTGTGACCAGATTGCGGCGCCTCGGGGCGAAACGGGGCGAAACCGGGCGAAACCGCCCTAATCTTGCGGATTTCGCCGCAAAGTCAGCGTCGTCCAGTCGACAATCGCTTCGCGATGCACCGGATTGAAGCCAGAAGCGCGATAGACGCCCAGCACCTCGTCGGCCTGGTCGTTCAAAAGCCCGGACAGAATCAGATACCCGCCGGGCGCGACGGCGCGGCCGAGCCCCGGCGCCAGCGCGACGAGCGGGCCCTTCAGGATGTTGGCGAAGACCAGATCGAACGGCGCCGCGGCCGCAAGCCCGGGATGGTCCAGCCCCGCCGCCTCGATCGCCCGCACCCGGCCCGCCAGCCCGTTCGCGGCCGCGTTGGCCGCGGCGACCTCGACCGCCACCGGGTCGATGTCGCTGGCAATCGCCGACACCGGCCAGAGCTTCGCCGCCGCCATCGCCAGCACCGCGGTGCCGCAGCCGAGGTCCAGAACCGCCCGCGGCGCCGCGCCGTCCGCGGCCAGACGGTCGAGCGCGCGGAGGCATCCCAGCGTCGTGCCGTGATGGCCGGTGCCGAACGCCATCGCCGCCTCGATCAGCAGCCCCACGCGCCCCTCGGGCAGCTTGCAGGCATCGTGGCTGCCATGAACGAAGAACCGCCCCGCCTCGACCGGGGCCAGTTCGCGGCGCACCTTCGCGACCCAGTCGACCTCGGGCAGTTCCGACACCGCGAAGGGCCGCGCGCCATGCGCCGCCGCAAGCAGCGCCAGCCCCGCCGGATCGGGCGGCGCCTCGAAATAGCCGCCGACCTCCCAGGTTCCCGACCCGTCCTCGATCTCGAATATGCCGACGCCCATGGGCTCCGGCACCAGCCGCTCCATCGCCGCGCTCAGCGCCTCTGCCGCCTCGCGGTCCGCAAGCGTGGTCAATGCCGTGAATGTCGCCATGCGCGCCGCCTAGGCCGACACCGCTCCACCGTCAAGGCTCCATCGCCCGGCCGGGAATGCCTTCGGGGGCACGTCCACAGCCTCGCCATCGGTCCGGGTGGTCCGACAGGCCGATGGACGACGAGGGGGGCGCACAGCCCTCCTCGCACCGCGACCGCCGAAGGCGGGCGCAAACGACACGGCGCGCCGCACGGCGCACAATTCGGAAACCCTTGGTTCAGGCGACGCCGGTCCCCACCGGGCACGTCACCCCGGTCCCGCCCAGCCCGCAATAGCCGCCCGGGTTCTTGGCCAGGTATTGCTGGTGGTACGCCTCGGCGTAGTAGAAGTCCGGCGCGGGCAGGATCTCGGTCGTCACCGGCCCGAACCCCGCCGCGGCCAGCCGCGGCGCGAATTCGGCCCTGGTACGCTCGGCCGCCGCCTTCTGCGCCTCGGAGTAGTGATAGATGCCGGATCGGTACTGCGTGCCGACGTCGTTGCCCTGCCGCATGCCCTGCGTCGGGTCGTGGCCTTCCCAGAACACCCGCAGCAGGTCATCGTAGGATATGTCCGAGGGGTCGTGGATCACCCGCACCACCTCGTTATGGCCGGTCCGCCCGGTGCAGACTTCCTCGTAGGTCGCGTTTGGCGTATGCCCGCCGGCATATCCCGCCATGGTCAGCCAGACGCCCGGCAGGTTCCAGAACATCCGCTCGACGCCCCAGAAACACCCCATGCCGAACATCGCCTCTTCCATGCCCTCGGGCACGTCCGCCTTC
Organism: Rhodobacter sp.; assembly: GCA_041627895.1. Lineage (GTDB taxonomy): Bacteria > Pseudomonadota > Alphaproteobacteria > Rhodobacterales > Rhodobacteraceae > JBFKQC01. The sequence goes on from JBFKQC010000045.1 coordinate 14,717, forward strand.
AGCGGGCGGTGAAGGACGAAATGCTCCTCGGCCGTCGGGATCGGCGCCGCACGCCCCGGCAGCGCCTCGTCCGGCGCCACCATCTGCGCCTTCTTCTTCTGGAACAGGAACATCGCGCGCCTCCTTCGTTGCCTGGGACGGATATAGGCGCTCGGGGCCGCCGCGACCAGCGCCCCGCGGTCAGAGGTCCGGCGCCCAGCAGCCCTCGATCACCTCGGCCTCGCCCTCGCCCGGCCAGGGCGGCATCGTCACCGCGACGGCGGAAACCGGCCCGCCCGGCCCCGCGCGCAGCTGAAATCCGGTGCCCACGGGGATTCTCACGCTGGTCCCGGGCCGCACCGGCACCGGGGCGCCGCCCGCCACGCCCTCGCGCCAGAACGCGCCCTCGCCTTCGGTGAAATACCAGATCTCCTCGACCGTCCGGTGCCGCACCGCCCGCCCGGTCCTGCCGGCGCCCAGCCGGAAATGCGCGAAACTGCCGCCGCCGCCGGCAAGCAGCAGCCGCACCTCCAGCCCGTCCGGCGCGATCTCGTCGGCCGCCCCGGGCAATTGCCGCGTCAGATCGTCCATCGCACTGCCCCCTATTCCGCCGCCGTCGCAGGCGCGAACCGGCTGAACACCGTCTCGTTGCCGGGCTCGGGATGGCGCGGGATCATCAGCGCCAGCGCCAGCGACGTCGCCGCCATCCCGGCGGCCAGCACGAAGACGCCCCCCGGCGACACGATCCAGAGATATCCCAGCGCCGCCGGCAGGAACACAGCCGCGATATGGTTGATGGTAAAGGCCACGGCGGCGGTCGGTGCGATGTCGCCCGGATCGGCGATCTTCTGGAAATAGGTCTTCAGCGCGAAGGCCAGCGCGAAGAACAGGTGATCCAGCACGTAGAGGACCGCCGCCAGCACCACGCCCCAGCCGAACCAGTAGATGCCGCCATAGGCCAGGAACACGGCGATCAGCCCGGCATATTCGAAGATCAGCGCCCGCCGCTCGCCCCAGAGCGCCACCGCGCGGCCCATCAAGGGCGCGAAGATCATGTTTGCCAGGAAGTTGATCAGGAAAAGCGCGGTGACCTGATGCACCTCGAAACCGAAGCGTTCGACCATCATGAAGGCGGCGAAGACGATGAATATCTGCCGCCGCGCCCCCGACATGAACTGCAGCGCGTAATACAGCCAGTAGCGCCGCCGCAGGATCATCCTCTTCACTTGCGGATACGGCGCCTCGAATTGCGGGTAGGCGAAAAAGCAGAACACCGCGATCGCCGCCGTCACCCCGCCCGAGACAAGGTAGACGAAGTTGTAGGAAAGCCCCAGCGTCTTCCACGTCACCACCAGCGTGCCGTAGGACAGAAGCGCCGCGGCCGACCCCACGCCGACGATCCAGCCCAGCGTCTGCGGCGCGCGCTCTTTCTCGATCCACTGCAACTGCAGCGACTGGTTCACCGTCTCGTAATAGTGAAACCCGATCGAAGAGATCATCGTCACCGTCAGAAGCCCTGCAAAGCTGGGGAACCACGCCGTCACCGCGCTCGCCGCGCCCAGCATGAAAAGCGACACCAACCCCAGCGTCTGCTCGCGCATGAAGATGATGATCGCGATCACGCCCACGGCGAAGAAGCCGGGGATTTCCCGCACCGTGTGCAGCCAGCCGATCTCGACCCCGGTGAACCCCGCCGCCTCGATCACGAAGTTGTTCAGCAGTGTCGACCACGTGGCAAAGGCGATGGGCATCGCGAAGGCCATCAGGAACAAAAGCGCCACCGGCCGCCGCCACAACGCCAGCCCGCCAGCATCCGCCAGTCCCACGATCCGTCCCATGGGCCCGCTCTACGCCTTCGGCACCGCGATGGCGAGGCGAAATGTAACCCGCCATCCGCGCCGCCGGATCAGGCCCCCGCCGCCAGCCCGGCCACGTCGCGCGCGATCGCCCGCGCCTCGATCCCGCTTTGCCGAAGCTGCCCGTCGGCCGAGGCGCGGTACGAGCAGAAGTAAAGCCCGCGCGCCCCGCTGGGCGCCCCCGAGACAAGCGGCCGCCCCGCGGCGTCCAGCACCTCGGGCGTCTCGGGCAGCAGGCGCCGAAGATCGGCGCGATAGCCGGTAGCAAGGATCACGGCATCCGCCGCCGCGGCGGTCCCGTCCGCGAACCGCGCCTCGCCCCGGCCCAGCGCCTCGATCCCCGGCCTGACGTCGATCCGCCCCGCCCTGATCGCCGGCAGCGTGCCGATATCGATCAGCGGGACGCGGCCGTCCTCGATCACCTGCGCCGCCGGCCCCTTTCCGGCGCTTTGCAGCCCGTAATCCTCGGGCCGCCCGATCTTGGCGCGCAGGATCGGCGCGGTCAGCGCATCGGCCCAGCGGTAGGGCATGATCCTGCGCAATCCCCCCATCGAGGTGATCGGGATACCGAACAGCTCTTTCGGCAGGATGTTGACCGGCCCGCGCACGCTCAGCGTCACCTCGGCGCCGGCGTCGGCGAGGTCCAGCGCGATGTCGCCGCCCGAATTGCCGAGCCCGACGACCACCACACGCTGCCCCGCGAACGGCGCGGCCGTGTCGTAGTCCGACGAATGCAGAACCGGCCCGCCGAACGCCGCCTCGCCCGGCAGCCGCGGCCGGTTCGGCACGCCGTTCAGCCCGGTGGCGAAGATCACCGCATCCGCCCGCTCGGCCCCGCCGGCATGTTCGACCCGCCACGCCGCCCCGTCGGGCCGGACCGCCGACACCTTCGTCCCGAACCGCGGCGCCAGCCCGAAGCCGCGCGCATAGTCCTCGAGATACTCGATCATCTGCGCCCGCGAAGGATAGCGCCCGTAAGCCCGCGGCATCGCCCGGTAGGGCAGCCCCGACCGCCCCCGCGCCGTGTGCAGCTGCAGCCGCGCATAATGCCCACGCCACGACGCGCCGACACAATCGGCCTGCTCCAGCACCTCCACCGCCACACCCGCCCGTTTCAGACAGGCGCCGGCGGCCAGCCCCGACGGCCCCGCCCCGATCACCACGGCCCGCATTGCCATTTCCCTCAAGACTCCTTGATCCGGCCACATGTTTCCCCCGGGCGGTCTGGGGGGACCTCGTCCCAACCTTCCGTTCGAGAAGAGCGTGAGCGCAGCGAACTCCGCATGACAACACCCACCACTCAGTAAAAGCTTTGCGGGTCGATATCTATCGACAGCCGCAGATTCGCCGGCAGCTTCACCTGCGCCACCCAGCGCGCCAGCGCCGGCTGCAACGGCACGCCCTTCGCCGCCTTGACCAGCAGACGCACCCGGTGCCGCCCGCGGATCCGCGCGATCGGCGCCGGCGCGGGCCCGTAGACCTGCGCGCCCACCGCGCGCAGCGGCGCGTCGTTGAAGGCCAGCGCCCGGCCCAGGTCGAACACCGCCTGCACGTCCGGGCTCGACAGCACGATCCCCGCCAGCCGTCCGTAGGGCGGCACACCGGCCGCGCGCCGCTCGGCCGCCTCGGCGCGCCAGAAACCTTCCTCGTCGCCCGACAGGATCGCCCGGATCACCGCATGCTCGGGCTGGTAGGTCTGCAACAGCGCCTCGCCGCGCCGCCCGGTCCGCCCGGCGCGCCCCGCCACCTGCCGCATCAGCTGGAACGTGCGCTCGGCCGCGCGCAGATCCGAGCCCTGCAGGCCGAGGTCGGCGTCGATCACGCCCACCAGCGTCAATAGCGGAAAGTTGTGCCCTTTGGCGACGATCTGCGTGCCGATCACGATGTCGGCCCCGCCCGCCGCGATCGCCTCGATCTGCGCCTTCAGCGCCCGGGCCGACCCGTAGAGGTCGGACGACAGCACCGCGATCCGCGCCCCGGGGAACAGCGCGGCGGCCTCTTCGTGCAACCGCTCGACGCCTGGGCCGACCGGCGCCAGCCGCTCCTCGGCCGCGCAACTCGGGCAGGCCGCGGGCATCGGCCGGGTCTCGCCGCATTGATGGCAGACCAGCCGCTTCAGAAACCGGTGCTCGACCATCCGCGCGTCGCAATGCTCGCACCCGATCTGGTGCCCGCAGGCCCGGCAGATCGTCACCGGCGCATAGCCGCGGCGATTGAGGAACAAGAGCGCCTGCTCGCCCGCCGCCAGCCGCGCCTCGACCGCGCCCTGCAGGCTAGGCGAAATCCAGCGGTTGCCCGGCAGGTCCTCGCCGCGCATATCGATCGCCCGCATCTCGGGCAGTTCCGCCTCGCCGAAACGCGAGGTCAGTTCCAGCTTCGCGTACTTGCCCGCCTCGGCATTGGCCCAGCTTTCCAGGGATGGCGTCGCCGAGGCCAGCACCACCTGGGCGCCGCAGATCGACGCGCGCAGCACGGCCATGTCGCGGGCGCTGTAAAGCACGCCGTCCTCCTGCTTGTACGAGGTGTCGTGTTCCTCGTCGACAACGATCAGGCCGAGGTCGCGATACGGCAGGAACAGCGCCGAGCGCGCGCCCACGACCAGTTGCGCGCCACCCTCGCCGACCATGCGCCAGGCCCGGCGGCGCTCGGTCATCGTCACGCCGGAATGCCATTCCGCCGGCGCCGCGCCGAACCGCGCCTCGACCCGCTTCAGGAACTCCGCGGTCAGCGCGATCTCCGGCAGCAGCACCAGCGCCTGCCGGCCGCGTCTCAGGCATTCGGCGACCGCCTCGAGGTAGACCTCGGTCTTGCCCGACCCGGTGACGCCCTTCAGCAGCGTCGTCCCGTAGACGCCCGCGCGCACGCCCGCGCGCAGCCGCTCCGCCGCCGCCGCCTGGTCGGGCGCCAGGTCCACCCCGGCGCGGTCCGGGTCGAGCTGCGGATAGGGCAGGTCGCGCGGGCTGTCCTCTTCCAGCACCACGCCCAGCTTCACCAGTCCCTTGACGACCGAGGTCGAGACCCCAGCCGCCTCGGCCAGCTCGCCCAGCGTGAAGGCCAGCCCGCCATAGGCGTCCAGCGCCTCGATCACCCGGCGCCGCGCGTCGGTCTCGCGGTCGGGGCGGCCGGCGCCGCGGCGGTGGATCTTCCGCATCGAGGGCGGATCGCCGAGGCCGGGCGAGCGGGTCGCGAGCCGCAGCATCGCGGGCATCGGGGTCAGCGTGTATTCGGCGACGCGGGTCAGGAATTCCTGCATCTCCTCGCGCATCGGCACCGCGTCGAGCACCCGGATCACGCTGCGCACCTTTTCGGGGTCCCAGTCGCCCCTGCCCGGCCCCCAGACCACGCCCAGCACCCTGCGCGGTCCCAGCGGCACCTCGACGAAGGCGCCCGCGAAACAGCCGCCCTCGGGCGCGCGGTAGTCCAGCACCCGGTCGAGCGGCTGCGCGGTCAGCACGCCGACCAGCGCGCCCTCGTCGAAGAAGGCCGGCGCCGTCACCGCATCGCCCCGATGCCCGGCCCTGCGCCTGGCATCGCCGCGGCCTGGCCGCACCAATCGGACCGTCCAAATGTGCTTTGCATTGCCCCATTGGCTTGGGCTATCAGAACGGCGACTGCAATCCCTTCTGCCAGGAAAGCGAGCCGATGAAATTCTTTGTTGATACCGCCGACGTGGACGCGATCCGCGAACTTAACGAACTGGGCATGGTCGACGGGGTCACGACGAACCCCTCGCTGATCATGAAATCCGGCCGCGATATCAAGGAAGTCACCAAGGAAATCTGCGGCATGGTCGACGGCCCTGTCAGCGCCGAAACCGTGGCGCTCGACGCCGACGGCATGATCGCCGAGGGCCGCGAACTGGCGAAGATCGCCGACAACATCGCGATCAAGGTGCCGCTCACCTGGGCCGGGCTGAAGGCCTGCAAGGTGCTGACGGGCGAGGGCAGGATGGTCAACGTCACGCTCTGCTTTTCGCCCAGCCAGGCGCTGCTGGCCGCCAAGGCGGGTGCGACCTTCATCTCGCCCTTCATCGGCCGGGTCGACGACATCAACCTCGACGGCATGGCGCTGATCGCCGACATCCGGCTGATCTACGACAACTACGGCTTCGAGACCCAGATTCTCGCCGCCTCGATCCGCTCGCTGAACCACATGGCCGAAGCCGCCAAGATCGGCGCCGACGTGGCCACCGCACCGCCCGACGTGATCCGCAAGATGGCCAGCCACCCGCTGACCGACAAGGGGCTCGAGGGCTTCCTCGCGGACTGGGCGAAGACCGGCCAGAAGATCCTCTGAACCCTGCACGCTTGCAGGATCGCGACAATTCGCGCGCCCCGGCGCGCGGCCTGCGCGCCCTGTTCGATATGTGCAATTGCGTTCGATGAGTGATATCGGCGCCGCGCCCGCGCGCGTTGTGAAATCCGCCACACCGCATCAAGTTCAGCCCCGAAGGTACGACTTTTCTTGCGATTTCTCCGAATCCATTGCAGAAAAGCCGGGACATCGGGTGGGGCACCGATAGAGCAGTGAGGTAATTCATGACCGCTGAGAACACGGCGATCGCGGGTAATTTGCGCGACAAGATCCTGTCAGAGCCCGAAATGATTTTGGAAGACCGCGAAGTGATGGGCGCGCTGATTGCCGCCAACGAGCGGTCGATGGGCGGCAACATCGTCGATCTGCGCGGCATCGCGATGGACCGGCTGGAATCGCGCCTCGACCGGCTCGAGGAAACCCACCGCAACGTGATCGCCGCGGCCTACGAGAACCTCGCCGGCACGAACCAGATTCACCGCGCGGTGCTGAAGATGCTCGACCCCGCCAGGTTCGAGGGCTTCCTCGCCCATCTGGAAGAGGAAATCCCGGAAATCCTGCGGGTCGACGCGCTGCGCCTGGTGCTCGAATCGGCGCTCAGCGCCGAGGATCCGGCGGTCTCGCGCCTCGGCGATGTGCTTTGCGTGGCCGAGCCCGGTTTCGTCCGCGACTACCTGACCCGCGGCCGCAACATTCCGGTGCGCCAGGTCACGCTGCGCCAGGTGCAGCCCGACAGCGAGGTGATCTACGGCGACAACGCCGACTGGATCCGGTCCGAGGCCTGCCTCTTGCTCGATCTCGGCGAGGGCCGGCTGCCCGGAATGCTGGTGTTCGGCTCGGAAGACCCGCACCAGTTCAAGCCGACCCACGGCACCGACCTGCTGACCTTCTTCGCCGGAGTCTTCGAGCGCGCCATGCGCCGCTGGCTGTCGTGAGCCCCGCCGGTCAGGCTGCCCGCATCACGATCTCGCCCGCGCTCGCCGACGCGCTCGCCGCCTGGCTTCTGGCCGCGCGCGCGCTCGACGGCGCCTCGGCGAACACAATCGACGCCTATCGCCGCGACGTCGCCGGTTATCTCGGCTTCGTAACCCGGCATTTCGGCGACGCCACCGGGCTCGCCCCGCTGTCCCGCGTCACCGTCTCGGACATGCGCGCCTGGATGGCGGCGGAACGCGGCCGCGGGCTATCCGCCCGCTCGCTCGCGCGCGCGCTGTCGGCGGTGAAGGGCTTCACCGCCTGGCTGGCCGAACGCGAGGGCTTCGACCCTACCCCGGTGCTCTCGACCCGCAGCCCCAAGTTCAAGGCGAAACTGCCCCGGCCGCTCAGCGAGGACGCCGCGCGCGCGGTGATCGACACGGTCGAGCTGCAATCCGCGACCGGCTGGGTCGCCGCCCGCGACATGGCGGTGGTCACGCTGCTCTACGGCTGCGGGCTGCGAATTTCCGAGGCGCTCGGGCTCTGCGGCGCCGACCACCCGCTGCCCGAGGTGCTGCGGATCACTGGCAAGGGCGGCAAGGAACGCATCGTCCCGGTGCTGCCGGCGGCGCAGAGGGCGGTGGCGCATTACGTCCGGCTCTGCCCGTTCCGGCCCGAACCCGGCCAGCCGCTGTTCCGCGGCGCCCGCGGCGGCGCGCTGCATCCGCGCCTGGTGCAGAAGGCGATGCAGGCCGCGCGGATGCAGCTCGGCCTGCCCGCCACCGCCACGCCGCACGCGCTGCGCCACAGTTTCGCGACGCATCTTCTGGCCGCCGGCGGCGACCTGCGCGCGATCCAGGAGCTTCTGGGCCACGCCTCGCTGTCCACGACCCAGGCCTATACCGCCGTCGATACCGCCCGGCTGATGGAAGTCTACGACGCCACGCATCCGCGCGCCGGATAGACGCCGCCGAATGCGGCGCGTTCCCGTCAGGCCGAAATGCGGCGAACACCGCAACAGGCGCCACGCCCGCCGGCCCCCGAGATCACCGGCCGCTCGCCCGCCCGGAGCCGGAGGCGAGGACGGGAAGAACATGCGCCGCCGACGGCGGCACCACGTGACAGCGCCCCGCTATATGTTTGCGAAACGGCCGGATATCGTCCATGACGTGCGCATGACAACCCGGTTCAAGGCTCTCGCCGTCCACCTGCTGACCGCCACCGGCGCGGTCTTTGCGATGCTCGCGCTGCTGGCCGCGGTCGACGAGAAATGGGGGCTGATGTATGTCTGGCTGGTGGTGGCCTTCGTGGTCGACGGCCTCGACGGACCGCTGGCGCGCAAGTACGACGTCAAGACCAACGCGCCGCAATATGACGGCGTGATCATGGACATGATCGTCGACTACCTGACCTACATCTTCATTCCGGCCTATGCGCTGTTCAAGCATCCCGATCTGCTGCCGGGCTGGACTGGCTGGATCGTGATCATCGTCATCACCTTCGCAAGTGCGATGTACATGGCCGATACCCGCATGAAGACAAAGGATTATTCCTTCGCGGGCTTCCCCGCCTGCTGGAACATGCTGGTGATCGTGCTGTTCGCGCTCAAGCCGAATTACTGGGCGATCCTGGCGATCGTCGTGGTGCTGGCCATCGCGATGTTCACCAACCTCAAGTTCATCCACCCGGTGCGGACCGAGCGCTGGCGCCTGCTGTCACTGCCGGTGGCGCTGGCCTGGACCTTCTTCGCCGCCTGGGCCGCCTGGGTCGATTTCCACCCGCAAAGCTGGGCGCATTGGGGGCTGGTGCTGACCTCGCTCTACCTGGTCTTCGCCGGCATCGCGCAACAGCTGATCCCCGGACGCGCGGCAAAGCGGGGCCGCCCGTAAGGGCGAAAGAGCCCTCGCTACAACAGCAGCGAGCCCGCGCCTTCGAGCCTGAGCAGCGCCACCTTGGCCTCGATGCCCCCGGCGCCCGAGAACCCGCCCAGCCCGTTCGCCCCCAGCACTCGGTGGCACGGGATCAGGATCGGGATCGGGTTGGCGCCGCAGGCCTGCCCGATGGCCTGCGCCGGAACGCCCAGTTCGCGCGCCAGGTCGCCGTAGGTCCGGGTCACGCCGAACGGGATCGCGCAAAGCGCGGCGTAGAACCGGCGCTGGAAATCGCCGCCCCCGGGCGCCAGCGGCAGGTCGAAGTCCCGGCGCGCCCCGGCGAAATACTCGCAGAGCTGGTCGCGCGCGGCGACCAGCGCGGCGCCCGGGTCGGCGCTGTCGGCGTTGGCCTGCCAGTCCAGCCGCCGGATGCCGCCCGCGTCGGCCCAGACCGTCAGCGGGCCGACCGGGCTATCGAGGCTCAGGTGCCGCATCGCCCGATCCCCCCCCCGGCCCTGCCCCGGCATCAGCCCAGCGCCGCGTCGCAGCGCCCGCAGACGCCCGGATGGGCGTGACTGCCGACATCCGGCAGGATCTTCCAGCAGCGCTGGCACTTCTCGCCCTCGGCGGTCTCGAACACCACGCCCACGCCCTCGACCTCGGGCAGCCGGAACGCCTCGGCCGGAACCGGATCGCCGGTCAGTTGCACCGCCGAGGTGATGCAGATGTCGTCGAACTCGACGGACCGCACCGCCGCCAGCGTCTCGCGGTCGCCCACATGCACCACGGGCGCGGCCTCCAGCGAGGCGCCGATCACCTTGTCCCGGCGCTGCACCTCTAGCGCCCCTGTCACCACGGAACGCACCTTGCGGATCTTCGCCCATTTCGCCGCCAGCGGCTCGTCAAGCCAGTCCGCCGGCGTCGTCGGCATGTCGACGAGATGCACCGAGGACGCCTCGCCGGGGAAGCGTTCCAGCCAGACCTCCTCCATGGTGAAGACCAGGATCGGCGCCAGCCACGTGGTCAGCCGGTAGAACAGGATATCCAGCACGGTCAGCGCCGCGTTGCGCCGCGGTGCGCCGCCGTCGCAATACAGCGCGTCCTTGCGGATGTCGAAGTAGAACGACGACAGATCCACCGTGGCGAATTCGAACACCGCGCGGAACACGTTCTGGAAATCGTAGGCCGCATAGCCCGTGCGCACCTTGTGGTCCAGCTCCGCCAGCCGGTGCAGCACCCAGCGCTCCAGTTCCGGCATCTCCGCCGGCTCCACCCGGTTTTCCGGCGCGAATCCGTGCAGGTTGCCCAGCAGGAACCGCATCGTGTTCCTCAGCCGGCGATAGCTGTCGGCCACGCCCTTCAGGATTTCCGGCCCGATCCGCTGGTCGGCGGTGTAATCCGTCTGCGCCACCCAGAGCCGCAGGATATCCGCGCCGTACTGCTTCACCACCGCGTCGGGCAGGATCACGTTGCCCAGGGACTTGGACATCTTGTTGCCCTTCTCGTCCAGCGTGAAGCCGTGCGTCAGCACCCCGCGATAGGGCGCGCGGCCCTTCGTGCCGCAGGCCTGCAGCATCGAGGAATGGAACCAGCCGCGATGCTGGTCGGTGCCTTCCAGGTACAGATCGGCGATGCCGTCCGGCGTGCCGTCGGCGCGGTCGCGCAGCACGAAGGCATGGGTCGAGCCGGAATCGAACCAGACATCGAGGATGTCGAAGACCTGGTCGTAGTCCTCCGGGTTGGCATCGTTGCCGAGGAACCGCTCCTTGGCACCGGGCCGGTACCAGGCATCCGCGCCCTCGGCCTCGAAGGCCTCGAGGATGCGCTGGTTCACGACCTCGTTCTTCAGCAGGAAATCCGCATCGTCCGGCTTCGCGCCCTTCTTCACGTAGCAGGTCAGCGGCACGCCCCAGGCACGCTGGCGGGAAAGCACCCAGTCGGGCCGCGCCTCGATCATCGAATGCAGCCGGTTGCGCCCGGTCTTCGGGGTCCATTTCACCAGCTTGTCGATCGAGGTCAGCGCGCGCTCGCGGATCGTCGCACCGTACTCGTCCTGCCCGTCGCCCACCTCGCGGTCGATGGCGGCAAACCATTGCGGCGTGTTGCGGAAGATCAGCGGCGCCTTCGAGCGCCAGCTATGCGGGTAGGAATGCTTCAGCCGCCCGCGGGCCAAGAGCGCGCCGACCTCGACGAGCTTGTCGATCACGCGGGCGTTGGCGTCGCCTTCCTTGCCCTTCTCATCGAAGATCACCGCGCCGCCGAAGAACGGCAGGTCGGGCCGGAAGGACGAGTCCTCCAGCACGTTGTAGGTCATCAGCAGGCCGTGTTTCTGGCCGATCTCGAAGTCGTCCGCCCCGTGGCTGGGCGCGGTGTGCACGAAACCGGTGCCGGCATCGTCGGTGACATGCTCGCCCGGCAGAAGCGGGACAGGGAAGTCCCATTCGCCCTGCCCGCCCTCGGCGCCGTGCAGGGGGTGCACACAGCCGATCGTCGAAAGCTCGTCGGCTGAAACATCGCGCAAGCGCCGCACGCCCTCCGTGCCCACACGCGCCTGAGTGAATATCTCTCCCGCCAGCGAATCCGCGACCAGATACAACTCGCCGACCTTGGCCCAGCACTCATCCGGTGTCTTGGTCACCTCGTAGAGCCCATAGGAAATGTCCGGGCCAAAGCAGATCGCCCGGTTCTGAGGGATCGTCCATGGGGTCGTTGTCCAGATGACCACGACTGCCTTGCCGATCAGCGTCGAACGGTCGTCACCGCTGGTTTCGGGGCCGGAACTGACCGGGAACTTCACCCACACCGTATGGCTTCGGTGGTCGTGATACTCGACCTCCGCCTCGGCCAGCGCGGTCTTTTCCACCGGCGACCACATCACCGGCTTCGAGCCCTGATACAAAGTCCCGTTCATCAGGAATTTCTGGAATTCCTCGGCGATCACCCGCTCGGCATGGAAATCCATCGTCAGATACGGGTCGTCCCACTTGCCCGTCACGCCGAGGCGCTTGAACTCGCCCCGCTGGATGTCGATCCAGCCCTCGGCGAAGGCGCGGCATTCGCGGCGGAACTCGACCACGTCGACCGCGTCCTTGTCGCGGCCCTTGGCGCGGTACTCTTCCTCGATCTTCCACTCGATCGGCAGCCCGTGACAGTCCCAGCCCGGCACATAGCGGCTGTCGCGGCCCATCATCTGCTGGCTGCGCACCACCATGTCCTTCAGGATCTTGTTCAGCGCATGGCCGATATGCAGGTGCCCGTTGGCGTAAGGCGGCCCGTCATGCAGGATGAACGGCGCGCGCCCGTCGGCACGCTCGCGCAGCCGGTCGTAGACGCCGATCCTCTCCCATTTCTCCAGCCAGCCGGGCTCGCGGTTCGGCAGGCCTGCGCGCATCGGGAAATCGGTTTTCGGCAGGTTCAGCGTGTCTTTGTAGTCGGGCGTGTCGGCACACATGGGATGTGTCCTCGAAATGCTTGTCGGATGTGGGAAGGGTCGGCGCGGCGTTCCATGCGCCTTGTCCCGGCGGCTCGTGGGTCAGAGCGCCGGGCCGGTAATTCGAATGATGATGCGATACCGGGCCATCTCGCCCAGTTCTATAGGCGCGCGCGGAAGACGGGGCAAGACGCGGAATCGCCCGCCCCGCACCCGGCCCCTGCCGGACCCGGCGCTGCCGTCAGTTCGCCTTGCCCTTGCTCAGCCGGTCCATGAAGGTATGGCTCAGCTCCACCAGCTTGCCGGTCTCGGCGGTGTATTGCTCGATCGCCTTCTGAATGAACCGCGACTGGATTTCCTGCAGCTTGGCGGCGTCGCGGCAATGCAGGATCTCGTGCTGGGTCTTGACGTCCTCGCGGATGCGCTCGGCCATGAACTGGCTCAACTCGCCGCCCAGATCGCCCATGTTCTCCAGCCAGGCGGTGCCCAGCCATTGCAGCGGGCCGAGGCCGGCCTTCTGGAACTCGACGAACGTGGCCATCATCGCGGACGCCGGGTCGCTCTTGTCCGCTCCGGTCGCGGCCCGGGTGTCAGGTTTCTTGTCCGGCATGTCGGTCTCTCCCCATCGTTGGCGCGTCTGGCAGCGATAGGCTCTGCCGGTTTCGCCCCGCACGCAATGACCCGGATCAAGTGGCGGCGGATTCCCGCGCGGGCCCGGGCCGGCCGCGCGACCCGGGCTACTGCCAGCACCCGGCCTTCTTCAGTCCCTCGACCATCGCCTCCAGATGCGCAGGCTCGGCGAAGGGATAGGTCTCGCGCACGTAGGCCTCCGAGAAATCCGGCTGAACCTCGGCCAGGCGCCGCCGCGCCTTCTCGGCCAGCGCCGCCTCGCCGGCAATCGCCAGCGCCGCCACGCAGCGCTGCAGCCCGCGCGAATAGCCCGGCGCCACCGCGATCAGCCGCTCCGCCGCCTCGGTCGCCTCGCGATGGCGGCCCAGAAACATGTTGCAGGTCACGATATCGCCCAGCACCGCGGCGGTGTTGGGATGGTTCGGGTTCAGCCGGAACACCGCGTGGAGATGCTCGAGCGATTTCTCGAACCGGCCGAGGTTCTCCAGCACACAGCCCAGCCCGTGCCGCGCCTGCGCCGCGGACGGGTTCAGCCGCACCGCCTCGGCCCCGTTCAGCTCGGCCTGCGCGAAATCGCGCCGCCCGAACAGCAGCGCGATGGCGCGATAGGCCCGCGCCTCCCAGTCGGCCGGGTCCAGCGCGATCGCCCGCTTCGACGCCGCAAGCGACGCCTCGATCGCCGCCTCGCGGCTCTCGGCCCAGCCCATGATCGTCTCGCGCCAGTGGCAATGGGCGAGGCACGACCAGGCACGCGCGAAATCGGGCTGCAGCGCCAGCGCCTCGCGCGACAGCCGCATCTGCTCGTCGTTCGCCTCACGCGTGCCATAGCCCTCGCCGCCCCGGCGTTCGCATTCCTTGGCCTGCACCAGAAGCTGCCAGACCGACAGGTCGTTCGGTCGCGCCCGGGCGATGCGCTCGGCCTCGGCATGGGCCAGTTCCGGTTCCAGCTGCGCGACGATGCTGCGGCTCGCCACTTCCTGGAACGCGAAGATATCCTCCAGCGTGCCGTCGACATTGCGCGACCAGACCGTCTCGCCGCTGGCAGCGGACAGAAGGCAGGCGGTGACCCGCACCCGCGGGCCGGCCCGGCGCACCGTGCCGGTGACCGCATAGGCGGCGCCGACCTCGCGCGCCAGCGCCGGCAGCCCGCCCTGCCCGGCATGCCAACCCACCGCCTCGGGGCCGATCACCGGGAACCAGCGCCAATAGGCCAGCGTCAGCCGCAACTCGTCCGCCAGCCCCAGCGCCAGCAGCCGGTCGTCCTCGGACGCGCTCAAGGCCTCGAACCCCGCAAGCAGCACCGAGGGCCGCTTGAAGATCGACGCCGCCGGCGCCGGCGCCGCGGGTGCGGCCTGCGCCGCCGTTGCCGCCGCCAGCCGGCCGCGCAATTCGCTCAGCGCCGCGCCGGGCTCGGCCGCCAGATCCGCCGACAGCCGCTCGGCATGGGCGGCGTAAAGCGCCAGCGCCTCGGGCACCCTGCCCCCGGCCGCCGCCGCCTGCATCCGCGCCGCTACCGCCGCCTCGTTCAGCGGATCGAACGCCTCCAGCCGCCGCCGTTCGGCCGCGCGCCACGCCTCGTAGGGCTCCGATCCCAGCTCGACCCCGTCCAGCAACGGCCCGCGCCACAGGGCCAGCGCGCCCGCCGCATCGGCCTGCGCACCGAGAAACGCCCAGAGATCGGTCTCCAGCCCGCGCCCCGGCCGCAGCGCTACCGCCTCGGCGCTCGAGCCCAGTGCATCGCAGCCGTCCAGCGCGCGGCGCAGCGCCGACAATTCCTGGCGCAGCGACGCGCGCGCCTGCGGCTCGGCCCGGTCCGGCCAGAACAGCGCCGCCAGCCGCTCGCGGCTGATCTCGCCGCCCGGCGCCAGCGCCAGCGCCGCCAGCATCGCGCGCCCGCGCCGTGCCGGCAGCGCCACCGCAGTGCCGTCGCGCTCGGCCCGGAACGGCCCCAGAAAGCTCAGGCGAATATGACCCAAGACAGCCCCTCCTGACCGCAGGATGCCCAGAACGCCCGCCCGGTCAAGAGACCGCTCCGGGTCTTCTTCTCGTCGAAAATACGCATGTCCCGCCGCCGCCGCCACCGCCCGCCTGCATGGCGCGTCACCTCGCCGCCCGCTGCATGAAAGCGCGCGGCAGCGCTCAATCCGGTTGCGTGCGGCTGCCGAAAAGCCCCGCCAGCGCGCGGCGCACCAGCCCGGTGACCGACGGGCGCCGGCCCGCGCCGAAGGGCAGCGGGCGGCAGACCTCCTGCGCCGCGACACCGACCCGCGCGGTCAGCGCACCGTTCACCACGCCCTCGCCGAAGCGGCGCGACAGCTTCGACAGAACCCCGCCCCCCGCGACCGAGCCGATAAGGTCGTCGCCGACGGCCACCGCGCCGGTCGCCACCACATGCGCCATCACCGCCCGCGCCAGCCGCCAGTTGCCGAAGACCCCGGCCCGCCCGCCATAGATTTCCGCCACCCGCCGGATCATCCGCAGGTTCGCCGCCAGCGCCACGGCGACATCGGCCAGCGCCAGCGGCACCACCGCCGTGACCGTCGCGACCTGTCGCGCCGCGGCCTCGATCTCGGCCTCGGCGCGCCGGTCGAGCGGCGCCAGCACCTCGGCCTCGACCAGATCGAACAGCGCGTCGGCGTCGAACATGTCCGCCTCGCGCTCGGCCAGCCGTGCCAGGTGCCACTCCATGTCGGGCCGCGCGCCGTAGAGCCGCCGAAGCCGCGCGCCCACCGCCCGCGCCTTGCCGAGGTCGCGCTCGGCCAGCGCCGCATCGGCGGCGCGGCGCAGACCGTCCAGCCGGCCGAGCCGCGCCATCGCCGCCGCCTCGCGCACGGCAAGACCCAGCAGGACCAGCACGAAGCCGCCCAGCAGCGCCACCGCCAGCCAGCCCAGCACAGGGCTGCGCGCCAGAAGCCCGGTGGCGAAATCCCAGGCCGCCACCGACAGGGCCAGGCCGAGCACCGCCGCCAGCAGCCCCCAGAACCAGCGCGCCAGCCGCGACGGGCGCGCCGCCGCCAGCCGCGCGGCGGTCTGCATCGCCCTGCCCCCGGGCGCGCCGGTGGCCTCGGGCACAGGCGGCGCCTCGGCGGGCGAGACCGACGGCGCGGCGTCGAGTTCGATCAGCACCGGCCCCTTGCGTTCGCTCATGCCCGCGCCCTCCGCCATTCCAGCCGGACGTCCGGCAGCTTCTCGTCGTTGCCCGCGCCGTCGGACCGCTCGACCTCGACGAACCCCTCGCGGGCATAGAATGCCAGCGCCCGTCCGTTGGCCTGGAACGCCCAGAGCGTCAGGCGCGGCGCCCGGGCCTTGGCCCGGTCCAGCAGCCGCCGGCCCCAGCCCCGGCCGCGCGCGCCTGGCGCCAGGTACAGCGCATGGATCACCGCGCCGTCACGGGCGAGGAACCCCACCGGCCCGCGCCAGCCGCGCACCGTGTCGACGTCGCAGGTGCGGATCAGCCGGCGCAGCAATCCGGCCGTCTCTTCCGCCGTGTGGATGCGCGGCATCCAGCCGGTCTCAGCGGTCCAGCCATGGAGGATCGCCGCCAGCGGGCGCGCGTCGCGCGGGCGGGCCCGGGCCAGCCTCACAGCCGGTCCCCGATCAGGAACTGCGCCGCCCGGTCCAGCCGGATATGCGGCGGCCCCTCGCCCGGTTTCAGGGCCAGCCGCGCCGGCGCGAAGCGCATCGCCCGGAAATCGGCGTCGAGCCATTTCTCCGCCCCCTCGCGCGCCGGCCCCAGCAGGCGCTGCGGGTCCTCGGGCAGATCGCCGGGATGGAACGCCGCCTGCCGCCCGGTCTCGAGCAGCGCGCCGCGCACCACGTCGAGCTGCGCGCCCCGGTGCTCGATCCGGTCCTCCACCGTCGCGCGCAGCGCCGCCAGCGACATCGCGCCGGTGCGCGCGCCCGCGAAATCGGCGCGCGCCTTCGCCTCCTTCACCAGCGCCTCCATGATCGCGGTCAGGCGCGGGTGCTGGGCGTGGTGCAGGTGGTCCGCCTTGGTGGCGGCGAACAGGATTCGCTCGACCCGCCGTCCAAGCAGCAGGCGGGTGAGAAACGCGTTCCGCCCGGGCCGGAAGGCGCCGAGGATGTCGGCCATGGCGCGGCGCATGTCCTCGGTCGCCTCGGGCCCGGCATGGATCGCGCCCAGCGCGTCGACCAGCACGATCTGCCGGTCGATGCGCGCGAAATGGTCGCGAAAGAACGCCTGGACGACCTGACGCTTGTAGGCGTCGTAGCGCCGCTGCATCTCGCGCCAGAGGCTGCCGCGGCGCGGGCGCTCGGGCTTCGGCAGCGGCGCGAAGGTCAGGACCGGCGAGCCGTCCAGTTCGCCCGGCAGCAGGAACCGCCCCGGCGTGCAGTCGGAATAGCCCGCCTCGCGCGCCGCCCTGAGATAATCCGCATAGGCCCTGGCGAGCGCCTGCGCGGCCGGCTCCTCGAACCGCGCCGCCGGATCCGTGCCGCGCGCGGCCGCCAGAAAGCCGGCGGCGGCGGCGCGGTCCGCGATCCTCTCGAAGGTGCGGGCACACCAGGCCTCGTAGCCGAGATCCAGCAGTTCCAGGTCCAGAAGCCACTCGCCCGGGTAGTCGACGATGTCGAGATGCACCGTGCGCGGCCCCTGCAGCCCGGCAAGCAGCCCGCCGGGCCTGACCCGAAGCGACAGCCGCAGCTGGCTCACCGCGCGGGTCGAAGCTGGCCAATGCGGCTCGGGCCCGGTCAGCGCGGCCAGATGCGTCTCGAAGTCGAAGCGCGGCACCGTGTCGTCGGGCTGGGGCTGCAGATAGGCCGCCAGGATGCGGCCTTCGGCGGCGGCGGCGAGGCCGGGCATCCGGGCCCGGTCGATCAGGTTGGCCACCAGCGAGGTGATGAACACGGTCTTGCCGGCGCGGCTGAGCCCGGTGACGCCGAGCCGGACGACGGGTTCCAAGAACGCCTCGGACAGGCTGCGCCCGGCGCGTTCGACCGTCCGTGCAAGGCCATCGGCGATATCGTTGACGATCAAGGGCGCCCTCCGGTGTGCCCGCGCAAGATAGGGGCCGGGGCGACCGGTCGCTAGGGGGCAATGCGCGGCTGGTCGGTCGCCTGCGCCTTCGGCGTTCCGGAAATCACCGGGCTGTCTCGTTCCGGCCCCGTCACATTCCGCGCATTCGCCGGCACAGGGTGGCGATCGCGGCGATGGTGCGGGACAAGCCTCTGCGGTAACGGGTCTGTCTGGCCTGCAACTGTCATTGCCCATGGCGAAAGCCGCGTCGACGCGGCTTTCTCGCGCGCGGTCGACCGCGCGTGTGCCGCCTGTCGACAGGCGGCTGTTATGGCCC
>JBFKQC010000046.1:0-32905 GCA_041627895.1 Rhodobacter sp.
CTCGACGATCTCGAACCCGGCCGCGCGCATCTGGCGCTGCAACTCGTCCGCGCCGAAGACCAGCGCGTGCGGCGCCTTGCCGAACAGCCGCATCACCGGGACCGCCAGGCGGATATGCAGCCCCATGTCGCCCAGGCAGGGCGTCTTGGTGATATAGAGCCCGCCGGGTCTCAGCAGTCCGCGCGCCCGCGCGATCGCCGTCGCCAGGTCCGGCACCAGGTGCAGGATGTTGAAACCCAGAACCGCATCGAAGCTTTCCGCCTCGAACCGGGTCTCGTCCACCGGCGCGACGGTGAAGGCGACGTTCGTCACCGCCGCCGCCGCCAGTTTCTCCTTGGCGATCGCGATCATGCCCGGCGAGAGATCGCTCGCGGTCAGATGCGCCACCGCATCGGCGAGCTTCAGCGCCGTGGTGCCGGTGCCGCAGCCCACTTCCAGCACCCGGTCGCCGGGCTTCAGGTGGCTGCGCACCCGGTCCAGGGTTGCCTCGTAGGCCGGCAGGTTCCTGACCGGGCTTGCGGCATATTTCCTGGCGATCCGGTCCCAGAACCGCGGGTCTTCCGCCATTGCCGCCGCGACCTCTCGTTTCGCCCCGCCCGGGGCCTCTTCCGGTCTCGCCTCGATCATCGCCATTGCGTCTCTCCTTGCAAATCCAAATCGCCTTGATGTCCGGCACAGACCTATCCATGCGAATATCGAATTGAAATTGCCGATATCCGTAGTTCCGATATACGATAATGCATGAATTGGTCAGCCGTCTCGTTCGACTGGAACCAGGTCCGCGCCTTTCTCGCCACCGTCGAGGAAGGCTCGCTTTCGGCCGCCGCCCGGGCGCTGGGTCTGACCCAGCCGACGCTCGGCCGCCAGGTCGCCGCGCTGGAGGCCGCGCTGGGCGTGATGCTGTTCGAGCGGGTCGGACGCTCGCTGCAGCTTACCGCGTCGGGCCTCGACCTGCTGGACCATGTTCGCGCCATGGGCGAGGCGGCGAGCCGCATCTCGCTTGCCGCGTCGGGCCGGTCCCAGGCGATCGAGGGGCAGGTCAGGATCACCGCAAGCGACGTCTTCTCGGCGCATCTTCTGCCGCCGGCCATCGCCCGGCTGCGCGCCGCCGCGCCGCTGATCGAGATCGACATCGTCGCCGCCAACGAGATCCGCGACCTGATGCGCCGCGAGGCGGATATCGCGATTCGCCACGTGCGCCCGGACCAGCCCGACCTGATCGCGCGGCTCGTGGGCGAGGAAACCGCGCGGCTTTACGCCGCCACCGCCTATCTCGACGCGCGCGGCCGCCCGAACGGCCCGGCCGATCTGAAGCGCCATGATTTCGTCGGCTACGGCGACCCGATGCGGATGCTCGACTATCTGAACCCGCTGGGTTTTGGCCTCGGGCGCGAGAATTTCCGCCTCGGCTCGGAAAGCGGCGTCGTGGCCTGGCAGATGGTGCGCGCCGGGCTGGGCATGGCGGTGATGTCGGACGCCGTCGCGCGGGGCGCACCCGAGGTCGAGTTGGTGCTGCCCGACCTCGAACCGGTCAGGTTTCCGGTCTGGCTGACCGCGCACCGCGAGCTGCACACCAGCCGCCGCATCCGGCTGGTCTTCGACCTGCTGGCCGAGGCGGTCGCGGACCTCGTTCAGCCCGCCATCGCGCGCAGCTCTTCCAGGTAGCCGGCGAATTCGCGGTCTGCCACCGAGGCCTCCCGCACCAGCCCGTCGAAATGCTGGCTGAAGGCCTGCACCCGCTCGCTGTCGCGGAACGCGATGTAGTTGCGCCCGACGTAAAGCACCGCCAGCAGCGGGCCGAGCACCGTGATCGGCGCGGAATAGACCCGCCGCGCGTCGAAGGCGAAGATGCGCAGCCTGGGATATAGCTGGTCGTAGAGCGCCGCGATATGGTCCAGCTGCGCGCGGCGCAGCGCCGCCGACAGGCCGCGGTAATAGCCTTCGGCGCGGGCGAAGCTTTCGATCTCGTACATCGGAAAGGCGATCTCGTAATCGGATTTCGAGCGGCGCATGAAATCCAGCCGGTCCTTCGACGCGCCGATCGCCTGTGCCGCGGTGCGGCCGAGATGCGGGCGGTATTCCCATTCCAGCATCTCGCGGGTCTTCAACAGGTCCGGCAGCGCCGCCGGCACGTGGCGGATCTTGTAGCCGGCGGCCTCTTTGTGCCAGTCGAATATCTGCTCGTCGACCGGCGCGCGCGGCGCCGCGGTCATGGTCAGGTTGATCGCCATCAGATCGGCCGCGCTTTCCGGCCGCTCGCTGAGCCCCAGAAGCCAATCCGCCGAGACGCCCAGTTCGGCGGCGCATTCGCCGACGACCTGCGCGTTCGGCAGCCGCGCGCCGTCGGCGCCAAGAAGCTGCGAGATCGTCGAGCGGTCGACCCTGATCGCGCGTGCCAGGGCGCTCTGGTTCATGCCGCGCAATTCCATCGCCTGCGTCAGCCGGGCGCGGAACAGTACCGCGCGTTCACGTTTGTCGATTTTGTTCATTTTTGATGAATTAAATGGCAGCAAGGTGGATAAAGTTAACCATATCCATAATTTGAAATACCCCAGGCACCCGCTATTGAGGGTTCACATTCCCGTGAACGGAGGTGCCATGCAGCAGGGGCAACGTCCCGCAACCAAGGCCGTGCAGCGGCGCGCCGAGTGGCCGACGCTTGCGCTTCTGGCCTGCTGCTACGCGCTTTTCGCGCTCGGGACCACCGCGGTCGCGGCGCTGTTCCTGCCGCTTGGCATCGTCCTGACGGCGCTGGCGATCGGGCTGTACTCGTCGCTGCAGCACGAGATCATCCACGGCCACCCGTTCCGGGACCCGCGGCTGAACGCGGCGCTGGTCTTTCCCGCACTCACGCTCGTCATCCCCTATCTGCGGTTCCGCGACACGCATCTGGACCACCACCTGAACGCACAGCTTACCGATCCCTACGACGACCCGGAATCGAACTATCTCGACCCCGCCGTCTGGCGCCGCCTGCCGCGCCCGGTGCGCGCGCTGCTGATCTTCAACAACACGCTTCTGGGGCGGCTGACCGTCGGCGTGCTGGTCTCGCAGGTCGCCTTCATGGTTTCGGACTGGCGCGCCGCGCGGGCCGGCGATTTCCGGGTGCGCCGCGGCTGGCTCTGGCACCTGCCCGCGCTGGTGCCGGTGGCGCTGTGGCTCGGCTGGGCCGCGACGATGCCGGTCTGGGCCTATTGCGTGGCGGCCTATGCCGGGCTGTCGCTGATCAAGATACGCACCTTCCTGGAACACCAGGCGCATGAACGCGCCGCCGGCCGCACGGTGGTGATCGAGGATCGCGGCCCGCTGGCGCTGCTGTTCCTGAACAACAACCTGCATGTCGTGCACCACATGCACCCGCGTGTGCCCTGGTACCGGCTGCCGGAGCTTTATGCCGCCAACCGCGCGCGGTATCTCGCGCGCAACGGCGGCTATGCCTACCGCTCTTACGGCGAGATCTTCCGGCGCCACCTGCTGCGCACCAAGGACCCGGTTCCGCATCCGTTCTGGCGCTAGGAAAACCGCCATGCGATAGGGCCGCATGGAGCCCTGGATCGCCCTCACCGTCACCGCGGCGCTGGCCCAGACCGCGCGGTTCATGCTGCAAAGGCAGCTGAAGGCGGCGGGGCTTTCGACCGGCGGCGCGACATTCGCGCGCTTCGTCTATTCGGCGCCGCTGGTCGCGGTTCTGGTCCTGTCCTATGGCGCGGTGTCGGGCCAGGCGCTGCCCGCCATGCCGGCCCGGTTCTGGGGCTTCGCGCTGGCCGGCGGGCTTGCGCAGGTTCTCGCCACGATGTGCGTCGTCGCGCTGTTCGCGCACCGCAACTTCGCGGTCGGCATCACCTTCAAGAAGACCGAGGTGGTGATGACCGCGATCGCGGGCTTCCTGATCCTGGGCGAAGGCATCGCACCGGCCGGCGCGGCGGCGATCGGCATCGGGCTTCTGGGCGTGCTGCTGCTGTCCGACCCGCCGGGCGGCGGCGGGCGGTTCGCGGCGCGCATCTTCAACCGCGCGGCGGGGCTGGGGCTTGCCTCGGGCGCGTTCTTCGCGGTCTCCGCCGTGGGCTACCGCGGCGCCGCGCTGGCGCTCGGGGCCGGCGACACGGCGCTGCGCGCGGGCACCACGCTTGCGGTTGTCACCGCCGCGCAGACGATCGGCCTGGGCCTCTGGCTCGCCTGGCACGAGCGCGGGCAGGTCGCGGCGGTGCTGGGCGCCTGGCGGCGGGCGGGGCTTGTCGGGCTTGCCTCGATGATCGGCAGCTTCTGCTGGTTCTCCGCCTTCACGCTGCAGAATGCGGCCTACGTGAACGCGCTGGGCCAGGTCGAGCTGATCTTCTCGCTTGCCGCCTCTGCGCTGATCTTCCGCGAGCGGATCACGCCGCGGGAATATGCCGGCATCGGGCTGCTGACCCTCGGCATCCTGGTGCTGGTCCTGCTGCTTTAGCGGGGGAGGGGTCCTGGCCCGGGCGGGCCGGTTTTCGGGCTGAGGCTGTCATTGCACAGGGCGAAAGCCGCGTCGACGCGGCTTTCTTGCGCGCGGTCGACCGCGCGCGTGCCGCCTGTCGACAGGCGGCCGGAATGAACCCCGCCGGCGGCCCCGCATCAGCCCGCCAGGGGCGAGACGCCGCCGAGCCGGCGGAACAGGCTTTCCTCGGCGCCGTTGTCGAAGAACGGCACCGACGCCGGAGGGCCGAGATCAGGGAGCGCGGCGGCCACCTCGGCCAGCACCACCTCGGTGATGAACGGCAGGCGGAAGTTGCGGACCTCGTCGAGCGGGATCCACTGCAGGTGGCTCAATTCGTCCGAGGCGCGGCTGAAATCGTCCGGGTCGCCGGCAAGCGCCAAAGCGTCGGCCAGGAAGAACCGCGCGTCGAACCGGCGCGGCCGCCCCGGGGGCGTGATCGCGCGGAAGACGAAGGACAGTGGCCGCGGGTCGGGCAGAAGTCCGGCCGCCGCGAAGCCCTGCCAGTCGCCGGGCGCCGCGTCGTCGGGCCAGCGGCCCGCGGTGCCCAGCATCAGCCCGGTCTCTTCCCAAAGCTCGCGGATCGCCGCGGCGCAAAGCCCGGGCGCCAGCCCCGGCGCGCTGTCCTCGCCGAGCCGCGCGGCGCAGGGCGCCGGGACCGGCGCGGCAAGCGGCACCTCGGCGTCGGCCGCGTCGACCGCGCCGCCGGGAAAGACGAACCTGTTCGGCATGAACGCAGCCTCGGCCCCGCGCTGGCCCATCAGCACACGCGGCGCCGACGCGCGGTCGCGCACCAGGATCACCGTCGCGGCATCGCGGATCGCCGTCTTGTCCAAGGTCCGCCTCGTCCTCGTGGGGCCCGGGTCAGGCCGCGCCGCCGAAGCCATGCATCCGCTTGGCCCACTGGATCGCCACGATCAGCCCCTTCATGCGCGGCAGAAGGTAGAGCGAAAGCGCCGTGCAGCCAACCGAGAAGACCGCCGCCAGCACCAGCGGCTCGGGCCGCCAGGCGGTGTAGGCGGCCAGGATCAGCGGCGCCATCAGGTGGCCGACGACCAGGATCGTCATATAGGCCGGCCCGTCATCGGCGCGCGCATGGTGCAGTGCCTCGCCGCAGACGGCGCAGGCCTCGCGCACCTTCAGGTAGCCGCGCAGCAACGGCCCCGAGCCGCAATTCGGGCAGCGCCGGCGCCAGCCGCGCAACATGGCCGGGCGGACGGGGCGGTCTTGGCCGGTCTCGGCGGAATGCTCCATGTGGATAATCCTGTTCGCTATGCAGCGGAACATAGGCGGAATGCGCCGAAGTGCGAGCCCGCGAATTGTCCTTGCGGCGAGAGGTCGCAAAACCCGCTCCGGAAAAATTCCCGAATCCGGCGACGGAATCCGCCGCCGCGCGCGTTTGACAACCAGAATGCGCCCGGGATGCGGCGCGTCGGACAACGAAACCGGAAAGGATGAACGACATGAAACGCTCTTACGTGATTGCCGCCGCCGCCCTGATTGCCGTCGCCTCGAGCGCGGTGATCGCCACGGCGCATGACGGCGCCGGCCCCGGCCGCGGCGAGTTTCGCGGCGACTTCCGCGGTGATGGGCGCGGCCCCGCGCGGTTGCTGGAACGCTTCGACGCCGACGGCGATGGTGCGATCACCCTTGCCGAGATCGAGGCCGCCGGCGCGGCGATGTTCGCCGAGGCTGACGCGAATGGCGACGGCAAGCTTTCCGCCGAGGAAATGGCGGCAGCGGCGGATGCGCGCCGCGCCGCGCGCCGGGCCGAGCGTATTGCCGAGCGGATCGGGCGCCATGACACCGACGGCGACGGCATGCTGAGCCTCGAAGAGGCGACAGCCGCCGCAGAGGGCCGCGGCCTCGACCGGATGTTCGACCGGCTCGACGCCGACGGCGACGGGTCGCTGACCCAGGCCGAACTCGAGGAATTGCGCCGCGGATTCGGCCCGCGCCGCGGCGGGCACGGCCACGATCACGGCCACGACCACGGCCACGGCCGCCACTGACATGGCCACGGGCCCCCGCCCGGGGCCCGGCATCGGCGGCGCGCGCGTTTCCCCGACCTCTGGCGGCCATCCCGATCCGGGCCGCCGGACGCGCGCCGCCGATTGCCGGTCCGGGACAATCGGGATAGGCCTTGGGCTGCATGGATATGGCCTTCGACGCGCTCGATGGCGTCTCGGACGAGGCGCTGCTGGTCGCCTACGGCAACGGCGACATGGCCGCGGCACGGGCGCTGACGGCGCGGCTGACGCCCAGGGTGCTGGGATACGCCACGCGGCTGCTCGGCGGCGACCGGGCCGAGGCCGAGGACGTCGCGCAGGAGGCGATGCTGCGGCTCTGGAAGCAGGCCGGCGAGTGGCGCCAGGGCGAGGCGAAGGTCACGACCTGGCTCTATCGCGTGGTGACGAACCTCTGCACCGACCGGCGCCGCCGTGCGCGCGGCGTGGCGCTCGACCAGGTGCCCGAGCCGGAAGACGGCGCACCGGGCGCCGAGGCACGGATGCAGGACCGGGCGCGCGCGGCGGCGCTGGACGATGCGCTTGCCGGCCTGCCCGACCGGCAGCGCCAGGCGGTGGTGCTGCGCCACATCGAGGGGCTGTCGAACCCCGAAATCGCGGCGGTGATGGACATCGGCGTCGAGGCGGTCGAGAGTCTGACCGCCCGGGGCAAACGGGCGCTGGCGGCGGCACTGGCCCCCCGGCGCGAGGAACTGGGGTATGAGGATGACCGATAAGCGACCCTTGAGCGATGCCGAACTGGACGGGCTTTTTGCCGCGTCGCGCCGGGCCGCGCCCGCGCCGTCGGACGACCTGATGGCCCGCGTCCTTGGCGATGCCGCGGAAGCGGCGGCGCCGGCCGCCGTGCCGGCGCCGCGCAGGGCCGGCCGGCGTGGCCTTCTCGCACAGATCGGCGGCTGGCCCGCGGCGGCGGGGCTTGCGGCCGCGGCGGTCGCGGGGCTGGCGATCGGGCTCTGGCAGCCCGAGGCGCTGGACGATCTGACCGGCGGCTATCTCGCCTCGGCCGCGGGCTACGAGATCGAGGATCTTCTGCCGTCCTACGGCGACCTGCTGGGCGAGGGCTGAGCGATGGCCGAAGCCGAGCCGAAAAAGCGCCTGCCCTGGGGCAGGATCGTGCTGGTCGCCTCGCTGGCGTTCAACCTTCTGATCGTCGGCATGGTCGCGGGCGCGATGCTGGGCGGGCCGCGCGACCGCGACCGCAATCCGGTGCTGCGCGACCTGGGCTTCGGGCCGTTCGTGGGCGCGCTGCCGCGGCACGACCGGGTCGCGCTGGCCGCCGCGCTGCGGCGCGAGGCGGGGCCGTTCCGCGAGAACCGCGCCGAGCTGCGCCGGCAGTTCGAGGCGATCCTGGACGCGCTGCGCGCCGATCCCTTCGACCCGGCGGGCCTGGAACGGCTGGTCGCCGAACAAAGCCGCCGGATCGGCGAGCGCCAGCGGCTCGGCCAGCGGCTGTTGCTGGAGCGGATCGCCGGGATGAGCGCCGCCGAGCGCGCCGCCTATGCCGCGGCCCTGGACCACGCGCTGCGCCGCCGCCCGCGGTCGCACCGCTAGCGCACATTCCGCGATCTTCGAGTCACGGAATGCGCTCTATCCTGATGACCTGTCGCGAATTCGCGACGCTTCCCCGGATCGGCTTCGCTGGAAACTGCTCAAGGCCGGGACGCGCCCGGTCAGGCGGCGGTTCCGGCCATGGTGACCCGGTTGCGCCCGCCGGCCTTGGCCGCGTAAAGCCCCCTGTCGGCGGTCTCGATCAGCGCGGCGGGTTCCATGGGCATCCCGGCGCCGCCGCCCATGGATACGCCGATGCTGAGCGTGATCGGCACCGGGGTCCGCCGGCCCGGGATCGGCACCGGCGCGTCGCCGACCGCGCGGCGCAGGCGTTCGGCGGCCTGCTCGGCGGCGAGGCGGTCGCAATTGCGCACCACGGCCAGGAACTCTTCGCCGCCGATCCGCGCCAGGAAATCGCCGGTCCGCAGGCAGGCCGACATCCGCCGCGCCACCTCGGTCAGCACGGCATCGCCCGCGGCATGGCCGAAGCGGTCGTTGATCCGCTTGAAGCGGTCGAGATCCAGCACCAGCACGCCGAAGCTTTCGCCGTGCGCCGGGGCGTTGGCGGCGATGCGCTGCAATTCGCTTTGCGCGTAGCGGCGGTTGAAAAGCCCGGTCAGCGGGTCGATCGCGGCCAGGCGAAGGCCGTCCTCCAGCGCGGCGCGGCGCTGGTCTGCGCGGGCCTTGCGCGCCAGTTCGCGGCGCAGGATCGCGGCCAGTTCGTCGGCGTCGAAGCGCGTCACCAGATCGCTGATCCCGAGATCGAGCGCCATCACCGCGCGGTCGAGATCGGGCGCGGTCTGGACCAGGATCGTGGCGGCGCGGAACGTCTCGCCGCCGCAGGACAGCTCGGACAGAAGCCGGATCGCCTCGCCCGGGCGGTCCGGCTGTTCGGCCAGGATCACCGCGTCGGGCGCGGGCTCGCGGTTCAGCGCGGCCAGCGCCTGCGCCGGGTCGATCACCGCGATCGGGTCGCGCAGCCGCCGCGCCAGCGCGTTGCGCCATGTCAGCCCCTCGGCCAGGCTCGGCGCCAGTAGAGCGATCCGCGCCGGCCGCCGGAAGCCGGGCTGCGGCTCGGCGAAGAAGAGGCCGGGAATGCTGGCGGCGGTGCGGTCGATCTCGCGCTCGGTGGCGCGGCGCCGCAGGAGGTTGCGGATCCGCGCGGCCAGGAAGGCCGGTTCCGGCAGGCGCGGCAGCAGCGCGTCGGCACCCGCCGCCGCCGCGGCGGCGCGATCCACCCGGCGGCCGAGCAGCACCACCGGCAGGCCCGCCCCGCCGGCGCGTTGCTTCAGTTCCCGGCAGAGGTCGAGGCCCGAGGCGCCGGCCAGCGTTTCGGTCAGCAGGACGAGATCGGGCGCGGCCTGCGCCACCGCCTTGCGCAGCGCGTCCGGGGTGTCGGCGACCTCGATCGCGTGCGCGGCGCCGGTCAGCTGCGCCTTCAGCACGATCCGCTCCGCGGCGATGTCGTTGGCAATCAGAACCCGGGCCGCCATGATCCTCTCGCTTTTTAGGCAAATGCTGCTCTTGCGATTCAGATATCGCTGAGATTGGTTAAGATTTGGTTGCGGGTTGCGGGAGGTGCGCGATGACGCCGGAGGCAGCCGAGACGGTGGCGGTCAGCGCGTTGGGCTGGCTGGCGTCGAATGACGACTTGATGCCGGTCTTCCTGGGCGCGACCGGGTCGTCGGCGGGAGATCTGCGCGCCCAGGCGGGCGATCCGGCCTTCCTGCTGTCGGTGCTGGATTTCCTCTGCATGGACGATGCCTGGGTGGTCGCCTTCTGCGACGCCGAGGGGCTGGCCTACGACGTGCCCATGCGCGCCCGCCAGGCGCTGCCGGGGGGCGAGCAGGTGCACTGGACCTGAGCGCCGGGGCGCGTCGCGGCGCGTGGCCGTCGGTTTCCGGACCGAGGTGCGCGCTGCCCGAGCGCGCCCCGAAACGTGGGCACCGGTTTTCGGACCCAGGTGCGCGTTATCCAAATGAGCGCTTCCGCGCGCCTTGTCTTGCGTGCCGCGATGCGACGCATCACTTCGCCGTCTGCCGGGCGGATGCGGTGCGCCATGCGTATTTTTCACGAGAAGAAGACGGACCCCGGAGCACGATCCGCGGTCTTCGGGCCGAGAAATGCCGCGTGTCCCATCGGCCGCGGGCGACGGCGCGACGCCTCGCCGGACCGGCTTGGCCGGAAGTGGCTTCAGAGGTCGATCTCGAGCGTGCCGCCCGGTTCCGCGGCGCGCGACTGGCAGAGGATCATGTGCGTCTCGCGCTCCTTTTTCGACAGCACGAAGTCGCGGTGTTCGACCTCGCCCGACAGCACCGCGCACTTGCAGACGCCGCAGAGCCCGTCCGAGCACTTGATGTCGACATGGACGCCTGCGGCCAGGATCGCATCGGTGGCGGCCCGGTCGGCGGCGACCTCGACCGTCTTGCCCGATCTGGCGAGCCTCAGCGTGAACGGGTGGTTGACGTAGTCCGGTTGCTCGGGAACCGTGAAGTATTCGAGGTGCCGCGCCTCTTCGGGGAAGCCCGCCGTCTCGGCCGCCGCGATCACCGCGCCCATGTAGGCATCGGGCCCGCAGGTATAGACATGCGCGCCTTCGCGGTAGGCCAGGATCGCGGCGAGGTCGGCGCGGGTGCCCTCGTCGGAGACGTGCAGCGAAACGCGGCCGGCCCAGGGCATCAGCCGCAAGTCGTCGAGAAAGCCGGCCGTGGCGCGGCTGGAACAGGAATAATGCAGCGCGAAATCGGCGCCGATCGTATGCAGCCGGTGCGCCATGGCGAGCATCGGCGTGATGCCGATGCCGCCGCCCATCAGGTAGGTGAAGGACGCGGTCTCGTCGAGCGGGAAGTGGTTGATCGGCTTCGAGATGAAGACGCGGCGGCCCTCGGTGAAGATCCGGTGCAAGAGCTTCGAGCCGCCCTTGCCGCCGTCCTCGCGCAGCACCGCGATCTGGTATTTCGAGCGGTCCGCCGGGTCGCCCGACAGCGAGTATTGCCGGAAGAATTCCGGCGCCACCACGACGTCGACATGGGCGCCGGCGGTGACCGGGGGCATCTCGGACCCGTCGGCCATGCGGAACTCGTACCTGGCGACGTCGGGCGCCATGCGCTCGACCTTCGAGACCACGCAGTTCAGCACCGGGCTTTCGCCGGCTCCGGCGGTGTAGACATGTTCCGGCGGCAGGCCGGCGGCGCGGCGGCGGCGGTGCTCGGCGGCGGGGATCATCGCCTGGTAGGCGGCGATGCCGGCCTCGCGGTCCATCGGGAAGGGCCAGGGATAGGGCGGCGGCGCCAGCGGCGCGGGGTAGACGGCCAGCGTCTGGTCCTCGTAGCGCAGATCGAGCGTTTTCGAGAGCGGGCGCGCGTTTTCCGGCTCGCGCGCGGGCAGGTAGGGGCCGTCGTCGACCATCTCGAGCGGCCACCACCAGCGCTTGACCGGGTTGATCTCGCCATTGCCGACCGCGTCGTCGAGCCAGGCCAGCGCCCTTGCCGTGCCCGGGGCGTGCATCGCCAGCCAGCGGAACGGCGCCTCGGCGAAGAGCCCTTCGAGGTTCCAGGGGCAGGTTTTCATGCAGCGCCCGCACATCGCGCCGTTCTTCTGCGCGACGCGGTAGGTGGTGCAGCGCGAGCTGTCGGACTTCCAGATTTCGTAGCCGTTGAACATCAGCTTCGGGCCGGCGGTGATCGCGCCGGAAGGGCATTCGCGGGCGCATTTGTTGCAGGCCTCGCAGAACCGCTGCAGGCCGAAGTCGATCGGCCTGTCGTGGGTGATCGGCATCGTCGTGGTGACGACGCCGGATTTCAGCCGCGGGCCGAGGAACGGGTTCAGGATCACCTCGCCGATCCGGCTGACCTCGCCGAGACCGGACAAGAGCAGCAGGGGCGGGTGCAACACCTCGTCGTCCATCACGGTATGCGTCCGCGCCGAATGGCCGAGATTGCGCAAATGCTGCGCCAGCACGCCGCCCACCAGCGAAAAGCGCAGGTAGGCGCGCATCGACTGGGCGCAGGAAATCCAGTCGTCGCCGGAGGCGCCCTCCATCGTTTCGTGGCCCTGGTCGACGATCATGCTGATCGCCTGGTCGTGGTAGGGCGTGATCGGGTTTCCGGCGGCGTCGTGGCTGTACCAGGTCCAGTCGGGGCACTCGCTTAGCCCCACCGCATCCTGCCCGAGCCAGTAAAGCGCGGCCTTGATGTTCTCGGCATTGCGCCGCGGATCGGCGGTCGAGGGGTGCACCGCGCGCGTTTCGCCGTCCTGAAGCAGGATGAAGGCGCCGAGCGAGGGGCGGAAGGCAAAGGCCGTGGGCGCCTTGCGGACGTAGTTGCCGTTCTTCGCGCCCTCCTGCGCCGCGCGGCCCAGATCGCCGAACAGCGAGCGCGCGAACATGTTGGCCCGTTTCGGGACGCGGGCGACGTTGGCACGGTCGATATAGGTGGTGGGCCGGTCGACCCGCTTCAGCGTCTCGAACGGGTGCGGGCCGTCCTTGAAGGAGCGCCGCGCGAAGGGGTCGCGATTGCGCGCGTTCCGGGCGTGGCGGCCGAGGCCGGTGGTCCATGACAGCCCCGGCTTCGGGTTCGGCGCGAGCGGCCGGTCGGGCGCCATCGCCAGCGTCGTGGTGATCGCGGCCAGCCCGTAGCGCGTGCCGAGGAACGGATTGACGGCACGCCCGCCCTCGACCGCGTTCAGCCCCGCGGCGACGCCCAGGCGTTCCAGATGCACGTCCGAGGCGGCACCGGAATGGGCGCGCGCCTCGAAGCCCAGAAGCCTTATGTAATTCGCCAGCGTCACCGCGGTTTCCATCGTGCGCAGGCAGGCGCGGTGGGCCTGTGCATCCCTGATCCAGTCGCTTCCCGGCTCGTCCGGCCCCGGGTCGCGCGGAAAGTCCAACAGGAACACGATGGCGTGCGTGTGGTGCCGGCACTCGCCCGTCGGCCGGGCCAGCGCCTCGCGCAGGCCGGCCATGATCACGTCGATGCCGGCGGCCAGCGTCTTGGGCTGCATCGTGCGGATCTTCTCGGCCAAGCGGTCGACATCCGGATTGGCGATCGTCTGGTCGAGCCAGGCCGAGGCGGGGATTTCGCAGATGCCGACCTGCGCCGTATCGAGGTAATAGCCGAATGCCTTCAGGTGGTTGGCGCGCTCGGCCGGGTCCTCGGGGATCGCCGCGGGTTCCTTGGTCAGGCCGTCGCGGGTGGCGTCCAGCATCGCCTGGTATTCCTGCATCGCGTTGACGATGCTGAGCGGATCGTCGGGGCGGCGGAAGCCGAGGCCCTGCATCGGTTCCAGCCGGTCAAGCCCCCGCGGCTCGGCCGCGCGGGCCAGCCGTTCCAGCGGGTAGGGGCCCAGATGTACCGGGCGCCTGGCATAGGAGACGAGCTTGCCCATGTCCGCGTCAGAGCCGCGAGAGCGAGGCGTCCTCGCCTGCGCAGAGCTTCTGCAGAAGGGCGATCAGCCGTTCGCGGTCGTCGGGGCCGAGGCGGCTTTCCATGATCATGTTGTTCTCGACCGCCATCGGCGTGCCCTGCGCCAGAAGCCGCTTGCCCCGGTCGGTCAGCCGCACCGTCCTTGTGCGCCGGTCGCCGGCGCCCGATCCGCGCGCGACCAGTCCGGCGGTTTCCATCTGGCGCAGCGCACGGCTGGTGGCGGTGCGGTCGATGCCGACGAATTTCGCGATGTCCGAGGGCTGGCGCAGCGCCTCGTTGCCGATCGCCAGCAGCACGCACCAGGTGATCCGGGTCAGCCCGAGGGACTTCAGCGCCTCGTCGAGGCGCCGTTCCTGCAGCCGCGCGGCCAGCGACAGCCGATAGCCGAGCGATGCGTGCAGCCGGTAGCGGGGGAGCGCGGTCATGGTTGTCAGTGTCAATCAACGCGCCCCCCCTGTCAACGCGCCGCCGGATGTGGCATGAGCGGGCGCAGGAGGCAGACGATGGCGGAACCGATACGCGGCGTCCTGTTCGACAAGGACGGGACCCTGTTCGACTTCGAGGCGACCTGGAACGCCTGGGCGGCGATGACGCTTGCCGAGCTTTCGAAGGGCGACCGCGACCGGGCCAACGCGCTGGGCGCGCGGATGGGCTATGATTTCGCGGCGAAACGCTTCGATCCCGAAAGCCCGGTGATCGCGGGCACCCCGGACGATATCGTGCGTCTGCTGGCGCCGGGTGTTCCCGAGCTGTCCGCGGCCGAACTGACCTTTCGGATCAACGCCACGGCCGCGCGGGCGCCGCAGGTCGAGGCGGTGCCGCTCGGCCCGCTGATCGAGCGGCTGCGGGCGATGGGGCTGAAGCTGGGGGTGGCGACGAACGACGCCGAGGCGCCCGCGCGGGCGCACCTGGCGGGCGTCGGCCACGAGGCAAGTTTCGATTTCATCGCCGGATACGATTCGGGCTTTGGCGGCAAGCCGGGCCCGGGCATGTGCCTGGGCTTCGCCGCCGCCGTGGGGCTCGGCCCGGAAACCGTGCTGATGGTCGGCGACAGCACGCACGATCTGGACGCCGGCCGCGCCGCGGGGATGCGCACGGTCGCGGTGCTGACCGGGATGGCGGGCGAGGACGATCTCGGCCCCAGGGCCGACGTGGTGCTGCCGGATATCGGCCACCTGCCAGGCTGGATCGCGCAGCAGGGCTGAGGCTTTCGGCGGACGGAAGGTGCCGAATCGTCCAAATCTGCACGCACTTGATCCAATCACGTCCAGGCGGCGCGAGGATCGGGCGCGGCGCGGGCAGCGCCGCCGAGATGAAGACACAGGCCGGCGCGCAGGGCAGCCGTCGCGCGGACCGTTTGCGACAGAAACGGTCGGGAATTGTGCATCCTTTCGCGGCGAGTTCGGGTCATCTGGGACCGGGCCACGGGAGAGGCGCGATGAAGGATCAGGCACCGAAGCGGCGCAGGCATGGCGGGCGTGCGGGGAATGTCCGGCGAACCAGCCCCGATGTGATCCGGCAAAGCCCCTGGCGGCTGCCCGAGAACCCCGACCGGCCGACCGAGCCGCTGACGGACGAAGGCGTCGCGCGGCTACACGACGCGGCGATGCGCATCCTCGAGGATATCGGCATCGAGTTCCTGAACGAAGAGGCGCTGGGGCTTTTCCGCGAGGCCGGATGCAAGGTCGAGGGCACCAACGTGCGCATGGGCCGCGACTGGGTGATGGAGATGGTCGGCAGGGCGCCCGCCGAATTCACCCTGACGCCGCGCAGTCCCGACCGGGTGCTGAAGGTCGGCGGGCGCACGATCCTGTTCGGCAACGTCTCGTCGCCGCCGAATTTCTGGTCGCTCGCCACCGGTAAGACCCCGGGCACGCGGGCGCAGTGCATCGAGCTGCTGAAGCTGACGCAGTATTTCAACTGCATCCATTTCGCCGGCGGCTATCCGGTCGAGCCGGTGGATATCCACGCCAGCGTGCGC
Source organism: Rhodobacter sp. (assembly GCA_041627895.1). Lineage (GTDB taxonomy): Bacteria > Pseudomonadota > Alphaproteobacteria > Rhodobacterales > Rhodobacteraceae > JBFKQC01. The sequence continues at coordinate 15,442 of JBFKQC010000046.1, forward strand.
CATCTCGAGGTTCTGTTCGACAAGCTGACGCTGACCGACAAGGTGATGCACGCCTATTCGCTCGGGAAAGAGCGGGTCGAGGACGTGATGGAGATGGTGAAGATCGCGGGCGGCCTGTCGGAGGACGAGTTCCGCGCCACGCCGCGGATGTACACCAACATCAACTCGACCTCGCCGCTGAAGCACGACCAGCCGATGATCGACGGCTGCCTGCGCTGCGTGCGCCGCGGCCAGGCGGTGGTGGTGACGCCGTTCACGCTGGCCGGCGCGATGGCGCCGGTGACGATGGCGGGCGCGGTGGCGCAGTCGCTGGCCGAGGCGCTGAGCGCCATCGCGCTGTTCCAATGGGTCGCGCCGGGGTCGCCCGCCGTGATCGGCACCTTCACCTCGAACGTCGACATGCGATCCGGCGCGCCGGCCTTCGGCACGCCGGAATACATGCGCGCCACCCAGATGACCGGTCAGATGGGGCGCTATTACGGGCTGCCGATCCGTTCGTCCGGGGTCTGTGCGGCCAACGTGCCGGACGGCCAGGCGATGTGGGAGACCTGCAATTCGCTTTGGGCGGCGGTGCAGTCGGGCACCAACATGGTCTATCACGCCGCGGGCTGGCTCGAGGGCGGGCTGATCGCGAGCCCCGAGAAGTTCGTGATGGACTGCGAAGTTCTGCAGATGATTCAGCGCTATTTCGAACCGGCGACCTGGGCCACCGGCGAGGACGACCTGGCGCTGGACGCGATCCGCGAGGTCGGGCCGAACGGGCATTTCTTTGGAGTCCAGCACACCCAGGACCGCTACGAGACCGCGTTCTATCAGCCCTACCTGGCGGACTGGCGCAACTACGAGGCGTGGGAACTGGCGGGCGGGGTCTGGACGGCCGAGCGTGCGCACGGGCTGTACCGCGAGATCGTCGACAGCTTCGAGGCGCCGGCGATGGACGCCGCCCTGCGCGAGGAACTGGCCGCCTACGTGGCGCGGCGCGGGGCCGAGGGCGGGGCGCCGACGGATTTCTGAGGCGCGCGCCCGGGGGGGGCGATACGATACGTGCGAGACCCATCAAGCCGCTGATACCGTTCCGGTAATTCCCGGTTAACCTTGTCGCGGGGTTTCGTGTAGTCTGGCCGCGAAGCGGCTGGGAGACCCCGATGAGCTATGATCCCGACAACATCTTCGCCAAGATCCTCAGGGGCGAGATTCCCGCGTTCAAGGTGTGGGAGGACGACGACACCTTCGCCTTCATGGACATCATGCCGCGCGCGGACGGGCATCTGCTGGTGATCCCGAAGACGCCGGCGCGCAACCTTCTGGATGCCTCGCCGGACCAGCTTGCCGCCTGCATGGCGGCGGTCCAGCGGCTGGCGCAGGCGGCGATGCGCGCCTTCGACGCCACCGGCGTGACGCTGCAGCAGTTCAACGAGGCGTCCGGCGGGCAGGAGGTGTTCCACCTGCATTTCCACGTCCTGCCGCGGAAGGACGGCGTCGCGCTGCGCCCGCCCGGGACGATGGCGGACATGGAGGTGCTGAAGGGGCATGCCGAGCGGATCGTCGCCGCGCTCGACGGCTGATCCGCGGCACGGGTCATGCGCGGGTATCCGCGCCCCTCGGCGGCCGGTCAGGCCGCGGGCGCGTCGCGTTCGGGCTTGCCGTAGCGCTGCATGAACGCGATCAGCCGGTCGAGCGGCAGCGGCTTGGACACGCCGAAGCCCTGCGCGATGTCGCAGCCGAGCCGGCGCAGCGCGGCAAGCTGTGCGCCGTTCTCGACGGCGCCGCCGACCACGGTCAGCCGCAATTCCCTGGCCAGCGCGATCAGCGCGCGGATCACCGTCTCGGCGCGCGGGTCGGACTGGTCGGCCACCAGCGCGCCGTCGAGCTTGATCGCGGCGATGGCCAGGCGCGACAGGTGGGTCATCGTGGTATGGCCCGATCCGAAATTGTCGAGTTGCACGGCAAAGCCGGCCGCGGCCAGTGCGCTGACCCGCTCGACCATCGGGACGGGGCCGAGGGCGACGAGGTCGGGTTCTTTCACCTCGATCACCAGGTCAGAGGGCGCCAGCCCGTGCTGCGCCGTCTCTGCCGTGAGCCGCGCCACCAGATCGGGCATCCCCAATGTCCTGGCAGACGCGTTGAACGCCATCTTCGGCGCGTGCCAGCCGTCGCGCCGCAGTCGGCGCAGCGCGTCCAGGCCCTTGGCGCGGACGATCGCGTCGATCCGGGCGCAAAGCCCGGCTTCGGCGGCGAGGTCCAGGAATTCCTCAGGCGCGATCACGCCGAGGGCAGGGTGCTGCCAGCGCGCCAGCACCTCGAATCCGCTGAACCGGCCGGTGGCAAGCGCGATCTGCGGCTGGAAATGCGGCTCGAACCGTTCCTCGGCCACCGCACGGTGCAGATCGCCCAGAAGCTGCACCCGCCGTTCGCATTCGGTCCGCATCCGGCTGGAGAACACCTACACGCCGCCGCGGCCGGAGCGCTTGACCTCGTAAAGCGCGATATCGGCATTGGCGATCAGCCGTTCGGCCGAATGGTCGCCGGCGCTGGCCACGGCGATGCCGATGCTGGCGCCGACCCGCGCCTCGATCTCGTCGACCTGAACCGGGCGGGCGACGGCGTCGGCGATCCGTCGCGCAAGCGCGCGGATATGGCGCCCGGCGGGATCGGTACGCGTCACCGCCAGAAACTCGTCGCCGCCGATCCGTGCGACCAGATCCTTGTTGCCCACCGCGGCGCGCATCCGGTTGGCGGCGGTGCGCAGGATGGCGTCGCCCACGGCATGACCGAAGCTGTCGTTCATCTCCTTGAAATGGTCGAGGTCGATATGGATCACGCCGATCACGCGGCCATCGGCATCGCGCCGGTGCAGCGCCTGCGGCCCTGCGAGAACGCGCATCAGGCGGGTGCGGTTGGCAAGCCCGGTCAGCGGGTCGGTCTCTGCCAGCTGGGCGGTGCGGCGGAGCTGCTGCATCAGCCGTGCCTGCGCCGCGATCCAGCGGCCGAGCGCGATCAGCCTGGCGGCATGCGCCTGGTCGAAGGCATCCGGTTCCGCCGCGCCGACCGACAGCGTGCCGATCGCCGTCTCGCCGACCAGCATCGGCGCAAGCAGCATCGAGCCGAGACCGGAGGCAAAGATGCGCTGGACCGGGACATGCCCCATCTCGCGCACCGTGTCGGCGTTCAGGAATTCCGGCCGGCCGGTTTCCATCACGCGGGCGCGCGGCGTGTTCGGGACGATGCGGCCAGTGTCGTAATCGGGGTCGGGCCGGCCATCGGTGCGCGCGGCCTTGTCGATCACCCGGTCGCCGTCGACCAGCGCCAGCGACGCCCGGGTCGAGGGGATCAGCCGGGTCAGCCATTCGGTTCCGACCGACAGCACGGTCTCGATGCTGTCCGCGTGGGACAGCGCCTCGATGAACGCCACCGGCAGCGTGATCTGGTCTGGCCTGTCCTGTCGCATCCCGCCTCGCTGGCGCGGACGGTGCCAGACGAAGGCTAACCGCAGCTTAACGAAGCCGCGTCCGGCGGCTGGCCCGGCGCGGTATTCGCCGACATCTTTAGCGATCCCGGGCGGGGCGCGCGCGGCGCCCGCGCGCCCCGCGCGCCGCCTAACCGGCGCCGGTCTGCGCCGGTTTCTTGGTGCCGGCGGTGGTCGGCGTGCCCCTGGAATGGCCGCTGGCGCCGGCACCCGGCGCACCGGACTTCGACAATGCCTGATCGAGGTCGCGGATCAGGTCGTCGGCGTCCTCCAGCCCGATCGACAGCCGCACGACGTTCGGCGCCGCACCCGCGGCGATCTGCTGTTCCCGGGTGAGTTGCCGGTGCGTGGTCGAGGCCGAGTGGATCACCAGCGAGCGCGCGTCGCCGAGATTGGCGACGTGCGAGAAAAGCTCCAGCGAGTCGACCATCTTGATGCAGGCATCGTAGCCGCCCTTCAGCGCCACGGTGAACAGCGCACCCGCACCGCGCGGGCAGATCTTGCCCACCCGGTCGTACCAGGGCGAGGATTTCAGCCCGGCATAGGTGACCGCCTCGACCGCCGGATGGCCCTCGAGCCACTCGGCGACCTTGCGGGCGTTGGCGACGTGGCGTTCCATCCGCAGCGACAGCGTCTCGATCCCGAGAAGCGTATAATGCGCGGCCTGCGGGTTCATCGTCATGCCCAGGTCGCGCAGGCCCACCGCGATCGAGTGGAACGTGTAGGCCAGATGCTGGAACGTTTCGTGGAATTTCAGCCCGTGATAGGCGGGCTCGGGCTGGGACAGCGAGGGGAACTTGTCGCTCGCCGACCAGTCGAAATCGCCCGAATCGACGACACAGCCGCCGGTCACGGTGCCGTTGCCGGTCAGGTACTTGGTCGTCGAGTGCACCACCAGCGTCGCGCCGTGCTGGATCGGCCGGCAGAGATAGGGCGTGGCCGAGGTGTTGTCGACGATCAGCGGAATGCCGGCGTCCTCGGCGATCCTGGCCAGCGCATCCAGATCGGTGATGTAGCCGCCCGGGTTGGCGATCGATTCGCAGAAGATCGCGCGGGTGTCGTCGTCGATCGCGGTCTTCACCGCGTCGAGATCGTCGGTGTCGACGAATTTCGCGGACCAGCCGAACCGCTTGATGGTCTGGCCGAACTGGGTGACCGTGCCGCCGTAAAGCCGGTTCGACGAGATGATGTTGCGCCCCGGCGCCATCAGCGGAAACAGCGCCAGGATCTGCGCGGCATGGCCCGACGAGCAGCAGACCCCGCCCTCGCCGGTTTCCAGCGACGCGATGCGCTCGGCCAGCACGGCGACGGTGGGGTTGGTGAGGCGCGAATAGATAAAGCCGACCTCCTGCAGGTTGAACAGCGCCGCGGCATGGTCGGCGTCGCGGAAGACATAGGCCGTGGTCTGGTATATCGGCGTCTGGCGCGCGCCGGTGGCCGGGTCGGGCCGGCTGCCGGCGTGGATTTGCAGGGTGTCGAAACCGTATTCGTAGGGCTCGTTCATCGCAGGGGGACTCCCGTTGGAAATGTGCTTGGCTCCGGTGTAGGCCAATGCCGCGGGCGCGACAATGGCGCCGCGCCCTGCAGGCGGGTCGTCACCGGCGCGGCTTCGCCGACGAGCTTCGACCTGAATCTCCGGCCGCGACGGATCGACCGCAACCCGGCCCGGCCTAGCGGTTCAGCAGCCGCACCACCGCCCGCCGTCCGTCGCGTTCGAACTCGATCTCGTAGCCCCGGGCCTGCGTGCCGAGGACCCGGCGCAGGTCGTCCGTGTCGCCGATCGGCACGCCGTTGATCCGGTGCAGGATGTCGCCGGGCCTCAGGCGCGTGCGCTGCGCGGCGCCCTCGACCTCCAGCACCGCGACGCCCGCCGCGTCGAACGGCAGGCCCAGTTCCGAGATCAGCGCCGGGTTCACGTTGGCCGCGGTCAGCCCGTTCAGCACGCTTCGCGCCTCGATGCGCACCGGGTCGCGCGGCGGCGTTTCGGGCGCGGGTTCCAGCGCGACCGTGGCCAGCCGCTCGGCATTGTCCCGCAGATAGCTCACCTCGGCCTCGACGCCGACGCCTAGCGTCAGCAGCCGGAACAGCATTTCCGGCCCGCCATCGACCGGGCGGCCGTCGATCGCGGTCACCACGTCGCCGGTCCGAAGCCCGGCCGCGGCGAACGGGCTTTGCCGGTGCAGCGCGCTGATCAGGACGCCCTGCGGCCAGTCGAGGCCCAGCGCTTCGGCCAGCGGGCCGTCGATCGGCTGCACGGTGACGCCGGCCCAGGGCCGGACCAGCGTGCGGCGCCCGGCCTCGGCCTGCGCGACATACTGCTTCACCAGCGCCGCCGGAATCGCGAATCCGATCCCGTTCGAGCCGCCCGAGCGCGTCACGATGGCGGTGTTGATGCCCACCAGCCGCCCCGCCATGTCCACGAGTGCGCCGCCCGAATTGCCCGGGTTGATCGGCGCGTCGGTCTGGATGAAATAGCCCGGCCGGCCGCCCACGTGGCCAGAGCGCGCACTGGCCGAGATGATCCCGCTGGATACCGTCTGCCCGACGCCGAACGGGTTGCCGACGGCCAGCACCAGGTCGCCGACCTCAACCGCGTCGCTGTCGGCGAATGCGAGCGCCGGCAGGGGCGGGGCGTCGATCAGTTCCAGCACGGCGAGGTCGGTTTCGGCATCTCCCAGCACCATGCGCGCGTCGTATTCGCGCCGGTCCGCCAGCACCACGCGGATGTCGGTGGCGTTGCCGACCACGTGGTAGTTCGACACAACGATTCCGCCGTCGCCGAGGATCACGCCCGATCCCAGCGAGTTCTGCAGCCGCGGCCGGGACTCGAACTGGCCGAAGAACTGCGAGAAGAACGGGTCGCGGGCAAAGGGCGAGACCTGGGTTTCCACGATCCGCCTGGCATAGATGTTGACGACCGAGGGCACGACCTCCCGGACCACCGGCGCGAAGCTGAGCCTGATCTCCGCCTCGCCGGAGGGCACCCGCATCTCTGCCCCGGCGGCCGATGCCAGGGCAAGCGACAATAGCAATGCGAAACGGCGCATGAACCTGCTCCCATGGTCTCAACGGGTCAGATCGGAAACCCGGCGGGGGATTTCAACCCGCCTCCGGCGTCGTCGTACGGGCGAAACCTAGCCGGAACGCTCCTGCCGGAGACAAGGGCCGAGCGCAGCGAGGCCCACCGCGACGCGGGCGCAGCCCGCGGCGCAACCCGTCACCGCATCCAGAGTTTCTCGCGCTTGATCCGGTTGCGGATCATCGCCTCGCGCCGCGGCAGGTGCTCGCGGTCGAAGAGCGCCCTCACCTTGTGACCCCGGCGCTGGAACACCATGCGCTTGATCGGGTCGTAGCCCTTCAGCACCCGCTTGATCCGGTTCGGCGCGCTTACCGTCTCGAGGACATCGACCACCCGGTCGGCCTCGCGTGCATAAAGCAGCGGAAGGACGCGGTAATGGCAGGTGACCTCGCCGTCGAGCAGCCCCTCGGGGATCGTTGCCCGCGCGCCGCCGAGCGAGTGGATCACCAGCGGCAGCGCGATCTGGTCGAGCCAGGGGTGCATTTCCTGCCCGATCAGCTCAGGCGGCGGGTCGTCGCGGATCGCCAGCGCGTAGTCCAGGAACCGCTGCCCGAAGTCGCGCGGGCAGCGATGGAAGAACCAGCCCGCATTGAAGTACATGTAGCGGCGCCAGTATTCCTCGGGCTGGCCCTGGTCGATGGTCGGGCCGATATCCAGGCCGAACTTGGCATAAAGCGCCGACCAGATCTGGTGATAGCCGGGCCCGTACAGCTCGATCTCGGGCCAGGTGCCCTCGCAGCGCAGGCTCGCGCAGGGACGGTCGAAATCGAACGGCACCTCGCTCAGCCTGCCGGTCACCAGCGTGTCGGTGTCGAAGAACACGAAGGGCTCGCCCTCGGGCAGTGCGCCCAGCCCCTCGATCTTGTTGCCATAGGGGTAGGACTGGCCGAAATGCGCGCTTTCGAAGGGCAGGATCTCGGCGCCCAGTTCGGCGATGATCGCGCGCACGTCGTGGGTCAGGATGCGCGGGTCGTCCTGCCATTTCGGCCCCGGCTGCGGTTCCGCCACGAAAACGCGGCCCGGGAAATCCGGGTCGGAATGCCTGAGCGAGGCGAGAAACAGCACCGCCTCGTATTGCAGCCGGCCGGACTGGCCCACCACCATCACGTTGAACGGCTGGCGCTTTTTTGCTTTCCTGGCCATCAATTCACTGCCCGTGGCTTTCGTTTTGCGCCACTATAAGCCGGAAAGGCCTGTGTCGAAAGCGCCCGATGCGGCGAATTTGAGAAGGGAAAGACCCATGATCCCTGTCCGCGCCCTCGTTCTCGGCGCTGCGATGGCCCTGCCGCTGCCGGCGGCGGCGCAGTTCAACACCGCGGCCGAGGTCAAGCCGATCCTGCAGATGATCGTGCCGCAATGGGTGTCCCTGCGCGAGTTCAACGGCGAGGACATCCTGTATTTCACGATCCTCGAAGTGTACCGCTGCGGGCTGGACCAGATCCGCTATGTGATCAACGACGGCAAGCCGCAGGTCTGGGAAACGCCGCCCTGCGAGGGCGACACGACGTTTGCCGAGATTCCGGCCGACCGGCTGCCTTATGCCACCTTCCCGCTGCAATCGGTCGAGGCGGTGCGGATCGAGCTGAGCTATGACGACGGCACCGTGCAGACCGAAAGCTACGGCCGGACGGATATCCTGCAATAGCCTGTGCGATCGTCACGGTGTCCGGTACTTGGCGCGACCGACCAGGGGGGCAGCGGTTCGCGAACCTGTAAGGAATTAACGACAAGTTAACGGGATTGCCTATGTTATCCTATATATTTCAATGCGTTAGAAGTTATCCGGCTATCCAGATATCCGGTTATCCGGTTATCCGGCTATCGGGCGATCCGGTTATCCGGCATTCCGGCCCCGCCGCAGGCCCGGAGCTACCGGGTTTCGCCGCCGCCCGGGGAATACCGCATATAGGCGAACCGGCGCCCGTCCGGTGACCAGGACGGCACGTTGATCGTGCCCTGACCGCCAAAGAGACGCGCCGCGACGCGCGGCGCGCCGCCCGCCTGAGGCATCAGCCGCAACTCGACCTCCAGCCCGCCCGGATGGCCCTTTGTGCCCTCGGGATAGGACAGATAGACCACGTGCCGCCCGTCCGGCGAGGGATGCGGGAACCAGTTCACCCGGGCGTCCCTGGTCATCCGCTGCAGCCGCGTCCCGTCGGTGCGCATCCGCCACAGATCGGCGCCTTCTCCGTGATGGTCCGAGTTGAACCAGAGCCAGGCGCCGTCGGGCGTATAGTCCGGCCCGTCCCGGTGCCCCGGCCCCTCTGTCAACACCCGCTCGTCGGTGCCGTCGGCGCGGCAGGTGGCGATATGAAACACCCCGCCGCGCCGCGCCGTATAGGCGATGCGCGCGCCGTCCGGCGACCAGCCGTGCCAGTAGGACGGCACCAGCGCCGTCACCCTCTCGGGCCGGCCGCCGCCAGGCGGCAGTCGGTAGATGCACGAGGTGCCGCGCCCGGGGCTGTCGCTGATCATCAGCGTCCTGCCGTCCGGCGATATCCCGTGGTCGTTGTTGCAGTGCCGGCAATCGCCGGTGTCGATCGCCGCCAGGTCACGGCCGCCAAGTTCCAGCCGGTACACCCGGCCGCCGCCATTGACGATCAGAAAGCCGCCGCAGGGCGACCAGTTCGGCGCCTCGATATGCTCGCCGGTCTCGAAGATCACCTGTTCGGCAGCGCTCTCGACGTCGTGCAGCACCAGAAAGCTCTTCGGCATCGCCCGCTAGCCCCGGAACACGTCCGCGAAACGCTCGCGCAGGATGTTCTTCTGCACCTTGCCCATGGTGTTGCGCGGCAGCGCGTCCAGCACCGCGTAGTGCCGCGGCTGCTTGAACCGCGCCAGCGCCACGCCTACCGCCGCCTCGACCGCGGCGAGATCGACCGCCGCCCCCGGCGCGGCCACCAGCGCCGCCACCACGCTTTCGCCGAAATCCGGGTGCGGGGCGCCGACGACGGCGCTTTCCAGAACGCCGGGCTGGTCGTCCAGCACCAGCTCGATCTCCTTGGGGTAGATGTTGTAGCCGCCCGAGATGATCAGGTCCTTGCCGCGCCCGACGATCTGCACGTAGCCGTCCGCGTCGAACCGCCCCAGATCGCCGGTGATGAAGAAACCGTCCGCGCGCAACTCTTCCGCCGTCTTCTCGGGCATCTGCCAGTAGCCCTTGAAGACGTTGGGGCCGCGCACCTCGATCATGCCGGTCTCGCCCCGCGGCACCTCGGCGCCGGTCGCCGGGTCGGTGATCTTCAGCTCGACCCCCGGCAGCGGAAAGCCCACCGTGCCGGCGCGGCGCTCGCCCGCGTAGGGGTTCGAGGTGTTCATGTTGGTCTCGGTCATGCCGTAGCGCTCGAGGATGCGATGCCCGGTCCGCGCCTCGAACTGCCGGTGCGTCTCGGCCAGAAGCGGCGCCGAGCCGCTGACGAACAGCCGCATATGCCGCACCAGATCGCGGTCGAAACGCGGATCGTCCAGCAGCCGCGTATAGAATGTGGGCACCCCCATCATCGCCGTCGCCTGCGGCAGCCCGCGGATCATCGCGTCCGGATCGAACTTCGGCAGAAAGATCATCGACCCGCCGGCCAGAAGCGTGATGTTGGTCGCCACGAACAGCCCGTGGGTATGAAAGATCGGCAGCGCGTGCAGCAGCACGTCGTTGGCGTCAAAGCGCCAGTGCTCGGCCAGCACGCGGGCGTTCGACAGCAGGTTCTCCTGCGTCAGCATCGCGCCCTTCGAGCGCCCGGTGGTGCCCGAAGTGTAGAGGAACGCCGCCAGGTCGTCCGCGGTGCGTGCCACCGTTTCGAAGGTCTCGGGCCTGCCCGCGGCGGCCTCGGCGAAGCTGCCGGTCCCGTCGCCGTCCAGCACCATGAGCCGCGCGCCATGCGCCGCCGCGACCGGGCCCAGCGCCGCCTCGGCACGGGCGGCGCAAAGCACGAGGCTGGCGCCCGAGTTGCCGACGAAATAGTCGATCTCGGCCGGGGTATAGGCGGTGTTTAGCGGCAGGAAGATCACGCCCGAGCGAACGCAGGCCGCATAGACCGCCAGCGCCTCGGGCGACTTGTCGACCTGCACCGCTAGCCGGTCGCCCGGGCCCAGCCCTGCCGCGGCGATCGCATGGGCGAACCGCGCCGCCATGTGCAGAAAGGCGTCATGGCTCAGCGTCCCGCCGCCCGGCAGGTGCAGGAACACCGTGCCGTGCCCGGCATGGGCGCCGAAAAGCGCGTCGTATAGCGGATTGGCCATGGCCTGCCCCCGGCTGGTTTCGGCGTTTTTCGGCGATCCGCCGCAAGAGGTAAAGCCCCCGGCACCGCCCGGCCGGCAGCCCCGATCGCGTGCCGTTCCCCCGACACGGGCGCGCCTGCGCCCGCCCTGGCGGCGCCGTGTGTGGCAACTGGGCGTTTCCGGCGCGGCTGTTCTTGCTCTAGACTCGTCCGGCACACCGAACGGAGCCGCCATGACCCGCTACAGCCGCATCGTCCTCGCCAGCCGCCCGCGCGGCAAGCCCGCGCCCGAGAACTTCCGCCTCGAACAGGCCGACCTGCCCGCGCCCGGCGACGGCCAGCTGAAGGTGCGCACGATCTGGCTGTCGCTCGATCCCTACATGCGCGGGCGGATGGACGCCGCGAAATCCTACGCCGCGCCGGTCGAGGTCGGCGCCACGATGGAGGCCGGCGGCGTGGCCGAAGTGCTGGAAAGCCGATCCGACCGCTTCCGCCCCGGCGACATCGTCGTCGGCCGGACCGGCTGGGCGAGCCACGCGGTGCTGAACGCCCGCGAGACGCGCAAGCTCGACCCGGGCCTCGCCCCGGTCTCGACCGCGCTCGGCGTGCTCGGCATGCCGGGGCACACCGCCTGGGTCGGGGTGTGCGACATCCTCGGCGCGCAGTCGGGCGAGACCATCGTGATCGGCGCCGCCACGGGCGCGGTCGGCTCGCTCGCCGGGCAGATCGCCAGGCGCCGCGGCCTCAAGGTGATCGGCGTCGCCGGCGGGGCCGAGAAATGCGCCTACGCGGTCGAGCGCCTCGGCTACGACGTCTGCCTCGACCACCACGACCCGAAGCTCGCCGACGAGATGGAGGCGCTGACGCCGCAGGGCGTCGACTGCTATTACGAGAATGTCGGCGGCAAGACGCTCGAGGCCGTGCTGCCCAGGATGAACGTGCACGGCCGGATTGCGGTCTGCGGCATGATCGCCTGGTATTCCGGCCAGGGCGCGGCCGAGGCGATGCCGTTGCCGAAAATGTGGCGCACGATCCTGACCCGCCGCCTGCGGGTCCAGGGCTTCATCATCTTCGATCACAACGACCGGCTGAAACCGTTCCTCGATGAGATCGCACCCCTGGTCAAATCCGGCGCGATCCACTACCGCGAAAGCGTGACCGAGGGTCTGGAAAACGCCCCGGCCGCCTTCCTGCAGCTTCTCGAGGGCGGCAATTTCGGCAAGCAGCTGGTCCGCGTGGGCGAGGGGCCGTGAGCCGCCCGGCAAAGGGCGCAACATGGGTCTTGTTCTCGTTGCAAATACGCATTCGGTCCGGTGCCGCGCGCGACACGCCGGCCAGGCGCGTCGCCTTGGCGCCTGACGAATGAAAGCGCGCGGCAGCGCTCAATCGGGCAACGGCCCGCCCGCAAGCGCGTGCTCCAGATCGCCGAGCGAGTCCTTGCCGAAGAACATCTCGCCCGCCAGGAACATCGTCGGCACCCCGAAGACCCCGCGCGCGACCGCGGCGTCCGTGGTCTCGAACAGCGCCGCCTTGACGGCGGGGTCCTTCGTCGCGCCGATGATCTCGTCCGCCGGCAGACCCTCGGCGGCCAGCACCTCGGCGATCACCCCGGCTTCGGTCATGTTCGAGCCCTCGACCCAGCAATGGCGGTACATCGCCTCGCGGTAGCGCGGCTCCCAGTCCTTGCCCTGCGCGTAGATCGCGCCGCGCATCAGCGGCACGGTCAGCACCGGGAAATGCGGGTTCCACAGGAACGCGATCCCGTGCCGGCGGATGAACCGGTTCATCTCGGTCCGCAGATACCCGATCTTGCCCCGGACGTCGGCAAAGCCGAACATCGGCGAGCGGTTTCCCGTCGCCTTGAAGATGCCGCCCAGCAGAACCGGCACCCGGCGGATCGCGGCGCCGTGGCGCGCCGCGATGCCTGGCAGCACCTGCTCGACCAGATAGGCGTTCGGGCTGCCGAAATCGTAGAGGAACTCGATCTCGCGGCTCACGCCAGATCGCCCCAGTGCGCCAGCGCGGCCCTGGCCACCGGCGCGCCCCATTCCTGCAGGAAATGCCCGCCCTCGGCCACTTCGAACGGCGGCGGGCAGCCGCGGATCGCCTGGCGCAGCCAGGCCATCACCGGTGGTCCCAGCACAGGGTCCTGCATGCCGACGGCCATGAAGCTTTGCCCCTGCCAGTATTCCACCAGGAACTTGAACGCCTTCAGCGAGACGTCGACGCCTTCCATGCCGGGCCTGGTCATCACCATTTCGGGAAACCGCCGCACGCCGGCCTTGTGGCGGGCATCCGGAAACGGCGCGTCATAGGCCGCGGCCTCGGCCCCGGTCAGATGCGGGCAGGTGCGCGACATCAGCCGGCCGACCGCGAGGTCGGGGTGCGCGGCCGCGTGGGCGCGCCACGCCTCGAACCCCTTGCCCGCTGCGATGCCGACCGCCAGCGCCGTGTTCATCACCAGAAGCCGCGCGATCCGGTCGGGCATCTCCATCGGCAGCGTCAGCCCGATCAGCCCGCCCCAGTCCTGCACCACCAGCGTCGTGCCGCGCAGATCCAGCCGCTCGATCAGCGCCAGGATCATGTCGCGGTGGAAGTGAAAGCCATAGACAGCCTCGTCCACCGGCTTGTCCGACCGGCCGAACCCCAGGAAATCCGGGCAGACCACCCGCGCGCCCGAGGCCAGAAAGACCGGGATCATGCGGCGGTAGAGATAGGCCCATGTCGGCTCGCCGTGCAAGCACAGAAACACCCGCTCGGCATCCTGCGGCCCCTCGTCGACGTAGTGCACCCGCAGGCCCTCGTAGCCCGGCAGATCCTCGACGTAGCGCGGCGCATAGGGCCAGTCGGGCAGCCCCTCGAACCGCGCGTCGTCGGTGCGCAGAACCTCCGCACCCATCGCTACCCCCGAAATCACCTTGACCTGGCGGCAGGCTAGCGACCGGACCGCGCCGACGTCAACGGCGCCCGAACGGCTGCGGCCATTCGCCCTTGAATCGTCCCGGCCCGCGCGCAATCCTCGGCCCAGCCACGAGGGAGGACGCCGCCGATGGACGGCATGATGATGCACCGGCCGCTGCGGATCGCGGACATCCTGACATTCGCCGAAGAGATTCACGCCGACGCCGAAGTCGTCTCGGCCGCGGTCGAGGGCGGCATTCACCGCGAAAGCTATGCCGAGATGGGCCGCCGCGCGCGGCAACTAGCCCGCGCGATGCTGGCGCTGGGCCTCGGCGAAGGCGACCGGGTCGCCACGCTCGCCTGGAACGGCTATCGCCACATGGAGCTTTACTACGCGGTTCCCGGCATCGGCGCGGTGTGCCACACGATCAACCCGCGGCTCTCGGCCGAGCAGATGACCTACATCACCAATCATGCCGAGGACCGGGCGATGTTCCTCGACCTGACCTTCGTGCCGCTGGTCGAGAAACTGGCGCCCGAATTCCCGAAAGGCATGATCTACGTGATCATGACCGACGCGGCGCACATGCCCGAGACCACGCTGCCGAACGTGCAGTGCTACGAGGATCTGCTGGCCGCCGAGGACACCGAATTCGACTGGGTGGAACTCGACGAGAATGCGGCCTGCGGGCTTTGCTACACATCCGGCACCACCGGCAATCCCAAGGGGGCGCTGTTCTCGCACCGCTCGATGGTGCTGCACGCGCTGATGGTGGGCGTGCTGATGCCGCTCTGCATGCAGCCGGGCAAGCGGATCATGCCGGTCGTGCCGCTGTTTCACGCCAATGCCTGGGGGCTGGCGCACGCCGCGCCGCTGGCGGGCGCGACGCTGGTGATGCCGGGGCCGGGGCTCGACGGTGCCTCGGTGTTCGACCTGATGGAGCGCGAAAAGGTCTTTTCCGCCTGGGGCGTGCCGACCGTGTGGCTGGGTCTGATGGCCGAGATCAGGGCGCGCGGCCGCCTGCCCGGTGGCTTCGGCGAACTGATCGTCGGCGGCTCGGCGGCGGCGACCTCGCTGATCCGGTTCTACGAGGACAGGGGCGTTTCGGTCTGCCACGCCTGGGGCATGACCGAAATGTCGCCGGTCGGCACGCTCGGCATCCTCTCGCCCGCGATGCAGGACAAGCCCCCCGAGGAGCGGCTCAGGCTGAAATCCTGTCAGGGCCGGCGCACCTTCGGCGTGGATCTCAAGATCGTCGGCGAGGACGGCGCGCGCCTGCCGCATGACGGCAGGGCCACGGGCGAGTTGTTCGTGCGCGGCAGCACGGTGGTATCGGGTTACTACAACAACCCCGAGGCCAGCGCCGGGGCGCTCGACGCCGAGGGCTGGTTCGGCACCGGCGACGTCGCCTCGATCTCGCCCGAGGGGTTCCTGACCATCACCGACCGCGCCAAGGACCTGATCAAGTCCGGCGGCGAGTGGATTTCCTCGATCGACGTGGAAAACCTGGCGATGGCGCATGGCGACGTCGCCAACTGCGCGGTGATCGCGGTCCCGCACGAGCGATGGGGCGAGCGCCCGGTGCTGATCGCGGTGCCCGCGGTCGAGGCGCCCGACCGCGAGGGCATCATGGCGCATCTCGCCGGGCACCTGGCGAAGTGGCAGCTGCCCGACGACATCGTTTTCGTCGACGACCTGCCGCTGACGGCGACCGGCAAGGTCTCGAAACTGACGCTGCGCCAGCGCTACGCCGACCACGGGCTGCCGAGCTAGGGCGCGCCCCGGCGCGCCGCGGCGGGCGGCGGACCGGGGTTCTGGACTGGCCCCGCGCGGTCGCGTAAACAGCGCCGCAGCGGTCACCGGCCAACAGGAAGAGGTCACATGCCCAGGTCCCTGATCCTCCCGCTCGTCTACGGGCTGATCCAGATCCCGATCGTCTCCTACGTCTGGTACGTCACGGTGCCGAATTACGAATGGCACATCGTCCAGCAGTTCTACGGCCATATCGGGCCTGCGATCTTCCTCGTCGCGATGGGGGCGAGCGCGCTGTTCTTCGCCCGGAACTTCCGCAAGCTGAACTACATCGAGGCCTGGCTGGCCATCGCCGCGGGCGCGGCCTATGTGGTGGCCGACACCTTTATCATGCACCCGCCCTGGGGCGTGTTCGACGGCGCGGGACACGCCGAGCAGGAACACGTGGCGATCATGGGCATGTTCTTCGTGCTCGGCGTTTCCGGCCTGGTCGTGCTGCGCCGGTTTCCGGGCTGCTTTCCCACCGGCGCGCATTTCCTGATCGGGGCCGCAGTGGCGGCGCTGGTGTTCCTGAACCACCACCAGCACACTGTTGCCGGCACCATCGCGCACAACGCCACGCTCTTTGTCGCGGGCGCAGCTGTGCTGTTCCGCATCCTCGGCAAGATCACCGAATACGCCATCACGATGATCGTGACCGGCTTCGTGTTCTACTCGTCGCAGATGGGCTTTGCGATGTACATCGACATGGCGAACAACTCGGGCGGCGCCTGGGTCGCGCTCTGGGCGACGATCGGGTTTGCCTCGGCGACCGGGTTCCTGGCGATGGCCCCGCGCGAGGGCGTTCCGGCGGAATAGCCGCCGGAAGGGGCAGGCCCGCCCGCGTTTGGTCGCCTGCGCGGCTTTGCCCGAGGGCGACAACGCCACCGCATGGCCGCTCGCGGCCCGTCCGGGGCCGGCAAGCGATGTCCGGCGCTAGCCGAGCGTCAGCACGATCTTGCCCTTCGCCTGGCGCGCCTCGATCCTGCGCAGCGCCTCGGGCGCCTGGGCCAGCGGCATCCGCTCGCTGATCCGGGGCCGGATCCTGCCGGCCTCGTAAAGCGCCATCAGATCGTCCATGTGCTCGCCATGCCGCGCCGGGTCGCGGGCCGTGAAGGCACCCCAGAACACGCCGACGATCTGGCAGTTCTTCAGAAGGGGCAGGTTCAGCGGGATCGCGGGAATGCCGGCCGGGAACCCCACCACCAGGAAGCGCCCGTTCCAGGCGATCGCGCGCAGCGCCGGCTCGGCGTAATCGCCGCCCACCGGGTCATAGATCACGTCGACGCTGCCCGGCGCGGCGGCCTTGATCCCGGCACCGAACGCCTTTTGCGCGGCGCGGTCCATCTCGCGCGGGTAGACCAGCGCGACATCGGCGCCGATCTCGCGCGCGAAGGCGGCCTTCGCCTCTGACGACACCGCGGCGATCACCCGCGCACCCATCGCGCGGCCGAGTTCCACCGCCGCGGCGCCGATCCCGCCCGCCGCGCCGAGCACCAGAAGAGTCTCGCCGGGCTGCAGAGCGCCCCGGTCCCGCAGCGCATAATACGAAGTCCCGTAGGTGAAGACGAAGCACGCCGCCTCTTCGAAGCTCATCGCGTCCGGTATCCTGCGCACCATATGCGCCGGCACGCAGACATGGCTGGCAAAGCCGCCGAAAAGCGGCAGCCCCAGCACCCGCTCGCCCTCGGCAAAGCCCGCGACACCCTCGCCCACGGCATCGACGGTGCCGCCCACCTCGCCGCCAGGCGCGAAGGGGCGCGCGGGGCGGTACTGGTAGAGGTCGCGGATGATGATCGTATCCGGAAAATTGACCCCGGCCGCCCTGACCGCGATCCGCACTTCGCCCGGCCCGGGCTCCGGCACGGGAATTTCGGTCAACCGCAGCGTCTCGGGCCCGCCCGTCTCGTGGCTCTTCATCGCAAATGCCGCCATCGCATCCTCCCGCTTCGGCCGGGCGCCAGAAAGCCGCGTCATAGCGGCGTTGGCAAGCGGTTTCGAAACCGCTTGCC
>JBFKQC010000047.1:0-31208 GCA_041627895.1 Rhodobacter sp.
ACGGGCGGCGCGCGGGTCGGACCGGCCCCGGGCCGGTCCGAGGCCCGTCAGTTCTTCACCACGTCGCGCAACAGCAGGAAGAACGACGGCTCCAGCGCGAAGTTCTGCACCCGGTCGCTGGTCACGGCGTTCTGCTTCCAGTTCGCGACGAAGACCCAGGGCGCGTCGTCCTGCACGATTTCCTGCATCTTCTTGTAGAGCTCCGCGCGTTCGGCCTGATCGGTCGAAACGCGGGCGGCATTCAGCAACTCGTCGACCTCCGCGTTCGAATAGTAGCCCGAGTTGAAGCCGCCCTTGTCGGGCCAGGCCTCGGTTCTGAGCGCGAGATAGGGCAGCGTGTCGGGGTCGTTGGTCATCCAGGCCATTTCGGCCATGTCGGCCTTGCCCTCGAGCCCCGGATTCACCTGCCCGAGAAACGTGTTCCACTCGTAGGTTTCGATCTTCACGTCGAAGCCGACGGCGTTGAGATCGGCCTGAATGGCCGTGCCCATCGCGACGGGGTCCAGCATGCCCGAGCCGCCCTCGGTGACATAGAAGGTCAGCGACAGGTCCTCGACACCGGATTCGGCGATCAGCGCCTTGGCCTTGTCGACGTCATAGGGATAGGGCTCCAGCGCCTCGTTGTAGGCCCAGGCGAAGGCGGGCGGCGTGGGTCCCGCGGCGACGTCGGCGGTGCCTTCGAGCACGTCGTTGACAAGGGCCGACTTGTTGATCGCGTAATTGGCGGCCTGGCGGACCAGCTTGTTGGCAAACGGCCCCTCCTTGGCGTTCAGGATCAGGAACCAGACATGCGGGCCCGCCTGCTCGGCAATGGTGAATTCCGCGCCCTGGAACTGCGACAGCGACACCGGCGGTACCTCGACCATCATGTCGATGCCTCCGGCCAGCATTTCCGCAACCCGGGTGTTGGCGTCGGTGATCGGACGGTAGATCACCGCATCGAGCGACGGCGCCCCGTCCCAGTATCCGGCGTTCTTCTCGACGACCACGGCCTCGTTCGACCGCCACTCCTTGAACACGAAAGGCCCCGTGCCGGACGGGTTGCGGCCGAATTCCGCGCCATGCCGCTCGACGGCCGCCGGCGACACGATCAGGCCGGTGGGATAGGCCAGGTTCGACAGGAACGGCGCATAGGGCGCATTCAGCGTGAAGCGCACGGTCATCGGGTCCACGACCTCGGTCGACTGCACCGCCGAGAAGAAGAAGGCCAGCGGGAAAGGCCCGGTGTCGTGGAAGGGGTGATCCTCGTTCAGCATGCGGTCGAAGTTGAACTTCACCGCGGCGGCGTCGAAGGCGCTGCCATCGTGAAAGCTGACGCCATCGCGCAGCGAAAACGTATAGACCGTTCCATCGTCGCTGATGTCCCAGCTTGTCGCCAGCGCCGGCTCGACCTCGAGCGTGCCGGACTTGTAGCGGACCAGACCGTCATAGACGTTCATCAGGATACGGAAGTCGTTGACCGCCGTCACCGCGGCGGGGTCGAGTGCCTTGGGTTCCGCGATCTGCCCGACAACGAGCACGCCAGGCGGTGTCTGCGCGCCGACCGGCGCCCCGAGCGTTCCCAGTGCAAGCATTGCGCCCGTGGCTGCACACAAAGCCCGGCGCGTCCAATTCTCCAGTGTCATTTGAAATCCCTCCGGTGGACAGCGGGGCCAAATTTATCATGATAAATCCCCGAAATCAAAATTTTCGTGATAGATTGCCGTGCACGGAGGTGACGGCGATGACCTATTCGATCCTCGTGCGCGACCCCGACACCGGCCATATCGGCGGTGCGGCGGCGACCGGCAGCCTTTGCGTCGGCGGCTGGGTCCTGCGCGGCGATCCGCGTGCAGGGATATCCGCGTCGCAGGGCGCTGCGCCCAGCACATTCTGGGGCGAGGAGGTTCTTCAACTGTTTCGCGAGGGCGTGCCGTCCCGCGAGGCGGTATCGAAGGTCACCCGCCGCGACGCCGGCCGCGAAGCGCGCCAACTCGCGGCCCTCGACAGGTCGGGCGACGCGGCGGCCTTCACCGGCAGGGACAACACCCCGCAGATGGGCGACATCGTCGAACGTCAGCTCGTCGCCGCCGGAAACCTGCTGGAAAGCAGGGCCGTGCTGGACGCCACGGTGAACGGGTTCCTGCAGGCAGACGGCCGACTTGCCGCCAGACTGCTGGCCGCGCTGGAAGCGGGCGCCCAGGCCGGAGGCGACAGCCGGGGCCTCATGTCCGCCGCGATCCTGGTCGTCGGCGAAGACATCCCGCCGCTGTCGCTGCGCGTCGACTTCGACGAGCACCCGCTCCAGAGGCTTGGAGAACTGCTGCGAAGAACGGACCGGACCGACTATGCGGAGTGGCTGAAGACGGTTCCTGTTCTGGACGATCCCGGCAGGCGGGCGGGCGGCGCCGACGCCTGAATACCCCGATGAGATTGCAGCGGTTTCGGGCGACACCGGCACCGGTGTGCAAGCCGGGTTCGGTTTGACGATGCCCCGATCCGGCCATCCGCCACGGCCGTCAGCCCTGGTTCACGCGCTCGATATAGGCTCGCAGTTCCTCCGCTTCCTGGCGGGCCTCGCGCAGGCCCTCCATGGCGGCGCGCAGCTCGGCCTCGGTCTGCGCCAGCGTGTTGGTCATCTCGGCCTCGCGCTGCTGGAAATAGGCAATGGCCTGGTCGCGCGATTCCTCGGCCTCGTGCAAGGCCTGCGCCATCTTGTCCAGTTCGCCCATCTCGGATTGCGACACCCGGGCAAAGCGGTGCACCAGCCAGTGCCCGAACCAGCCCAGCACGAAGGCGACGAACAGGATGACCGCGGTCGCCGCGATGAATTCGGTTCTATTCACTGTCCGTCTCCGTTTCGGTCTCCGTCCCGGCGTCATCGTCCGGCGCCGCCGCTTCCGCTTCGCCATCGCCGCCGTCCTCACCGGGGGCGTCGCCTTCCCCGGCCGGTTCGTCCGCGATCAGCGTGAACTCGATCCGCCGGTTCGCCTCGCGGCCTTCCTCGGTGCCGTTGTCGGCGATCGGCACCGCCTCGCCGTAGCCCTTCGGGAACAGGTTCGAGGTCAGCACGCGGCGCGCCTGCAACGCGGCCAGCACCGCCTCGGCGCGGCGCTGCGACAGGCCGAGGTTCATCGTTTCGCGGCCCTGGCTGTCGGTATGCCCGGCGATCTCCATCCGCACCTCGCTGCAATCGTCCAGCACTTCGGCGATTCGGTCGACGGTGCCCAGCGCCTCGGAGTCGATATCGGCCGATCCCGGTTCGAATGTGATCTTGCGTGCGGCGAGGATGGCGTCGATCGCATCGACGCATTCCCCGGGCGTCGGCAGCGCCGCTGTGGGGTCGAGCGCCTCGCGATAGGTCACCTCGATGGCGAAATTCTCGGCCTGTCCCAGTTGACCGGACAGGATGCGCGAGATCTCGGCGCGGGCGTTCTCGATTCCGGTGGCGCCGCGGATCACCAGGAAATCGGGCTGAACGACGAGGCTGCCGTTGCTGAGCAGCGACAGCGATTCGAGCCCGGCAAAGACCCGCGCCGCCCAGCCCCGGGGCAATGCCTCGTCCAGCCGCATCGCGCCCTGCACGTCGGCGCCGCCGAACCGGGCGCGGGCAAAGCCCTCGACCGCGTTCCTGAGCCGCTCGTCAGTGACGCGCCCGCGCAGTTGCAACAGGCCCTCGGGGCTTTTGGTGGCGATGAATTCGGGCGTGCCGCTGCCCTCGCCTGTGCCGTCGATCACCACCGGTTCGGGCTTGACCGCGTCCAGCGAAAAGACGTCCGGCAGCGCGGCCTCGAGTTCTCCGACCACCCGGTCGAACAGCGACTGGTCGGTCGTCGGCAGCGCCACCAGCGATACGTCGGCGTCGGAAAACGTGACCGACCCGCCGCCAAGCTCGGCGACCGCCGCGATCCCGGCGGTCACCGCGTCGGGCCAGCGCGGGCTCGGCACGCCGAGGCCCAGCGTGCATTCGGCCTTGCCCTGCAGCCCGGCGGCCGCAGCGGCGGCGAGGATTTTCGCCCGCCCGTCCTCGGTATGGGCCGAGCAGGCGTCGAACCGACCGCCGCGCTCGTCGATCAGGAAACGCAGCGTGAACGGCGTGATCACCGGCCGCGGCGCCGAGATGTCCAGCACCAGCGACAGCGTGTCGGGCGCGCGCCGCGCCAGTTCCGCCTCGAGCCGGCGCTTTTCCGCGACGCTGCCCGAAATCGCGGTGATCTCCACCCGATCGGCCGCCACCGAAATCTTCGACCGCGGCAGTTCGGCCAGAGCGTAAAGACCATAGCCGAGCGCGTCGGCCCAGCCCTTCGGCACCGGATAGTCGGCGGCCTCGAGCAGGTCGGTCACCCCGGCCCCGCCGGCCATCTCGGCGATCGAGCTTGCCACCGCCTCGCGGTCCATCGCGCCGGGGACCAGCCCGATCAGCGAGATGCCGGCATCGTTGCGCAGAATCTCGATCGAGAACCGCGGCGGCGCCACCGCTTCGCCGGGATCGACCTCCATCAGGTCGATCACCCGCGTGCCGTCGACGATGGTTCCGGCCAGCTTCAGTGCCCGGAACCGGGTGGCCTCGTCCGGCGCGGTGCCGCTTAGCGTCACCTGCAGCCCGTCGACGCGGACTTCGGCCCATTCCTGCCCGTCCGCCAGGAGCACGCGGCTGACCTGCCGGTAGGCATTGCGTTCGATCTGGCCGGCCGCAAAGGCGGCCACCGTGATCGCAAGCAGCGCGGCCATGGTCAGCGCGGCGGCCGCTGGGAGGTAGGAGGATATCCGCATCCTGTCAGGGCATGTCCCGGATCGTCTGATCTGCGCGCCTTCTTAGGGGCATGCGGCGGGCGCTGCAATCACGCGAGAAGGGCGACGGCAAGAAACAGCACGGGGATCAGCCCGGCGTCTCGGTTGGCGCGAAACAGCGCCAGGCAGACGCCCGGATCGTCGATGTCGAGACGCCGCAACTGCCAGCTGAGATGCCAGCCGAAGGCCCAGGGCCCGCCGAGCGCGATCACCAGCGCCAGCACGTTCACGGCGCTGACCAGTGCCGCGATGATCGCCGCGGCCATCAGCAGGACGGAAAGCACCAGAAAGATCAGCAGGAACCGCGCAGTTTCCTCGCCGAACAGCCTGGCGGTGGACTTCACGCCGATCAGCGCGTCGTCCTCCTTGTCCTGATGGGCATAGATCGTGTCGTAGAACAGCGTCCAGGCGATGCCGGAGAGGTAGAGCAGAACCGCCGGCCAGCCGAGCGATCCGGTGACCGCGGCCCAGGCCAGGAGCGCGCCCCAGTTGAACGCGAGCCCGAGAAAGACCTGCGGCCACCAGGTGAAGCGCTTGGCGAAGGGATAGACGCAAACCACCGCCAGCGAGCCGATGCCCAGCGCGACGGCGAGCGGCGTGAAGGTCAGGAGGATCGCGAAGGCCGCCAGCGCCTGCAGGCACATCCAGATCGCCGCGCCCCGCACCGTGACCTGGCCTGAGGGAATCGGCCGCGAGGCGGTTCGCGCCACGCGCCCGTCGAAGTCGCGGTCGGTGATGTCGTTCCAGGTGCAGCCCGCGCCGCGCATCAGCCAGGCCCCCGCGCCGCAGCCTGCCATCACCCAGGCTTCGGCCCATCCGAACCGGCCCTGCGACGCGGCGGCCAGAAGCGCGCCCCACCAGCAGGGCAACAGCAGCAACCAGGTGCCGATCGGCCTGTCGGCGCGGCTGAGCCGCAGGTAGGGCCGCGTCGATTCCGGCGCCAGCCGGTCGACCCAGTTGCCCCGGACCGCGTCCGCGACCTGTCCGGCGGTCTCTGGCGCTTCGCCCATCGCTTGCCTATCTTCCCCGCCCATGGCGTCGTCGAACATCCGCCTTTATGTAGATCATCCTCTCGCCGCGGGGCAATCCGTCGTGCTGTCGCGCGAGCAGGCGCATTACCTGTTCGGCGTGATGCGGCTGGGGCCGGGCGACGATGTGGCGCTGTTCAACGGCCGCGACGGCGAATGGCGCACGACGATTGCCGAGGCGGGCAAGCGCGGCGGGCTGCTGCGCGCAATGGAACGGACCCGCCCGCAACGGGACCCGCCCGACCTGTGGCTGCTGTTCGCGCCGATCAAGAAGGCGCGCACCGACTTCATCGTCGAGAAGGCCGCCGAGTTGGGCGCGGCGCGCATCCTGCCGGTGCAGACCGATTTCACCAATTCCGAACGCATCCGACGCGAAAGATTGCAGGCCCATGCCGTCGAGGCGGCCGAGCAATGCGGCGGCACCTATGTTCCCCCGGTCGACGAGTTGCAGCGCCTCGACCGTCTGCTGGCCGACTGGCCCGCCGACCGCCGGCTGGTGTTCTGCGACGAGGCCGCGGCGGGCGCCGGTCTGGGGCTTGCAGCGGCCCCGCCCGCGCGGAAATGGGCGATCCTGATCGGTCCCGAGGGCGGTTTCAGCGCGGCAGAGCGCGCGCGGCTCGCCGGTCTGCCCTTTGCCACCCGGATCAGCCTGGGTCCGCGAATCCTGCGTGCCGATACCGCCGCGGTGGCGGCGATGACGCTGTGGCAGTCGGTGCGCGGCGACTGGACCGGCGCTGGCGGATAGCGCGCCGGGCGCCGGCCGCAAGTGCCCGGAAGTCAGGCAATTCCGGGGCGCCGGCCCGAAACCGATCCGTTTCGGTCATAAAGTGGCCGAGATCGCTCCGCATCAATTGCAACCGCAACGTTACGCCTTGCGCACGGGGCAGCAAGACATAGGTGAGAGGCATGTCCTTTATCCGACCCGAAGTCGCAAAGTACATCTGGCGCTGGCGCGAGGCGCTGCTCGGCGGTTTCCTGGCCGCCTGCGGCATGATCTGGGCGGTGACGATGCACGGCATCCTTGCCGCCGTCGGCACCTCTCTCGCCATCGTCGGCGCGCTGATCATCTTCGCCGGCATCCAGCGCACCCGTTTCCGCATCGGCGCGGGCGGTCCGGGGGTTGTGCAGGTGGTCGAGCGGATGGTCACCTATTACGGCCCGGTCGAGGGCGGTTCGGTTTCGATCGACGCGCTGGAGAAGGTCGAACTCGACCCGGCCGGCAAGCCCGTGGCCGAGTGGGTGCTGACCGAGGTCGGCAGCGTTCAGCCGCTGCGCATTCCCACCAACGCCGAGAATGCCGAGGCGCTGTTCGACGTCTTCGCCGCGCTGGACGGGATCAGGACCGAGAACATGCTGGCCAAGCTGCGCGCCGAGCCGGGCCAGCAGGTGACGATCTGGCACGAAAGCCAGCGCCGCATCCACTAGCCTTCGCCCCGCAGCGGCGCCGCCGCCCCACGTGCATTGACATCGCGGGCAAATCCGAACACTCCTGCCGCCTGTTACGCGACAACAGACCGGAGCGCGGCCCCATGTCCATTCCACAATCCGGCGGCGGGCCGATCGAACGCCACGGTCAACTGGCCGAGTATCTCGAAGCCGGCTGCAAGCCCCGCGACGCCTGGCGGATCGGCACCGAGCACGAGAAATTCGGCTATTGCCGTGACACGTTGCGCCCGTTGCCATATGACGGCCCCCGGTCGATCCGCGCCATGCTCGAAGGGTTGCGCCACCGTTTCGGCTGGGCGCCGCTCTACGAGGGTGACAACATCATCGGGCTGGAAAAGGACGGCGCGAACATTTCGCTGGAACCGGGCGGACAGCTGGAGCTTTCCGGCGCTCCGCTGGAGACGATCCACCAGACCTGCGACGAAGTGAACGCGCATTTGCGCGAGGTGAAGGAGATCGCCGACGGGATCGGCGCGGGCTTCATCGGGCTCGGCGCGGCGCCGGAATGGCGCCACGAGGACATGCCGCGCATGCCCAAGGGCCGCTACAAGCTGATGACCGACTACATGGGCCGGGTCGGGACCCACGGGACGCAGATGATGTACCGCACCTGCACCGTGCAGGTGAACCTCGACTTCGGGTCAGAGGCCGACATGGTGCAGAAGATGCGCGTGGCGCTCTCGCTGCAACCCGTGGCGACCGCGCTCTTTGCCAATTCGCCGTTCTTCGAGGGCAAGCCGAACGGCCACAAGTCCTGGCGGTCGCGCATCTGGCGCTCGCTCGACGACGACCGGACGGGGATGCTGCCCTTCGTCTTCGAGGACGGTTTCGGCTTCGAGCGCTATGCCGAATACGCGCTGGACGTGCCGATGTACTTCGTCTACCGCGACGGGCGCTATGTCGACGCGCTGGGCCAGTCGTTCCGCGACTTCCTGAAGGGCGAACTGCCCGCGCTGCCCGGCGAGACGCCGACGCTTTCGGACTGGGCGGACCATCTGACGACGATCTTCCCCGAGGCGCGGCTGAAGCGCTTCATCGAGATGCGCGGCGCCGATGGCGGACCCTGGCGGCGGCTTTGCGCGCTGCCGGCGCTCTGGGTCGGGCTTTGCTATGACCAGACGTCGCTGGACGCTGCCTGGGATCTCGCCAAGCACTGGGACGCCGAGACCCGCGAGCGCCTGCGCGTCGCCGCCTCGGTCGACGGGTTGCAGGCCGAGGCGGGCGGGATCCGCATGATCGATCTCGCTCGCGAGGTCGTGGCGATCGCCAAGGAGGGCCTTCGCCGCCGCGCCCGCCCCGGCCTGGGCGGCATGGTGCCAGACGAACGCCATTTCCTGCACGCGCTCGAGGAAAGCGTCGAGAGCGGCAAGGCCCCGGCCGACGAGTTGCTGGAGCGGTACGAAGGCGAGTGGCAGCGCGATCTGGGCCGGGTCTACGCCGAGTATTCCTACTGATCGGGCGAAACCCCCAGCACGAAGCCGATCACCTTGTCCGTGGGCATCTCGCAGGGCCGCAGCAGGGCGCCTCGTGCGGTGCGATAGAGGTTCAGGCTGATGTAATCGCCGCCGCCCAGTTCCTCGGCCACCAGCTTCCAGCCCCGGCCGCCGGCATGGCGGGTCTTGCTGACGACATAGCGCCGGCCGGCCGCGGTGCCGCGAAACGTGCCCTCGGGCAAGGCGTCGAAGCCATCGAGAAAGGCGCCGGGCGTCAGGACTTGCGCCCGATCCGCGGCTCGGCTCCGGCGCGCAGGCGGCGGATGTTGTCGGCGTGCTTGAGGTAGACCAGCACCGACATCAGGCCCGCCACCACCGCCCCGTGCCAATGGTAGAATACCACGACATAGACCGGCGCCAGACCCGCGGCGACCAGCGCGGAAAGCGAACTGATCCGGGTGATCGCCGCCGTGGCAAGCCAGGTGGCGCAGGCGGCAATCCCGGCGGGAAAGCTCAGCGCCAGCAGCGTGCCCAGGAAGGTCGCCACGCCCTTGCCGCCCCTGAAGCCCAGGAAAACCGGGTAAAGGTGCCCGAGCATCGCGAAGAGCGCCGCCACCCCGGCCGCGCCCTCGCCGTTCCAGAGCCGTGCCAGCACCACGGCCGCCGCACCCTTGCCGGCGTCGCCGATCAGCGTTAGCAGCGCGGCGGGCCTGTTTCCGGTGCGCAGCACGTTGGTGGCACCGATATTGCCCGATCCGATCTGGCGCAGGTCGCCCAGCCCGAAGACCCGGGCCATCACGATGCCGAACGGCACCGAGCCCAGGAGATAGGCCAGGACCGCGACGATCAGGGTTGCGACGGGCTCCATGTCTGCTCCTTCACCTTGTTCCGGTCGCGTTGTTCCGGTCGCGCGAATAGACTTCCTCGCCCGCGACCCAGGTCTTCAGCACCCGGCCCTGCATCCGGGCACCGTCGAACGGCGTGTTCTTGGATTTCGAGCGCAGCGTGAAGCGGTCGAGCACGAAGGGCGCATCGGGGTCGAACAGCACCAGGTCGGCCGGGGCGCCCTCGGCCAGCCGGCCCGAGGGCAGCCCAAGCCGCCGCGCCGGGTTCAGCGCCATGGCGCGGAACAGCTGCGGCAGGGTCAACTGGCCTGCATGGTGGAGACGCAGCGCGGCGGGCAACAACGTCTCCAACGCCACCGCGCCGCTTGCGGCCTCTTCGAAGGGGCGGCGCTTGGATTCCTCGTCTTGCGGCGTGTGCATCGACGAGATCACGTCGATCAGCCCCGCGGCCACCGCCTCGACCATCGCCAGCCGGTCGGTTTCGCCGCGCAGGGGCGGCTTGATCTTGAAGAAAGTGCGGTAATCGCCGACATCCAGCTCGTTCAGCGTCAGGTGATGGATGTTCACCCCGGCGGTGACATCCAGCCCCGCCGCCCTGGCGCGTTCCAGCGCCGGCAGGGAGGCCGCGGTCGAAAGATTGTCGGCGTGATAGCGCGCCTGCGTCATCTCGACCAGCGCCAGGTCGCGTTCCAGCCCCAGCCGCTCGGCGACCGGCGAGACCGCCGGCAGACCGCGGAGCGAGGCGAACTTCCCCGAGGTCGCCGCGGCGCCGTCCGAAAGCCCCGGGTCCTGCGGGTGCGCCACCACCAGCGCGCCGAGCGCCCGGGCATAGGTCAGGCAGCGCGAGAAGACCT
This sequence comes from Rhodobacter sp., assembly GCA_041627895.1. Classification (GTDB taxonomy): domain Bacteria; phylum Pseudomonadota; class Alphaproteobacteria; order Rhodobacterales; family Rhodobacteraceae; genus JBFKQC01. The sequence continues at coordinate 10,377 of JBFKQC010000047.1, forward strand.
TGTTGTCGGTGACGACCGCGTCGCAGTCGGTGAACGCGACGGCACCGGCATCCTGCAGGAACCCGATCTCGACCATCTCGCGGCCCTGCCGCCCCTTGGTCAGCGCCGCCATCGGGCGGATGTTCACCGGCGCGTCCGCCGCCGCCCGGCGCGCGACGAATTCCAGCTGTTCCGGGCTGTCGATGGCCGGCGTGGTGTCGGGCCGCGTGATCATCGTCGTGACGCCGCCCGCCGCAGCGGCGCGGCCGGCCGAGCGAAAGCTTTCCTTGTGCCGCTCGCCGGGCTCGGAAATCTTCACGCCGAGGTCGACGATGCCCGGTGCCAGCACCTTGCCGCCGCCGCGCAGCACGATCCCGGCCCGCGCCAATTCTGCCTCGATCACGTCGGGCTGCGTCAAAAGTCGCGCGATCTTGCCGTCCGAAATCTCGACGGCGCCCGCGGTTTCGGTGCCGGCCTCGGGGTCGATCAGCCGGACATCTGCGATCAGAAGCGTCATCGGTTACCCATCAGTTGGCCGCGCGGCAGGCCATAGACCCTCGACCGCCCCGGGATCAATCCGAAACACCGGCGGCCCGCGCCCGGCCCGTGCCGCGCCTCACGCACGTTTTCTCTGCGCTTCGCGGATTTTCGCATAGACCGCCTGGGCGTCCGGCACCCGCTCGAACCCGATCCCGACCCTGCGCGAGCCGTTCTTGGTGCGCCGGTACTCATGCGCGAACCAGACCGAGCCCGGGGCGCCGGAATCGAAGCCTAATACGGTGTCGCCGTCGATCGGGTAGCTTTTCAGCCGCCTGCCGACAAACGGCACGTCGGTGGCGATGAAGGCGCGGTGGTCGGTCAGGGTGTACCAGGTGTGCCGGCGCCGCCAGGCGCCCCAGAACGGCGGGCCGATCGCGATGCCGAGGCCGACCGAGAAGTGGATCAGGCCGAACATCCAGAACCCGCCCGGCGCCTGGCTGGCCATCACCATCCAGAACACCGCGAAGCCCGCGAAGACGAGGCCGAAGAGAAAGCTGAAGATGTGCCCGACCTTCCAGACCACGCGGGCGTCGGGCCGGCCCTGCCACAGGATATCCTCGCCCGGGTCGAGGATGCCCTCCCATCCTGGCGCTGTCGCCATCCTTGCCTCCGTCGTCAGCCCCCGACCCATACCATGGCCGCCGTCACCGCGAACAGCACCAGCAGCGCCACGAGTGCGACCATGCCCGAGGCGCGGGGGTCCTTTGGTGGCTGCCCGCCCGGCATCAGAACGGACCACGGATGCCGAAGAGCAGGACCAGCGCGATCAGGACCAGCACGCCGAGGACCATGATCGCCGCCCCGATGTCACGCCGCGGGCGCGCCGGTTCCGGCGCGGCGTGCGCCCCGGCAACCTGGTCGGGTCGCGCCGGGGACGGCCGGTGCGCCGGTTCGGCCTGCGCCTGCCGGTAGGCGCCAAGCAGGCGCAGCGGCGGGCGCGGCGAGATCGACTGGGCGATCCCGCCGAATGCGCGGGCACGCAAAAGGACGACATGACCTTCCGCCGCGTCGAGGGCCTCGCGGTCAGCCGCGATGTCGCCCTCGGAGATGCCCTGGCCCTCGGTCAGATAGACCGAAAGCCCGATCCCCCTGAGATCGGAGGCCGCAAAGACCTCGATATGCCCGGAATCCAGTTCGGTCGCGCCGAGCGCCGTCTTCATCGGCCACGGATCGCCGCCGTTGCCGGGGGTTTCGGTCACGAACGCGTCGATCTGCTGCGGGGCGAGGTCAAGCGCGAAGACCCGCACCGTCTCGCGCTCGTGCGCGGCGACGTTCAGCGGGTCGACCGGCTCAGGCATCGGCCGGCCGGGCGCGTGCGGGCAGGTTCCGCGCCAGTAGGTCCATCGCCGCCATGCGCACCGCCACGCCCATTTCCACCTGGTCCTGGATCACCGAGCGGTTGATGTCGTCGGCGATGGTGCCGTCGATCTCGACGCCCCGGTTCATCGGGCCGGGATGCATCACGATGGCGTCGTCCCTGGCGAAGCCCAGCTTTTCGGCGTCCAGCCCGAAGCGGTGGAAATACTCGCGCTCGGACGGGATGAAGCCGCCGTCCATCCGCTCCTTCTGCAGCCGCAGCATCATCACCACGTCGACATCCGCGAGCCCGCGGCGCATGTCGTCGTAGACTTCGACGCCCCAGTCGGCGGCACCCGCAGGGATCAGCGTCGGCGGGCCGATCAGGCGGATGCGGCTTTCCATCTTGCCCAAGAGCAGGATATTCGACCGCGCCACGCGGGAGTGGGCGATATCGCCGCAAATCGCGATGATCAGGCGGTGCAGCCGGCCCTTGGCGCGGCGGATCGTCAGCGCGTCCAGCAGCGCCTGCGTCGGATGCTCGTGCCGCCCGTCGCCGGCGTTCAGAACGGCGCATTGCACCTTTTCGGCCAGAAGGTTCACCGCGCCGGAATGCGGGTGCCGCACGACCAGCAGGTCGGGGTGCATCGCGTTCAACGTCAGCGCTGTGTCGATCAGCGTCTCGCCCTTCTTCACCGAAGAGGTCTGCATCGACATGTTCATCACGTCGGCGCCAAGCCGCTTGCCCGCGATCTCGAAACTCGCCTGGGTGCGGGTCGAGGCCTCGAAGAACATGTTGATCTGGGTCAGCCCGGCCAGCGTGTCGGCGTGTTTCGACGCGCCGCGGTTCAGCGCGACATAGTCGTCGGCGAGGTCGAGAATCGCGGTGATGTCTTCAGGCGCGAGGGGTTCGATGCCCAGCAGGTGGCGGTGGCGGAATGTCATGGCGCCTCGGGTCCGGTCGCGGCGGTTATAGGAAGGCCCGGCGCGCGCGGCAAGGCGGCCATTTACCTCGGCGCGTGCCGGGCCTAGCTTGGCGGGGATGGCGCAGGAGCTTTCATATCATGCCGCGCTAGCAGCGCTGGACTGGCAGGTCGAGCTGGGCGCCGACGAGGCGATCGGCGAGGCGCCGGTGAACCGCTACGACACGCCCGCCGAAGCGCCGAAGCCGGTGGCACGGCCCGCGCCCGCGCCGGTGCGGCCCGCGGCACCTGCGACCTCGGGTGCGCTGGACCCGGTCGAGGTGGCGCGCGCAGCGGCGGCGGGGGCGGCCAGCCTCGACGACCTGCGCGCCGTTCTGGGCGCCTTCGAGCATTGCGAACTGAAACAGGGCGCGCGCAACCTGGTCTTCGCCGACGGCAACCCGGCGGCGCGGGTGATGGTGATCGGCGAAGCGCCGGGCCGCGACGAGGACCTGCAGGGCAAGCCGTTCGTCGGCCGGGCCGGGCAGCTGCTTGACCGGATGTTCGCGGCCATCGGGCTGGAACGCTCGGCGACCGAGGCCGACCGCGCGCTCTACATCACCAATATCCTGCCCTGGCGCCCGCCGCAGAACCGCGACCCAAGGCCCAACGAAATCGCGATGATGCTGCCCTTCGTTGCGCGGCATGTCGAGCTTGCCGGCCCGGATGTGCTGGTGCTGATGGGCAATATCTCGTGCCTCGCGCTGCTGGGGCGCAAGGGAATCACCCGGCTGAGGGGGACCTGGACCGAGGTGCTGGGCCGTCCGGCGCTGCCGATGTTCCACCCGGCCTATCTGCTGCGCACGCCGCAAGCCAAGCGCGAGGCCTGGGCGGACCTGTTGATGCTGCAGGCGCGGCTCGGGGCAGGGACATGAGAATTCTCGCCTTCTCCGATCTGCATCATTCAAGCGCCCGTGCCGCCGCGCTGGTTCAGGCGAGCAAGGGGGCCGATCTGGTGATCGGCGCGGGCGATTTCTGCAACATGCGGCGCGACCTGCCGGACGCAATGAACCTTCTCGGCGGGATCGCCGCGCCCTTCGTCGTGGTGCCGGGCAATGCCGAGAGCATCGCCGAGCTGCGGGATGCGGCGCATGCGGGCACGCATGTCCTGCATGGCGCGGGTGTCGAGGTCGACGGCTTGCGCCTTTTCGGGCTGGGTTACGGCGTGCCGGTGACGCCGTTCGGCGCCTGGTCCTGCGATCTGACCGAGCTCGAGGCAGCCGCGCTCTTGTCGCAATGCGCCGCGGCTGACGTGCTGATCACGCATTCCCCGCCCAAGGGCGTGGCCGACGTGACCTCGGGCGGCATGTCGGTGGGCTCGACCGCGGTGCGGGACGCGATCGAGCGGGTCCAGCCGCAGCTGGCGCTTTGCGGGCATATCCACGACAGCTGGGGCGCCGAGGGGCGGATCGGCGCGACGCGGGTGGTCAACCTCGGCCCCACCGGCCGCTGGTTCGAGGTCGGGCCATGAGCCCGGTCGATCCGCTGGTTCTGCTCGCCTTCGTTCCGGCCTCGGTGGCGCTGAACCTGACGCCGGGGGCCGACATGATGTTCTGTCTCGGCCAGGGCCTGCGCCACGGCCCGCGCGCCGCGATGGCGGCGAGCGCCGGGATTTCGGCCGGCGCGATGATCCACGTTCTCGTGGCCGGGCTCGGGCTGGGGGCGCTGGTCGTCGCGGTGCCCTGGATGTTCGACGCGATCCGATGGGCCGGCGTCGCCTATCTGTTGTGGCTCGCCGTGCAGATGATCCGTGCCAAGCCGGGCGTGAATGTCGCGTCTTTCGCCGCGCGCCGCGCCTTTCTGGACGCGATGGCGGTGAACCTGACCAATCCCAAGGTGATCCTGTTCGTCCTGGCCTTCATCCCGCAATTCGTCGACCCCGACCGCGGCGCGGTCCTGGCGCAGTTCCTGATCTTCGGCGCGGCGCTGTCGCTCGGCGGCTTCGCGATCAACGCCGCCGTCGGCGTCTTCGCCGGGGGCGCGGGCCGCCGGGCCGCGGGGTCGCCGCGCGCGGCGCGCGCGCTTGCCTATGTCAGCGCGGGGATATTCGCGGCGCTTGCCCTGCGCCTTGCCGTGCTGGAGAGAACATGAGCCGGATCGACGACACCAAAGAGTTCATCCCCGTCCGCATCGCGGTTCTGACGGTGTCGGACACCCGCTCGCTGGCAGAGGACCGGTCCGGCCAGACGCTGGTCGACCGGATCGAGGCGGCGGGGCACGCGGTCGCCGACCGCGCCATCCTGCCCGACGAACGCGACCAGATCGCCGGGCGCTTGCGCGCCTGGTGCGCCGATCCCGGGATCGACGTGGTGATCTCGACCGGCGGGACCGGGCTGACCGGGCGCGACGTGACCGTCGAGGCGCACCGCGACGTCTACGAAAAGGAAATCGAGGCTTTCGGCACCGTCTTCACCATCGTCAGCATGCAGAAGATCGGCACCAGCGCCGTGCAAAGCCGCGCCACCGGTGGCGTCGCGATGGGCACTTACCTTTTCGCGCTGCCGGGCTCGCCCGGCGCCTGCCGGGATGCCTGGGACGAGATCCTGGCGCCGCAGCTCGACTATCGTCACCGGCCTTGCAACTTTGTCGAGATTTTTCCGCGATTGGACGAGCATCGGCGACGGAAATAGGTAGGGGCCGCGCATAACCGTTACGTGAATCCTTGCCGCTTGGACGCGCAGGCGCCAGGCGCTATCTTAAGCCATTGCGAAGCCATCAGGAAAAGGCTCAGCCAGCATGCGATTTCTGCGCCGCAGCCTCGTCGGATTGTTCCTGCTGTCGCTGACGGTGGGCATTCTGGCCTATGCCGGTCAGACGATCCGCGCCGCGATTGAAGAGCGCCAGGCCCAGGAAGAACGCCCGCGCGAGGCGCGCGAGCGGGTCTTCGCCGTCAATGTCGTGACCTTCGAGCCCGCCACGGTGACGCCGGTGATGACCGGCTTCGGCGAGGTCCGCAGCCGCCGCACGCTGGAGGTGCGCGCCACGGCAAGCGGCACGGTCGTCGAGCTGTCGGAGAATTTCGAGGAAGGCGGGCGCGTCGCCGCGGGGGAATTGCTGCTGCGCGTCGATCCGTCGGACGCGCAGGCGGCGCTGGATGTCGCCGGGACCGACCTGGCCGAGGCCGAGGCCGAACTGCGCGAGGCCGCCGCCGCGCTGGAACTGGCAGAGGACGACGTGGCCTCGGCCCGCGAGCAGCTTGCGCTGCGCAGGCAGGCGCTTGAACGCCAGCAGAACCTGTGGGAGCGCGGGCTGGGCACCGAGGCGGCGGTCGAGACCGCGGCGCTGGCCGAGGCTGCCGCCAAGCAGGCGGTGCTGTCGCGCCGCCAGGCGCTGGCGCAGGCCGCGGCGCGGGTCGACCAGGCCCAGACCGCGCTGGCCCGGCGCCGCATCGCGCTGGCCGAGGCGGAGCGGACGCGCGCCGAGACCGAGCTTCACGCCCGCTTCGGCGGCACGCTCGGCAATGTCACCGTGGTCGAGGGCGGTCTGGTCCAGAACAACGAACGCCTGGCGGAACTGGTCGATCCCGACGCGCTGGAGGTGGCGTTCCGGGTGTCGAACACCGAATATGCCCGGCTTCTGGACGACGCGGGCGCGCTGGTGCCGGCAGAGGTCACCGTGACGCTGGATGTCCTTGGTCTGGACCTGACGACGAGGGGCGTGATCACGCGCGAAAGCGCGGCCGTCGGCGTCGGCCAGACCGGACGGCAGCTTTTCGCGCGGATCGACCAGGCGAAAGGGTTTCGTCCAGGCGACTTCGTGACGGTCGAGGTGGCCGAACCCGAGCTGCAATTCGTCGCGCGGCTGCCTGCGTCGGCGGTGGATTCGGCGGGCTCGGTGCTGGTTCTCGCCGAAGACGACCGGCTGGAGGTGGCCGAGGTGAACGTGCTGCGCCGGCAGGGCGACGACGTGCTGGTGCGCGCGCGCGCGCTGGCCGGTCGCGAGGTTGTGGCCGAACGCTCGCCGCTGCTCGGCGCCGGGATAAAGGTGCGCCCGCTGCGCGAGGGTGATGCGGCCGCACCGGAGGAACCGGCAATGGTCGAGCTCAGCGACGAGCGGCGCGCGCGGCTTGTGGCCTTCGTCGAGGCCAGCGACCGGATGCCGGAAGAGGCCAAGCGCCGGGTGCTGGCAGAGCTTGCCAAGCCGCAGGTGCCGGCGCAGGTCGTGGCCCGCATCGAAGCGCGGATGGGAGGCTGAGGATGATCGCGCGCGACTCCATCCCGCCCGGTCGGTCAAGGGGGCGCGCAGATGGCTGAACGCTTCCCCCGCGTGGGCGGCATACTTGGCTATTTCACCCGGCACCGAACCGCCGCCAACCTGCTGCTGGTCCTTCTGATCGCCGCCGGCGTCGCGGCCGCGCCGCGGATGCGGGCGCAGTTCTTCCCCGACGTGGTGATCGACAACGTGCGCGTCAGCGTCGCCTGGGACGGCGCCGGGGCCGAGGACGTCGATCGCGCCATCGTGCAGCTTCTGGAGCCGGCGCTGCTGGCCGTCGAGGGCGTCGAATCGAGCGAGGCGGTCTCGCGCGAGGGCTCGGCGCAGATCGCGCTGGATTTCGAGCCCGGCTGGGACATGGCCCGCGCCGCGGCGGATGTCGAGGCCGCCGTCGACGCCGTCAGCAACCTGCCCGAAGAGGCCGAAGACCCCGTCGTGCGCCGTGGCGCCTGGCACGACCGGGTGACCGACGTTGTGATCACCGGGCCGGTGGGGGTCGACCAGCTTGGCCGCTTCGCCGACGAGTTCGTCACTCGGCTTTTCGCCGCCGGCGTGACCCGCACCACGATCCGCGGTGTGGCCGCGCCCGAGACGGTGGTCGAGGTCGCCTCGGCCTCGCTGGTTCGCCACGACATCTCGATGCGCGAGATCGCCGATGCCATTGCCGGCGAGGCCGAGGCCGACCCGGCGGGCGACGTCGAGGGCGCAAATGCGCGGGTGCGCACCGGCAGCGCCAAGACCGCCGCCGACCAGATCGCCGCGATCGTGCTGCGCTCGAACCCCGATGGCAGCAAGCTTACGATCGGTGATGTCGCGGCGATCCGCGTCGGCGGGGTGGACCGCGAGCGGGCCTATTTCGTGGGCGAGAACCCGGCGATATCGGTCCGTATCGACCGCAGCGACCGGGGCGACGCGATCCGCATCCAGCGCCAGGTCGAGGACGTGGCCGCAGAGCTGGAACTGACCCTGCCCGACGGCGTCTCGGTCGACCTGATCCGCACGCGGGCCGAGGCGATCACCGGGCGGCTGAACATCCTTCTGGACAACGGGTTGCTGGGTCTGGGGCTGGTGCTGGCGCTCTTGTTCCTGTTCCTGAACGCGCGCACCGCGTTCTGGGTCGCCGCCGGGATTCCGGTGGCGATGACCGCGACCATCGCGATGATGTACGCCTTCGGTTTCACGCTGAACATGATCTCGCTCTTTGCGCTGATCATCACGCTCGGGATCGTTGTCGACGACGCCATCGTCGTGGGCGAGCATGCCGATCACCGCGCCCGGCGGCTGGGCGAGTCCCCCGTCGAGGCCGCCGAGAATGCGGCGCGGCGGATGTTCCCGCCGGTCTTTTCGGCCACATTGACCACGATCATCGCCTTCTTCGGACTCGTCGCCATCGGCGGGCGGTTCGGCGACCTGATCGCCGACATACCGTTTACCGTGATCGTGGTGCTGGCGGCCTCGCTGATGGAATGCTTCCTGATCCTGCCCAACCACATGGCGCATTCGATCGCGCATTCGGCAAGGGCGCACTGGTACGATTTCCCCAGCCGCATGGTGAACCGGGGCTTCCGCTGGTTCCGCGAGGTGGTGTTTCGCCGCATGATCGGGCTGGTGGTCCGGGCGCGCTATCCGGTCTTCGCCGGTGCCGTACTGGTGCTTGCGACCCAGGTCGCGCCGTTCATCACCGGCGAGTTGCAGTGGCGGTTCTTCAACGCGCCGGAACGTGGATCGGTCAGTGGCAATTTCGCGATGGCACCCGGGGCCACCCGCGCCGACACGCTGGAGATGATGCGCGAGATGCAGCGCGCCGCCGAGGCGGTCGCCAAACGGCTGGAAGAAGAGCACGGGCGCAATCCGCTGGACTACGTGATCGCCGAAATCGGCGGCAACACCGGCCGCGCACTGTCCGGCGTCGAGACCAAGGAGACGTTCCAGCTGGGCTCGATCGCGATCGAGCTGATCGACCCCGACCTGCGCCCCTATTCCAGCTTCCAGTTCGTCGCCGACCTGCAGGACGAGGTGCGCCGCCTGCCGCTGGTCGAGACGGTCAGCTTTCGCGGCTGGCGCTCGGGACCGGGCGGCGACGCGCTGGACGTCCAGCTTTTCGGTGCCGACAGCGATACGCTGAAGGCGGCGGCCGAGGCGCTGAAGGCCGAACTTGCGCAATTCCCCGAGGTCTCGGCGCTCGAGGACACGCTGGCCTACGACAAGGAGGAGTTTATCCTCGAGCTTACGCCGCAGGGCCAGGCGCTGGGTTTCACGATCGACGCGCTGGGGCGTGTCCTGCGCCACCGGCTGAACGGGATCGAGGCGGCGACCTACCCGGACGGGCCGCGGTCCGCCGCGATCCGGGTCGAACTGCCGGCGGGCGAGTTGACCGCCGATTTCCTCGACCGGACGCGGATGCGGACGGCGGCGGGGCAATACGTTGCGCTGGCCGATATCGTCAGCGTCGAGACCCGCGCCGGGTTCTCGACCGTCAGGCGCGAGAACGGGCTGCGGCTGGTCTCGGTCTCGGGCGACATTTCCGAGGACGACCCGGCCCGCGCGACCGCGATCACGGACACGCTGCAGGCGTCGATCCTGCCCGGAATCGAGGAACGCTTTGGCGTCGCGTCGGCATTGTCGGGGCTGACCGAGCAGGAAAGCGAGTTCCTGAACGATGCGCGCACCGGGTTCCTCTTGTGCCTTCTCGGCATCTACCTGTGCCTGGCCTGGATATTCTCGAGCTGGACGCGCCCAGCCGTGGTGATGTCGGTGATCCCGTTCGGGCTGGTTGGTGCGTTCTGGGGGCACATGTACTGGGACGTGCCGCTGTCGATGTTCTCGGTCGTCGGGCTGATCGGGATGACCGGGATCATCATCAACGATTCCATCGTGCTGGTGACGACGGTGGACGAATATGCCGAAGACCGGGGTCTGTTCCCGGCCATCGTCGACGGCGCCTGCGACCGGCTGCGGGCGGTGTTCCTGACCACGGCGACCACGGTTCTGGGCCTTGCGCCGCTGCTCTATGAGCAGTCGCAACAGGCGCAGTTCCTCAAGCCCACGGTGATCACGCTGGTCTACGGGCTCGGCTTCGGCATGTTGCTGGTGCTTCTGGTGGTGCCGGCGCTGCTGGCGATGCAGCAGGATCTGGGCCGGCAGATCGCGGGGCTGCGCCGCGCCCTGCGGTTGCGGCCGCGGGCGGGGGGCGTCGCCGCGGCGACGCTTGCGGCGGCAATTGCCATTGCCGGTATCTTCGCCGCAACGCTCGGGGCGGTGATCGTCACGGGCGGGCTTCCGGCATTCGTGCTTGGGCTGTTGCCGCCCGGTTTGGGGGGCACGGACGGTCTGCCGGCTTCGGTTCTGGGCTTCGGGCTGTTCGTCGCGGGGGCGGCGGCCGTCAGCCTCGCGGCCTATGTCCTGGGCGCGCTCTGGCTGGCGCTGATCGCGTCCCGCAGGCGTTCGGCCTGACCTCTGGCGGGGGTTTGGCCTGGATCAAGGCGATTCAGGCGGATTTGTGCCATTTTATGACGTTGCCGAAATGACGGGAGGATACGCAGATGCGCAGCTACATCCTGCTGCTTTCACTCGCCGTGATGGTCTGGGCGATCTGCGGCGCGATCATGGGGGTCGGGCTGGCGGTGACAACCGAGGCGGTTACGCTGACGGTTCACGCCATCGGCGCGCCGGTTTTCGCGGCGCTGGCGGCGGTGGCCTATCAGCGCTACGACGGCGCGTTCGCGCCGCTGGCGGTGGCGGCGGGCTTCGTCGCCGTGGCGCTGGTGCTGGACGTTGCACTCGTGTCGCTGGTGATCATCGGCGATTTCTCGATGTTCGAAAGCGTCTGGGGCGTCTGGGTCCCGATGGCGCTAATCTTCGCGGCGGCCTGGGCGGCGGGCGCCTGGGCACGGCCCGTGTACTGGGCCTGAGCCCGCCTGCACGCGCCGGCGCGTTGCGTCAGCCGTTGCAGCCCCAGATATCGACCGCGCGGCCCGCGGCCAGCACAGTGATCCGCACCTCGCTGCGGTTCAGCAGGAACGGCCCGTTGGTGGACGGCACCATCTCGGTCACGGCGGTCAGCCGTTCGCCTTGGCGGCTCGCCTCGGCCTCTGCCACCCAGATCGTCTGGTCCGGCAACTCGAAAACCGCGATTTCGTCGCCGCCGAGGCGCGGCATCTCGATATCCGCCGTGACCCGCAGCCCGTCCGAAATCGGTTCGACCGAACAGGACACGCTGCGCAGCCCGGCCTCGCGCGCGGTCGCCGGGCGCGAGGCCATCGCGGCGCGGATTCTCGGATCGTTGCCGCCGGGCATCTCGAGGTCCGCCGCGACGCGGACCGCGACCGGCATGCAGATGTCCTGGCAGATGCCGAGTTCGACCTCGGCGCGCAGCGCGATGCCCTGGCCGGGCGATTTCGGCGTCAGCTCGATCGGCAGCACCAGTTCGTCGGTGTAGCCCACCGCGCGCATGCCGTTCTGACGGAACACCGAGGGCGTCGGCCAGTGAAACGCCACGGCGGACAGGTTTTCCGAGCCGGTCCAGTCGAATCGCGGCGGAATCCCGGCATCGCCGGGTGCGCGCCAGTAGGTCTTCCAGCCCGGCGCCAGCCGGATGCGCAGCGCCGTCATGTGGGTGCCGGATTCGGTGCGCCAGCCGGGGAGGATGTCGAATTGCGCGACATCGTCGGGCGAGAATTCGCCGGCCGCCGCCGGCGCGGCAAGGCCGAGCAATCCCGCCGTCAGGGCGGCCGATATCAGCGTTTTCAGCATGACCCGCACCATACCCGCGCCTGACGCACACGGAAATCACAATCCGATGAGCCGCGCGTGCATGTGGTAATTGGCCCACGTGTGCAACGAGCGCGAAAGTGCGATAATATTCAGGTTATGAGCGATGCCTCCGATTCCGCCGATCTTAGCGGCAAATTGCTGATCGCCATGCCGGGCATGGGCGACCCGCGCTTCGAGAAGGCGGTGATCTACATGTGCGCGCATTCGTCGGACGGCGCGATGGGGCTGATCGTCAACAAGCCGGCGCCGGGCATCCGGATGGACGACCTGCTGGATCAGCTCTCGATTCCGCGCGGACGCGGCAGCGAGGGCGTGATCGTGCATTTCGGCGGACCCGTGGAGCATGGCCGCGGCTTCGTGCTGCATTCGGCCGACTACGCGACGGAAAGCTCGACGCTGAAGGTGGACGAACGGTTCGGCATGACCGCGACGCTGGACATCCTGCAGGACATGGCGCAGGGCACCGGGCCGGACAAGCGCATCCTGGCGCTGGGGTATTCCGGCTGGGGGCCGGGGCAACTGGAGGACGAGATCAACCGCAACGGCTGGCTGACCTGCGATGCGGTGCCCGAAATCGTCTTTGCCGAGGACGACAACGCGAAATGGGTCGCGGCACTGAAGTCGCTGGGAATCGACCCCTTGCTGCTGAGCGCCGAGGCCGGACGCGCCTGATCTGCAGCCTGTTGCCGAAATGTGCGCTTCCGCGCGCTCTGTTTCAGCCTGCGGATACGCGACGCGAGATTCGGGCGGGCGCGCCCATTGCGAAAGCCGGCTTTTGCGTATTTGGGACGAGAAGAAGACCGGGGACCCGCGTCAGGATCGCGGTGCCGCGGCCCGGCGCAGGCGGTCGTTGATCGCGCGGCCGAGCCCGCGGTCGGGGATCGGCGAGACGGCGATCTGCGCGTCGCCAGCGGCGTCGAGGGCATGGAGGTGGTGAAAGAGATTGGCCGCCGCCTCGACCAGGTCGCCCGAGCGCGAAAGGTTCAGGTCGGCGGCGACTTCGCCGAAGCCCAGAAGGCGCTCGCCCGGCGCGGCGCGGCTGGCGTTCAGGCGCAGCCCGGAGCGCGGCGCATAATGCGAGGCAAGCTGGCCCGGCGCGGTGATCGTGCCCGCGGATTCGGGCCGCGCGAGCGGTTGGCAAAGGCAGTCCTCGATGGCTTCGGCCGGCAGGCCGCCGGGGCGCAGCAGCACTGGCCTGGGCGACGTGGCGACGATGGTCGATTCGACGCCGACCCGGCAGGGGCCGGCGTCGAGCACCGCCTCGATCCGGCCGCCGAGCCCGGCCAGCACATGCGCGGGCTCGGTCGGGCTGATCCGGCCGGAGGGATTGGCCGAAGGCGCGGCCACGGGGCGTCCGACCAGCCGCAGGAGCGCCTGCGCCAGCGGGTGGTCGGGCACGCGGACGGCGACGGTGTCAAGCCCCGCGGTGACGAGCGGCGCGATGCCGGCCGAGGACCGCAGCGGCAGCACCAGCGTCAGCGCGCCGGGCCAGAAGGCACCGGCCAGGCGTTCTGCCGCCGGGTCGAATGTGGCGATGTCCCGCGCGGCGCCGGGGTCGGGAAGGTGCACGATCAGCGGGTTGAAGACTGGCCGGCCCTTGGCCTCGAAGATGCGCGCGACGGCACGATCGTCGGTGGCGTCGGCGCCGAGGCCGTAGACGGTTTCGGTCGGGAACGCCACCAGCCCGCCGGCGCGCAGGATCGCGGCCGCCCGGGCGACGCCGGCATCGTCGGCGGGAAGGGTCTCGGTCTCGGGCATCGGCGGATTGACGTGGCGTCCTTGCTGCGGCGTCAGGGGCATGCGTGCTACTGAGGGACGGGTGATATCCCGCGGAACGCCCCCTGCCAAGCCACCGCAAGGAGATGCACGATGCCGTATCGCGCCCCGGTTGCCGAATTCCGGTTCCTGTTCGACCACGTGGTGGGGCTGGGCGACGTCACCGCAACAGACCGCTTCGCCGAGGCCGATGCGGCGACGGTGGACGCGATCCTGTCCGAGGCGGGGCGGCTCTGCGAAGAGGTGCTGGCCCCGTTGCAGCGCAACGGCGATCTGCATCCCGCAAGGCTGGAAAACGGGGTCGTGCGCACCTCGCCCGGATTCGCCGAGGGATACAGGGCGATTGCCGAGGGCGGCTGGGTCTCGACCTCGGCCGATCCCGAATACGGCGGCATGGGGTTGCCGATCACGGTCACGACGGCGGTCAACGAGATGATGTCGTCGGCCTGCCTGGCGCTGCAACTCAACCCGCTGATGACCCAGGGCCAGATCGAGGCGCTGGAACACCACGCGTCGGACGAGATCAGGGCGCTGTATCTTCCCAAGCTGGTCAGCGGCGAGTGGTGCGGCACGATGAACCTGACCGAGCCGCAGGCGGGTTCGGACGTGGGCGCGTTGCGGACCAGGGCAGAGCCGAACGGCGACGGGTCCTATGCGATCACCGGGCAGAAGATATTCATCTCGTGGGGCGACAACGACTTTGCCGGGAATGTCTGCCACCTGGTGCTGGCGCGGCTGCCGGACGGGGTGCCCGGGACCAAGGGCATCTCGCTGTTCCTGGTGCCGAAGCGGATACCGGATGCGGACGGCGAACCGGGGGTGGCGAATGGCGTCAGGGTGGTGTCGCTGGAACACAAGCTGGGCCTGCATGGATCGCCGACCGCGGTGATGGAATATGACGGCGCCACGGGCTGGCTGATCGGGCGGGAACACGGCGGCATGGCGGCGATGTTCACGATGATGAACAACGCCCGTCTCGGCGTCGGTGTGCAGGGGATCGGCAGCGCCGAGGGCGCCTGGCAGCACGCGCTGGCCTTCGCGCAGGAACGCCGGCAGGGCCGCTCGCCGGTCGAGGGCGGGACCGGCACGATCATGGACCATGCCGACGTCCGGCGGATGCTGATGACGATGAAGGCGGAAACCGCCGCTGCGCGAGCGATCGCGCTGGCAAACGCCGTGGCGATCGACCTGGGCCACGCCACCGGCGACGCCGACTGGACCGCGCGTGCCGCGCTGCTGACGCCGATCACCAAGGCCTACGGCACCGAGACCGGCATCGCCGTGGCCGAACTGGGCATCCAGATCCATGGCGGCATGGGCTATATCGAAGAGACCGGCGCGGCGCAGTATTTCCGCGATGCCCGGGTGACGGCGATCTACGAGGGTACCAACGGCATTCAGGCGATGGACCTGGTGGGCCGCAAGATGACGGACGGGGGCGAGGCGGCGTATCGGCTGCTGGACGAGGTCGAGGCGGGCGCCGAGGCGGCGCGGGGGGCATTGCCGGACCTGGCGCAGGCGGTATGGGGTGCCGCCGAGACGCTGCGCGAGACGACGGAATGGCTGGTGTCACAGGAACTGAACGACCGCTTTGCAGGCGCGGTGCCGTACCTGCGCGCCTTCGCCCGGGTGCTGGGGGCGCATTTCTTGCTGAAGGCGGCGCTGGCCGGGGGTGGCGCGGGCGCCCGTACCGCGCTGGCGCGGTTCCACATAGCCCGGCTGCTGCCGGAGCATGCCGCGCATTGCGCCCATGTGCGCGAAGGCGCCGCAGGGCTTTACGAACTGACACCAGAGGATTTCGCGGCGTGATGGACGGCGCCCATGCGCCGCTGAGCTATCCCTTCGCCGAACCGCCGCGCGAGGGCGAGGCGGTCGAGGTCGCCGACGGCGTGCTGTGGATGCGGCTGCCGTTGCCGATGAAGCTGGATCACGTCAACGTCTATGCGCTGGACGATGGCGACGGCTGGGCACTGATCGACACCGGCATGGCCAGCCGCCGTAGCCGCGCGATCTGGCATTCGCTCTTGGATGGGCCGCTCAGGGGCAAGCCGGTGCGCCGCCTGCTGGTGACGCATCACCACCCGGACCATATCGGGCTGGCGGGCTGGTTCCAGACCGAGCACGGGGCCGAACTGATCACCACGCGCACCGCCTGGCTGATGGCGCGCATGCTGGTGCTGGACGAACAGGCGCGGCCCACCTCCGAGACGCTGGCCTATTGGCGAAGCGCCGGCATGGACCCGGCGTTATACGCGCGCCGCGCCGCCGAGCGGCCGTTCAACTTCGCCGACATGGTGGCGCCGCTGCCGCTGGGGTTCCGGCGGATCGGCGAAGGCGACGCGATCCACCTGGGCGGGCGGCTTTGGGACGTGCGCATCGGCAACGGCCACGCGCCGGAACACGCGACGCTCTGGTCGCGCGAGGGCGACCTTGTGATCGGGGGCGACCAACTGTTGGCTTCTATTTCGCCCAATCTCGGCGTCTACGCCACCGAGCCCGAGGCCGATCCGGTGGGCGAATGGCTGGAATCCTGCGAGCGGTTGCGCACATTCGCGCGCGACGGCCAGCTTGTGCTGCCCGGGCACAAGCTGCCCTTTGCCGGCTTGCCGGTGCGGATGCGGCAACTGATCGACAACCACCACGGCGCGCTCGAACGGCTGCGGCGCGTGCTGGCACAGCCGAAGACGGCGGCCGAGTGCTTCGGGACGCTGTTTATGCGCGAGATCGCCGAGGGCGAGTACGGGCTTGCGCTGGTCGAGGCGGTGGCGCACCTGAACCACCTCTACCGGCAGGGCGCGATCACCCGCCAGCGCCGCGACGACGGCGCCTGGCTCTGGCGCGCCGGGTGATGTCCGCAAAGGGCCGGTGGCCAGGCGACGCGTAACCGAGCCTCTTGTGAATATCGTGCGGGCCGGGACGCCGAGGCGCGAGTATCCCCGCAAGATGAAGCGAAGTGGTCAGACCCGCGTTTCGATGCGCAGGTAGAGGCGCCGCAGGATGCGGCTGGCGGTGCGTTCGCAAAGCGCCGGAACCAGCGCGTGCAGGGCGGCGGCGAGACCGGCGACGATCAGCCAGAAGGAGAAGCCGGCGGCGAAGCGCAAATGCTCGCCATAGCTTTCGTCGACGGCGGCGGGGTGGTCCAGGAACAGGGTGCGGATCATGGCGCGTCTCCTTCGGGTTCGGAATTCCGCGAGGTATATGCCGGCCGGCCCGATACGCCGTCTCAATTCCGGCTGGAATCCGAAGTTATTTTGGGACATCATCTCAAGATGCCCGACGAACTCGATACATTCGACATCCGTATCCTGGGCGAACTGCAACGTGACGCCACACTCGCCATGGACGCCCTCGCCGAGCGGGTGCACCTGTCGCGCAATGCCTGCTGGCGGCGGATCAAGCGGCTCGAGGCCGAAGGCGTGATCCGCGGCCGGGTGGTGCTGCTTGATCCCGCGCGGCTTGGCTGCGGACTGACCGCGATCGTGCTGATCCGCGCCAGCGCGCACGATCCCGACTGGATGGCGCGGTTCGACCGTGCCGTGCGCCTGATGCCCGAAATCGTAGGCGCGCACCGGATGACCGGCGAGCTGGATTACCTTCTGAAGGTCCGGGTGGCCGACGTCGCGGCCTATGACGCCTTCTACAAGGACCTGATCCGCCGGGTCCCGGTTCTGGATATCTCGGCCAGTTTCGTTATGGAGGATATCAAGGAGACGACGGCGCTGCCGCTGCCCGATCCAGGCTGAACCCAAGGAGCGCCGCCGATGCCCGACGAAGTGTCCGACGAGATCCAGACCACCGCCGAGGCCCACGAGGCGCAGGCGATGCCGCGCGCCCATGTCGTGCACGCCGATCCGGACGCGCCCTGCACACCAGAGCACGCGCCGCTGCCGCCGGCGATCGCGCGCAAGCCGGTGGCGCAGAAAAGCCCGGCGGAATGGGCCTATGAGCGGCTGATCCTCTACATCCGGAACTTCGAGGAACAGCTCGACAACGAGCACGAGATCGCGATGGGTTTCACCGGGGCCCAGGCGGGGGTGATCCGGATCGAGGGGATCGGCTATTTCGACCCCGATATCGTGACCTTCTACGGCTCGGACCCTGAGGGCACGAAGACCCAGTTGATCCAGCACGTGAGCCAACTGAACGTGCTGTTGCGCGCGCTGCCCAAGCAGGTGGCGAACGACGCGCCGCGGCGTATCGGCTTCCGGCTGGCGGCCGATCTGGAAGATGGCTGACCTGCGCCGATCGACCGCGTGACAGCCCGGAATGAATCGACTAGAAGCGGCGCAACGCAAGACGAAGGAAGGTTTGGGATATGGCCGAGTACAAGCATGGCGAGATGGACGTCACCGAGCATGAGAAGACCTTTGCCGGCTTCGTCCGCTTCGTGACCTGGGCCGTGGTGATCATCTTCCTGGTGCTGATCTTTCTGGGGTTCGTCAACGCCTGAGCGAACCGGGTCGCGGGTCGATGGGGGTGCGCATGCGGGTGCTGATCCTTGCCTTCGTGTTGCCGTTGGCGTTGGCAGCCTGCGGGGCCGAGCCGGTCTGGGCGCCCGACGACGCCGTGCAGCGCGCGATCTACCGCCACGACGCGCCGCCCTCGATCACGGTGATCACGGTGGTCTCGAACCGTGACGGCAGCGGCGGGCATTCGTCGCTGTTGATCAACGGCTCGCAGCGGCTGATCTTCGATCCGGCCGGCACCTGGCACCATCCGCAGATACCGGAACGCAACGACGTGCATTTCGGGATGAAGGATGCCGCGGTCGATTTCTACATCGACTACCACGCGCGCGAGACCTTCCACGTGGTCAGCCAGGAAATCCCGGTCTCGGCCGAGGTGGCCGAAGCCGCGCTGCGCCGGGCGCAGGAATATGGCGCGGTGCCCAAGGCGCAGTGTACGCGCGCGAACACCGATATCCTGGCCGGACTTCCGGGGTTCGAGGACGTGCCGCGGACGTACTATCCGGTGAAGCTGATGAAATACGTGGACACGCTGCCGGGGGTAAAGCGCAGCGTGGTGTATGACGATTCGCCCGCGAACAACGGCAAGATCGTGGCGCCCAGGCTCTGACGGGGCACCCACCCGGTGCGGGGTTTTTCGCGATGCGCGCCGGCGCGTCCGGTTGCGACATGCCGGACGCGGACCAGTTGCGCGGATCAGGTGAAGGTGCCCGTCACCCGCCCGAGCAGCATGAAGGCGCGCGCCGTGCGGGTGTCGCTGAGCGCGACGATGTCGGCGTCGCTGGCTGCCGCCTCGAATTCGGCGAAGATACGGTCGAAGCGGCGCAGGAAATGGTGCACCGCGTCGCGGAACACCGGGTCCTGGCGCATCCGCCCCGAGGTCAGCGCCAGGCACGACCGGTCGCGGATTCCGCCGAGACCGGCAATCGCCCGGCCGCGCTCTCCCTTGGCGAACTTGCGCCAGATCTCGGGCCGCGCGCGGTCGGGGCGCAGGTCGTCCATGTAGATGCCGTCCTGGCTGAGCATGGTCAGCACGTCCTGGCTGGCCTGCACCAACTGCGCGGTGCGCCGGTCCTGCAATGCGCGGCGGAGTGCGCGGAAGCCCTCCTTGTCCTTGGCATTTTCGGGAAAGTTCAGCGCGCGGATGAAATCGGGAATGTTGACCGGCGCGGCCAGGTCCTCGGCAGGCGTGCCGAGCGCCAGCCTGCCCTGTTCCTCGGGTTCCGCGGCGCGGGGCACTGCCGGCGCGTCCGACCCGGGCACGGCGGGCCGGGCTTCGGGGCGGATCGACGTGAATGTGGCGATCGCGTTTTCGGTCTTGCGCTGCGCGGCTGCGATCTCGTCGAGCTTGCGTTCGACCGAGGGCTTCATCGCGCCGCCGGCCTGCTGGGCCTGCACGTAGCTTTGGCGCATCGCGTCGATGGCCGCCTGCAGGCGCGACGATTCCTCGCGCATGATCCGGCTGGACCGCGCCGCGGCCGCGGCGACCCAGATCATCGCCACGGGCATGAAGATCGCCAGAAGCGTCATCACGAAACGCATCGTGTCGAGCGGCGTGTCGGACCTGCCCGTAACCAGAAAGAACAGGCCCACGAGGGCGACCCAGACGATCGACAGCGCAACGGCGATCACCTCGGTCGGGGTGATTCGCGGCGGGCTTTCGGAACGCTGGTAGATGCCGAGGTCGATCGGCGGCTGTTTGTCTGGCTCTGCCATTCTGTCTTGCTGCCCTCGGGGCGCGGGGATGCCGCCCGACCCTAGATATAGTCGATGCTCAGGACCTCATAGCCCTTTTCGCCGCCCGGCGTGCGGACCTCGACCGAGTCGCCTTCTTCCTTGCCGATCAGCGCCCGGGCCAGCGGCGAGGCGATGTTCAGCTTGCCGTTCTCGATGTCCGCCTCGGGCTCGCCGACGATCTGGAAGGTCCGTTCCTCGTCGGTGTCCTCGTCGACCAGACGCACGGTCGCGCCGAACTTGATCGGTCCGTTCAGCCGTGCGGGGTCGATCACCTCGGCGCGGGACAGGATCGCCTCGAGCTCCTTGACCCGGCCCTCGATGAAGCCCTGCTTTTCACGCGCGGCGTGGTATTCGGCGTTCTCGCTCAGATCGCCGTGCTCGCGCGCTTCGGCGATGGCGCGGATCACCGCCGGGCGCTCGACGGACTTGAGCGTCTTCAGTTCCTCGCTCAGCGCGGTGTGGCCCGCGCGGGTCAGGGGGATCTTGTCCATCTGTCCGACTTTCACCAAGCAAAAGCGCCCGGCGCTTGCGCGCCGGACGGTCAGCCCGAGTCCTGCCCGATTCCAACCCGGGATTGCAAGGGGCAGTGTCGGCGCCGGTGAAAAGCCGCCTCCTGCGGTCAACCGGCGTAGCTGACAACCTCGAATTCGATCCCGTCCGCGTCGTCGAAATAGAACCGCCGGCCGGGCTCGTAATCGGCATGGTTGTGCGGGGTAAATCCGGCGGCGCGCACCCGCGCCTCGGCGGCGTCGAGGTCGTCCACCACGACGCCGACGTGGTTCAGCCCGCCGACCACGTCATAGCTCGACGGCCCGCCTGCCGCGGGGCTGGCCGGGGCATAGATCGCCAGATAGTCGTCGTCGGTGCCGACATGGATCGTGCGGCCGCCGGCGAGCGCCGGACCCTGCCAGCGGATTTTCCAGCCGAACACCTCGCAAAGCCACTTCGCAGTGGCATCGGGGTCGCTGACGGTCAGGTTGACATGTTCGAGGGCTGCCATCGGGTGTCCTTTCGTCTGGGCATCGAGTCGGGACGTTAATTCCTCAAGTCCGCTTCAGGTCAAGGGGGGCCGCGCCTCCGGGGGCACGCCC
>JBFKQC010000048.1:0-30117 GCA_041627895.1 Rhodobacter sp.
AGCATCAGCAGCGGATGCGCGGCGGCGAAGCCTTCGGCGTCGAAGAGCGGGCCGGTCTCGCGGCTGCGGCGGAGGTCCTGTTCGAGGCCGTCGAGGCGGGCGCGGTGGGCGATCTGGTCGGGATGGGTCATCGGGATATCCTCGGCTGGGTGGTGATGCGGGTTTCGTGTCGCGATAGGGTCAGGCTAGGCTGGCGGCGCGAAGGCTTCGTGCGTCGGGGTGTGAAAGGAATGTCAAAAGCGGATTCACGGCAGGTGTCGCTGCGCCTTCTGGGGCCGCTCGCGGTGTCGGTGGACGGTGCTGCGCGGCCGCTGCCGGGGCGCAAGGCGCAGGCGGTGCTGGTCTATCTGGCGCGCCGCCCGGGCGAGGAGGTCGCGCGCGAGACGCTTTGCGGGCTGCTTTGGGGCGACAGCGACGAGGCGCAGGCGCGTGCCAGCCTGCGCCAGGCGCTGGTCGGGCTGCGCAAGTGCCTGGGCGCGGCGGCGGGCGCGGCGCTGGAGGCTGGCGCCGGGGCGGTGCGGCTGGCGGGCGCGTCGGTCGACTGCGCCGCCTTCGAGGCCGCGGGCCGGGCCGGCGACCGGGCCGGGCTGGATGCGGCGGAGGCGCTTTGCCGCGGCGATCTGTGGGAAGGTGCGGGGCCGGTCGCGCCGGAATTCGACCGCTGGCTCGAGGCCGAGCGCGCGGCGCTGCGCGCGCTGCTGGCGGCGGCGCTGACCCGGCGGATGCGGCTGGAACAGGCCGACGGCGCGCAGGAGGCGCTGATCGCCACGGCGACCCGGCTGCTGGCGCTCGACCCGCTGCAGGAGAACGTGCACCGCCGGCTGATGCAGGCCTATGCGGCGCAGGGACGCCACGACGCGGCGCTTAGGCAGTTCGAGCTGCTCAGGCAGGTGCTTGCCGACGACCTGGGCGTCGAACCCGAGCCGGTGACGGTCGACCTGATGCGCGAAATCCGGCGTGCGCGCCAGGCCGGGGCGCAGGCGATGCCGGCGGCCGAGCCCGAGCCGTCCCCGCGCCCGGTCAGCGTGCCGCGGCGCCCGTCGGTGGCGGTGCTGCCCTTCGAGGTGCTCAGCGACGACCGCGAGGCGTCGTATTTCGGCGAGGGCGTGGCCGAGGACATCACCATCGAATTGTCGCGCGGCGGCGAGACGATGGTGGTGGCGCCGCGCTCGGCAAGACGGGCGGCGGGCGAGGGGGTGCCGCTGGCCGAGATCGGCCGCCGCCTGGGCGTGCGGTTCTGCCTGACCGGCACAGTGCGCGCGGCGGGCGACCGGGTGCGGGTCGCGGCGCACCTGATCCGCGCCGCGGACGAGGCCGAGCTTTGGGCCGAGCGCTACGACCGGGACCTGAGCGACATTTTCGCGATCCAGACCGATATCGCGCGCACGGTCTCGGGCACCGTGGTCGGGCGGATCCATTCCGCCGACGCGCCGGGCAGCGGCGCCGCGGCGCCGGGCGGCCTGGCGGCCTATGACCTGGTGCTGCGCGGGATCAGCCGGATGCACAGCTACACCGAAGCCGGGTTCGCCGAGGCCGAGGAGAGTTTCGCGCAGGCGGTCAGGGCCGAGCCGGACTATGGGCGGCCGCACGGGCTGTTGGCGCTGACGCGGCTCTATCTGCGCTGGTATTACCGGATGGACAGCGACGTCGAGGACATCCTGCCCCTGGCGCAGCGCGCGGTGGCGCTGGACGGCGGCGATGCCAAGAGCCAGTGCGCGCTGGGCATGGTGCAGCTTTTGCGCCGGCGCCACGCGCGCGCCGGCAATGCGTTCGAGACGGCGGTGCGGCTCAATCGCAACGACGACCTGATCCTGACCGAATATGCACGCTACCTGATGTATTGCGACCGCGGCGAGGAGGGCATCCGCCGGGTGCGCGAGGCGATGCGGCTGAACCCCTATCACCCGAACTGGTACTGGAACATCTACGGCCGCTGCCTGCATGTGCTGGGCCGCTACGACGAGGCGATCGCCGCCTTCGAGCATGTCGAGCCGCGCGGGTTCTGGGTCGACGCCTACATGGCGGCCTGCCATGCGATGCAGGGCCGCGGCGACGAGGCGGCGCGGCTTTGCGGGCTGGTGATGAAGGCCAGGCCGGATTTCACGCTGGAACGCTTCGGCGCGATCTTTCCGCACGAAAACCCCGCGACGCGCGCCGCGTTCTACGAGACGCTGCGCGCCGCCGGCCTGCCCTGAGGCGGAACCGGGCAATTCGCCCGCCCGCCCTTGCGGGTCAGAAGGGGCGACACTAAGACTCTGTCAACCATCCCGGGATATTCCGGTGACATCCAGCGAGGCAGACGCATGCAAGACCCGTTCGACCAGTACCGCCACTACATGCAGAACCTCGTGCCGATGGTGGTCGAGCAGACCAGCCGGGGCGAGCGCGCTTACGACATTTTCTCGCGCCTCCTGAAGGAGCGGATCATCTTCGTGAACGGGCCGATCCACGACGGCATGGCGAGCCTCGTGGTGGCGCAGCTTCTGTTCCTTGAATCCGAGAACCCGAAAAAGGAAATCTCGATGTACATCAACAGCCCCGGCGGCGTGGTGACATCGGGGCTGTCGATCTACGACACCATGCAGTACGTGCGGCCCAAGGTCTCGACCCTGATCGTCGGACAGGCGGCCTCGATGGGTTCGCTTCTGGCCTGCGCCGGCGAGACCGGCATGCGTTATGCGCTGCCGAACAGCCGGATCATGGTGCACCAGCCCTCGGGCGGCTACCAGGGCCAGGCCACCGACATCGCGATTCACGCCGAGGAGACGCTGAAGCTGAAGCAGCGGCTGAACGAGATCTACGCGAAACATTCCGGCCAATCCGTCAAGGCTGTTGAAAAGGCGCTGGAGCGCGACAAGTTCATGTCGCCGCAGGAGGCGCTGGAATGGGGCCATATCGACGAGATTGTCGAAAACCGGGCAAAGGACGACACATCCAAGTGAGGCGGGACGCACCGGCCCGCCGATCGGTCATTTTGGCGTTGTGCCGGATATGGCTCTGGCCTAGGCTTAAGCCGATGGCAGGGAAATCGGGCAATAAGGGCGCAAGGCTCCCGTTCGGGCGGCTGGCCCAAGAGGTTCTGTGATGGCGACAAATTCCGGCGGCGACAGCAAGAACACGCTCTACTGCTCCTTCTGCGGAAAGAGCCAGCACGAGGTGCGCAAACTGATCGCGGGGCCGACGGTGTTCATCTGCGACGAATGCGTCGAGCTGTGCATGGACATCATCCGGGAAGAGACCAAATCGTCGGGGCTGAAATCGGCCGACGGCGTGCCGACGCCCAAGGAAATCTGCGAGGTCCTCGACGACTACGTGATCGGGCAGAACCACGCCAAGCGGGTGCTGTCGGTCGCGGTGCACAACCATTACAAGCGGCTCAATCACGCCGGCAAGGCCGGCGACATCGAGCTGGCGAAATCGAACATCCTGCTGATCGGCCCGACGGGCTGTGGCAAGACGCTCTTGGCGCAGACGCTGGCGCGCATTCTCGACGTGCCCTTCACGATGGCGGATGCCACCACGCTGACCGAGGCCGGGTACGTGGGCGAGGACGTCGAGAACATCATCCTGAAGCTCTTGCAGGCCAGCGAGTACAACGTCGAGCGTGCGCAGCGCGGTATCGTCTATATCGACGAGGTCGACAAGATCACGCGGAAGTCCGACAACCCCTCGATCACCCGCGACGTCAGCGGCGAGGGTGTGCAGCAGGCGCTGTTGAAGATCATGGAAGGCACGGTGGCGAGCGTTCCGCCGCAGGGCGGGCGCAAGCATCCGCAGCAGGAATTCCTGCAGGTGGACACCACGAACATCCTGTTCATCTGCGGCGGCGCCTTCGCCGGGCTGGAGAAGATCATCAGCCAGCGCGGGCGCGGCTCTGCCATGGGCTTCGGCGCCGACGTGAAGGACGAGGAAAGCCGCACTGTGGGCGAGATGTTCACCGAACTGGAGCCGGAAGACCTGTTGAAATTCGGGCTGATCCCGGAATTCGTCGGCCGCCTGCCGGTGATCGCGACGCTGCAG
The DNA here is from genome assembly GCA_041627895.1 of Rhodobacter sp. GTDB lineage: Bacteria > Pseudomonadota > Alphaproteobacteria > Rhodobacterales > Rhodobacteraceae > JBFKQC01. Next base: position 4,021 of record JBFKQC010000048.1, read on the forward strand.
GACCTGGACGAAGAGGCGCTGGTGACGATCCTGACCGAGCCGAAGAACGCGCTGGTCAAGCAGTATCAGCGGCTGTTCGAGCTGGAAGACACCCGGCTGAGCTTTACCGACGATGCGCTGAAGGCGATCGCCAAGCGCGCCATCGAGCGCAAGACCGGCGCGCGCGGGCTGCGCTCGATCATGGAAGACATCCTGCTGGACACGATGTTCGATCTGCCGGGCATGGACGGTGTCGACGAGGTGGTGGTGAACGAAGAGGCCGTGACCTCGGACGCCGCGCCGCTGATGATCTACGCCGAGCACAAGAAGGAAGGCGCCAGCGCCGGCTGATGCCCGGCGTCGGGCCGGCGCCTGACCTGCGGTCGGGTCTCGCCAAGGTCGACGGATGATCGGCCGCCTCGCCAGCATTCCGCTTTTTCCCGTTCTCGCGGTTCAGGCCGCCTGGGTCGTGGCACGCGCCGAGCGCCTGCCCGAGGCGGACGGCCCGCGCGGCGGCGTTGCCGGGCAGGGGCGCGAGTTGCGGCTGCTGATCCTGGGCGACAGTTCGGCGGCGGGGGTGGGTGTCGCGACCCAGGACGAGGCGCTGGCCGGGCGGCTGGTGGCGGCGCTTTCGGGCCGCTTCCGTGTCGCCTGGCGGGTCGAGGCCGCCAGCGGCGCGACGGTCCGCGACGCGCTGGCGCGTCTCGAGGTCCTTGCGGGGCAGCGTTTCGACGTCGCGGTGATCGCGCTTGGGGTCAACGACACCAAGAACGGGGTGCGGCGGCGCCAGTGGGTCGCGCGCTATGCCGCGCTGATCGAGCGGCTTCAGGCCCGGCACGGCGCGGCGCTGGTCTGCGCGTCGGGCCTGCCGCCGATGCACCGGATGCCGATCCTGCCCGAGCCGCTGCGCGCCGTGCTCGGCGCCCGGGCGCGCGACTTCGACCTGCTGCTGCAACAGCTGGCGGCGCGGTCGGGCGCGGTGCACGTTCCGCTGGAATTCGATCTGGACGAGCGCCACGTGGCCAGCGACGGCTTTCATCCGGGGCCGGAGATCTACGCCCATTGGGCGCGGGCGCTGGCCGCGGTCATCCGGGAACAGCACGGCGGGCGCATCGGCTTGCAGGCGAAGTGAAGACCCGACGAGGCAAGCAGGCCAAATGGCTGTTGTTCGTCGGTAGATTTCGGGGTCTCCGAAAGGCGCGATGCCTGCCTCGCGCCGCTGCCGTTGCGCGCGCGGCCGCTACCCGATCCGCATCCCGTCCATCCGGGGCACGTCGTTGTGCCGCGGCAGCGAAGCCGAGCCGTGGCGCTGGGTGACGACGCCGGCGAAAGGCGCGGCGAACTGGTGCACGACCGGCACCGGTGCTGCCGCCCCGGCCCGATCTGCGCCTGCCGGCGCCGGATACCGGGTAATGAGGCGGCCATCGGCATGGGCGATCCCGTGGACCGGCCGGTCCTTTGCCGCCGGGTCGGCATAGTCGATGCCAAGCACGGCCATGCCGGGGACGAGAACCGATCCGATCAACCTTGTTGCACGCATTCCTGCCTCCGATGCCCATTCGCGAATTCGCCCGAGGGTTCGCGTCGCCAATTGGCGAAACATCGGCACGGCAGGGACCACGTCGCGAAATCGCGCCCGCTGGCCGGGCGCGCCCGGTAGCCACTGGACCTCTCGGGCCACTTGGGCCATACCGGGGCCGACGAGTTGGAGGCGCCGATGGGCATTCTCAAGACCCTTCTCAGGGCGGTCACCTGGTGGGACGGCCAGACGCTGAACACCCAGATCTGGACCTGGCGCAAGGGCCGGAAAGTGGGCGAGGACGAGGCGGGCAACGTCTTTTACCAGACCCGGGACGGCAAGCGGCGCTGGGTGATCTACAACGGCGAGGCCGAGGCCAGCCGGGTGAGCCCCGACTGGCACGGCTGGCTGCACCACACGTTTGCCGAACCGCCCAGCAAGGCCCCGCTGGGGCACAAGAGCTGGGAGAAGCCGCACCAGGAGAACCTGACAGGCACCGCGCTGGCCTATGCGCCGCCGGGCTCGATCCGCAAGGGCGAGCCGGCGCGGCGCAGCGACTACGAGGCCTGGGCGCCGGAATAGGCCATGGCGAACCAGACGACAGAAGTCCTGGTCGGCGGCGCGGTCCTGGCGGTGGCGGCGGGCTTTTTCGCCTATGCCGCGCAGATCACCGGCGCCGGCCCGGTGCGGAACTCGGCCGGCTATACCGCGTCCTTCACCTCGGTCGAGGGGATCGGCGTCGGAACGGACGTGCGCCTGGGCGGGGTCAAGGTGGGCACGGTCACTTCGCTTGCGCTGAACCCGGTGACCTTCCGCGCGGATACCGGGTTCACCGTCGACGACACGATCCGGCTGCCGGAGGACACGGCGGTGATCATCTCGTCCGAGGGGCTGCTGGGCGGCAGCTTCGTCGAGCTGGTGCCGGGCGGGTCGCCGTTCAACCTGGAACCCGGGGCCGAGATCGAGGACACGCAAAGCGCGGTCAGCCTGGTCACGCTGCTGCTGCGCTTTGTCACCGGCGACGAGGACGCGGGCGAATGATGCGAGCGATCGGGGCTCGGCTGGCGGCGCTGGCCGCGGCCGTGGCGCTGGCGGGCCCGGCGGCGGCGCAACAGCTCGACCCGGAGAACTCCGACGGCGATCACGGCGGCTTTTCGCTGACGCCAGAGCTCGACCTCGAAGGCGTGGACGAACTGGGCGACGTCCAGGATGTCGAACAGCCGCAGGCTGCCGCCGCCGAGGGCGCGGTGCTGCGCGGGCTGGACCGGCTGTCGGGCGATCTGAGCGATCTGGAACTGTCGACTGGCGAGACCCGCCGCTTCAAGCGCATTGCCGTCACGCTGGGCGAGTGCCGTTTTCCGGCGGGCAACCCGTCGGGCGATGCCTATGCCTATCTGGTGATCCGTGCCGATGGCGAGGAACGGCCGATCTTCGAGGGCTGGATGATCGCGTCCAGCCCGGCGCTGAACGCACTCGACCACCCGCGCTATGACGTCTGGGTGCTGCGCTGCAGGACCTCCTGAGGCGAGGGCACCGGCACGTCCGCAAGGAAATTCGCCCGGCCGCGCAGGGCCGCGTCGAGCCGGGCGTGATAATCGGCCCGGCTAATCTCGATCGCGCCGAGCGAGGCCAGGTGCGGGGTGATGAACTGGGTGTCGAACAGCTGGAACCCGGTCTCGCGCAGCCGGTCGACCAGGTAGGCCAGCGCGATCTTCGAGGCATCGGTGGTACGCGAGAACATGCTTTCGCCGAAAAATGCCCGCCCCAGCGTCACGCCGTAGACGCCGCCGGCCAGGCGCCCGCCCTGCCAGACCTCGAGCGAATGCGCCAGGCCCGCGGCGTGCAGGTCGGCATAGAGGTCGAAGATCGTCCGGTTGATCCAGGTTTCCGCGCGGTCGGCGCAGGCGGCGACGACGCCGGCGAAATCCCGGTTCACCGAGACCTCGAAATCGGCGCGCCTGATCCGGCGCGCCAGCGAGCGCGAGATGTGGAAGCCGTCGAGCGGAATGATGCCGCGCCGTTTCGGGTCGACCCAGAACACCGTCGGGTCGTCGCGGCCCTCGGCCATGGGAAACACACCCGAGGCATAGGCCTGCAGCAGGATTTCCGGGGTGAGCGCGTGGTCTTTCATCGGCTTGTCACATGCCTGCCCAAAGGCTAAGCCAAAGGCAAGGTCGGGCAGACGGGCGGCATGATATGGGATTTTTCGATTTCATCGCGAAAATTCCGCCCTATTCCGAAAACAGGAACAGCGAAATCCGCCTGAACAAGCGCCACGAGATGATCGTGGCCCCGTATCGCGGCGAACTGGACGGCGCGCGCGTGCTGGATCTGGGCGCCCATGACGGGCGCTGGTCCTATGCGCTGGCCGAGGCCGGTGCGGCCGAGGTGATCGGCATCGAGGCGCGCGCCGGGCTGATCGAGCGCTTTGCGCATTTCCCCGAGACCGATTTCAAGGCGCGGGTCAGTCTGCAACAGGGTGACGTGTTCGAGGTGATGGAGGGTTTCGTCGAGGCGGGCGAGGAATTCGACGTGATCGCGGTGCTGGGCATCTATTACCACATCATGGACCATTTCCGGCTGCTGCAGATGATCCGGCATCTCGGTGCGAAGATCGCGATCATCGACAGCGAGTTCATGCTGATGAAAAGCCCGATGATCCAGCTGGTGTTCGAGGACACGGGCCAGGACCTGAACGCCGCGCCGCAGTTCGCCGGCCAGAAGCGCGCGATCATCGGCATCCCGAGCTTCCGCGCGATGCGCGCGATGGCCGAGGCGCTGGACTTCGAGATCGTGTGGTCGCAGGCGGGCGAGCTGTTCGGAGACGACCGCAAGGGCATCCAGGACTATTTCCGCACAGAGCGGATGCGCCGTGCGGTCTGCGTGCTGATCGACAGGCAATAGACCCTGTTGCTGCCGTGGCTGGGGCGTTGCGGCCGGCCACCGGGCCATGCCCCGCCCGTCGTCGCGCACCGCGCGCGCCTTGCCGGCGGTTTCGTGCTATGATTCCCATTGGCCTGCACCGGCAGCGCCGGCAGGCCGCGCGGTCAAACGATATGTGGGGGATCAAGACATGGCCGGAATAGAACACAAGAATTTCTCGGAACCCGACGAGACGCGGGCGCCCGACAAGACCATGGTCGAGTTCGTCGACCTGCCGACGGTCAAGGCGGCGCGGCTGCGGTTCCAGCCGGGGTGGAGCTGGTCGAGTTGCGTCAAGCCGGTCGTCGGCGGCACGAGTTGCCAGCAAAGGCATGTCGGCGTCTGCATCTCGGGCAGCATGAAGGTGACGCACGAGGACGGCAGCGAGGTCGTGCTCAAGCCCGGCGACGCCTACACGATCGAGCCGGGCCATGACGGGGCGGTGCTGGGCGACGAGGTGTGCGAGATGTACGAATTCGACGCGCGGGCGGCGGCGACCTACGCCGCGGGCTGAGCCTCTGTCCGGCGGGGCGCGCGGTCAGGGTCCCGCCGGGTCTCAGATTTCCGCGACGTTTTCCTCGAGCCACTTTTCCAGCCAGTGGATCGTGTAGTCGCCTTTCTGGATCGCAGGTTCCGCCAAGAGCGCGTGGAACAGCGGGATCGTCGTGTCGATGCCGTCGACGATCAGTTCGCCCAGCGCGCGGGACAGCCGGGCCAGCGCCTCGGTCCGGTCGCGGCCGTGCACGATCAGCTTGCCGATCAGCGAGTCGTAATAGGGCGGAATCCGGTAGCCGTCGTAGAGCGCGGAATCCATCCGCACCCCAAGGCCCCCGGGCGCGTGGTACTGGGTGATGCGGCCCGGCGAGGGCGAGAATTTCGGCAGCTTCTCGGCGTTCAGCCGCACCTCGATGGCGTGGCCGTTGATTTCCAGCTCGTCCTGGGTGAACGACATCGGATAGCCCTCGGCCACGCGGATCTGCTCGCGCACCAAGTCGACGCCGAAGATCGCCTCGGTCACCGGGTGCTCGACCTGGAGCCGCGTGTTCATCTCGATGAAGTAGAACTGGCCGTCCTCGTAGAGGAACTCGATGGTGCCGGCGCCGGTATAATTGATCCGGGCCACCGCGTCGGCGCAGATCCGGCCGATCTCGGCGCGTTCCACGGCCGAGATCGTCGGGCCGGGCGCCTCTTCGAAGACCTTCTGGTGGCGGCGCTGCAGCGAGCAGTCGCGCTCGCCCAGATAGACCGCGTTGCCCTTGCCGTCGCCGAAGACCTGGACCTCGATATGCCGCGGGTTGCCGAGGTATTTCTCGATATAGACCTCGTCGTTGCCGAAGGCGGCCTTGGCCTCGGCGCGGGCGGTGCGGAAGGCGGATTCCAGGTCGGCCTCGGTCCGCGCGAGCTTCATGCCGCGCCCGCCGCCGCCGGCGGTGGCCTTGACGATCACCGGATAGCCCATTTCGGCGCCGAGCGCCTTCGCCGCCGCGACGTCGGGCACGCCGCCCTCCGAGCCCGGGACCACCGGCACGCCCAGCGCCTTGACGGTTTCCTTGGCGGTGATCTTGTCGCCCATGATCCGGATGTGTTCGGCGGTGGGGCCGATGAAGGTGATGCCGTGATCTTCGACCACCTGCACGAAATTGGCGTTCTCCGAGAGGAAGCCATAGCCCGGATGGATCGCCTGCGCGCCGGTGATCTCGCAGGCCGAGATGATCGCCGGCACGCTGAGATAGCTTTGCGCGGCGGGCGGCGGGCCGATGCAGATCGCCTCGTCGGCCATGCGCACATGCATCGCGTCGCTGTCGGCGGTGGAATGCACGGCGACGCTGCGGATGCCCATCTCGCGGCAGGCGCGCACGACGCGGAGCGCGATCTCGCCCCGGTTGGCGATCAGGATCTTGTCGAACATCGCTGCCCCGCGCCTATTCGACGACCATCAGCGGCGCGCCGTATTCCACCGGCGCGCCGTCCTCGACCAGGATGCGCCGGACGGTGCCGGCGCGCGGCGCGTGGATGTGGTTCATCGTCTTCATCGCCTCGACGATCAGCAGCGTCTGGCCCTCGGCCACGCTGTCGCCGACCTTGACGAAAGGGTCGGCGCCGGGCTCGGGCGAGAGATAGACGGTGCCCACCATCGGCGAGGTGACCGCGCCGGGCTGGCTGGCGGGAGCGCCGCCGGCATCGGCGGCCGCCGGCGCCGGTGCGGCGGCTGCGGCAGCCACAGGCGCCGGCGCGGCGGCCGGCATCGGCGCATAGGCGGCGGCGGGCGGCGCGGATACGCTCGCCGCGCGGCTGAGGCGCACCGACAGCTTCGGTCCCTGTTTCGGTCCGCGTTCGACCTCGATCTCGCCGAGGTCGTTCTCGGTCAGGATCTCGGCCAGCGCCTTGACGAACGCGATGTCGGTGGCGTTGTCCGGCTTGTCGGCGTCGTGGTCGTCGTCCTTGCTCATGCTGTCCCCGGCCTGTGAAGCGCGCCCGCGGCGTGCCCGATTGTCGCAGTTGGCCGCTTATACGTCAGCCGATCGGGGGTGGGAAGCGCCTGGGGTCAAGAATTGCGGCTGTGCCCTTGCCCGCGACGCGGGGCGCGGGCTAGCCTCGCATGGTCGGGAACGGGAGAGGTCGGCGGATGCAGGCATCCTTCACGCGCGGAAAACTGATTGCGCCGGCACGGCTGCGCGCGCTGATGCAGCGCTCGGACGCGCGGGGCGCGCTGCAACTCGGCTCGCACCTGGGTGCGATCGCGGTCAGCGGTGCGGCGCTCTGGCTGGTTCGGGGCACGTGGTGGGCGGTGCCGGTGTTCATGGTGCATGGCGTGCTGATCAACTTCCTTTATGCCGCGCAGCACGAGTTGAGCCACTCGACGGTGTTCCGCAGCAAGTGGCCGAACATGGTGTTCGGGCGGCTTTTCGGCTTCGTGCTGATCTTCCCGCGCGATTTCGACTGGATCCAGCATTCGGCGCATCACCAGTGGACGCAGGACTGGGAGAAGGACGGCGAACTGGCGCGCCGGCCCTACACGCTGGGAAGCTACCTGGTGTGGCTTTCCGGCGTGAGCTATTGGGTCACGCGCGTGCAGCGCATTCTGCGCTTTGCCCGCGGCGAGGTGCTGGAGCCATACGTGCGCCCCGACCAGCACGCGCTGGTGATCGCCGAGGCGCGCTGGCACCTGGCGGGCTATGCCGCGGTGGCGGCGGCGAGCGTTGCGGCCCAGAGCTGGGCCGCGGTGCTGTTGTGGCTGGCGCCGATGCTGGCGATGAAGCCGGTGCACCAGTTGCAGAACACGATCGAGCATCTGGGGCTGAGCCACGAGGCGGACATTTTCCGCAACACGCGCTCGACCCGGACCAACGCGCTGATGCGCTGGCTTTGCTGGCAGATGCCCTATCACACCGCGCACCACGCCTTCCCGAGCGTGCCGTTCTGGCGGCTGCGGGAGCTGGACGCCGAGTTGAGGGCGGGCGGCGCGGAACCGCAGGCCATGGGCTGGATCGAGTTCCAGGTGGCAGTGATCGGGGCCCTGGCGCAAAAGGACGAATCGCAGTGGCCCTATGACGAGGTCTGGGTGGTCGCGACGCCGCGTGGCAAGAGGCGGCTGGAGGCCGCCTGACGTTCCCTGCCGGTGCATTCCCCCTCCCTACCGCCCTCGATCTTTCGGCGATTCGCTGAAGATATCCTGAACCGCCGCGCGTCCTGCTGTGGCGGGGCGTTCGGGGGTTTCGGGGCGATGCAGCCGATGATGCCTCGGGCGGGTTGCTGCCGCTCGACCGGGTCTGCGCCATGGTGGCCGGGGCCGGGTTCGGCGGGCTGGCCATCGACCTCGGCGCAAGGGAGTCAGGCGTGCATTGGTATGAACGTTCACCCGGTCCTCCGTGGAAACCTGAAGTGTTGCGACTGCGGCTTCCTCGCTCCGGATCGGATGAACAACCTGTTGCAACCTCACATCCAGATGTGCCGCTGGCGCGGCGCCGGATTTTCCCGTCCTCGCCTCCGGCTCCGGGCGGGCGGGGCGAGGGGCGCTGCCCCTCGACCTCGCCGAGGCGTTCGCGGCACCGGGGAGCGCGCCGGTCAGCGCGCCATGGCCTCGGTTTCGCGGCGCAGATCGTGGGCGAGGCTTTCGGGCAGGCCGACGTCGTCGAGGGTGAGGATCGTGTCGGCCGCGACGGGCCGGGTCATCCTGGCGCCGCCGGTCAGCCCCAGCGGCAGCGCGCGCATCGCCACCGCCGTCTTCGCCGGGCGAAGCTGGCCGGCGACGGTATGGCCGCCTTCGCCGTCGAGCAGCTCGCCCGGCGCGAGGTTGCGCTTGGCGACGGCGACCACGTCGGCGCGGAACTCACGCGCGGTCCCGGTGGCCTCGCCGCGCAGTCCGACGCTGGCGACCGACATGCCCAGTTCCAGCCCGATCAGGTGCCAGCGCTTGAAGGCGGCGAAGTAGCGCCCGCTGTCGTCGGTGGCGACCTTGTATTCCTCGAAGCATCGGCGCTGGTATTCGGTGACCGCGCGCACCACGACCCAGACGCCCATGCGGATGTCGTTGCCGATCTGCCGGCCCGCGGCGTCGAGGCAGTTCTGCACCTCGACGAGGCCTGCGCGTTCCAGCACCCCGCCCTCCTCGCGCGGGCGCATCTGCGTCGCCAGATCGTCGATCGCGCCGGAGGGATAGGCCAGCCCGCCGGACGGGGCGTCGAGGCCGGCCGCGTTGGCGATCGCGGCGGACTCGATCGCGGGCTTGGTGCCGTCGAGGAACGAGTTGAACATCTTGGGGTTCAGCCGGCCGCGTTCCGCCTGTTCCGGCGTCAGGCCCCAGTGATCCCAGACCGTGTCGGGGGTCGAGAAGCGGTAATCGGGGTGCCACTTGTGGCCGCGGCCCGCGGCGACGACCTCGAAGCCGCAGGTGCGCGCCCAGTCCACCAGTTCGACCGTCATCGCGGGCTGGTCGCCATAGGCCATGGAATAGACCACGCCGGCCTTGTCCGCGCGGCGGCTGAGCGCGGCGCCGCAGACCGCGTCGGCCTCGACCGTGGCGCTGACGGCGTGCTTGCCGGCGGCGAAGGCGGCGGTCAGGTGGCTGACGGCGGTGACCGGATCGCCGGTGGCCTCGACGACGATCTCGACGCGCGGGTCGGCGATCAGCCGCATCGCGTCGTCGGTGACATGGGTGGCGCCGGATTGCACGGCGGCGTCGAGACCGGCGGCCGAAAACCGGTCTTCCGGCCAGTGTGCCAGCGCGAGGTTGGCTTTGGCCGCCGCGACGTTCAGGTCGGCCACGCCGATGACGTGCACGCCCGGCAGGCGCAATGCCTGGCCGAGGAACATCGTGCCGAACTTGCCCGCGCCGATCACCGCGACGCGGAGCGGCGCCTGCGCCTCGGCACGGGCCTGGAGTTGACGGAAGAGGCTCATCGCTGCATCCCTTGCGCTGACCGATGGAGGGAAGGCTACGATGGTGGACGGGGCCGGGCAATCGGAAGACCTGCGGCGGGCGGTGATCGGCACCTGCCTGAAGATGAACGCCCTTGGGCTGAACCAGGGCACGTCGGGCAACGTCTCGGTGCGCGCCGGCGAGGGGTTCCTGATCACGCCATCGGGGGTGCCCTACGAGGCGATGGCGCCCGGGCAGGTGGTGCGGATGGACCTCGGCGGCGGTTACGTGGGCGACTGGCTGCCGTCGTCGGAATGGCGGATGCATCTGGACATCTACCGGGCGCGGCCGGGGGCGGGCGCGGTGGTGCATGTGCATTCGACCTATGCCACGGCGCTGTCCTGTTTGCGCCGCGGCATCCCCGCCTTTCACTACATGATCGCGGTGGCGGGCGGCGCGACGCTGCGCTGCGCGGATTATGCGACCTTCGGTACCCAGGCATTGTCGGACGCGATGCTGGCAGCGCTGGAGGGGCGGTCGGCCTGTCTGCTGGCGAACCACGGACAGATCGCGTTCGGCCCGACCCTGGACAAGGCGCTGTGGCTTGCGGGCGAGGTCGAGGCGCTGGCCAGGCAATACCTCGTCGCGTCGCAGGCCGGAGAGCCGGTGCTGCTGGACGACAGCGAAATGGCCGGGGTGATCGAACGGTTCAAGAGCTACGGCAAGCAGGCGCATGACCTGGCCGAGGGCGCGGCGGCGGCGGTGGAGGCGCCGGTGCGCCGCGACGCATAGGTCCCGGCGCGGCGGGCGGCAGCGGCATCGCGCGCGTCCGCGCGCCCGGGTTCCGGCAGGCCGCGAGGCGACGCGGGGGTGTCGGGCGTTGCGCCTGTTGCCGGGCGTATGCCATGCGTATTTGGAACGAGAAGAAGCCACGGGGCCCCGAGGATGGCCGCGGTGCCGGATAGACGGCGGCCGGCCGGTGCCCTCGCGCGGGCGGCCGGCACGGCGTTCCGGCTCATTCGCCCTTGTGCCGGTCTGGCGATTTTGACAACGTCGCGGGGTGCGCAGGCAGCCCGGATCGGGCCCGAGACCGGCGGGCGGAAGGTGGAGGAAAGATGCGCTATCACAAACCGGAGAGTTTCGAGGACGCGTCGGCCATTGCCGTTGCCGCCAAGGGCGTCACCCGCTTTCTGGCCGGCGGGACGGATGTGCTGGTCCAGCTGCGCTCGGACCTGGTCACGCCCGACGACCTGATCGACATCAAGCAGATCCCCGGGGTGCGCGAGATCACGCCGCTCAGGGATGGCGGCTGGCGCATCGGGGCGGCGGTGTCGGCCGCGGAGATGAAGGCGCATGACGGGCTGCGCGCCGCTTGGCCGGGCGTGGTCGAGGCCGCGGACCTGATCGGCTCGATGCAGATTTCCTCGCGCTGCACGCTGGTGGGCAACCTCTGCAACGGCTCGCCCGCCGCCGATTCGGTGCCCGCGATGATAGCGGCGGGGGCGACGGTGACGGTGATCGGCCCGGGCGGAAGCCGCGAGATCGCGGTCGAGGATGTGCCCGCGGGGCCCGGCAAGACCAGCCTGAAGAAGGGCGAGGTGGTCAGCGCCGTCACGCTGCCGCCGCGCGGTGCGGGGGGCGGCGACGCCTATCTGCGCTTCATCCCGCGCACGGAAATGGATATCGCGGTTGTGGGCTGCGGCGTCTCGCTGACCCGCGAGGGCGAGCGGATCACCGCGGCGCGCGTGGCGCTCGGGGCCGTGGCGCCGACCTGCCTGCTGGTGCCCGCGGCGGGCGCGGCGCTGACGGGCTCGGCGCTGGACGATGCCGCGCTGGAGGCGCTGGCAAAGGCGGCCGAGGCGGCCTGCAGCCCGATCGACGACAAGCGCGGAACGGTGGCGTTCCGCACCCGGGTGGCCGGCGTTCTGGCCCGCCGCGCCGCGAAGATCGCCTATGACCGTGCCGGGGGCTGAACGATGATCCATGTGAACACCACCGTGAACGGCGACCCGGCCGAGTTCCTGTGCGAGCCGCGCGAGACGCTTCTGGACGCGCTGCGCGACCGGCTGGACCTGACCGGCGCCAAGGAGGGTTGCGGCACCGGCGATTGCGGCGCCTGCACCGTGACGCTGGACGGCCGGCCGGTCTGTTCCTGCCTGGTGCTGGCCGCCGAGGCCGACGGCCGCGAGGTCGGCACCGTCGAGGGCATCGCCAGGGGCGAGGCGTTGCACCCGTTGCAGCGGAAATTCATCGAACATGCCGCGCTGCAGTGCGGTATCTGCACCCCGGGCATCCTAGTGGCGGCGAAAGCGCTTCTGGAGAAGACGCCCGATCCCAGCGAAACGGAAGTACGCTACTGGCTGGCCGGCAACCTTTGCCGCTGCACCGGCTATGACAAGATCATCCGCGCCGTGATGGATGCGGCGGCGGAGATGCGGGAGAACGCGTGATGGCATTCGACGAGAAGACCGGAGCATTCAAGGTCGTCGGCACCCGCCCCGACCGTCCCGACGGCGTCGACAAGGTGACGGGCCGCGCCCGGTTCGGCGCCGATGCCAGTGCGCCGGGCATGCTGCATGCGGTGATCATCCGCTCGCCGCATGCCCATGCGCGGATCGTGAAGATCGACACCTCGAAGGCCGAGGCCGCGAAGGGCGTCAAGGCGGTGGTCACGCGCGTCGATTTCGCGGCCGGTCTGAAGGGCGAGCCCTGGAACATCCTCGAAAACGTGATAGCCGGCGACACGGCGCTGTATGACGGCCACGCGGTTTGTGCGCTGGCGGCGACATCGCTGCTGGCGGCGAAGGATGCGGCGAAGCTGGTCGAGGTCACCTACGAGGTGCTGCCGCATGTCACCGACGTGGACGCGGCGATGCAGGACGGCGCGCCGGTGATCCGCGAGGGCGCCGCGGACAGTTCCGTGCCGGCGGGGATGCACCCGAACGTGGTGCGCTACCACGAATCCGGCCACGGCGACCCCGACGAGGGCTTTGCCGAGGCCGATCTGGTGATCGAGGATCATTTCGTCACCGAGGCGACGCACCAGGGCTATATCGAGCCGCATGCCTGCCTCGCCACGCTGGGCGGCGACGGCCGCGGCGAGCTTTGGTGCTGCACGCAGGGCCACTGGAACGTGCAGAAGGTCTGTGCCGCGCTTCTGGGGATCGAGACCTCGAAGCTGCGCGTCGCCGCGTCCGAGATCGGCGGCGGCTTCGGCGGCAAGACGGCGGTGTTCATCGAGCCTGTCGCGCTGGCGCTTTCCCGCAAGGCCAACCGGCCGGTCAAGCTGGTGATGCCGCGGGCCGACGTGTTCCGCGCCACGGGGCCGACGGCGTCGACCTCGATGGACGTCAGGATCGGCATGAAGAAGGACGGCACGATCACGGCGGCCTCGGGCGTCTTCCGATGCCAGGGCGGCGCCTTCCCCGGCGCGCCGATGGAATTCACCGCGATGTGCGCTTTTGCGCCCTACAACCTGAAGCACGTGCGCCAGGTGGGCTATGACGTGATGACCAACCGCCCGAAACAGGCGGCCTATCGCGCGCCGGGCTCGCCGATGGCGGCCTTCGCGGTGGAATCGGTGATCGACGAGTTGTGCAACCGGCTGGAGCTGGACCCGATCGAGGTGCGGCTGAAGAACGCCAGCCGCGAGGGCACCAAGGCGTCCTTCGGCCCGAAATGGGACCGGATCGGCCTGGTCGAGACGCTGGAGGCCGCCAAGGCGCATCCGCATTACGCGGCGCCGCTCGCGCCGGGCGCGGGGCGCGGGGTATCCTGCGGCTTCTGGTTCAACCACGGCGGCGAGACGGCGGTGCAACTGGCGCTCAGCGAAGACGGCACGGTGCAGCTCAGCGTCGGCACGCCGGATATCGGCGGCTCGCGCGCCTCGATGTGCATGATGGCGGCCGAGGAACTGGGCATCCCTTACGAGGACGTGCGCACCACCATCGCCGACACCGCGACGCTGGGCTACAACGAGATCAGCCACGGCAGCCGCGTGACCTATGCCAGCGGGCTGGCCACAATCGAGGCGGCGCGGGACACGATCCGAAAGCTATGCAGGCGCTCCGCGGACAAGTGGGGCATCGACCCCGAGGCGGTGGAATGGCGCGACGGCGCGGCATATCCCGCGGGCCCGAACGCAGGCGACCACGACCCGCTGCCGATCCGCGAGATCGCGCGGCGCATGGGCCGCACCGGCGGGCCGATCGTCGGGCATTACGAGGCGACGCCGGAAGGCGCCGGCGTGTCCTTTGCGACCCACATCGTCGATGCCGAGGTCGACCGCGAGACCGGGGCGACGAAGGTCACGCGCTACACGGTCGTGCAGGACGCCGGCAAGGCGATCCATCCGACCTATGTGGAAGGCCAGTACCAGGGCGGCGCGGCACAGGGCATCGGCTGGGCGCTGAACGAGGAGTATATCTACGGGGCCGACGGGCGGCTGCAGAACGCGGGCTTCCTGGACTACCGGATTCCGGTGGCGAGCGATCTGCCGATGATCGACACGGTGATCGTCGAGGTGCCGAACCCGGGCCACCCCTACGGCGTGCGGGGCGTGGGAGAGACCTCGATCTGCCCGCCGCTGGCCGCGATCGCCAACGCGGTGTCGAATGCCGCGGGCGTCAGGATGCGGCAGTTGCCGATGCGGCCCAGCCGCATTCTGGAGGCGCTGGAGGGACAGGGCAGCTAGGTCGGCGCTGCGCCGTGGACGGCGCAGCGACCTGCTGCGTCGACGCAGCAGCGGCGCGGCCCGTCGACGGGCCGCATCGCGGAAAGGATGGGATGGTCAAGCCCCTCGTCAAGGTTCACCTCTGGTCCGGCCTCCGCGCGCTTGCCGGCGGGCATGCGGCGGTCGAGGTCCGCGCCGCCACCGTGGGCCAGATGCTCGACGCGCTGATCGAAGCGCACCCGGCGCTGGAAGAGGCCATCGACGCCGGGGTGTCGGTCAGCATCGACGGGAAGATCTACGGCCAGGGGCTGACGCAGGCGGTCGCCGAGGGCCAGGAAATCTATCTGCTGCAAAGGATTAAGGGCGGATGACACCGGAAGAGCGCCTCGCGGCTTTGGACCTGACCCTGCCGGCACCGCTCAGCCTGCCGCCGGGACTGCATCTGCCGTTCAGCTTCATCAACATCCGCGGCGACCGGGCGCTGATCTCGGGCCACCCCAGGCAGGACGCCGACGGCAAGATCGCCGGCCCGTTCGGGCAACTGGGCGCCGATCTGACCACCGGCGAGGGCTATGAGGCGGCCCGCGGCATCGCTTTGTCGGTGCTGGCCAACCTGAAGGCCGAGATCGGCGAGCTTTCCCACGTCGCGGGATGGGTGCGGGTCTTCGGCATGGTCAACTCCGCGCCCGGATTCGCCGAGCAGCATCTGGTGATCAACGGCTTCTCCGACCTGATCGTCGAGGTCTTCGGGCCGGAGATCGGTCGCCATTCCCGGTCCGCCATCGGCTGTGCCGGAATGCCGATGAATCCGGCGATCGAGGTGGAGGCAGAGGTGGTGTTGGCGGGCGATTAGCGGGTGTGTTCGGTGCGCAATGAATGCGCACCCTACGGGATTGCTCAGAACCCGACCTTTGCGGCCCCCTTCAGCCCCAGCATCGCCCGCGCCTCGTCGGGTGTGGCCGCCGCCCGGCCCAGCCCCTCGATGATGCCTTTCACCTTCCCGACCTGCTGGGCCGAGCTTTCCGCCAGCACACCCGGCCCGAGCCAGAGCGAATCCTCGAGCCCCACCCGCACGTTGCCGCCCTGCGCCGCCGAGATCGCGGCGATGGCCATCTGGTTGCGCCCCGCGCCCAGCACGGACCAGCGGTAATCGGCCCCGAACAGCCGGTCGGCGGTGCGCCTCATGTGGGCCACGTCGTCGGGATGCCCGCCGATCCCGCCCAAGAGCCCGAACACCGTCTGCACGAAGAACGGCGGCTCGACCACGCCCTGGTCGGCGAAATGCGCCAGGTTGTAGAGGTGCGCGGTGTCGTAGCATTCGAACTCGAACCTCGTGCCGGAGTGGCGGAGCGTGGTCAGGATGAACTCGATGTCCGCGAAGGTGTTGCGAAAGAGGATGCCCTTGTTGGCGAGATAATCCGCCTCCCAGTTGTGCTTGAATTCGCTGAACCGGTTCAGCATCCCGAACAGCCCGAAATTCATCGACCCCATGTTCAGCGACGCCAGTTCCGGCTGCCAGTGCGCGGCCGGGCGCACGCGTTCCTCGACCGTCATCGTCGGCGCGCCGCCGGTGGTGATGTTGATCACCACGTCGACCTGGGACTTGATCGCCGGAAGGATCGGCGCGAAGGCTTCCGCGCTTTGATCCGGGCGGCCGTCGTCGGGGTCGCGGGCGTGCAGGTGCACGATTGCCGCGCCGGCCTTCGCGGCATCGACCGCCTGGCGCACGATCTCGTCTTGCGTCACCGGCAGATGCGGTGACATCGACGGCGTGTGGATCGCGCCGGTGATCGCGGCCGAGATGATGCAGGGGTCGGGCATGGGGTCCTCCTTTGGGGCCGACTGTGGCATGCTCGGCGGGCAGACGACAGGGGGCAGGCATGGACTTGGGACTGACGGGGCATCGGGTGATCGTGACCGGCGCGGCGGCGGGGATCGGGCGCGCGATTGCCGAGGCGTTCCGCGCCGAGGGCGCCGAGGTCGCGATCTGCGACGTGGACCGGGCGGCGCTGGACGGGGCGGAAGGCTTTCGGACCGCGTTCTGCGATGTGGCCGACCGCGCCGGGGCGGCGGCCTTCGTCGAGGACATGGCGACCGCCATGGGCGGGCTCGACACGCTGGTCAACAACGCCGGCATCGCCGGGCCCACCGGCAGGGTCGACGAGATCGCGCCCGCGGACTGGGACCGCTGTCTGACCATCTGCCTGACCGGACAGTTCAACATGGCCCGCGCCGCGGTGCCCTGGCTGAGGCAGAGCGCCAATGCCTCGATGGTCAACTTGTCGTCGCTGGCCGGGCGGCTGGGGTTTGCGCTGCGCACGCCCTATGCGGCGGCGAAGTGGGGGGTGATCGGGTTCACCAGGTCGCTGTCGATCGAGCTTGGGCCGGACCGCATCCGCGTCAACGCGATCCTGCCGGGGCTGGTCGCCGGCGACCGGCAGCGCCGCGTTCTGGAGGCCAAGGCCGAGCGGCTGGGGATGAGCTATGCCGAGGTCGAGGAACGTGCGTTCTCGTATACCTCGATCAAGGACTACGTGACGCCGCAGCAGATCGCCGACCAGGTGCTGTTTCTCGCCTCGGACCGCGGCCGGACGATTTCGGGCCAGGCGATTTCGGTCTGCGGCGACACGCAGATGCTGGCCTGAGGCGCCGGGCGCCGGCCCAGCGCGCTGCAAGCGACATTCCTGGTCGCGTTAGCCGCAGAATCGCCGGCGGTCCCGTGCGGAAATTCTGCTGAATACCCGGAAAGGCAGCGGCCATGGATTACCGCCAACTCGTCGACATCGCGCGCTATCCTGTCGACGCGCCCGGCGCCGTGCTGGAGGAACGGATCGCCGAGGCACGGGAAAGCCTGGCCGAAGACGGATGCGCGGTGCTGCGCGGGTTCCTGACCGCCGCCGGCGTCGCGGCGCTTTGCGACGAGGCCGACCGCGCCGCGCCCTTCGCGCACCGCTCGTTCAACCGCACCAACGCCTATTTCACCCGCGACGACCCGAACCTGCCCCCGGCCCACCCGGTCCGCCGGTTCTTCGAACGCTCGAACGCCTTCGTGCCGGCGGACAATTTCGCGCCGGCCGGCCCGCTTCGCACGATCCACGATGCGCCGGGTTTCGACGACTTCATCCGCGCCTGCCTGCAGCAGACGCGGTTCTACCGCTACGCCGACCCGCTGGCTGACGTGATCGTGAACGTCGCCGAAGAGGGCCCCGGCTTTCCCTGGCACTTCGACACCAACAACTTCACCGTGACGCTGGCGATCCAGAACGCCGAGGCCGGAGGCGCGTTCGAATACGCGCCGAACATCCGCGACGGCGGCGAGAATTTCGACGAGGTGACGGCCGTGCTGGACGGGCGGTCCGCGCGCGTGAAATCGCTGGCGCTCAGGCCCGGCGACCTGCAGCTTTTCCGCGGCCGGAACAGCCTGCACCGGGTGGCGCCGCTCAGCGGCCGCCGGCCGCGCTATGTCGCGATTATATCCTACGTCGAAGAGCCCGGCATGGTGGCGACGCCGGAACGCGCGATCCAGCTCTACGGCCGGGCGCTGCCGGTGCATTACGAGCGCGCCGGACTGCGCGCGGACGCCTTCATCGACTGATTCCGGCACCGCCGCACAGGTGCTTGTGCGCCCTCCGGCCTTGGCGCGGGGCGGTTCGGGCACTAGGTCTGCCTGGAGCCACCAGGAGAGAACCGGCGATGACGGATACCTACGAGCCCCCGAAGGTCTGGGTCTGGGACAAGCCCTCGGGCGGGCATTTCGCCTCGATCAACCGGCCCGTCGCGGGGGCGACGCATGACAGCGACCTGCCCGTGGGCAGGCATCCGCACCAGCTTTATTCGCTGGCGACGCCGAACGGGGTGAAGGTGACGGTGCTGTTCGAGGAGCTTCTGGCGCTTGGCATCGAAGAGGCGGAATACGACGCCTGGCTGATCCGCATCAACGCCGGAGAGCAGTTCGGCTCGGGTTTCGTGGGGGTCAACCCGAACTCGAAGATCCCGGCGCTGCTGGACCGGTCCGGGCCGTCCCCGGTGCGGGTCTTCGAAAGCGGCGCGATCCTGCTCTACCTGGCCGAGAAGTTCGGGCGGTTCCTTGGGCCGAACCGGCCCGAGATGCTGTCGTGGCTGTTCTGGCAGATGGCCTCGGCGCCCTATCTGGGCGGCGGGTTCGGGCATTTCTATGCCTACGCGCCGGAAAAGCTGGAATACCCGATCAACCGGTACGCGATGGAGACCAAGCGCCAGCTTGACGTGCTGGACCGGCGGCTGGCCGAGGTTCCGTTCGTCGCGGGCGACGAGTACACGATCGCCGACATGGCGATCTGGGCCTGGTACGGGCAGCTTGCGCTCGGGCGGCTCTATTCGGCGGGCGAGTTCCTCGACGCCGGAAGCTACGCCCATGTCCGGCGCTGGGCCGAGGCGATCGACGCGCGCCCGGCGGTGCGGCGCGGGCGGATGGTCAACCGGGACTTCGGGGACCCGGCGATGCAGCTGCACGAGCGCCACGACGCCGAGGATTTCGAGGCCCGGACGCAGGACAAGCTGGCCGCGGCGGAATAGGGCGGGCGCGCGGCCGCGGTTTGCCTAACTGCCGCGTAGCCGCCGGCGTGCGACGATGCGCTCGCGGTTCAGCGTGTAGATGCCGGTCGCGACGATGATCAGCGCGCCGAGCCAGGTCCAGCGATCGGGCAGGTCCCCGAAGATCAGCCAGCCGTAGAACGTGCTCCAGATCAGGATCGTGTAGTGCAGCGGCGCGACGACCACGGCCTGCGCCACCTCGAGCGCCTTGATCACCATGGTCTCGGCCAGCGCGGCCATCAGCGCCATGCTGCACAGAAGCGCGATCTCGAAACCGCTGGACGGCCATTGCCAGACGAAGGGCAATGGCAGGCTGAGGCAGAAGACACTGGCGATCGCGGTATAGGCGAACGTCGTCGTGGTGCGGTCGGTCGCGGCGAGCGCGCGGCTGACGATCTGGCGCACCGCGAACAGCGCCGCGGCGGCGATCACCAGGAAGACCGCCGGATGCATCACGCCCAGCCCCGGGCGGATGATGATGATCGTGGCCAGAAAGCCGATGGTCACCGCGCTCCAGCGGCGAATGCCCACGTGCTCGCGCAGGATCAGCGCGCCGAGCAGGGTCACGATGAACGGCGCCACGAAGCTGACCGCCACGGCATCGGCCAGCGGCACGTAGCTGACCGCGACGATGAAGCTGGCGGCAGAGCACGCCGCCAGGGCGCCGCGCAGTATCTGCAGGCCCGGTGCAGAGGTCCGGAGAACCGCGAACCCCTTCCACGCCAGCAGCAACACCAGCCCCAGCACCAGCCCGAGCTGCCGGCACCAGACCACCTGGATCGGGTGCAGCGTGCCGGTCAGGAACTTGGCCTGCGTGTCCACCGCCGAGAACATGAACATGCCGCCGGCCATCAGCGCGATCCCCAGCATGCTGTCCTCGCGCTTCGGCGGGGCCGCGTAGGCGATCGGAGAGGCGGGCGTGGGCGCGATGGCGGTGGCTCCGTCAGGGGCGCGCGCGGGCGGATCAGCCGGTGATCCGCACCTCGCCCACGAGCTTGGCGCCCTTTTCCGACGACATCGTCTGCGCGGTGACCTGGGAATGCACCTCGGATGTCGCGCCCAGCGACAGCTCGCTGCACTTGACGCTGCCGGACTGGCGGCCCTCGATGTTCACCCGGTCGGCGGTGACCGCGCCGCTGACCTCGCCGCCCGAGGCGACGTCCACCGATTTCGCCGTGATATCGCCGTTGACGCGCCCGCGCACGTTGATCGAGCCGTCAGCGGCGACGATGTTGCCGTCGATCGTCAGGTCCGTTTCGATGATGGAAGCCGTCATGCGCGATCCCCTTGGGTTTTCCTGGCCCCGGCGGGCAGGTCCAATGCCTGGCGCAGGCTAGCACAAGCCGGGGCGCGGGTGCGAGACGATATCCGCGCGCCGGCGGGACCGCACGGGAATTCGCCCGGCCATGCGCTTGCGCCCGCCGGGCAACCGGGTAGAGAGGCGAGCGTGCCCGCCCCGTCGCTTCGCTCTTTTCCGCTTTTCGCCGCCGGTCTCGTCGCCGGGGTGCTTGCCTATATGGCGGGGTTGCCGATGCCGTTCCTGCTGGGCGGGCTTGCCGGGGCGGCGATCGCCGTCGGCGTGCTCGACCGGCGGGCGGGGGCGCGCGACCGGCGGCTGCCGCCGATGCTGCGGACGGTCTTCGTCGCGCTCGTCGGGGTGATGATCGGCTCGGGGTTTTCGCCCGAACTTCTGGCGGTTCTGCCGGCACTCTGGCCCTCGGCCCTGGCGGTCCTGCTGTTCATCGTCGTCGCCCATGCCGGCGGTTACTGGACCCTGCGGCGTGTTGGCGGTTATCGGCCGGTCGAGGCGCTTTATGCGGCGATGCCTGGCGGGCTGGTCGAGGCGAGCCTGCTGGGCGAGCGCGCCGGCGCGGATGTGACGGTGGTCGCGGTGCAGCACTTCATCCGCATCATCCTGGTGGTTGTCGCCGTGCCGCTTCTGTTTCTGGTGCTGACCGGCGAGGTCGTGGGCAGTGCGGGCGGGCAGGCCCTGAACGCGGCGGCCCATGGCGCGGGCGATATCGCCAAGGTGCTGCTGCTGGCGCCGGCCGGTCTGGCGTTCGGCCGGATGATGCGGCTGCCGGCCTGGCCGCTGATCGGGCCGATGGCCCTTTGCGCCGCGTTGCAGACCGCGGGCCTCGTCACCGTGGTCCCGCCGCCATGGCTATTGCACCTGGCGCAACTGGTGATCGGTGTCGGTCTCGGCGCGCAGTTCTCGGGGTTCCGGCAGGAGACGCTGTTGCGCGGCCTCGGCACCGGGCTGGTTGCGGTCGGCTTCATGCTGGCGCTCAGCTTCGGTTTCGCGCTGGCGCTGGCACGGGTCGTCCCGGCCGACGCGGCAGTGCTGTTCCTGGCCTTCGCGCCGGGCGGCGTGACCGAAATGAACCTGATCGCGCTGAGCCTGAACCTGAGCCCGGTCATCGTGGCGGTGCATCACCTGATCCGGATCGTCGCCACGGTGTTCATGGTGCCGGTGGCAGCGCGGGCGGTGGGGGTCCGCACCGGGCGATAGCCGAGGCCGGGCCCGGCCGGGCCCGTGCGCGGCGGCCTTGTCCCGCGCGGTCCGGCGAGGATGGGCAATGCCCACACGCGCGCACGCCGGCCCGCCCCGCGCTCACCTGCCATCCCCGCCAAGCCGCGCGGCCAAATCCGCCAGTTCGCCGAGCCCCTCGGCCGTTCCGAACCCGCCGAGCGCATAGCCGTCGGGCCGGACGACGACACCGAGCAGGCCGCGCCCGGCAAGCCAGTCGGCGGCGCCGGTGAACACCGGCAGCCTGCTGACCAGGGCCTCGCGGGCCAGCACGTAGAAGCCGCTCTGCGCCGCGTCGTCGGCCAGGGTGCCGTCGGCGGTGCGGACCTGCGGTGCCAGCGCGCCGCCGACACCGTCGCGCGGGCCGAGGCCGGGGCCGAGATCGGGCCAGATCGACTGCATCCGGCGCTTCGGCACCTTCCCCGCCGCGGTCCTGTTGATAAGCTTTCCCAGCGCCACGGACTGCTCGATGAACTGCCGCACGTTGGACTCGCGCTCGCTCTGGTAGGTGTCGAGCAGCGCCGGGGCAGCGCCCTGCAGCACCGCCGACAGCTTCCAGCACAGGTTCGCCGCATCGCGCACGCCGGCGCACATGCCCTGGCCCATGAAGGGCGGCATCTGGTGCGCGGCGTCGCCGGCGATCATCACCCTCCGGTCGCGCCAGCGCGTCGCCACCGCGGACCGGAAGGTATAGACGGCGGCGCGCCTTAGCGTCGCGTCGCCGGGCGTGATCCAGCGCGCGAGCCGGCGCCAGACCTCGGCTTCTGGCAGCGTGTCGGGGTCGCCCGGTGCCAGCCGGATTTCCCAGCGCCGCCAGCCGCCTGCGCCGCGGGCATAGGTGGCAGGGCTTTCCGGGTCGCAATGCTGGATCGTGTGGTCGCCCAGGTCGGGCCGTGGGCGACGCAGCAGGAGGTCGGCAACCAGCCAGCGCTCGCGGAATCCCAGGTTGTCCAGCGCCGCGCCGATGCTCTGCCGCGCCAGCGACTGCGCACCGTCGGCACCGATGGCGTAACGGGCGGTCACGCTGCGGCCGTCGGCGAGGGTCAGCGTGACCGTGTCGCCCTGCGCTATCGACACGACCTCGGCGCCGCGTTCGAGCCTGACGCCGTCGAAGCGGTCGAGCCCGTGGCGCAGCGCGTCCTCCAGCCCCGGCTGGTAGAAGCGATAGCTTTCGCACCAGCCCATCGGCCCCGGCGTCTGCCCGCGCGACCAGTCGACCAGCGTCCTGCCGGCCGCGTCCTTGAACAGCATCCCCCGGCCCACGTGGGTGTGCGCCAGTATCTCGTCGGCAAGCCCGGTCGCCTGGAAACACCGCATCGCCTCGGCGTCGAAATGGATCGCGCGCGGCAGGTCGTAGGGTCTGGGCCGGCGTTCGAGCACGTGCACGCGGTGCCCGCGGCGGCCCAGCAGGTTGGCGAGCGTCAGCCCGATTGGCCCGGCGCCGATGATGGCGACGTCGGTGTCTGTCAAAGCTCGTCCGTTCGCGTGCCGTCCATCCGCTCGCCCTCGGCGTTCACATGCGTGCCGTCGTCGGCGATCGTGGCGAGGTCGCAGAACAGCTCAATCCGGTGCCCGTCGGGATCGAGGATGTAGAGCGCCTCGTTCTCGCCCCAGGACCCGTCGCCGCGCGGATCGACCCAGGAATGCAGCACCGGCCCGCGCACCACCGGCACGTCCAATGCCTGCACCCGCGCGACCAGCGCCAGCCAGTCGGCGCGGCTGTCGCATTCCAGCGCGAAATGGTGGAACGACGGCGGGCCGTCGAGATCGTCCTCGGGGCGGGTGGGCCGCGGCCGGTAGGTCTTGGCCGGGTTGTGCACCAGCACCAGTTCGTGGTGCACGTTGCCGAGCCGCAGGAAGGTCAGCTCGACCGGGATGTTCGGGTTCTCGTGCGCCGCGTGCCGTTCGGTCAGCTTGAAGCCGAGCACGCGGCGATACCACTCGATCGAGCGGTCGGTATCGCTGACCTCGACGGCGAAATGCTGCATGCGTCTGGGGTACATCGGCGGCTCCTCAGCTTGTGGTCACGCGCAACTCGGCCACTTCACGGAAACGCAGGCGCGGGGCGATGCGCGCAGGCGCGGCAAGCTGCATGTCGGGAAAGCGTTCGAACAGGCGCCGGAACGCGATGGCGGCCTCGAGCCGCGCCAGCGCGTTGCCGGCGCAGATATGGATGCCGAGACCGAAGCTCATGTGCCGGTTCGGGCGCCGCGCGATGTCGAAGCGGTCGGGATCGGGAAACTGCGCCGGGTCGCGGTTGGCGGCGGCGACGATCATGTGCACGGTGCTGCCCGCGGGCAGGGCGACGCCGCCGACCTCGGTATCCTGCACGGAGCGGCGGTTGTTGATCTGGATCGGCGCCTGATAGCGCAGCACTTCTTCGACCATCGGTTCGATCAGCGCCGGATCGGCGTTCAGGCGGCGGATCTGATCGGGATGGCGCAGCATCTCGTGGATGCCGTGGCTCAGCATGTTGGTCGAGGTCTCGTGGCCCGCGTTCAGCATGAAGATGCATTGGTGCAGAAGCTCGATCTCGGTCAGTTTCTCGCCATCGGCTTCGGCGTCCACCAGCACCGTCAGCACCTCGGTGGGCTGGGCCTGGCCCGGATGCGCGCGGCGGTGGCGGATCAGGTCGCGCAGATAGGCCTTGAAATCGGTCACCGCCCGGTTGCCGGTGTCGAGTTGCGTTTGCGTCAGCTTCGGTTCCAACGCCGTCAGGATCGCAACCGCCCAGTCGCGGATGAGCAGACGGTCCGAGGCCGGCACGCCCAGCATGTCGCAGACCACCTCGATCGGCAGCCGGAACGAGAAATCCTCGACCACCTCCATCTCGCCGCGGTCCGCGAAGGCGTCGAGATAGGCCTCGACCAGCGCCGCGATGCGCGGCTCGAAGGCCGCCAGCGCGCGCCGGGTGAAGGCGAACTGAAAGAGCTTGCGGATGCGCGTGTGATCCGGCGGGTCGATAAAGACGACCGATGTGGTGTGGTGCTCGTAAAGCGGCGAGCGGGCGCCGAACCTGGGCGCGAAATCGGCTTTCTTGTCGGACGACCAGACGGCGGGGTCGCGGTAGACCTGCGCCAGATCGTCATAGCGCGTCAGCACGCAGGTTCCGTCCGGGTTGCGGTGGACCGGCGCACGGCGGCGCAGCGCGGCGAGCCAGGGATACGGGTCCTCGACGTAGCCTGCAGGCACGTTCAACAGATCGAAGCCACGGATGTCGTATTCGCTGCCGGTGATCGCCACGGGTTCCCTCCCCCGGGGCAGGTTACGGGGCGGCGGGCAATGCGGCAATCCGGGTCTTTCCCCCGCGGCGATCAGCGCCTAGCCTCTGGGCCGGTAGGGCCGGGGATTTCCCCGAAATCCTGTCGCCGGAGCGGAGGGACCCGATGCTGACGGACCGGATCGAAAGCGGCTGGATCGACGCGTTCGCGGCGGTCTTCGATATGTGCGCGATGCGCACGGGCGAGACCATCGTGATCCTGAGCGAAACGCAGTCGCGCCCGCTGACGGTGCATCTGGCCGAACTGGGCCTCGGGGCGCTGAAGCTGCCGTATTACCGGATCACCGTTCCCACGCCGCCGATGCCGGCGGGGCCGGTCGTGCGATCCTCGGGCGCGAGCCAGGCGCTGACCGGGCAGACGGCGGCGGTGCAGGCACTGGCCGCGGCCGACGTGGTGATCGACCTGACGCTCGAAGGGCTGATGCACGCGCCCGAGACGGCGACGATCCTGAAGGGCGGGGCGCGCATCCTGAACGTGTCGAACGAGCATCCCGAGGCGCTGGCGCGGCTGGTGCCGACCCCCGGGCTGAAGGACGCCGCGAAGGACGCCGTCGCACGCTGCCGCGCCGCGAAGGCGATGACGGTGCGTTCGGCGGCGGGGACGGACCTGAGCGTGGCGATGGAGGGCGCGGCGACGGTCGGCATCTGGGGCTGGACCGACCGGCCCGGCACGCTGGCGCACTGGCCGGGCGGGATCGTGGTGAGTTTCCCGAAGGCGGGCAGCGTCAACGGCCGGCTGGCCTATCGGCCAGGCGACATGAACCTGACCTTCAAGCGCTATTTCGAGGGCGCGGTCGACCTGGTGATCGAGAATGACTTCGTCACCGCGGTCGAGGGCGAGTGCACCGACGCGCGCCTGATGCGCGACTATTTCGCGGCGTTCGGCGAGGCCGAGGCCTATGCGACGAGCCATGTCGGCTGGGGCTTCAACCCGGGCGCGCGCTATGAGGCGCTGACCATGTACGACGGGCGCGAGACGAATTGCACCGAGCTGCGCGCGGTGGCCGGGAATTTCCTGTATTCGACCGGCGCCAACGAATTCGCCGGGCGATTCACGCGCGGCCATTTCGACCTGCCGATGATGGGCTGCGACATCGCGCTCGATGGCGTTCCGGTGGTCGAGGGCGGGAGGCTGGCGTGATCGCGGCGGGGATCGAGTATCTCGAGGCGGGGCGTGGCGATCCCGTGATCTGTCTGCACGGGATCGGCGGCGGGGCGGAGAGCTTTGCCGCGCAGATGCCGGTTTCGCCGCCTGGCGGCGGCG
>JBFKQC010000049.1:0-29890 GCA_041627895.1 Rhodobacter sp.
CCCCCGCTGGGGGCTCTGCCCCCAGACCCCCGGAGTATTTCCGGCCAGATGAAGCAGCCGGCAGGGCTCGCGTCAGGCGGCGGCGACCGCCCGCACCGCGTGGCGCGGCGGCTGCATGTGGATCTCGCCGATGGTGAAGGTCGAATAGTGGCAGGTCAGTTCCGTGCCGGCCGGGATGTCCCAGCGTGCGATCCCGTGCACCTGATCGGAAAAGTCCAGGTTCGGCTCGTCGGCGTGGTTCATGAACCGGCCCTCGTCGCTTTCCAGGATCAGCCAGCCGGGGCGGTTGAAATCGGGGTAGCTGTAGCGTTCCAGGAACTCGCGCACATGCGGCTCGACCGCGTCGAGCTTGGATTCGGGGAGGGCGATGTCGAGATCCGGGTCGTGGCGCCAGACGTTCTGGCCCTTGCTGATATCGTCCCGGCAAAACACGCCCAGTCCCTCGATCGCGGACGGGGCGAGATAGCAGCGCACAGTCATCATGCGCCTTATTCCTTCTGAATGGCCGGGCCGCCGACCGGTATCTGCGGGGTAATGACTCTGGCGCGAGGCGGCGCGCGCGACGAACAGATTGTGTGATTGCGCGCGGTTTTCAAGCGGCGATTTCGCGCCCTGCGTCGCTTGCGCATCTTTTCCCCGCGGCGGCGATGCCTATCTTCCGGTCAGCAGCCACGGAGGATCGCATGGCCCGCCTATCCCGCAGGACGTTTCTCGCCGCCACCGCAGCCACCGCGCTGGTCCGCCCGGCACTGGCCGCCGGGACGCCCGAGTTGCGCGCCGCGCCGGGTCGCGCGCAGCTGGCGCCTGCGGGCTACGGTCCGACGCCGGTCTGGGGTTATGACGGCGGGGTGCCGGGCCCGGCGATCCGGCTGCGCCAGGGCGGGCATGTGGCGCGGCGGCTGGTCAACGACCTGCCGCAGGCCACGACGGTACACTGGCACGGGGTGCGCGTGGCCAACGCGATGGACGGCGTGCCAGGACTGACGCAGGACGCCGTCGAGCCCGGCGCGGCCTTCGACTATGCCTTCAGCGTGCCGGATGCCGGCACCTACTGGTATCACCCCCACAACCGCACCTGGGAACAGCTTGCCCGCGGGCTGTACGGCGCGCTGATCGTCGACGAGGCCGAGGGCGCGCCCGAGGTGGACGCCGACGAGGTGCTGCTGATCGACGACTGGCGCTTTGCCGAGGACGCGACGCTGCATGAAAGCTTCGGCGACCTGCACGACTGGTCCCATGCCGGGCGGCTGGGGAACTGGGTGACGGTGAACGGCGTGTCCGACTGGACCAAGAGGGTGGACCATGGCGCGCGGCTGCGGCTCAGGCTGGTGAACACCGCCAATGCGCGCATGTTTCCGCTCGTGCTGCGCGGCCTTTCGGCCTGGGTCGTGGCGCTGGACGGGCAGCCCGTGGCGGCGCCATACGAGGCGGGCGAACTGGTGCTGGCCCCGGCGCAGCGGGTCGACCTGATCGCCGACGTCACCGCCGCCCCGGGCGAAACCGCGCATGTGCTGGAACGCGACCGCGACGGGCTGCTGGCCGTGGCCGAGTTCCGGGTCGAGGGCACCCTGCGGGCCGCGGCGCTGCCGCCGCCCGCCGCGCTGCCGCCGAACCCGGTGCCGGCGCTCGGCCCGCTGGACGATGCGCCGCGCACCGTGCTGCGAATGGAGGGCGGCGCCATGGGCGGCATGATGGCGGCGATGATGGGCGGGCAGCGCATGGCGCTGCGCGATCTGGCCGGGCAGGGCAAGGTCTGGGCGTTCAACGGCAGCGTCGACATGCCCGAGGCGCCGCTGGTCGAGGCCGACCGCGGCACCACGGTCCGGATCGCCATGGTCAACGACACCGCGTTTCCCCATGCGATGCACCTGCACGGCCACCACTTCCGCGTGCTGGGGCCGGACGGGCCGGGGCCGCTGCGCGACACCGCGCTGGTGGACCGCGGCGAGACCGCCGAGATCGCCTTCGTCGCCGACAACCCGGGCGACTGGGCGCTGCATTGCCACATGGTCGAACATGCCGAGGCCGGGATGATGACCTGGCTGCGGGTGGGCTGAGGCCGTCGCAGGGTTCAGGCCGGCGCGGTGCCCTTGTGGCGGGCATCCCAGTAGGACTTGAACGCGCCGACGCCCGGGATCAGCACCGCGAACTTGAAGACCAGCACCATGACGTTCAGCCAGAACGACCGCTCGCCCGGGATCGGCTCGGCCAGGCGCAGCGTCTCGGGCACCTTCAGCGCCGGGATGCTGTCCAGCAGGTGGTAGCCGAAGAGGTTCAGGTAATCGTCGCTGGTCAGCCCGCCGCCCGCGCCCGTGCCGAAGAGATAGGCCGCGAGGAAGCCGAAAACCACGACCGAGATGAAGAAGAAGTTGATCAGGAAGATCATCGGGATCAGCCAGCCGAACTCGGCGAGCATGGACAGGACGCGCGACTGCCGGGGCGACGGAAAGAGCAGCACCACAAGGAACAGCCAGAGCGCGCCCGCGAGGCAGAAGAAGGCGATGTTCAGCGCCGGCCAGTCCCGCGCCACGACCCACTTGGCGGCGGCGTAGAAGACATAACCGGGCGCGAAGGTGGCAAACAGCAACGCCGTGAACAGCAGGTAGTAGACATAGCCGCTGTCGATCACCCGGCCGAGCGCCGGGATCGCGATCCGCAACAGGCCGATCGCCAGAAGCCCGGCGATGAACACGGTCTCCTTGACCAGATCGTCCAGCGCCTCGCCCATGACGAAATAGCGAAAGGCGCCGATGGCGGCGAGAAAGGCCAGGAGGATGGCGCCTTAGCCCAGCACGGCGGCGGCGGAAACACGGTCCGGCATGGCGAAATCAATCCGGCTTCAATAGAGCCAGCATAGCACGGATCGCGCCGAAGTGGTATCAGCCGCGCCTCGGCACCACCTCTGCGCCCGGCTCCTCGGGCTCGTCGTCGACCATCTCGGCCGGGAATCCGGGCGCGCGGATGTCCAGCCCCGTTGCCTCTTCCAGACGCCGGATGATGTCGTCGGATTGCGCCCGCGCGCCGTAGCGCGCGATGCCGTCGGCGAAGATGTCGATCATCAGCGGCGAGATTTCCAGCTTGACCCCGGCGGCGTCGGCGAGCTTCTGGAACAGCCCGATATCCTTCGCCACCAGGTCCATCGTGAAGTTGATGTCGCGGCTGCCGTTCAGGATCACCTGGCTTTCGGTCTCGTGCACGAAGCTGGTGCCGGACGAGATGCGGATCGCCTCGTAGGTGGTGGCCAGGTCCAGCCCCGCGGCCTTCATCGTCACCAGCGCCTCGCAAAGCGTCAGAAGGTTCGCCGTGGCAAGATAGTTGGTCATCACCTTCAGGATCGACGCGCTGCCGACCTCGCCGGTATGCAGGATGCGCCGGCCGAGCGTGGTCAGGACCGGCAGGGCGCGCTCGAAGGTTGGCCGGGTGCAGCCCGCGAAGATCGAGATATTGCCCGTCGCCGCCCGGTGGCAGCCGCCGGAGACCGGGCAATCGATCGACTCGGCCCCCTTCGCCGTGACCAGGGCGGCCATCCGGCGCACCTCGGCGGCGTCGGTGGTCGACATCTCGGCCCAGATCTTGCCGGGGCCGAGCCCGGCCAGGATGCCGTCCCCGGCCTCCATCACCTGCGAACAGGCGGCCGGCGAGGGCAGGCAGGTGATCACCATGTCGCAGGCCTCGGCCATCTCGCGGGGGCTCTCGGCCCATGTCGCGCCGGCGTCCAGGAACCGCTGCGCGGCGGCGCGGTCGAGGTCGCGTACCGTCAGGTCATAGCCGTTCCGCAGAAGGCTGCCCGCCAGCTTGCCGCCCACGTTGCCGAGCCCGATGAATCCGATCCTCACAGCCGTCCTCCGGATGCCTGAATTTCCGGCAGCATCCCCGGTGCCGCGGCGCGCCGCTTGGGCAAAACCGGCATGGCGCGTGTCGCTTCCGGCCCGGATCGGCACGGCGCGCCTTGTCGCGTTCCGGTGCGCGCGCTATCCCGCTAGGGTCCGCCGAAAGCGAAGTCCGGGACCGGGGCATGAGCAAGATCGAAGACCATCCGCTGCGCTACGCGCTGGCCAACGAGCTGCACGCGCGGCCGTTCCCGTCGCTGCGGGCGCCGTGCCATGCCGCGTTTCTGGCGATCAAGCGGCTTGGCGATGCCGCGGCGCGCGACCGCGACGCGGACGTCGCGCACCTGACAGCGCTGCTCGACCGGTTCGGGGCGCCGCATCCGCAGCCCGGGGCGACGCATTACTTCGGCGATCTCGGGCCCTACAAGCTGAAATGGGAACAGCATACCGAGTTCGTCAGCTACACGATCTTCGTCGACGGCGTGGCGGAACGGCCGTTCGACGCCCGCGCCTTCGAGGTCTTTCCGGCGGACTGGCTGGCGGGCGCGCCGGGCGTGCGGCTGACCTCTGCCTTGATCCGGGTCGAGGAGATGCCCGAGGTCGCCGCCATCGCGAAGAAGCTCGGCGAGTGGTTCGTCGCCGAGAGCCTCGCCGTCAGCCGCGTGGTCGACGACAGCGCGGTGATGGCCGGCGATTTCCGGATCGACAGCGGCGGGCATATGCGCTTTGCCGTGTTCGTCGAGCCCGGCACCGGTGCGCGCCGCGTCGGGCGCATCGTGCAGCGGCTCACCGAGATCGAGACCTACAAGTCGATGTCGATGCTGGGGCTGGCACGGGTGCGCGAGATTTCCGGCCTGCTCGGCGCGATCGACCTACGGCTCGAGGCGCTGACCGGGGCGATGGCGGAACGCTCGGGCGGCGCGGAAGAGACGCTGCAGGAACTGCTCGGCATCGCCTCGGAGCTGGAAAGCCTACTGGCCAAGTCGAATTTCCGCTTCAGCGCGACGCAGGCCTACGAGGCGCTCGTCGACCAGCGGATCGAGGTGCTGCGCGAGACCGGGTTCGAAGGGCGCCAGACCTTCCGCGAGTTCATGGCCCGGCGCTTCGACCCGGCGATGCGCACCGTGCAGGCGACCGAGCGGCGGCTGGTCTCGATGACCCAGCGGGCCGCGCGGGCGGGCGATCTGTTGCGCACCCAGGTGGACGTCGATCGCTCGGCGCAGAACCAGGTATTGCTGGAATCGATGGACCGCCGCGCGGCGCTGCAGTTGCGCCTGCAGAAGACGGTCGAGGGGCTGAGCGTCGTGGCGATCAGCTATTACGCGGTGAACCTGGCGAGCTATCTGCTCTACCCGGCGGCGGACCCGATGGGCCTGTCGAAGCCGATGCTGACCGCGCTGCTGACGCCCGCGGTGATCGTCGCCGTCTGGCTTCTGGTGCGGCGCATCCGGCGCGGGATGGAATAGCCGCCGCACGGGCCCCGGACCCGCAACGGAAAACCGCGCCGGAATGTCTTCCGGCGCGGTTCCCCTTCGGCCAGGACTGGAGGGAGGGACCAGTGAACTCTGGCGCTATTCGGCCGGGACGGGCTGTGTCCGGCCGGGACCGGCGGCGCGCAGCGCGCGGTCGGTCGCAAGGGCGCCGAGCGCGATCGCGGCCAGCGCCAGCGCGGCAGCGATGCTGAGCGTCGGGATGCCCGCAAGCCCGGCGCCGACGGTGCAGCCGCCCGCCAGCACGCCGCCCACGCCCATCAGCACGGCGCCGAGCACGTAGCGGCCGGTCTGGGCCGGGCCGGCAAAGCTCTGCCAGGCGAATTCGTGCCGCAGCAGCGCCGCGACCAGCGCGCCGGCAAGCGTGCCGCCCACCAGGCCGACGCCGAAATTCGCCGGGATCGAGGTCGAGGCGATGGCCCAGAACAGCGTGTCGGCGTAGGGCGCGGTGAAGCTGAGCGATTGCAGCGCGACCGGGTCGAAATCGTCGTACAGCACGTACCCGGTGCCGGCCCAGCCCGCCGGGACCAGCAGCCCCAGCAGCGCCGCAAGGCCGAGATGCAGGGGCTTCGCGCCGGACCGCCAGGCGACGGCCGCCGCCAGCGCGGCGACCAGCGCGCCCCAAAGCAGCGGCGCGCCGGGCAGCGCGGCGCTGTCGAGCGAAACCGTGACGCTGCCGAGCGAGGTGCGCAGCGGCGCCAGCACGCCCTTCAGCGTGGCATGGGCGGTAACGGCGAAGATCGCCAGCACGGTCAGCGCGCGCAGGTTGCCGCCCGCCAGCAGCACCGTCAGCCGCGAAACGCAGCCGCGCGTCAGCACCATGCCCGCCCCGAACAGCGCGCCGCCGGCGAGGATCGCCGCGACGGGCAGATCGGCGGCCATGAAGCGGTGATCCTCGAAGCCGAACCAGCCCTGCGCCACGACGATCTGGGTGCCGATCACCGCCACCGCCAGCGCGGTCAGCCACACCGCCAGCGCCGGGCGCCGCTCGCCCGGGTCGCCGGCCAGGGCACGGCGCAGGCAGAACCGCGTGATCTGGGCCAGCACGCCGAAGCCGAGGCCGAGGATCGCGCCCAGCCAGATCGCCGCCTGCGGCGCGGTCAGGGTTTCGAAACCAAGGTCTTCAAACATGGCGCAGCGTCCCGAAATGGAATTCCGTTCGCATTTCGCACGATTTTCAGACAAATCAAGCTTTCTGAATGCGTTAAGCGCCACGATCGGCGGGAAAATGTTCCGCGCCTGCGCCCTGCGGAAAACGCGTGTTCCGGGCCGCGCCGGCCGGCACGACGGTGTTTCGCCGGCGCGCGCGCCGTCGGAACCGCCGTCTAATTTCGGGATTTCGGCGCGCATCAGCACCCGTTGCGTCGTGCGCTGCTCGATGCGGGCAAAGCCCGCGCGTTCCAGCGCCGGGACGATGCCGACATAGCCGTCGGACCATTGCAGGCGCGACTTGGGCAGAAGCGCCGCCGCCTCGACCGCGCGGGCGCCCTGACCCGCGGCAAATCCCAGCGCGGCGCGGGCCAGCGCGGTCATCAGCCCCTTGCCCCGGTGGTCGCGCGCCGTGAAGAAGCAGGTGATCGCCCAGACCCGGCCGAGGTTCGTGCCCCGGTCCGGCTTGCCGGTGCGCGAGGCGTTGAACCGCGGCACGTCGGCCCGCGGCGTGACCTGCACCCAGCCCACCGCGCGCCCGCCGTCATAGGCCAGCAGCCCCGGCGGCGGTCCGGCCTGGACGATGGCCTTGAGGCTTGCCCTTTTCGCGTCGGCGTCGGCCCGGTCGAAATCCTTCGCGGTGCCGCGCCACCACATGCACCAGCAGCCCCGCGTCACGCCGGCGCTGTCGAAAAGTTCCGCCAGGTCGTCCCAGCGGTCGGGCGTAAGGGGATGGATTTCGGCGCTCATCGCCCGCGGATTCGCGGGTCGAGCGCGTCGCGCAGCCCGTCGCCGATGTAGTTCACACTCAGGACTGTGACCGAGATGAAGAGCCCGGGCCAGAGCACCCGCTCGGGGTACAGCACCATGCGGTCGACGCTGTCGTTCAGAAGCCGCCCCCAGGTCGGGAAGTCCGGCGGAAAGCCGAAGCCGAGAAAGGACAGCGCGGATTCGGTGATGATCGCGCTGGCGATGCCGAGCGTGGCCGAGACCATGATCGGCGACATCACGTTGGGCAGGATGTGGCGCAGGACGATACGCCGCGCGGGCGTGCCGATCGACCGCGCGGCGATCACGAACTCGCGCTCCTTCAGCGCCAGCACGTCGCCGCGCACGATCCGCGCGGTCTGCATCCAGCTCGTGATCCCGACCAGCGTCACGATCAGCACGAATATGCCGCCCTCGGTGCCGAAGGCGTTCTTCAAGGGCTCGCGGAACAGCAGCACCGCCACCAGCAGGAGCGGCAGCAATGGCAGCGCCAGGAACAGGTCGGTGAAGCGCATCAATGGCCCGTCCAGCCGCCGGAAATAGCCCGCCAGAACGCCGATCAGCGTGCCGAGGATCAGCGACAGCAGCATCGCCGCCAGCCCGACGGTGATCGAGACCTGCCCGCCCTGCATCATCCGCGCCAGCGCGTCGCGGCCGATATTGTCGGTTCCCAGCGGGCGGGCCACGTCGATCTTGGCGTCTCCGTCCCAAATCGCGACATAGGCCGGGCGGATGTCGCGCAGCTTGATGAAGTCGCGGCCGGTGGGCACGTATTGCGCATCGTGCGGATAGAACAGCGGGCCGAGGAACACGAAAAGGATGATCCCCACGAAGGTGACCGCGCCCACCAGCGCGCCGCGGTGCTTCTTGAACTGGTCCCAGACGTCCCACCACTGGTTGCGCGGCGCGCGGTAGCGGTCGGCGGGGTCTAGTCGCGTGGCGTCAGTCATAGCGGATCCGCGGGTCGAGGATGCCGTAAAGGATGTCGGCGATCAGGTTGAACAGGACGATCAGCACCGCGAAGATAAAGGTCAGCGTCTGCACCGTGGGGATGTCGTTGGCCTCGATCGCGCCGATCAGCATCTGGCCGATGCCGTTCACCTTGAATACCTGCTCGGTGATGATCGCGCCGCCGAAGATCGACGGGATGCCCAGCGCGATCACGGTGACCACGGGGATCATCGAATTGCGCAGCACGTGAACCAGCACGACGGTGTTTTCCGTCATGCCCTTGGCGCGCGCGGTGCGCACGTAGTCCTGGTTCAGGTTGTCGAGCATGCTTGCGCGCATGAAGCGGCTGATCTGGCTGGTGATCTGCAGGGCCAGCACCATCACCGGCATCACCATCTGCCGAAGCTGGTAGACGAAGCTGTCCCAGTCCACCACGCGGTGCGTCGTGTCGTAGATCGAGGGGAACCAGCCCAGCTGGACCGAGAAGATCACGATCACCAGGACGCCGGAAAAGAACGGCGGTACCGAAAAGCCCACCATGGTGACGAAGGTGCCCGCGTTGTCGAACCAGGAATACTGGCGATAGGCCGAATAGACGCCGACCGGGATCGCGATGACGATGGCGACGACATAGGCCGTGCCCACGACCCACAGCGTCTGCGGGATGCGCTGCAGCACGATGTCCATGACCGGGCTGCGGAACTGCCAGGACAGGATGCGCGGGTCGCATTCGGCCACGGCACCGACGCCGCAGGGGATGTAGAAGTCGGTGTCCGGCAGCACCGGCGCCAGCCCGCTGGACGTGGTCAGCCAGTCGATGAACACCTGCGGCTCGATCCAGAAGAACTGCACCAGCCACTTCCAGAACCGGATATGCACCGGCTCGCCGAGCCCCAGCGCCTTGCGCATCAGCTCGCGCACCTCGGGCGGGATCGTCAGCGGCTGGTTCGCGACGGGGTCGCCGGGCGCGAGTTCCAGCAGCAGGAAGATCGCCAGGGCGATGAACAGAAGCGTCGGGATGCTGATCAGCAGCCGCCGGATCGTGTAGTTCAGCATCGCGTGTCCCGGGTCCGTTCCAAGGGCGGAAAGAAGGCGTAGGGCGGGGTTAACCCCGCCCTACGCGCGGGATCACTTGATCCGGTACCAGTCGGCCACGTTCCACATCTCGCTGTCCCAGACGTTCAGGACGACGCCGCCGAGGCTGTTGGCATGGGCCGAGATCCGGCCGCGGTGCACCAGCGGGATCATGCCGCCGTTCTGCACCATCATGTCGTTGAGCTCGCGGCCAATGCGGGCGCGTTCCTCGATGTTGGCGGTCCCGGCGAGCTGGGCGTGCAGCGCGTCGTATTCCTTCATGCAGAACCGGCTGATGTTCTCGCCCTGCCACTGGGTCGCCGGGGTCGGCGCCTTGTCGCACAGCCCGTTGCCCAGATAGGCCTGCGGATCGGTGCCCGAGAAGTTGTTGGCGTACATCTCGATGTCTGCATAGAACTTCTGGAACGTGTCGGGCGAACCCGGATCGCCGCCGAAGAAGACGCTGGCGTTGATGTTGCGCAGCTCGGCGTCGATGCCGATCTCGGACCACCACTGCTTGATCAGCGCCTGGAAGTCCTGGCGCACCGCGTTGGTCGAGGTCTGGTACAGCACCCGCAGCGGCACGCCGTCCTTCTCGCGCACGCCGTCGCCGTCGCTGTCGACGATGCCGGCCGCGTCAAGCATGGCGTTGGCTCCCGCGATGTCCTGCGTGTCGCAGCTCATCGAGGTCGAGTTGAAGATGTCCGGCGCCGGCACCCAGTTGCAGGTCACCTTGCCGGCCTGGCCATAGCCGATCTCGACCAGAAGCGGCCGGTCGATGGCCATCGACATCGCCTTGTAGACCGCCGGGTCGCGCAGGAACGGATGCGGGTTCTGCTGGTTGCCGTCGGCGTCCAGCATCGAGACCGACCGCTGGTCCGGCCCGAGCGCCGGGTCGGGGTTGGTCTGGTTCAGCATCAGCCGCTCGACCAGCGGCCCGAAGCCGGCGATCGGCGTGCCCTTGCCGCCCTTCTCCATCTCGGCGATGACGTCGGGCGCAAGCTGCAGGTTCCAGGCATAGTCGAACTCGCCGGTCTCCATCACCGCACGGCCCGCCGCGGTGGCGTCGCCGCCGCCCTTGAAGGTCACGCTGGCGAAGGCGGGCTTGCCGTCGACACGGTAGTTCTCGTTCGCCTCGTAGCGGATCACGTCGTTCGGCTTGAACTCGACCACCTTGAACGGGCCGGTGCCGATCGGGCCGAAGTTCTGGTCGGTGCATTCCGGTGCCTTGGCGCCCGTGCAATTCGCGAACTGCGCGGCCTGGATGATCGGGCTTTCGAGGCCGACGAACGGCACGTAGGGGTTCGGTGTCGGCTCGTTGAAGTTCACCACGACGGTCAGGTCGTCGGGCGTCTCGACGCTGGCCACGCCCTCGAACTTGGTCAGCTGCGCGCAGCCGCCCTCGGGATGGGTGCAGTATTCGTAGGTGAACTTGACGTCTGCGCTGGTGAACGGCGTGCCGTCCGACCAGAGGATGCCCGAAGTGATCTTCCAGGTGATCGACTTCAGGTCCTCGGAAACGCCGCCGTTCTCGACGGTCGGGACCGCGTCGACCAGCCAGGGGATCAGGTTGCCCTTCTCGTCGAACCGCGCCAGCGGCTCGATCACCATGTTCGAGGCGTCGATGTCCTTGGTCCCGCCCGACAGGAACGGGTTCAGGATCGAGGGCGCCTGCCAGTAGATGATCTTGACCTCGCCGTCACGGCCGCGCGGGCCTTCGTGCCCGGCCGCATGGGCCAGCGCCGGCGCCAGGGCCGTCACTGCGGCTGCGCCCAGTAGAGTATGCTTGAGTTTCATCAATTCTCTCCTCGTTGGATTTGCTCTGTCCTCATCCGTCATGGCGCGGTTCTCCCCGCGCTCGTCTGGTGTCGGTCGTAGAGATGGCAGGCGACGTGGCGGCCCGGCTCGACCTCGCGGAACTGCGGGTCGACGCGGCGGCAGATGTCCATCACCCGCGGGCAGCGCGTGCAGAAGTTGCAGCCCTCGGGCGGGTTCGAGGGGCTCGGCACGTCGCCGGTCAGGATGATCCGCTCGGTCGCGGCCTCGAGGCTCGGATCGGGCTCGGGCACCGCGGAAAGCAGCGCCTGCGTATAGGGGTGCTTGGGGTCGCCATACAGCCAGTCGCGGCTTGCAAGCTCGACGATCTTGCCGAGATACATCACCGCCACGCGGTCGGCGATGTGGCGCACCATGGACAGGTCGTGCGAGATGAACAGATAGGTCAGCCCCAGCCTGTCCTGCAGATCCTCCAGCAGGTTGACCACCTGCGCCTGGATCGAGACGTCCAGCGCCGCGATCGGCTCGTCGCAGACGATGAATTTCGGGTTCAGCGCCAGCGCCCGGGCGATGCCGATCCGCTGGCGCTGGCCGCCGGAGAACTCGTGCGGATAGCGGTTCGCGAAATCGCGGTTCAGACCCACCTGGTCCATCAGCTCGTAGATCCGCGCCTCGCGTTCGGCGCGGGAAAGCTTCGTATGCTCGTCCAGCGGCTCGCCGATGATCGAGGCCACCGTCATCCGCGGGTTCAGGCTGGCCTGCGGGTCCTGGAACACCATCTGCATCGCCGGCCGCCGGGTGCGCAGGCTGTCCTGGCCGAGGGTCGAGATGTCCTGGCCCTCGATCCGGATCGACCCGCTGGTGATGTCGTAAAGCCGCAGCACCGCGCGGCCGCAGGTCGACTTGCCGCAACCCGATTCGCCCACCAGCCCCAGCGTCTCGCCCTCGTAGATGTCGAAGCTGACGCCGTCGACGGCCTTGACGTCGCCCACATGGCGGCGCAGCACGCCGGCATAGATCGGAAAGTGCATCTTCAGGTCGCGAACCTCGACCAGCGCCTTCTTTCCGATGCGCTCGTCAAACATCGCGCTCGCCCCCGGTCGCGGGGTCCCAGAAACAGGCCGCGTCGTGCTTTGGCCCGACGACCACGCGCGCGGGGTTCTCGCGGTCGCAGCGCGGCATCCGGTGGGTGCACCGCGCGCGGAACGGGCAGGCATCGGGCGGCGCGCCGAGGATCGGCGGCTGGCCCTCGATCACCCTGAGCCGCGCGTCGCGCTCGCCGTGGACCTTGGGAATGGTCTGCAAAAGCGCGCGCGTATAGGGGTGCTGCGGGTTGCCGAACAGCTCGCGCACCGGCGCGTGCTCGACGATCTGGCCGCCATACATCACGATCACCCGGTCGGCGATGCCGGCGATCACGCCGAGATCGTGGGTGATCCAGACGATCGCCATGCCGAGCTTTTGCCGAAGCTCCTTCACCAGTTCGAGGATTTGCGCCTGGATCGTCACGTCGAGCGCGGTTGTCGGCTCGTCGGCGATCAGCACCTGCGGGTCGCAGGCCAGCGCGATGGCGATCATCACCCGCTGCCGCATGCCGCCGGAAAACTGGTGCGGATAGTCGCCGAGCCGCCGCCTGGCGTCGGGGATGCCGACGAGTTCCAGCAGTTCCTGCGCCCGCCTGCGCGCCCCGGACCTCGACATCCCCATATGCTTGCGCAGCGGCTCCATAAGCTGGAAGCCGACGGTGAAGACCGGGTTCAGCGAGGTCATCGGGTCCTGGAACACGAACCCGATGCGCGCGCCCCTGATCTGCCGCAGCGCGTCGTCGTCGGCTTTCAGAAGGTCCTGATTTCCGAAGATGACCCGGCCGTTGCGCACCTCGGCCGGCGGCGAGGGCAAGAGCCCGATCAGCGACATCATCGTCACCGACTTGCCGGACCCGCTTTCGCCGACGACACCCAGCAGTTCGCCGGCCTTCAGGTCGAAGCTGACCGAGTTGACCGCGTGGACCTCGCCCTGCCGGGTCCGGAACACGGTCTTGAGGTCTTGCACGTCAAGTACCGGCAACGCCCCATCGGGCATAGAGAACTCCCCAAATTCTCGTCGCGCAGGTCTCCCCGGGGCCGCGGCCCCACCTTCGCGCCCGGGCCCTGCGGACCGGCAAGTTTGGCCGAGACGTTAGCACGAAAGTCCCCTCCCGCAAGCGGTAACTCTGCGGAAATGGCGGAATTTTGACCAAAGGGTCAATATGTGTCCGGCGGCCGGTCGCGGCGGGCGGCACGGTGCCGGCAAGCGCCCGCGGCATGCCCCGCCGGACGCAGGGCGCGCTTGCCCCGGATCGCCGGATGCCCCAGATTGTTGGTCATCCCTCAGAACCCGAGAGGTGCCCGATGCCTGTCAAGAACCGCTTTGCCGAACTCCTGCCGGAAATCACCGCCTGGCGCCGCGACATCCATCGCCATCCCGAGATCCTGTTCGACACCCACCGCACCGCGGCAATGGTCAAGGAGAAGCTGCACGAATTCGGCTGCGACGAGGTGGTCGACGGGATCGGCCGCACCGGCGTGGTCGGCGTGATCCGCGGCAAGACCAACAATTCGGGCCGCACGGTGGGTTTGCGCGCCGACATGGACGCGCTGCCGATCGACGAGGCGACCGGGCTGGATTACGCCTCGAAAGTGCCGGGCGCGATGCATGCCTGTGGCCATGACGGCCACACGGCGATGCTGTTGGGGGCGGCCAAGTATCTGACGGAAACCAGGAATTTCGACGGCACGGCGGTGGTGATCTTCCAGCCCGCCGAAGAGGGCGGCGGCGGCGGGCGCGAGATGTGCGACGACGGCATGATGGACCGGTTCGGCATCGACGAGGTCTATGGCATGCACAACTGGCCGGGGATGCCGACGGGCAGCTTCTCGATCCGCGACGGCGCGTTCTTCGCCGCGGCCGACCAGTTCGAGATCGAGATCGAGGGCAAGGGCGGCCATGCCGCCAAGCCGCACGAGGCGGTCGACACCACGGTCGTCGCGTCGCACGTGGTGCTGGCCCTGCAGACCATCGCCAGCCGAAACGTCAATCCCGTCAAGCAGTTGGTCGTCTCGGTGACCTCGTTCGAAACTTCGTCGAAGGCGCATAACGTGATCCCGCAGAAGGTCATGCTGAAGGGCACGGTACGGACCATGGACGGCGACGTGCAGGACATGGCCGAGGCGCGGCTGACCCGGCTGGCCGAGACCACGGCGGATGCCTATGGCGCGGTGGCGCGGGTCAGCTATGCGCGGGGCTATCCGGTGATGGCGAACACGGTGACCGAGACCGGCTATGCCATTGATGTGGCAAAGAAAATCTCGGGCGCCTGTGACCATGCGCCGCTGGTGATGGGGGGCGAGGATTTCGCCTTCATGCTGATCGAGCGGCCCGGCGCCTACATCCTCGTCGGCAACGGCGACAGCGCGCCGGTGCACCACCCGGAATACAACTACAACGACGAGGTGATCCCGGCGGGCTGTTCCTGGTTCGCCGAGATGGTCGAGACCAGGTTGCCGGCGGCCTGACGCGGCCACTGGCGCTGGCGGCAGGGCGCCGGTTCAGGCCTTGGCCTTGCGCGGCTTGGCGGCGGCCTTCGGCTTGGCGGCCGGGGCCTTGGCCCTGGCGGTTTTCGCCGGGGCGGCCTTGGCCTTCGGCTTCGCCGCAGCGCGGCGCTTGGGCTTTGCCGAGCCTTGCAGTGCGACGCGGGCGCGGTGCCAGTGATCTTCGGCACGGTTTTCCGGCTGGCCCTCTTCGAGCCATAGGAAAAAGGCGGCCTCGGCGATCTGCGCGTCGCTGATCTGAGCGGTCGTCATGGGTTTGTCCTCTTCGGAATGGGCGTCGCTGGGAGGTTGCTGCAACGCGGCGGTGGCGCTAACAAATTCGACCGCTTTCCGCAAGGGCATCGGCGGATTCGCGCCGATCCGTCGCGGCTTTCCGCGGGCGGCGTTCCGCGCTAAGGCAGGGGCCATGTCGCGCGCCAATGTCATCTGCATCAAATGGGGCAAAGCCTTCGGCCCGGAATACGTCAACCGGCTCTATTCTGGCACGAGACGCAACCTGTTGCGCGACATCCGGTTTCTCTGCATGACCGAGGACGCGCGCGGGCTGCACCCGGATATCGAGGTGCTCGGCTTGCCGGACGAGCCGTTCCGGGCCGAGATGGACGCCGCGCTGGCGGTCGCCAACCGGCAGGGGGCGATGCGCAAGGTTTCGCTGTTCCGTCAGGGGGTTATTCCCGATCTGGACGGCCCGGTCCTGGGCTTCGATCTGGACGTGGTGATCACCGGGGCGCTGGACGAGATGCTGGACGTCGCGCCGGGCAAGGTGGCGATGCGGCACGACTGGGTGGAACGGCGCAAGGGACGGCCCACGGGGCACGGATCGGTGTTTCGCTACGACCCGGCGCGGCACGGCTATCTTTACGACGATCTGGCGGCCGCGCCCTATGCCGAGGTGGAAAAGGCCCGCGGTTCCGAGCAGCGCTATACCTCGCACAAGGCGATGGACCGCGGAGATTTCGCCTATCTGCCAGAGGCTTGGGTGGTGAGCTTCAAGCACGATTGCCTGCCGGCATGGCCGGCGAACCACTGGGCCGAGCCGCGGCTGCCGGAGGCGGCGAAGGTGGTCTGTTTCCATGGCAGGCCGAAGATGCCCGAGGCGGTCGCCGGCTATCGCCACTGGCTGCGCGGATGCCGGCCCTGCGGCTGGCTGAAAGAGCACTGGATCGACCGCGCAGCGGACGATCTGGGCGGCGACTGGGCGTGATCGTTACCGAAAGCTGAAGCCGCCGCGCGGCCGAGCGTCGCGAATCGGGGGTTAACGCCTGCAAAACAACGAAAATGCTACGTCGGTATCACGTATGTAT
Source organism: Rhodobacter sp. (assembly GCA_041627895.1). GTDB lineage: Bacteria > Pseudomonadota > Alphaproteobacteria > Rhodobacterales > Rhodobacteraceae > JBFKQC01. The sequence goes on from JBFKQC010000049.1 coordinate 15,933, forward strand.
TACGTCGGTATCGCGGCGGTGCGGATGCCGGTGAAGGGCCGGGTTAACAGGGCGCGCGGCGCGGTGACGCGATGTCAGGACATTGTCCGCGACGGGGGCGAGTCGGAAGCGCGGGCGAGCGCCCTCTACGCGAAACACGCCCGGCGCGGAACAGGGCCGAAGGCCGCCGCCGGGCTAGCCGCCGGTATGGCTCATGTGCCGGCTGACCTGGCCGTCGGCGCGCTGGCGGGAATAGTCGAAATCGTGCCCCTTCGGCTTGCGCCCGATCGCCGCGTGGATCGCGGCCACGAGCGGCGCGTCGTCGCCCGGATGCGCCCGCAGCGGCGCGCGCAGGTCGGCCATGTCCTCTTGCCCGAGGCACATATAGAGCTGCCCGGTGCAGGTCAGCCGCACGCGGTTGCACGATTCGCAGAAATTGTGCGTGAGCGGCGTGATGAAACCGATCTGCTGGCCGGTCTCTTCCAGCCGCACGTAACGCGCCGGGCCGCCCGAGCGATAGGCCAGGTCGGTCACGGTGTAGCGTTCCGCAAGCCGGGCGCGCACGTCGGAGACCGGCCAGTACTGGCCGATGCGGTCCTCGTTGCCGAGATCGCCCATCGGCATGACCTCGATCCAGGTCAGGTCCATGTCTTGCGTCCCGCACCATTCGGTCAGGCGGAAAAGCTCGTCTTCGTTGAAGCCGCGCAAGGCGACGGCGTTGATCTTGACGCGAAGACCCGCCTTGCGGGCCGCCTCGATGCCGCCCAGCACCTGGTTCAGCCGGCCCCAGCGGGTGACGCGGGCGAATTTCGCCTCGTCCAGCGTGTCCAGCGAGACGTTGACCCGGCGCACCCCCAGGGCGTGCAGTTCGCCGGCGAAGCGGGCCAGCTGCGAGCCGTTGGTGGTCAGCGTCAGCTCTTTCAGCGCGCCGCTGTCGAGGTGCCGCGAGATCGAGCGGAAGAAGGTCAGGATATCCTTGCGGACCAGCGGCTCGCCGCCGGTGATGCGCAGCTTTTCGACGCCCTGGCCGATGAAGGCGGAACACATCCGGTCCAGCTCTTCCAGCGTCAGAAGCTCTTTCTTCGGCAGGAAGGTCATGTGTTCCGACATGCAGTAGACGCAGCGGAAATCGCAGCGGTCGGTGACCGAGACCCGAAGGTAGGTGATCGCGCGGGCGAAGGGGTCGACGAGTTGCGGGGTCATGGGTGGATCTTAATTCCCGCGGCGGGCCGCTGCAAGCGCCGCCGGGCGTTGAACGGGGGCCGAAAGCGTCCTAACCTGCGGCGCATGAGATACGCTGTTCTTTGCCTTGCGCTTCTGGGGATTGCCGGCTGCGGCGGGCAGGGCCCGGGGCTTTTCGACCGGCTGGGGGGCGGCCGGGCCGAACCGGCGCCCGTGGCCGAGCCGCTGCCCGCGGCAGAGCCCGCGGCGGCGCCCGACGGGCCGCCCGAGACGCTGGGCGAGGGCGATCCGATCGAGACCGCGACCCTGGCCCCCGACGATCCGGGCGCGGCCGCGGCCGCGCCGGCGGGCGGCGGGCGGCTCGGCACGACCATCGCCTCGCTCGGCGATCCGGCAGAGCCCGGTTTCTGGCTGAAGACGCCGCTCGTGACCGAGCCGCGGCAGGGCCGCGTGGTCTATGCCGTCAGCGGGCGCAGCGTGCAGGTGCAGCTTCTGCCTTCGGGCGGGCCGGCGGGCGGCGGCAGCCAGGTGTCGCTGGCGGCGATGCGGCTTCTGGACGCGCCGCTGACCGGGCTGCCGGAACTCGAGGTCTACGTCAACTGACCGGGGACCGCAGGGTCCTGCCGCAGATCGGCGACTGGGCCGCGATGCGGGCCGGGTTCCGCTGGCGGATCCCTGCGCGGTTCAACATCGCCGAGCGCTGCTGCGACAGCTGGGCGGCGGCCGAGCCGGACCGGGTGGCGGTGGTGCATGTCGGCGGCGAACGCCGGGTCTGGACCTACGGGCAGCTCAAGCGCGCCTCGGACGGGCTGGCGGCGTCGCTGCGTGCCCGCGGCGTGGCGCGTGGCGACCGGGTGGCGGTGCTGCTGGCGCAATCGCCCGAGGTGCTGGTCGCCCATATGGCGGTGCTGAAGCTGGGCGCCGTGGTGCTGCCGCTGTTCACGCTGTTCGGGCCGGATGCGCTGCGCTACCGGCTGGCCGACAGCGGTGCGCGCGCCGTGGTGACGGACAGCGAAAACCTACCAAAGATCATGGAGTTGCGCGGCGATCTTGATGATCTGCACGAGGTCTATTCGGTCGATGGCGGCGCCGATCCGGTGCGCGATTTCGGCGCCGAGATCGCGGCGGCGCGGGGCTTTGCCCCGGTCGACACGGCGGCCGAGGACCCCGCCGTGCTGATCTACACCTCGGGCACGACCGGCGATCCCAAGGGGGTGCTGCATGCGCATCGCTTCCTGCTGGGGCATCTGCCCTCGATCGAGGCGCATCACGAGGGGTTTCCGCAGCCCGGCGACGTCGGCTGGACGCCGGCCGACTGGGCCTGGATCGGCGGGCTGATGGATATGGCGCTGCCGTGCCTCTATTACGGCGTGCCGCTGATCAGCCGCCGGTTCGCCAAGTTCGACCCCGGGGCCGCGTTCCGGCTGATCCGCGACGAGGGCGTGCGCAACCTGTTTCTGCCGCCGACCGCGCTGAAGCTGATGCGCCAGGCGGCGGTGCCCGCCGGCCTGCGGGTGCGCACGATCGGGTCGGGCGGCGAGGCGCTGGGGGCGGATCTGCTGGACTGGGGCCGCGAGATGCTGGGCGCGCCGATCAACGAGTTCTACGGGCAGACCGAATGCAACCTGGTGCTGTCGTCCTGCGCCGGGTCGATGGCGGTGCGGCCCGGGTCGATGGGCCAGGCGGTGCCGGGCCATGACGTGGCGGTGCTCGACGCGGCAGGGCGCGAGGCGGCGCCGGGCGATCTGGGCGAGATCGCGGTGCGCCGCGGCACCCCGGTGATGTTCTTGGAATACTGGGGCAAGCCCGGCAAGACTGCCGAAAAATTCACCGGCGAGTGGATGCGCACCGGCGATCTGGGCCGGCGCGACGGCGACGGCTATTTCTGGTATGTCAGCCGCGACGACGACGTGATCACCTCGGCCGGATACCGGATCGGGCCGGTGGAGATCGAGACCTGCCTGACCGGACACCCGGACGTGGTGATGGCCGCCGTCGTCGGCGTGCCCGACCCGGTGCGCACCGAGGCGGTCAAGGCCTATGTCGTGCTGCGCGAGGGCGCGGAGTGGCAGGGGCTGGCCGAGGCGCTGATCGCGCGGGTGCGCGCGCGCATCAGCCCGCACGTTGCGCCGCGCCTCGTCGAGCGGGTCGACGCCCTGCCGATGACCGCGACCGGCAAGATCATGCGCCGCGCCCTGCGCGAGCGGGGCTGATCGAGCGGTGCCGCCTGCGGCGGCGCATGCCTTCCCCGCCGCCGCCCTCCGGGCTCTGGCGGGCGGGGCCGGCGGCGAGTGATCGATTTCGGTGGCGGGCGTGGCGCAGGTTGCTTCTGCGCAAGGGGTTCCCGCCGGATCAGGCCCGGGGCCGCTCAGCCGGCGAGGTATTTCCCGGCCTCGCGGCGGGCGAAGGGTCTCAGGCGCTGCCCTTGCTCTGCCAGGAAAGCCGCGACGCGCGCGGGGTCGCGTTTCGAAAGGTCGCGGAGCCACCAGGCGACGGCTTTCTGGATGAACCAGTCGGGATCGCCCGTATAGGCGGCGGCCCAGCCGAGGATGCGCTCGCGCTGGGCGATCTCGGCGGGTTTCGGGTGGCGCTGCTTGGTCCAGGGCAGCGTCATCACCAGTGCGGCGCGGCGGGTCCACATATGCGCCGAGCGCGTGAAGGGCGCGACCTCGTCGAGCCGGCGCGGATCGGCGGAAAGGCGTTTCTGCCCGGCGATGGCGGCATGATCGGCGATCGCCCAGGCGTCGAAGTCGGGCACCCAGGACTTGATCAGCGCCCAGGCAGCGCGGTCGTCAGGGCGGATGCGCGCCTGGGTCAACAGCTTCGCGGCGGCGATGCGCGCCTCGTGGATGTCGGTCCGCCACAGTTCGGCGGCAAGGGCGAGACGGTCATCCAGCGTGAGCTTTGCTCTCCAAGCCTTTGTCAGATCGTCGATATCCGGGTTCGCAACGCCGAGATAGGCGCGCGGCGCCTTGTGATAGCGCGCCATGTCGGCGGCCTTGCCGGGCTGTGCGCGGGCGCGCAGCGCGGCGAGCGCGTCCCGGGGCGTCATTCCCCGCCCGGGATCCCGGTCGGCGCGCCGTCGAGGGTGCGCGCGTTGGCCTCGGCCCAATAGGTGCGCAGGCCCGCCTCGCCCTTGTCGGCGGTCCAGACCTCCAGCGTGTCGCGCTGGCCCCGGAAGTCGTAAAGCGGCACCCCGTAGCCGCAGGAGGTCTGCACCATTTCCACATTCATATCAAAGGCTTGCCGGGCGCCGTCGAAATGCGGAAAGTGGCCGTTCAGCGCCGCCCACGCGTTGTCGGAGCGATGGACGGTGCGGGCCGCGCCATAGGCGCGCAGAATCATCGGGCGGGTGGTGAAGCTGCACCACATCAGCGTCATCCGGTTCGACTGCAGAAGATGCCCGGCGGTCTCGTTGCCGCTGCCGGTGGCATTGCGCCAGAGGATGCGGTTCGGGCCGAGAACGCGCAGCGAATCCATCCCCTTGGGCGAAAGATTCACCCGGCCTTGCGGCGCGGCGGTGGCCACGAAGAACATCTGCTGTGCTTCAATGAAGTCCTGTAACCGTTTGTCTATGCTGTCGAATTGTGTTGCCATTCGTCATTCCACCGTAACCGATTTCGCCAGATTCCGCGGCTGGTCGACATCCGTCCCCTTGGCGATGGCGGCGTGATAGGCCAATAGCTGCGCCGGCACCGCGTAGAGGATCGGCGCGACGAGTTCGGGAACGTCGGGCATCACCAGCGTCTGCCAGACGCCGCCGCCGGCGGCCTCGGCCCCCTTGGCGTCGGTCACCAGCAGCACCTTGCCGCCGCGCGCCATCACTTCCTGCATGTTCGACACGGTCTTGTCGAACAACGCGTCGCGCGGCGCCATGGCGATCACCGGAACCGTCTTGTCGACCAGCGCGATGGGGCCGTGTTTCAGTTCGCCCGATGCATAACCTTCGGCGTGTATATAGCTGATTTCCTTTAACTTCAACGCGCCCTCCAGGGCGATGGGATACATCGCGCCGCGGCCCAGGAACAGGACGTCCTGCGCGGCGGCGACCTTGCGGGCGGCGGCGGCGATCCGGTCCTGGCGGTCGAGGACGAGGTTGATCAGGCCGGGCAGGCTGCGCAGGTCGGCGACACTGTCCGCCAGGTCGGCGCCGGACAGCGTGCCGCGGTCGTGCCCGGCCTTCAGCGCCAGCATGGCGAGCACCGCCAGCTTGCAGGTGAAGGCCTTGGTCGAGGCGACGCCGATTTCGGCGCCGGCGTGGATCGGCAGGTTCAGATCGGCCTCGCGCGCGATCGACGAGGTCGCGACGTTGGTGACGGCGACGATCCGCGCCTTGCCGCGGCAATAGCGCAGCGCGGCCAGGGTGTCGGCGGTCTCGCCGGACTGGCTGAGGAACAGCGCCAGCGTGCGGTCCGCAAGCGGCGGCTCGCGATAGCGGAACTCGCTGGCGATGTCGATGTCGACGGGGATGCCGGCGATCCGTTCGAACCAGTATTTCGCAACGAAAGCAGACAGATATGCGGTTCCGCAGGCGACCATGGTGATGCGGTCGAAGGCGGTGAAGTCCAGCTCTGCCGGCAAGTCTAGGCGGCCGTCGGGCGCAATGTAGGCCGCGATCGCCCGGCCCACGACGGCGGGCTGTTCGGCGATTTCCTTGGCCATGAAGTGCTTGTGCCCGGCCTTGTCGACATGCGCGGCGTCGATCTGGATCGTCGTGATGGCGCGGTTGGCGCGGCGGCCCCCGGCGTCGATGATCTCGACGCTGTCGCGGGTCAGGACGGCCCAGTCGCCTTCCTCGAGATAGGTGATGCGGTCGGTGAGCGGCGCCAGCGCGATGGCGTCGGAGCCGACGAAGACCTCGCGCTGCCCGTGGCCGATCGCCAGGGGCGAGCCCTTGCGGGCGGCGATCAGCAGGTCGTCCTCGCCGTCGAACAGGAAGCAGAGCGCGAAGGCGCCGTCGAGCCGGGCGATGGTCTGCTCGGCGGCGTCGCGGGGGGCGAGGCCCTGGTCGAGAAAGCGCTCGGCCAGCACGGCGATGATCTCGGTATCGGTCTCGGTGTGGAAATGCGCGCCGGCGTCTTCCAGTTCGGCGCGGAGCACGCGGAAGTTCTCGATGATGCCGTTATGCACCACGGCGACGCGGCCGGCGCGGTGCGGGTGCGCGTTCTCGGTGGTCGGCGCGCCATGCGTGGCCCAGCGGGTGTGGCCGATGCCGGACTTGCCGGGCAGCGGGTCGTGCACCAGCAGATCGGAGAGGTTGACGAGCTTGCCCACGGCGCGGCGCCGGTCGAGCCGGCGCGCGGCGTCGACCGTCGCGATTCCGGCGCTGTCATAGCCGCGATATTCCAGCCGCTTCAGCGCCTCGACCATGATGGGGGCGGCCTCGTGCTCGCCCAGCACCCCGATAATTCCGCACATTTTCAGCCTGCCTTTCGCCGCCTTTCGCGTGCTTTCTTATACATTTCGAACAATCTTGCCGCTGCGCCGGGTTTTGTCACCTGCGGCGCGCGGCCCAGGGCAAGCGCGCCGTCCGGCACGTCGCGGGTGATCACCGACCCGCTGGCGGTGATCGCGCCGGCGCCGACGCGGACCGGGGCGACCAGCATCGTGTCCGATCCGATGAAGGCGCGCTCGCCGATCTCGGTGCGGTGCTTTTCGACGCCGTTATAGTTGCAGGTCACGGTGCCGGCGCCGATATTCGCGCCGGCGCCGACGCCGGCATCGCCGATATAGCTCAGGTGGTTGACCTTGGCGCCGTCGCCGAGCGCGGCGCTCTTGATCTCGACGAAATTGCCGACGCGGACGTCGTTCGACAGTTCGGCCCCGGGGCGCAGGCGGGCGAACGGCCCGACGATGGCGCCGTGGCCGACGTGGCAGCCCTCGAGATGGCTGAAGGCGCGGATCCGGGCACCGGTCTCGACGGTGACGCCGGGGCCGAAGATCACGTTCGGCTCGACCACGACGTCGCGGCCGAGCACCGTGTCATGGGCGAAGAACACCGTTTCGGGCGCGGTCAGCGTGACGCCGCCCTCCAGCGCCCGGGCCCGCGCGCCGGCCTGGAACACGGCCTCGGCCGCAGCCAGTTCCGCGCGGGTGTTGATGCCGAGCGTTTCCGCCTCGTCGCAGGTCACGGCGGTCGCGGACAGGCCGCGGCCGCGGGCCTGCGCGACGATGTCGGTCAGATAGTATTCGCCGCCGGCATTCCGGTTGGAAATCGACTTGACCAAATCGAACATCAGATTTGTGCTAGCCATGATAACGCCACTATTGCAAAGCGTTATTGCGCGTTCCTCATCCGACGCATCCTTGAATTCGACGATCCGCTGCAACGCGTCGCCGTCCATCACCAGCCGCCCGTAGCGGCCCGGATCGGCGGCCTGAAACCCGAGGATCACCAGGTCTTGCCCGGCGCGGCGCGCCGCGGCCATCGCGGCCAGCGTGTCGGGCCGGATGAAGGGCGTGTCGCCGTAAAGCACCACGGCGTCGCCTTCGAATCCGGCCAACGCGGCCCCGGCGCGGGCGACGGCATGGCCGGTGCCCAGCTGCCGCTCTTGCACGACCACCTCGATCCCGGCGTCCAGCTCCGCGGCGGCCCGGGTCACCGCCTCGGCGCCGTGGCCGACGACCAGCACGGTGCGGTCCGGCGCCAGCGCGGCGCCCGAGGCGAGGGCATGCACGAAAAGCGGCGCGCCGGCCAGTTCGTGCAAAACCTTGGGCCGCTCGGAGTTCATCCGCGTGCCCTGGCCTGCGGCCAATACGATCAGCGCTGTCGCCATGGGGTGCCCTTGTGGCTGGTCTTGTGCATGCTTCCCGCCCTAATACCGCACCTTGCGAATCCCGCAAGGCTCGGGCCTATCAAAGCTTGTGTCGCCGGGTTACAGGAAGGCGGCGGGAAATGGCCGGGGGGACCATGCGCACGGTGATCTTCGATCTCGACGGCACGCTGGCGGATACCAGCGGCGACCTGATCGCGGCGGCGAATGCCTGCTTCCGCGACCTGGGCCATGGCGCCATGCTGGACCCGGCCGGCGACATCGCCACGGCGTTCCGCGGCGGCCGGGCGATGCTGCGGCTGGGCTTCGACCGGCTGGGCGGCGGGCACGAGGCGATCGACGCCGAATATCTGCGGTTCCTGGCCCATTACGGCGAGAAGATCGACGTCTTTACAACGCTTTATCCCGGCGCGGCCGAGGCGGTCGAGACGCTCGCCGCGGCCGGCTACAGGGTCGGCATCTGCACCAACAAGCCCGAGGCCCTGGCCGAGACGCTGCTGCGGCGGCTTGGGGTGCGCGACCTGTTCGGCGCGCTCGTCGGCGCCGACACGCTGCCGGTGCGCAAGCCCGACCCGGCGCCCTACCGCGCCGCGGTCGAGGGCGCGGGCGGGGCGCTGGCGCGGTCGCTTCTGGTGGGCGACACGGTGACCGACCGCGACACCGCACGCGCGGCGGGGGTGCCCTGCATCCTGGTCAGCTTCGGCCCCGAGGGCGAGGCGGTGGCGGCGCTGGCGCCCGAGGCGTTGCTGCCGGGCTACGAGGCCCTGGCCGAGACCGTGGAACGGCTGATCGGCTGAGCCAGCAGGGCGCAGAGCGGCCCCGCGCCGGCCTCGGGCAGGTCGTCGAGCGCGGCGAGGATCGCGGCGGCACGCGCCGTGCCCAGCACCGGGTCGGCGAGCGCATGGAACTTCGCGCGCAGCTCGGCATCGGTGGGCGGCGCCTCGGCGTCCCAGCGCGGCGTGGTCCAGCCGCTTTGCAGAACCCGGCCATCGCTTAGCGTCAGCGCCACGCGGGCCAGGCGTTTCTGCGGGAACTGCGCGTTCGCCTCGGCGTCCTCGCGCATCACCATGGCGCGCGACAGGCGCAGGATTTCCGGGTCCGAGAGATCGCCGTCGGCAAGATCGGCGGGCGTGATCGCCCCGCGCACCAACGCGACGGCGGTCGGGAACGAGGTGGAATACTGCGCCTCTTCGGTGCTCCGCGGCTCGGCGGTGGCAAGCCGCGTCGCCTCGTGGAAGGTGGCGACCTCTATTGCGGCGATGTCGCGCGCCGCGAGGCCATGCGCGGCCTTCAGCGCCAGCGCCGCCTCGACCGGCGCCTGGGCCCAGCGGCAGACCGGGTGCGGCTTGAAATACTGCCCGAGGATCAGCCAGTTGCGGCCCAGATCGTCCCAGATCTCCGCAGGCTGCCCGGCGGTCAGCGCCGGCGCCCCGGTAAAGCCGTCGCGCGCCAGAAGCGCCGCCGAGACACCCGCCATCGCGCCCCAGCCCGAGCCGTCCTTCAGCATCGTCGGGTGGTCGATGCAGCGCATCATCTGGCTGCGCGGCCCGTGGTATTCGGCGATGCCGAGCGCGTGCGCGCTGGCGTCGCGGTCGAGGCCGAGAAGCCGCGCGCCCACCGCGGCGGCGGCGACGGCGACCCAGGCGCCGGACGTGTGGTAATCGGGCACGCTGGCATGCAGCGCCGGCCCGAGGCGCGAGCCCAGTTCATAGCCCACCGCCAGCGCCGCCAGGAACTCGGCCCCGCCGGTCCGCCCGGTTTCCAGCGCAAGCGCCAGCGTGGCGGGAAACAGGCCGCAGCCCACGTGACCCTTGGCGGGGTTGTATCCGTCGTGGCCGTCGAGCGCGTCGATGGTCATGCCGAGGGCCAGCGCAAGCCCGGGCGCGCTGGCCTTGCGGCCGTCGAGCGGCAGGGGATGGCGGCCGGGGAACTGCGCCGCGGCATGGTCGCCGATGATCGCGGACAGCCGCGTGGTGGCGCCGCCGACGGCGATGCCGGTCAGGTCCAGCAGGCAGCGCCGGGTCTGCGCCTGCACCTCGGCCGGAAGGTCGGGCCAGGCAATGCCGTGGAGAAAGTCGATCGCGTCCATGGGCCGAGTTTGCGCCCGTCCGCGCCGGCCTGCGCGGCGCTTTGCGACAGCCGCAGGATGCGCGCGCGACATTGACGGCGCCGGAATCCCGCCCCAGAGTCGCTGCCATGACCGAGCGTTTCACCGGCAGCTTCACCCAGCAGGAGCCGATTCCCGAGGCCGGGATCGAGGCGGCGCTGGCGGTGCTGCGGCACGGGCGGCTGCACCGCTACAACCTCGCGGCGGGCGAGGCGGGCGAGGTGGCGCTGCTGGAACAGGAATTCGCCGCGTTCACCGGCGCGAAATACTGCCTGGCGGTGACCTCGGGCGGCTACGCGATGGCGACGGCGCTGCGGGCGGCGGGGGTCGGCCCCGGCGACAGGGTGCTGTCGAACGCCTTCACCCTGGCGCCGGTGCCTGGGGCGATCGCGGGCGTGGGCGCGGTGCCGGTCTTCGTCGAGGCGACCGAGGCGCTGACCATCGACCTCGACGATCTGGCGGCAAAGATCGGCTCCAGCGGGGCGAAGGTCCTGCTCTTGAGCCACATGCGCGGGCATATCGCCGACATGGACCGGCTGATGCAGGTCTGCGCCGGCCTTACGGTGATCGAGGATTGCGCCCACACGATGGGCGCCGCCTGGCGCGGGGTGCCGTCGGGGCGGCACGGGGCGGCGGGGTGCTATTCGACGCAGACCTACAAGCACATGAACTCGGGCGAGGGCGGGTTCCTGGTGACCGACGATGCCGGGCTTGCGGCGCGGGCGGTGCTGCTGTCGGGGTCCTACATGCTGTACGATCGGCACCGCGCGGCGCCGCCGCCGGAGGCGTTTGCGCAGATCCGCTACGAGACGCCGAACATGTCGGGGCGGATGGACAACCTGCGCGCGGCGATCCTGCGCCCGCAGCTTGCCGACCTGCCGCGGCAATGCGCGCGCTGGAACGAGCGCTACCGGGCGATCGAGGACGGATTGCGCGGCACGCCGGGGCTGAAGCTGATCGAGCGGCCGGTGGAGGAATTCTTCGTCGGCTCGTCGTTCCAGGCGCTGCTGCCGGGATGGCGGGGCGCCGCGGTCGAGGACGCGGTGGCGCGCTGCCGGGCGCGGGGGGTAGAGCTGAAATGGTTCGGCGCGGCCGAGCCCGCGGGCTTCACCTCGCGCTACGACAGCTGGCGCTACGCCGATCCGCCGCCGCTGCCAGCCACCGACCGGGTGCTGGCGGGGCTTCTGGACATGCGGATACCGCTGACGTTTTCGTTGGAGGATTGCCGGCTGATCGCGCGGATCATCCGCGCCGAGGTCTCGGCGGTCCACCAGGGCGCCGCGGCGGCGGAGTGATCCGGCAGCGGGGGGCTGTCGAATTGTGCGCTTCCGCGCGCTCTTGTTCCGCCGGCGGCGAGGCGACGCGCCAAGCCGGTGCTGCGCCCGTTGCGGGGTCGAGGATGCGTATTTCCGACGAGAAGAAGACCCCGTTGCCGGTCCGCGCGGCTGGCGTCTCGCACCTGTCCGGCCGGGGCGGGCGGCGGGCGGGTCCGGGCGCCACTCTGCGATTGACCGGGGCGCGCGGGCAGGTTATTTATTGAACGTGCGTTCATTTAATTCGCCGGGAGGGAACATGTTCACCGCATCCATGTCGTTCGATCTGGGCGAGGATATCGGCGCGCTGTGCGAGATGGTGCACCGCTGGGCGCAGGACCGGGTGAAGCCGATGGCGGCAGAGATCGACCGGGCGAACGTGTTTCCCCCGGCGCTTTGGCGCGAGATGGGCGAGCTGGGGCTTCTGGGGATCACGGTGCCCGAGGACTACGGCGGCGCGGGGCTCGGCTATCTGGCGCATGTGGTCGCGGTGGAGGAGATCGCGCGCGCCTCGGCCAGCGTGGCGCTGAGCTACGGCGCGCATTCCAACCTTTGCGTCAACCAGATCCGGCTGAACGGCACCGAGGCGCAGAAGCGCAAGTACCTGCCCGGGCTGGTCTCGGGAGAGCATGTCGGCGCCCTGGCGATGTCCGAGGCGGGTGCGGGATCGGACGTGGTGTCGATGAAGCTGCGCGCCGAGAAGCGCAACGACCACTACCGGCTGAACGGCGCGAAGTACTGGATCACCAACGGCCCCGACGCCGACACGCTGGTGGTCTATGCCAAGACCGACCCGGAGGCTGGCTCGAAGGGGATCACGGCGTTCCTGATCGAGAAGACCATGACGGGGTTCTCGACCAGCCCGCATTTCGACAAGTTGGGGATGCGCGGGTCGAACACCGCCGAGCTGATCTTCGACGATGTCGAGGTGCCGTTCGACAACGTCCTCGGCGAAGAGGGCCGCGGCGCGGCGGTGCTGATGTCGGGGCTGGATTACGAGCGCGTGGTGCTGGCGGGAATCGGCACCGGGATCATGGCGGCCTGTCTGGACGAGGTGATGCCCTACATCGCCGAGCGCCGCCAGTTCGGCCAGCCGATCGGCAACTTCCAGCTGATGCAGGGCAAGATTGCCGACATGTACGCCGCGATGAATTCCGCCCGGGCCTATGTCTACGAGGTGGCAAAGGCCTGCGACCGGGGCCGGGTGACGCGCGCCGACGCGGCGGCCTGCGTGCTCTATTCCTCGGAAGAGGCGATGCGCCAGGCGCACCAGGCGGTGCAGGCGATGGGCGGCGCCGGGTTCCTGGCCGACGCGCCGGTGGCGCGGCTGTTCCGCGACGCCAAGCTGATGGAGATCGGCGCCGGCACCTCCGAGATCCGCCGGATGCTGGTGGGGCGCGAGCTGATGGCGGCGATGGGGTGATCATGTGGACCGCGCCGGGGCCCGGCCCGAACCGCGCGACACCCGGCAGCGGGGAGGCTGAGACGTGAACGCGTTGCTGGAACATCAGTCGGACGGCAACCTTCTGCATTCCGAGTTGGTCTGGCTGGTCGCGATCCTGGAATGGGCGGCGGCGATCATCAATTTCGCCGCCGTCGCGCTGATCCTGGTCGGCGCGGCCAGGTTCATCCTTGGCGTCGTGGTGGCGGAAATCGCGCGCCGTGGCGCCGAGCGGGTGGAGGCGACCAACCGGAACCGGATCGAGCTTGGCCGCTACATCCTGGCGTCGCTGGAGCTGTTCATCGTGTCCGACATCGTGCACGCGGCGCTGAGCCTGGCCTTTGCCGACCTGCTGTTCCTGGGGCTGCTGGTGTTGATCCGCTCGGTGATTTCCTACTTCCTGGAGCGCGAGCTGGATCAGCTGAAAAAGGAGCTGGCGTCATGAGGCATCCGGAGCCCGGGCTGCGCCGCGTCCGCCACGCCCGGGCGGGCCGGGGCGGCACGACCGGCGCCTGCGAAATGGCGGGCCACGCGGCGCACGGCCGTGATATCTTGCGCCGGCGGGCGGCATTGGACTGACAGGATTTGGGGGAGGTGCACGCGATGACTCGGCTGAACGAATACCAGGAGCGGCTTTGCGCCGACAACACCACCGATTTCAGCGGCCTGCGCGCGGTCTATGCCAACACCTCGCTGAAGACCGACCCGCACGAGAGCCACACCCGGCTGTTGCTGAACGTCTCGGCCGAGATCATGGCCAAGGCCGGGGTGCATGTCGAGCACATCCACATGCTGAGCCACGACGTCCCGCCCGGCGTCTACCCGGACATGACCGAGCACGGGCACGCCCGCGACGACTGGCCCGGGCTTTGGCCGCGCATTCTGGCGGCGGATATCCTGGTGGTGGGCACGCCGTTGTGGCTTGGCGAGGAATCGAGCGTCTGCCGGGTGCTGATCGAGCGGCTCTACGGCATGTCGGGCGAGCTGAACGACAAGGGCCAGTCGATCTATTACGGCAAGGTCGGCGGCACGGTGGTGACCGGCAACGAGGACGGCATCAAGCATGTCGCGATGACCACCGGCTACGCGCTGAGCCATCTAGGCTATACCATCCCGCCGCAGGCCGATTGCGGCTGGATCGGAGAGGCCGGCCCGGGGCCGTC
>JBFKQC010000050.1:0-29554 GCA_041627895.1 Rhodobacter sp.
GAGAGGAGATCAAGAACCAGACAATCCGGCAACGCCGCTTGCAGCATCAGACCGCTGCCGCCTAAACTCGAACAGAAACCGAACCAGAGCCTCCGTTACAAAACGGCCCCAGAAGTCCGAAAAACCCTGACGACGGACATGCCGCCCGGTTGCCGGTCAGACATCAAAGAGACGGCCCAAGTTCGCGCAAGACGCGCCGCAGTCGACGTCTGTATCTTCGCGAGGGTCGGGCCTCGCAACGGCCGGCATTCTGTCGGAGATCCTACCGGAATAAGGAAAGACAGAAGGCATTCCATTAGCCCGCGGATTGATCCACTGCGATTTCTCCAGCGCCAGCCGTGGATCGCAGCATCTATGTCAGCCGGTTCCAAGCGCCCTATCTCGCGCCTGCGCATACCGGCCCCTGGCCGCCGCCCATGCAGATGCGTCGCGGCCCGAGGGCGAAAACGCCCGTCCCCCGCCTGCAACGCTCGCCGACGCCTCGGCTACCGACGGAAAATGCCCGAGCGCCGTCGCGGCCAAAAGTGCGGCTCCCCGCGCGCCGAACTCCCTGCCCTCGGGCACGACCACGGTGCGCCCCGCGACCTCGGCGATCATTGCGCACCAGAGCGGGCTTTTCCCGCCGCCGCCCGTCAGAACGAGAGGGGCGCCGGGCGGAGGTGCGAGCAGCTCGAGCAGGTCAACGATTGAGAAGGCCACGCCTTCATAGACCGCCCGGAGCAGCGCCTCGCGTCCGTGGGCCGGAGTGAGCCCGGAAAATTGGGCGCGGGCGCCGGCATCAATGACCGGCGCGATGATCCCGCTTTCGCTGAGGTAGGGAATATAGGTCGCGCCCTGCGCCCCAACCGGTACGCTCGCTGCCATATGCGTCACTCGATCGAGGAGGTCGTCCCGCCCGGCAAGGTCTGTGCAAGCGATGGAAATCACCCAATCGAGGTTCGAAGTGCCCGCGACATTGACCATCGCGCGGTACCAATAGCGTTCGGGAAGCGAGAAGAGAAGGCCCAGGCCCGCCGGTTCGAAAACCGGCGCGTCGTGGCAGACCCCGACCATACAGGTGGTCCCGAGTATGGCGGTAATCGCCCCAGGTCTGAGCCCGCCCGCACCGATAACGTTGGCGATCACATCGCCCGCGCCGGCCACAACGGGCAAGCCCTCGGGTAGGCCGGTCGCCCGGGCCGCCGCATCGGTCAACTGACCCGCAATCTCTTCGGAGGCGATGACCTTAGGAAAGAGATACGCGTGATCCTCGAGGCCGAATAGCCGCATCAGTCGCCCGCTCCGCGCTTGCGCGCGTGCATCGCCAGGCGCGACCGCTGCCTCGCTCGTGTCGGTGGCGGCAACACCCGTCAGGCGCATCCGCAGCCAGTCCTTGTAGCCGACGACCGCGTGTGCCCGCGCCATGACCTCGGGCTCGGACCGCAGCAGTTCGGCCATCACCGGCAAGGTGCACCCCTGTTGCATCACAGAACCCGACACAGCAAAGATATCCGACATGAGGTCGGGCCGAACCGCCGTCATCTCGTCAATCAATGCTTGAGAGCGGCTGTCCTCCCAGTTGATTCCGGGCCGAAGCGTATTGCCGTGTTCATCGACAACCCACGCCCCGACCATGGCACCGGCAACCCCCATTCCGACGAGCCTGCCTTTGTCGGACGCGCCCCTGAATGCCCGCCTTACTACTCGGCAGACCGCCGCCCATGCCTGGTCTGGGTCGGCCTCAACGCGCCCTTGCCCCGGCCGCATGAGCGGCGTCCTTTCGGCGGCTGAGGAAACCGCGTGGCCGGAGATGTCGAAAACCGCCGCCTTGCAAACGGTGGATCCAGCATCCAATCCGAGGAATAGGTCCATCGTGCCCTCCTTCAGCCTGATTCGGACACCGCGCCAGCCAACGGCGAGAGGAATCCCAGATAACCCACCAGCGTCCAACAGATCTTGAACCGCGCTGACCCGTGCGGTCCGACGCAACGGGTGCGACCGAACGCAAATTGCGCTAGAAATCCTCCGTCATGCAATTGGCCAACTCTGTTCCGGCGATGGTGTCCGGACAATCCAAGACCTCTTGGCTCCCAGTGGCAGCAAGAGCAATCTCATCCGTCGGACCGCCGTTTCTACTCGGCAAATTCCACTTCGGAATCCTCCAAAGTGCGGCGTTCCCGTCCGCCCACTCGAAGCTTGGCCAGGGTCTCTTTCGGCAGGTCATGAAAGGAGACCCAAATGTCGCTGTATCTCGCCTTAACGGCGGCTTATCTCGCCGAGCCGTAGCGAGGAATTTCACGAGGCTGCAGCGATAGTCTTGCTGCGAGCGCGCGCAGCGGATTTTTTTTTGGAGCGTCTGGAACGGGCTCAATCCCGTCGTTCCGTCACCCTGCAATCGAGATGAAATCATCTCGGCTTCAATGGTGGGATGACGACGCAACTCCGGCGTCGGATTCGCTTGATCCCGCCCCGTGCGCGGTCCAGTCTCGGCGCCATGAAGATCGCTACCTTCAACATCAACGGCATCAAGGCGCGCGCCCATGCTGTGCCCGACTGGCTGGACGAGGCGCAGCCCGACGTGGTGCTGCTGCAAGAGATCAAGTCGGTCGACGAGGCGTTTCCGCGCGAGCCGTTCGAAGACCGCGGCTACAACGTCGAAACCCACGGGCAGAAAGGTTTCAACGGCGTCGCGATCCTGTCGAAATATCCGCTGGAGGATGTCAGCCGCGGCCTGCCCGGCGACAAGGGCGACGAACAGGCGCGGTGGATCGAGGCGACGGTGGTGGGCAAGCGCGCGGTGCGGCTGTGCGGGCTGTACCTGCCCAACGGCAACCCGGCGCCGGGGCCCAAGTACGACTACAAGCTGGCCTGGATGAAGCGTCTGAAGAAACGCGCACAAGCCCTTCTGGATGCTGAAGAACCCGCGCTGATGGCCGGCGACTACAACGTCATCCCGCAGCCCGAGGACGCCGCCCGCCCCGAAGCCTGGGAGAAGGACGCGCTCTATCTGCCCGAAACCCGCGCGGCATTCCGCCGGATCGTCAACCTGGGCTTCACCGAGGCGTTCCGGGCGCGCAACCAGGCGGCCGGGCATTACACGTTTTGGGATTACCAGGCCGGCGCCTGGGCCCGCAACGACGGCATCCGCATCGACCATTTCCTGCTGACGCCGCAGGCCGCCGACCTGCTGACCGACTGCCAGATCGACGCCCAGGTCCGCGACGGCGAAAAGCCCAGCGACCACGTGCCGGTCTGGATCGAGCTGGACGCCTGATCCGACCGGACTCGCGCCTTTTCAATGGCTTGCCGTGAAAACCTCGCGCGATACGTGAAGCCGAGCAAAGGCCGGCATGCTACACGTCCGGCACCCAGCGCCACTCGCCGTCCTGGGGCACGTTGCCCTGTTGCGGCTTGGCGCCGCCGGTGCCCTCGACCAGGTGCAGCCGGTGCCGCGGGCCCTCGCGCTCGGCGGTCTGACGCTCCCAGAGCGCGGCGTAGCGGCCGCGCATCGCCAGAAGCTCGTCATGCGTGCCCTCCTCGACGATCACCCCGTCCTGCAGCACGACGATCCGGTCGGCATGGACGATGGTCGACAGCCGGTGCGCGATGGTGATCACCGTGCGGCCCTGCCCCATGGCCTTCAGTTCGCCCTGGATCTTCGCCTCGGTCTCGGTATCCAGCGCGCTCGTCGCCTCGTCCAGAAGCAGGATCGGCGGGTTTTTCAGAAGCGTCCGCGCGATGCCGACGCGCTGTTTCTCGCCGCCCGACAGCTTCAGCCCGCGCTCGCCGACCTGGTTGTCATAGCCCTCGGGCAGCCCGGCGATGAAATCGTGGATCTTGGCGGCGCGCGCGGCGTCCTCGATCTCGGCGCGGCTGGCGTCGGGCCGGCCATAGGCGATGTTGTAATAGATCGTGTCGTTGAACAGCACCGTGTCCTGCGGCACCACGCCGATGGCGCCGTGCAGGCTGGACTGGGTGACGTCGCGCACGTCCTGCCCGTCGATCCTGAGAGCGCCGCCGCCCACGTCGTAGAACCGGAACAGAAGCCGCCCGATGGTGGATTTGCCCGACCCCGTCGGCCCGACGATGGCGACGCTTTTGCCCGCGGGCACGCTCAGCGACACGCCCTTCAGGATCGGCCGCGCCGCATCGTAGCCGAAGACCACGCCGTCAAGCTCGACCGCGCCGCCGTCGACCCGCAGGGCCGCCGCGCCGGGCTTGTCGGCGACTTCGGTCGGCTGGTCCAGCAGTTCGAACATCTCGCCCATGTCGACCAGCGCCTGGCGGATCTCGCGATAGACCGTGCCGAGAAAGTTCAGGGGCATGGTGATCTGGATCATGTAGGCGTTGACCATGACGAAATCGCCCACCGTCAGCGCGCCGTTCCGGACGCCCACCGCGGCCATCACCATCACGATCACCAGCCCGCCGGTGATCAGGAGCGACTGGCCGAAATTCAGGAAGGCCAGCGAATAGGACGTCCTCAGCGCCGCGTTCTCGTAGCCGGCCATCGCGGTGTCGTAGCGGTGGGCCTCGCGGCCCTCGGCGCCGAAATACTTCACCGTCTCGAAGTTCAGCAGGCTGTCGATCGCCTTCTGGTTCGCGTCCGTATCCTGATCGTTCATCTCCTTGCGGATCTGCACGCGCCATTCGGTCACCTTGAAGGTGAACCAGGTGTAGAACGCGATGGTGACGACGACGACGGCGAGATACCAGAGGTCGAAGACCACAGCCAGCACCACGGCGATCATCAGAAGTTCCAGGAACAGCGGGCCGATCGAGAACAGCAGGAACCGCAGCAGGAACTCGACGCCCTTCACGCCGCGCTCGATGATCCGCGACAGCCCGCCGGTCTTGCGGCTGATGTGATAGCGCAGGGACAGGCGGTGGATGTGCTGAAAGGTCTCCAGCGCAAGCTGGCGCAGCGCGCGCTGGCCGACCCGCGCGAAGATCACGTCGCGCAGCTGCTGGAAGCCGACCGTCATCAGCCGCGCCATGCCGTAGGCCACGGTCAGTCCGACGGCGCCGACCGCCAGCATCAGCGTGGCGTCGCCGCCCTCGCCCGCCAGCGAGTCGACCGCGGCCTTGTAGAAGAACGGCGTGCCGACGGCGACCAGCTTGGCCACGAACAGCACCAGAAGCGCCCAGACCACGCGGTGCCTGACCCAGGTCGGATCCGCCGGCCAGAGATAGGGCGCGACCCGGCGCACCGTACGCCAGCCGCTGGCGCGCGCCTCGGCCGCGGCGCGCCGGTTGACCGTCTGATCCGCCATCTCGTCCCTTTCGCTGGCTGAATCCAACACCTAGGTTGCAGCCGGGGGATTTGCCAGCCCCGCGATCGCCTCGCCCGATTGCCACCGGCGGCGAATTCCGGTTCAAGGCGGCGGAACGCATTCCGGGGAACCGCGCCGATGGGGCAACGCACAATCCGGCTGATCCTGATCGCGGTGGTCGCGCTGGCGCTGGCCGAGGGCGCGCGCTTCGCGCTCTGGGACTGGGGGCCGGGGCGCAGCTTCGACGGCTCGACCAGCGGGGTCTGGACGGCGCTGGCCGTCGACGTGGCGAACGGCGTGTTCTACCGCCCGGTGCTGGCCGGGGACGGCTATGGCGGAACCCGGTATTTCCCGCTGTTCTTTGCGCTTTACGGCGCGCTGATCGCGCTTTTCGGGCATCCGACGGCGGTCGGCCTGGCGCTGATGCAGGGTTCGGTCCTGGTCATGGCGGCGGCGATCGCGGCGCTGCTGATCCGGCGCGGCGTGGCGCCGGGCCTGGCGGTGCCGGTGGCGCTGCTGACCTATGCGACGTCGGTCTGGCAGCAATACCTCACCGACGTGAACACCGACTATTTCGCCGCCGCGCTCAGCCTCTGGGGCCTGGCGCTTTACGGCGATCCGGCCGGGCGCGGCACGCCAACCCGGCGCGGGATCGCCATGGCCCTGTTTCTGGCGGCCTTCTTCGCGAAATACACCGCGCTCTACGCCCCCGGCGCGCTGTTCCTGTCGATGCTGTTTCACGGGCGGCTGCGCGCGGCGGCGCGCTTTGCCGCGATCCTGATCGGGCCGGCCGTCGTCATCGGGCTGGGCCTGAACGCGGTTTCGGGCGGGCGGATGGCGGAAAACTTCGCCGCCGCGGCGGCGGCGGGCACCGGGATCGGCCACGCGCTGGGCTTTCCGGTGTGGTTCGCGCGCGAGATCTTCGTCTACAACCCGGCGATCGGGATCACGTTCGCCCTGGCGGTCTGGGCCTGTGCGCGCGGGCGCGCCGGGCAGTGGCGCGATCCGGTACCGCTGATGTTCGTGCTGGTGACGCTGGCGACGATGGCGGTCTTCACCTCGCGCGGGATCGGTGGCAACCACGCGATCCCGCTTCATGCCGTCAGCCTGGTGGTGGCGGGCGGCCTGCTGGCCGGCGGCGCGCGCGACCGGCTGGCCTTCGGCGCCGCGGCGCTGGCGCTCGGCGCGTTGCTGGCCGGGGCATGGCTGCCGTTCTTCAACCCGCCGATCCGGGCGGCCCAGGCCAGGAACAACCCGACGCTTGCCGAAATCCGCGCGTTTCACGACCGCCACATCCCGCCGGGCGCGGTCTATCTGTCGGTGCAGCCGATGCTGCCGATCGCCGCCGGGCGGCGCCCGTTCCTGCTGGACGACTTCAACCTCGCCAACTTCATCGCCGAGGGCCACCCGGTGGGCCGTGACTTCGCCGCGCGCGTCGAGGCGCGGGCCTTCGACGCGCTGCTGGTGCGCTCTGCCACCTCGCTGCCGGCGCCGCCCGACCCGGCGCCCGGCGGGTTCGCCGGCGATCTGCGGCCGTTCTACCGCGAGGCGGCGTGGCTCGGCCCTTACCTTCTGATGCTGCCGAAGGCTCGCTAGCGCGCATTCCGCGATCTTCGATTCACGGAATGCACACCATTCCAATTTCCGAGCGCAATTTCGCGACGCTTCGCCGGATCGGCTTCGCTGGAAATTGCTTTGGGCGCTATTCCGGGATCGTGAACACCTGACCGGGATAGATCCAGTGCGGATCGCGGATGCGGTCGCGGTTCGCGTTGAAGACGCGCACATAGAGAAAGCCCTTGCCGTATTTCTCGGTGGCGATGCCCCAAAGCGTGTTGCCGGGCTGCACCGTGACCACGCCGATCTCGGCCTTCGAGTCCTCTTCGCGGATGTCCAGCGCGGCGATCACCTCGGGCTCTTCGCGCTTGAACGGCGTTTCCATGCGCGAGGTCACGCGGCCCTCGGCGTCCAGCTCGTCGACCCGCAGCGTGTAGACCCCGGTGTCGATCTCGGGCAACGGCGTGCGCCACTGGCCGTCGACGCGGATCTCGGTGGTCCGGATCGGCTTGTTGTCCAGATAGACCCGGACAAAGCCCTGCCCCGCCCCGCGCCCGCCAAGCGCGACCTCGCCCGCGGGATCGTAGGTGATCGTGTCGATCACCACCGACTGCACGCCTTCCGGCCCGGTCTCGCCCGATTGCAGCACGCGGATGCCGCTGTCGTCGGCGATCAGCACCGAGGGCGCGGCCGGCTCGGCGGCCGGCGCCCCTGGCTCGGCTCCTGGCTCGGCCCCTGGCTCGGCCCCTGGCTCGGCCCCTGGCTCGGGCTCGGCCTCGCGCGCGTCCTCTGCGGCGTCGTCCATCGGGCCGGCAGCGGCGATTTCGGTCCCGGCGCGGTCCGGTGCCCCGGCCTCCGGCCCGGCTGCGGGCGCATCGGTCGCGGCGGTATCCGCAACCGCCGCCTCTGTCGCGGGGGTTTCCGGCGCGGCGGGGGCGGGCTCGGCCGGTGCCGCGGCGATGGCGAGATCGGCGGCGGCGCCCGGCGCCGCGGCACGGGCGGGCGGAAGCGCGGTTTCGGGTTCCGGGTCGACCGCGGCGACGATCTCGGGGCGCGGTGCGGGCTCGCCGGGCGCGATCAGCGTCTCCGGCGCGGGCGCCGCCAGGGCCGGCTCGCCCTGCGCGCCAGCGGGCGCGGCGGCGTCCACGGCTTCGGGCGCATCGAGCGCCGCCACCGTTTCGGCCGCTGCCACCGGCCCGGCCGGCGCGTCGTCCACCGCCTCGGGCGCGGCGGCGACCACCGGGGCCGGGGTCGGCGCCAGGATCACCGTGGCGTCCGAGCGCACCGGGTCCTGGCCCGCGACCTCCATCAGCAGGCTGAGGATGCGCGGCCGGTCGGCCGGCGGCACCGAGAAGATCGCGGCGAAGCTGCCGCGCGCATCCGCGGCGGCCATGCTGACCTCGGCGCCGTCGATCAGCACCTTGACGCCGGCGCCCGGCTCGGCCCGGCCCGCCACCAGCGCCGTGCCGTCGGCATCGACCCGCACGACGTCGAACCTGGGCGGCGCCGGCCTGGCGGGTTCGGGCGCGGGCTGGTCCGGTTCGGCGGCGGCGGTGTCGGGTGCCGTGGCGGCGGGTTCGGCGGCGGGTTCGGCGGCAGGTTCGGCGGCAGGCGCCGCCGGCTCGGGGTCGACCGCCGCCGTCTCGGGCGCGGCGGGCACGGGCGCGGCGGGCACGGGCGCAGGTGGCACGGGCGCCGCGGGGTTCGGCGCGTCGGGCGCGGCAATCGTGGTCCCGGGCGCGGGTTCGGCGCCGGGCTGCGCGGGCGGCGGCGCCGCGGCCGTGGGCGTCTCGGGCGCGGGCGCGCGCGGGGTCAGGACATCGAAATACACCAGCGCGCCCACCACCGCCGCCGCCGCCGCGAACGCGATCGCCGTCGCGGCAAATTCGCCGCCGCCAGGTCCTGACCTTTCCGCCATCGACTTTCCCCAGGCACCGGTTCTTTGCACGCCGGTGGTTGAGCGACTGTATCAACCCGGGCATAAGGGGTCAAAACCCATTGATGTGAAGGGCAGATATGGAACGCGCGGATATCTCGGTCTGTGTCTTTTGCGGCTCACGCAACGGCGTGGCGCCGTCTTATGTCGATGCCGCGCGCGACCTGGGCGGCGCGCTGGCGGCAGCCGGATGGCGGCTGGTCTACGGCGCGGGCGACGTCGGGCTGATGGGCGCGGTGGCGCGCGCCGCGCAAGAGGCCGGCGGCGACACGTTCGGCGTGATCCCGACCCACCTGATGAGCCGCGAGGTCGCCAAGCGCGATCTCGGCCGCTTCGTCGTCACCGAGAACATGCACGAGCGCAAGAAGGTGATGTACATGAACTCGGACGCGATCATCGTGCTGCCCGGCGGCGCGGGGTCGCTGGATGAGTTCTTCGAGGTCCTGACCTGGCGCCAGCTAAGCCTGCATGCAAAGCCGATTGTCCTTTTGAATACAAACAATTACTGGGACCCGCTGATCCAGCTTGTGGATCACGTCATCGCCGAGGGTTTCGCCGATGCCTCGTTGCGCAGCTTCGTGTCGGTGGTGCCGGACGTCGCCGCACTGATGGCGGACCTGCGCCGCGATCTCGCATGACGCGGCGGCGCCCCGGCCGGCGGGCCGCCAGGGGATGAAGGAAACGCCGAAAACTCGAACGAAGACAAGGATTTGGGCCGCGTAATTCATGTTCCGCACCAGACCCGAAGAACACGGCCGACCACGCCCGGCGCCTGGACATGCGCGCGGCGGCCAGGCTCACCGCGCCTCCATGTACCGGCGCAGCCGGTCGAGCCCCTCGGCAATGTCCTCGGTCGAGCGGGCGTAGGAAAAGCGCAGCGTGCGCGCCCCGCGCGCGGCGTCGAAATCCAGCCCCGGCGTGCAGGCCACACCCGCCCTGTCCAGAAGCTCGGCGCAGAACGCGCGGCTGTCGTCGGTCAGGTCGCCGACATCGGCGTAGACATAGAACGCCCCGTCGGGCGGGGCGACCCGGGTGAAGCCCGCCTTCGGCAGCCCCTCGATCATCAGCCGCCGGTTTTCGCGATAGACGGCGAGGTTGGCCTGCAACTCGTCGCCGCAGTCCAGCGCGGCGAGCGCGGCGATCTGGCTGACATGCGGCGCGCAGATGAACATGTTCTGCGCCAGCCGCTCCACCGTGCGGATATGATCCTCGGGCACCACCATCCAGCCGACGCGCCAGCCGGTCATCGAGAAGTACTTGGAGAACGAGTTGATCACGTAGGTCTCGTCGCTGATCTCCAGCGCGGTGACCGCTTTGCGCTCGTATTCGATGCCGTGGTAGATCTCGTCCGAGATGAACGCCGTGCCCTGTGCCGCCGCCGCCGCAATCAGCGCGGCAAGTGCCGGGCGGTCCAGCATCGTGCCGGTGGGGTTCGCGGGGCTCGCGACCATCAGCCCGGCAAGGTCCGGCGGCAGATCGGACGGCACCGGCTGCAGGCGGTGGTCCGCCGCGGTCTCGATCACCACCGGTTCCAGCCCCAGCGCCTTCAGGATCTGCCGGTACGAGGGATAGCCGGGCGCGCCGATCCCGACCCGGTCGCCGGTGTCGAAAAGCGCGGTGAAGGCCAGAAGGAAGCCGCCCGACGAGCCCGAGGTGACGATCACCCGCGCCGGGTCCAGATCGACGCCGTACCAATCCCGGTAAAGCAGGGCGATCCGCGCGCGCAGTTCCGGCAGGCCCAGCGCGACGGTATAGCCCATCGCGTGCTGGTCCATGGCCCGCGCCACCGCGGCCCGCGCGCCCGCGGGCGCCGGGGTGCCGGGCTGGCCGACCTCCATGTGGATGATGTGCCGCCCGGCCTCCTCGGCCCGGCGCGCCGCCTCCATCACGTCCATCACAATGAAGGGATCGACCGCGCTTCGCCTTGAGTTCCGCATGGCTCTCGCCCATTCTCCGCCTTCAGGCACGAGTGCACCCCCGGGGGCGGACAGTCAATGGCAGGCAGTATCGGCATCCTGACGCGCGCGGTCCTCGCCGCGGCGCTGCTGGCGGTCTGGTCGGCGCTGCCCGCGCGCGCGGTGACGATCCTGCGCGACCCGGATATCGAGCACGCGCTGGGCGAGCTTGCCCGGCCGGTGATCACCGCCGCGGGTCTGGGACCGGCGCAGATCAAGATCCTCGTGGTGCACGAGTCGAAGCTCAATGCCTTCGTGGTCGACAGCCAGCACATCCTGATCAACTCGGGGCTGATCCTGAAGACCAGGCGCGCCGAGGAATTGCAGGCGGTGATCGCCCACGAGGTCGCGCATATCGCAAACGGCCACATCACGCGGCGGCTGGCGAACCGGCGCGCGGCCAGCGGCGCGGCGAAGTTCGGCCTGCTGCTGGCGCTCGCCGTGGGCGCCGGCACCGGCAATGCCGAGGCCGCCGCCGGCGTCGCGGTGGGCACCGGCAACAGCGCGGCGCGGGTGTTTCTGGGCCACACGCGGGCCGAAGAGGCCTCGGCCGACCAGGCGGCGCTGCGCTACATGGCGATGCGCGGCATCGACCCCGCGGCGATGAGCGACGTGCTGGACTATTTCCGCGGGCAAGAGGTGCTGTCGGCGGCGCGTCAGGATCCTTACGTGCGTTCGCATCCCCTGTCCCGCGACCGGATTCGTGCGGTCCAGGGCTATGCCGCGGCCTACAAGGGCAAGGCGCAGAGCGATCCGGCCGCCGAATACTGGTTCCAGCGCGCCAGGGGCAAGCTTGGTGCCTTCCTGCAGAACCCGGGCTACACGCTGCGGCGGATCGACAAGGCCGACGGGTCGGACATCGCGGTGATGAAACGCGCGATCGCCTATCACCGGGTGCCCAAGCCCGACCGCGCGCTGGCCGAGATCGACCGCCTTGCCCGCATGCGCCCCGACGATCCCTTCGTGCACGAGCTGCGCGGCCAGATCCTGCTGGAATCGCGCAACTATTCCGCCGCGGTCAACGCCTATGGCCGCGCCGTGCAACTGGCGCCGCGCGACGCGCTGATCCTCGCGGGCTATGGCCGGTCGCTGCTGACGCTCGGCACCCGCGACGGCTATGCCAGGGCGCTGCGCGTGCTGGAGGATGCGCGCGCCCGCGACGGCACCGACCCGCGGATGATGCGCGATCTGGCAACCGCCTATGCAAGGAACGGCCAGAACGGCATGGCGTCGCTTGCCACGGCGGAACGTTACGCGCTGCTCGGACGGCTCGACGACGCCAAGGTGCACGCCAACCGCGCGGTTGGCCTGCTGCCGCAGGGCTCGCCGGGCTGGAACCGCGCCCAGGATGTGATAAACGCGGCCAAGTCCGCCGGATAACAAGGAAAGAGCCCGATGTTCACCCGACTGATCCCTGCCGCCGCGCTGGCCGCCACGCTGGCCACGCCGCTCGCCGCCTTCGACATCGAGGCGATGAGCGAGGCCGAGCGCGCGACGTTCCGGGCCGAAATCCGGGCCTACCTGATGGAGAACCCCGAAGTCCTGCTCGAGGCGATCACCGTGCTCGAGGAACGCCAGGCGGCCGAACAGGCCGCCAGCGACGTCGACCTGGTGCGGGTCAATGCCGAAAGCCTGTTCAACGACGGCTATTCCTGGGTCGGCGGCAATCCGGACGGCGACATCACCGTGGTCGAGTTCCTCGACTACCGCTGCGGCTATTGCAAGCGGGCGCATCCCGAGGTCAACGAACTGGTCAATTCGGACGGCAACATCCGCTATATCGTCAAGGAATTTCCGATCCTCGGCGAACAGTCGGTGCTGGCGTCGAGCTTCGCCATCGCAGTCAAGGCGGTCGAGGGCGACGCGGCCTATGCCGAGACCCACGACAGGCTGATGACGATGCGCGCCGACGTCACCGAACGGACGCTTTCGGACCTGTCCGACCGGCTGGGCTACGACACCTCCGCCGTGTTCGACGCGATGAACGGCGAGGACGTGCAGAACCAGATCAACGCCAACCGCGCGCTGGCGCAAAGGCTCAGGATCAACGGCACGCCGAGCTTCGTCTTCGAGGACCAGATGCTGCGGGGCTACGTGCCGCTCGACGGCATGCGCGAGGTCGTGGCCGCCCTGCGCGGCGACTGAGCCTCCGCGGCGTCCCCGGCCGGGTCCCGCGCGCGCACCGCGCGGACGTTCAGCGCGGACCTGACGGCGCTCAGCAGGTCCTGGCTGGCCACCGGCTTGATCAGCAGCAGGTCCGCTGCGCCCGGGTCACGCGCCCCGTCCTCGGCTTCCAGCGGGTGGCCCGACATCAGGATCGCCGGCAGGTCCGGATCGCGCCGCCGCAGCGCGGCCACCAGTTCGGGACCCTGCAGCATCCCCGGCATCACCACGTCCGACAGCACCAGGTCGACCCCGCCCAGCCCGTCGAAGGCCGCGTGCGCCGCATCGCCCGAGGCCGCCGTCGCAACCCGGTAGCCCGCGCGTTCCAGCGCCGCGACGATCACGGTCGACAGCGCCGGCTCGTCCTCGACCACCAGGATCGTGCCGGACTGCCTGGCCGCGCCGCCTTGCGGGGCGTCCCTGCCGGCCGGCAGCGGCAGGTCCGGTTCCGCCGGGAAATACAGCCGGAAGGTGGTGCCCTCGCCGGGCTCCGACTGCACCTCGGTCGTGCCGCCGGTCTGCTTCATGAAGCCCTGGATCATCGACAGGCCCAGCCCGGTGCCCTTGCCGGGCGGCTTGGTGGTGAAGAACGGATCGAAGATGCGGTCGATCAGCGCGGGCTCGATCCCTTCGCCGGTATCGCGGATCGTCAGCGAGACGTAGCGGCCGGGCACCAGGTCGGGTGCATCGGTCACAGCCGTGCCGCGGCGGATCTCGACGCCCTCGGTCGCGATCCTCAGCGTCCCGCCATCCGGCATCGCGTCGCGCGCGTTCAGCACCAGGTTGACCAGTGCGCTTTCGGTCGCGGCGCGGTCGGCGCGGATCGGCCACAGCCCGTCGCTTAGGTCGATCGCGACCTCGATCCGCGGCGGCAGCGCGCGGATCGCCCAGGCACGGGTCTCGCGCACCACCTCGTTCAGGTTGAAGACCGCGGGATCCAGCGGCGCACGGCGCGCGAAACTCAGCATGTTGCGCGTCAGCTCGGCGCCGCGCTGGGTTGCGGCGATCGCCTCGTCCAGCAACTCGTCCAGCGCCTCGGGCATCTCTTTGGCCAGTTCCAGATTGCCCAGGATAACGGCCAGCAAATTGTTGAAATCATGTGCGATTCCGGCGCTCAGGTCGCCGATCGCCTCGGTCTTCACGCTCTGGTTCAGCCGTGCCTCGATCTCGCGCTGGTCGGTGACGTCCTGCGACGTGCCGATTTCGCGCACCACCTGCCCGTCCTGCCCGAAGATCGGCGTCGCGATCTCGCGCACGCGCTTCAGCCCGTTGGCGGTCGGCACCCGGTATTCCAGCTCGATCGGGCTGCCCGCGCGCAACGCGCGGTACTTGCGCAGCGCCATCGCCCTGTCGTCGGGATGAATCAGCGGCATGCCGTTGGTCAGCGTCGAGGCCACTTCGATGTATTCGTCGACCGGCAGCCCGTGCGAGGTGGCGTGCTGTTCGGTGCAGAAGATCACCCGCTCGGCCGCCGTGTCGTAGATGTAATAGCCAAGCTTGGCGAGCCGCGCCGCGGCGGACAGGCGGCTTTCGCTTTCCTGCGCCTCGGCCAGCAGATCGGCCTGCACCCGGAATTGCAGCTGGACCTGGCCGATCAGCACCGCGAGCCCCGACAGGATCATGGCCACCGAGGCCGCCGAGGCATACCAGCTTGCCGACTGGTGCAGCCGGAGCATCGCCTCCATCGCGGCCTCCTGCCCGACGAAGCGGGGCAGGACGATCATGTCGTACAAGTCGACCACATAAACGGCGACGGCGATCCAGATGCCCAGATTGATCAGGACCACGCCCAGCGCAGCGCCCGCGGCGCGTATCCTGCCCCAGTTCCATGCCGTCACCAGCGTCGCCGCCACCGCCGCGAGAACGAACGCAATGTCGAAGGCGACCATGGTGCCGAAAGAGGGAAACCAGGGTGTCATCACCTGCCACGTCGTTTCCGGCGCAAAATGGCCGCGCCGACCGAAATTGCCCCCGCTCTACGGGCAGGCGCGACACCTGTCCACAGTTGATCGCCCGATCAGCGGATTCCTGTGAAACCGCCGCAACTTAAGGGCGATAAAAATAAAGTTGCCACACTTTTTTGGCAAAATATGAACAAATTCTGAATCCCGGCGCGGCGGGCGGCGCTCGGCGCTATTCCGCCGCCCTCTCCGCCGCGGCCGCCTGGGCGTCCAGGTCCGCCGCGCGTCTTTCGACCTGTTCGACGATGTGGTCGATCATTTCGTCGTTCGACAGCTTGTGGCTTTGCTTGCCGGCCAGATAGACCATGCCCGACCCGGCGCCGCCGCCGGTGAACCCGATATCGGTCATCAGCGCCTCGCCCGGCCCGTTCACCACGCAGCCGATGATACTCAGCGACATCGGCGTCTTGATGTGCTCGAGCCGCCTTTCCAGGATCTCGACCGTGCGGATCACATCAAACCCCTGCCGCGCGCAGGACGGGCACGAGATGATGTTGACGCCACGGTGCCGCAGCCCCAGCGCCTTGAGGATCTCGTAGCCGACCTTGACCTCTTCCACCGGATCGGCGGACAGCGAGACCCGCAGCGTGTCGCCGATCCCCATCCACAACAGGTTGCCCAGACCGATCGCCGACTTGATCGTGCCGCTCGTCAGCCCGCCGGCCTCGGTGATGCCAAGGTGGATCGGCGCATCGGTGGCCTCGGCGATGCCCTGATAGGCCGCGGCGGCAAGGAACACGTCGGACGCCTTGGCGCTGATCTTGAACGCGTGGAAATCGTTGTCCTGAAGGATGCGGATATGCTCCAGCCCCGACTCGACCATCGCCTCGGGGCAGGGTTCGCCATATTTTTCAAGAAGATGCTTTTCCAGGCTGCCGGCATTCACCCCGATCCGGATCGAACAGCCGTGATCCCTGGCGGCGCGGATCACCTCGCGCACGCGCTCTTTCGCGCCGATGTTGCCGGGGTTGATGCGCAGACAGGCCGCGCCCGCCTCGGCCGCCTCGATGGCGCGGCGATAGTGGAAATGGATGTCGGCCACGATCGGCACCGGGCTTTCGCGCACGATGTCGCGCAGCGCGCGGGTGCTCGCCTGGTCCGGGGTCGAGATCCGGACGATATCCGCCCCGGCCTCGGCGCAGGCCTGCACCTGCGCGACCGTCGCGGCGACATCCGAGGTGTCGGTGTTGGTCATGGTCTGCACCGCGATCGGCGCGTCTCCGCCGACCGGCACGTTACCGACCATGATCTGCCGCGAGGCGCGGCGATAGATGTTGCGCCACGGGCGGATGTGGTTGAGCGCCATGGCCCGGATCCTCTTGTCAGCGGTGTCCGACCGGGAAGATAGGCGCGCAGGCCCGGCCCGGCAATGGTGCGCCGGCCTAGTTGGCCGCGTCCAGCGCCCGAAGCTCGGCCACCACCCGCGCCAGCGCACGGTTCCGGCTGAGATCGGCGACCTCGTATTTCTCTTTCAACTCGTCGGCCCCCAGCGCGACGTTCTTGATCGGCGAGGGGCCGGTGCTGGCGGGGCCGTAGGTCTCGCCCGCGACGCTGAAATACAGCGAACTGGGGTTGCCGGCGCGCAAAAGCGGCGCCTCCTCGGTGGCGGGCAGCACCCAGCGCTCGCCGGCATCGAGGATTTTCTCGAAGATCACCGTTCCGTCGGCGGCGGTCACGCGCACCCAGGCCGGGTGGACCGCGAACATCGCCACCACGGGCGGGCCGTCGGCGGTGACCTGGATCGGCGCCGACGTTCCGGGCAGGTCCGGCGCGCCCAGCGCCTCGGCCACGGCGCGGTCCACCGCCCGGCCGGGCGCGTCGCCGTCGGATTCGGCCTCGATCACAGTGGCGATCTTGTTGGGGTCGAGCGTGGCGATCGGCGCGTCGCGCGCGGTCAGCACCGGCACGTCCAGCGCCTGCGGGCGGTACAGCCGGTCCAGCGCATCGGGCGGCGGCGCCTTCAGCACGGTGTCGTTCACAAGACCGGCGGTCAGCGTGTCGGCCGGCGCCAGCGGGTCGACCTCGGCCGTGACGCCCGGGGTCTGGTCGACCGGCGCGAACTGCACGCGCTGCACTTCCTGCAGCACCGCCCAGCCGCCGTAGCCGATGAAGCCGATCAGACCGAGCAGCACCAGCGACGAGCCGAGCGCCCCGGGCTCGATCCGCGAGAACAGGCCCTCGGCCCGCGGCACGAAGGGCGTGTTCGGCTGTTCGAAGGGATCGCGCTTGATGCCGGCGGATTTCGCCGCGGAAATCTTTGCCGCCTTCGGCCCCGAGGCGGCGGCGGACATGCCGTGCACGACCTCGAACTGGCCTTCCTCGCAGAAGGTCTTGTAGGCCCATTCCGGATCGAGGTTCAGATAGCGCGCGTAGGACCGCACGTAGCCGGCGATGAAGCCCGGCGTCTCGAACGCGGTGGGGTCCGAGTTTTCGATCGCGGCGATGTAGGTCGCCTTGATCTTCAGCTCGCGCTGCACGTCCAGAAGCGACTTGCCCATGGTCGCGCGCTCGCCGCGCATGATGTCGCCAAGGCGCAGTTCAAAGTCGTCGAAACCCTTCGGTTTCGGCGTCTCTTCAATATGTTCCGGAGGTGCGGTGCGACGCCCGATCATTCCCCCTGCCCCTACGACCTGTCCCTACGACTGCCTTGTCCTCGGTCCGTGGCGATTCGTTCGCCGCGGCTTATTTAACAGGACGTTAGCACAGGTCCAGCGACAATGCACCCGCAGAGAAATCAGCCGGTTAACTCTTGCCGATTGAGCGCACAATGCGACCAGAGCGAATCGAGCGCGCGCACCAGCCGGTTCATCTCGTCCGGCCCGTGCACCGGCGAGGGGGTGAAGCGCAGCCGCTCGGTGCCGCGCGGCACCGTGGGGAAGTTGATCGGCTGCACGTAGATGCCATGCTGCTCCAGCAGCATGTCGCTGATTTTCTTGGTATGCACCGGATCGCCGACGATCACCGGCACGATGTGCGAGCCGTGGTCGATGATCGGCAGGCCCAGCGCCTTCAGCCGGGTCTTCAGGACTTTCGCCTGGGTCTGGTGCCGTTCGCGCAGCGCCTGGTCGGTCTTCAGATGCCGCACGCTCGCGGCGGCACCCGCCGCCACGGCCGGCGGCAGCGAGGTGGTAAAGATGAACCCCGGCGCATAAGACCTTATCGCGTCACACATCTTGTCGCTGGATGCGATATATCCGCCCATCACGCCATAGGCCTTGGCCAGCGTGCCGTTGATGATGTCGACGCGGTGCATCAGCCGGTCGCGCTCGGCCACGCCGCCGCCGCGCGGACCGTACATGCCGACCGCGTGCACCTCGTCGACATAGGTCAGCGCGCCGAATTCATCGGCCAGGTCACAGATCGCCTCGATCGGGCCGAAATCGCCGTCCATCGAATAGACCGATTCAAACGCGATCAGCTTCGGCGCATCGGGGTCGTCGGCGGCCAGAAGCTCGCGCAGATGCGCCACGTCGTTGTGGCGGAAGATGCGCTTGGCGCCGCCGTTGCGGCGGATGCCCTCGATCATCGAGGCGTGGTTCAGCGCGTCGGAATAGATGATCAGCCCGGGAAAGAGCTTGGGCAGCGTGCTTAACGTCGCGTCATTCGCGATATAGGCCGAGGTGAACAGCAGCGCCGATTCCTTGCCGTGCAGGTCAGCGAGTTCCGCCTCGAGCCGCTTGTGATAGACCGTGGTCCCGCTGATGTTGCGCGTGCCGCCCGATCCGGCGCCGGTCGCGTCCAGCGCCTCGTGCATCGCCGCCAGAACCACCGGATGCTGGCCCATGCCAAGATAATCGTTGCCGCACCAGACGGTTACGGGCTGCTCGCCGCCGTCCGGGCGACGCCATGTGGCGTGGGGGAACGCGCCTTTCTTGCGCTCGATGTCGATGAAGGTGCGGTAACGGCCTTCGTCATGCAGTCGCTGGATCGCGCTATCCAGGTGGCTGGTGTAATCCAAGGCGTCTTCCCCCCAAGTTCAGAGTCCGTAATCCATTACCCGCGCGGAACGCGCGTTCCAAATACATATTCAAGTTTTGATGCATTTTGCCGCCATGATCCAGATCAATCGGCCACCACGACTTCACAATCGGGCGAACCGGCCGCGCCCGCCTCGGCGTTGCAGGCCGCCAGCGCCAGCGCCGCCGCGCCCTCGCCGGTGGCCATCCTGAAGGCCCGGCTGCCGGCCGACGCGGCCAGTGCCTTGGGCTCGTCGGCGCGGCGGTACTGCCTGAAGGCGGCGGTCGCGGCCAGCGACAGCGTCACCGGCTGCGGCTTGAACCGCTTCGGCAGGATGCGCAGCGCGATCACACAGGCCGCCTCGCCGCTGCGGCGCGACGCGTCGCAGGCCCCCAGCGCGGCGGCGTCCGCCGCGGCGGGGCTGTGAAATCCCTCGACGAACTGCACCAGGCCGGACCGGGCCGCGTCCGCGCCGTCGCTCTTGATCCGCGATATGAACGCCGAGGAATAGGCCATCGCGCCGTAATACGACTTGCCCAATTGCCTGAAATCGGGCGAATCCATCAGCATCCGGACATACTGAATCTCGGTGCCGCTCAGGCCGCTGTCCTCGACCAGAACCACCTCGACCCCGCGCAGCCCGAACAGCATCTTGCGCGCGGCCTTCCCGCCCACCGGCTCGGCCGCCGCCAGCACCGGGAACAGCACGCCCGCCAATCCGCCAATGATCCAGCGCCGCATCGCCTTCCCCCCGGTCTGCCCTGTCCCCGGGCAATCTAGCCTGCCGGGCCGGCCTTGCCCACCCGCAACTGGACATGCGCCGCGCGCCTGCTACCGTGCGCTGCGACACTTGCATTTCAGGGGGACACGCCCATGAGCCTCGACGCCGTCCTGGCGCGCATCGACGCCGATCTCGACACCTCGATCGCAAGGCTGACCGAGCTTCTGCGCATCCCCTCGATCTCGACCGATCCGGCATATGACGCCGAGGTCGAGCGCGCCGCCGACTGGCTGGTCGACGACCTGAAATCGCTTGGCGTCGACGCCGCCAAGCGCCCCACGACCGGCCACCCGATGGTGGTGGGCCACACCCCCGGCGACGGCCGCCACCTGATGTTCTACGGCCATTACGACGTGCAGCCGGTCGATCCGCTGGCGCTTTGGGACCGGCCGCCCTTCGAACCCGAATTGCAGGACACGCCCCGCGGCAGGGTGATCCGCGGCCGCGGGGCGTCCGACGACAAGGGGCAGCTGATGACCTTCGTCGAGGCCTGCCGCGCCTGGAAGGCGGTGAACGGCCGGCTGCCGGGGCCGATCACGTTCTTTTTCGAGGGCGAAGAGGAATCCGGCTCGCCCTCGCTGGTGCCGTTCCTCGAGGCGAACAGGGACGAGTTCGGCGCGGATCTGGCGCTGATCTGCGACACCGGCCTGTTCGATGCGCAGACGCCCGCGATCACCACGATGCTGCGCGGGCTACTCGGCGAAGAGGTTATCGTGACCGGACCGGACCGCGACCTGCATTCCGGCATGTATGGCGGTCCGGCGATGAACCCGGTCCGGGTGCTGGCGCGGATCATCGCGGGCCTGCACGACGAGACCGGGCGCATCACCGTGCCGGGCTTTTACGACGGCGTGCCGGAACTGCCGGACGAATTGCGCGCGCAATGGGACGCGCTCGGCTTCGACCAGGCGGCGTTCCTGGGCGAGGTCGGTCTGTCCGAACCGGCGGGCGAACGCGGCCGCACCGCGCTGGAGATGATCTGGGCGCGGCCGACCTGCGAGGTCAACGGCATCTCGGGCGGCTACGAGGGCGACGGGTTCAAGACCGTGCTGCCCGCGAAGGCCTCGGCCAAGATCAGCTTCCGCCTCGTGGGCACCCAGGACCCGCTGGCGATCCGCGACAGCTTTCGCGCCATGGTGCGGTCGATGCTGCCGCCCGACTGCAAGGTCGCCTTCAAGGGCCACGGCGCCGGGCCCGCCAGCGTGATGTCCACCGCCGACCCGGCCTTCGAACTGGCGCGCCGGGCGCTCGGCGACGAGTGGCCGAACCAGGCGGCGTTCATCGGCTCGGGCGGCTCGATCCCGATCGCGGGCTATTTCAAGTCGATCCTCGGCATCGATTCGATGCTGATCGGCTTCGGCCGCGACGACGACCAGATCCACAGCCCGAACGAGAAATACGACGTCGAGAGCTTCCACAAGGGGATGCGCAGCTGGGCCCGGGTGCTGGCGGCACTGGCCTGACAAGCGGGCCGGGCCGCGCCCGCGATCGAATGCCTGGGCAAGCGGCCGCCCCAACGGCCCCGCCGGACGGTCCGGGCAACGAAAAAGCGGCCCGAAGGCCGCCTTTCGAGCGAGTGGCGCGGTTGACGGGGCTCGAACCCGCGACCCCCGGCGTGACAGGCCGGTACTCTAACCAACTGAGCTACAACCGCGTGGGATGTGCAGATATTGGATGCGGCGCGGGGCGTCAAGCCGGATCGGCCGCGATCGCCGCGGAAATTACGCCGCCGCCCGGGATCGCGCCAGCAGGCCGAGATCGCGCCACATCACCGGGATCGCGGCGACCGGCTGACCGTATAGCAGCTCCTCCGCCACCGGCCCTTCGCGGCCGCCGAGCCGGCGGTAGAATCCGCGCGCCTGCGCGTTCTCGCGAACGACCGTCAGCCACAGTCGGCGATGCCCCTCGCGCGCCAGTTGACCGGCCGCCGCCGCCATCAGCGCGCGCCCGACGCCCCGCCCCTGCGCCGCCGCCGCGACGTGCAGGTTGTCGACATAAGCCCCGCCGGTCCTGTCGCGGTCGACCGAAACGAAACCGGCAAGCGCCCCGTCCCGCCACGCGGTCCCGACGATCCAGTGCGGCCCGGGCAGCGCGGCCCAGCGCCCGGCCAGCAGCGCCGGCACCTCGGCCGCGAGGAACGCGTCCGGCAGGATGCCGCGATAGGCGCGCTGCCAGCTCGCGATCTGCAGATCGCGGATCGCCGGCAGGTCGGCGGCCGCGGCGGGGCGAATCGCCGGCATCACCGGTCGGGCAGCGGGATGAAGTCGCGGTCGTCGCCGGGCGGCAGCCGGAACCGCCCGTGCTGCCAGTCCCCGGCGCGCCAGGCTTCCTTTGCCGCCTCGATGCGGTCCTTCGACGAGGCCACGAAGTTCCACCAGATGTGGCGCGGCCCCGCCATCGTCTCGCCGCCGAGCAGCATCACCCGCGCGCCCGCCGCGCCGGCCTTCAGCGAGACGCGGTCGCCGGGGCGGAACACCAGCATCCGGCCGGGCTCGAACGCCTCGCCCGCCACCTCGACCGACCCGTCCAGGACATAGACGCCGCGATCCTCGTGATCGTCGGGCAGCGGGATCGCCGCGCCGGGCCCGAGCGCCGCGTCGGCGTAGAACATCTCGGACGCCACCGGAACCGGCGCGGTCGCGCCCCAGGCGGCGCCGAGGATCAGCCGCACGGTCTTGCCCTCGCCCTCGAGCACCGGCAGCGCCTCCGGCGGTGCGTGGTCGAAGGCCGCGGCACCGTCTTCGCGGTCGTCCGGCAGGGCCAGCCAGGTTTGCAGGCCCGACATCGTCAGCGCGCCGTTCGCCGTGGCGTCGTCGGTGCGCTCCGAGTGGGTGATGCCGCGGCCCGCGGTCATCAGGTTCACCGCACCGGATTCGATCCAGCTGTCGGTGCCGAGCGAATCCCGGTGCCGCATCCGGCCCTCGAACAGATACGTCACCGTCGCCAGCCCGATATGCGGGTGCGGGCGCACGTCGATGCTGTCGCCCCTGAGGATTTCCACCGGCCCGAACTGGTCGAAGAAGATGAACGGCCCGACCATCTGCCGCCGCGGGGCGGGCAATGCGCGGCGCACCTCGAACCCGCCGAGGTCGCGCGCCCGCGGCACGATCACCGTCTCGATCGCGTCCACCGCGTCGCCGGTCGGGATGCCGGGGTCGAGCGCCGGGTTCCAGCTCATGTGTCGGGCTCCGTATTGGGTCGAGCAAAGGATAGCGGGAAAAACCCTGCACAAAAGCCCGCCCGACGGACAGGACCTGTGCAGCAGCGCACCGATCAGTCGCGCAGAACCTCGATCCCCAGCACCTCGCCGGGCCTCGCCTCGCGCCGCGCCCCGGCCTCGACCACCACCGCGCGCAGCCGGACCTCACC
Source organism: Rhodobacter sp. (assembly GCA_041627895.1). Taxonomy (GTDB): domain Bacteria; phylum Pseudomonadota; class Alphaproteobacteria; order Rhodobacterales; family Rhodobacteraceae; genus JBFKQC01. Next base: position 22,932 of record JBFKQC010000050.1, read on the forward strand.
GCGCACCGGGGGCGCCACAACCAGGCTGTGCGCCTGCTCCGCGGCATCCGCCCCGGTCTGCCCGAAGGGCGCGATGCTGCCCAGCACGGCGCCGTCGGCAAGTTCCAGCACCAGTTCGCTCTGCGGCGGCAGGCGGCCGGTCCGCACCAGCAGAACCACATGCTCGCCCGTCTCGGGCAGCGTCAGCACGATCCCGGGCATCGGCTCGTCCGCCTCCGGCGTCTCCGGCGCCTCCGGCCCGCCGGCCGCAAGCAGCAACACCGTCGCGGCCGCCAGCACGACCGCAACGGCAAGTATCGGCACAAGGGGTCTCACCCCCGGTCAGATGGCCTCGATCGTCACCGATTGCAACGTGCCCTCGACCGGCGCGCCGTTCTTGACGATCGGCTCGCCGTCCGGCGTCGCCGCGACCAGCGTCACGTCGATCTCCGCCCCCGGCGCCAGCGCGCCCGACGCGTGCAGCCGGTCCAGCGCGTCGGTCACGTCGACCGAGGCGGTGAACGGCGTGCCATGGCCCATCGGCATCCCGAAGAACTCGAACGAGCCGGCGAAATCGGGGCTGTCCTTGGCGATCTCGGGCACCATGGTCCGCGGCGTGATGAACACGTCAAAGCTGACGCCCTTCAGCGATTGCGGCGGCACGAAGGTGATATGCGCGATCTGGCGCGGCTCGTCCGCCGCCGCCGCCGCGGCCAGGTCGTCGGGCAGCGCCAGCCGCGTCGCGGCACCCTGCCCGATCGCGAACATCGCGTTCGGCGCCGCCATCGCCGTCGCGCTCGGGGTCGTCGCTGCCGCGATCAGCGGCTGGCCGACGATCTCGGATCCGGTGCCGTCGGTATAGCTGTAGCCCCAGGGCGCGACGTCCATGAAATCCTTCGCCACCCCCGGTGCCGGCTGGCGGTCGGCATTGACGTAGAACAGGAACGGCTCGGGATAGAAGGTCTTGGCCTCCTCGTCGGTCGGCAGCCAGCTTCCGCCCGGCAGGTTCATCTGCTTGCGCGTCCAGACATCCCACAGCCGGTCGACGTTGCAGTGATGCAGAAAGAAGATCGGGTCCACCGAGGACAGAAGCGACGGCATCCAGCCGACGTTGTCCTCTTTCGAAATGTCGCCGAGGTTGTTGTGCACCTTGTTGTGCGGCTGGCCCTCGATGATGGCGGACCCGACGCCCATGTGATGGTTCGCCGATTCCGGGCTGTTGAAGCCCAGCGTCGACTTCTGCTCGCCCACCACGGTGGTGAAGAGAACCGTCTTCAGCCCGCTCAGGATGATCGCGGGCTTGACCTGCGACGCGGCCGGATCGGTCAGGTCTGGCGCGGCGGGGGTCTTCGAGCGGCCGAGCGACGGCGGCGTGGTGAAGTTCGCCTTTACGCCGTCGGTCCAGAACGTGTCGAAATCGGGAAACCCGCGCAGCTTTTCCTGGTCGCGCTGCGGGTCGCTCAGCCCGGCCCAGAATTTTTCGACCGTGTCGTGAAAGGCGTTCTCGAAACTGTCCCAGTCCTGCGGGAAATGGCTCGACGTGGGGTCCAGCGCGTTGTCGGGATAGGCGTCGCCCTGGAACATCGTGTCCGCGACGAAGGGGTCGGCCGACCAGTCCCAGTACGGCAGGGCGAACGAGTCGTCCTCGCCGTGGATGCGGATGATCTGCTCGAAATTGCCGACATAGCCCCGGTGCCACGAGAAGAACCACCAGTTGCCGTGCGGGCAGTCCATCAGGTGGATCATCGCGACGCGGAACCAGTTGTGCGGATCGTCCGGCGGCAGCGCCCACATGTTGGCGACCGCCTTGCGGTAGATATCGAGATTTGCCTTGCCCTCGTCGCTGGTCATGCTGGCGCGCACGTATTTCGTGTGGCTCGCCGCGCGCAGGATTTTGGGCGCCGCCAGCAGCGCGCCGCCCGCAGCGGCCCCCTGCAGCACGGTCCGGCGGGTCGGACGGATCAGGTTGGTCATGGAAAGTCTCCTGTTCGCAGAGGGTTGCGTGCGTATCTTGATGTTCTCACCGGCCAAGCCGGGCCTTCAGCCGCGGATAGAACTGCACCCAGACATTGTCGAAATCGGCATGCGCGGCGTGGCAGGCAAAGCAATTCGCGTCGGGCTGGGCGCGCGCCGTCCCGGGGATCGTCTCGCCCTCGAAGGCGTAATAGGCCCAAATCTCGGTCGAGCCCTCGTAGGTCGGGCGCCGCGAATCCTTCACCGCCATCTCGACCGCGACCAGCCTGTCGTTGAACAGCCCCTCGGTCAGCACGCCGCCCGGATCCTTGGCCTGCGCCGTGTAGACCTCGAACAACAGCTCGGTCGGATCGCGGAATTCGCCCGCTTCCATGAAGGCGAGGTACGCGCCGGTCTCCATATAGACGTTGTGGAACATCTCGGTGGCGGCGCGGCCCGCCTCGCGCGCCGTGACGCCCGCGGCCTCGTCGGCATAGGCCAGGCCGAGGTTCGAGCCGACGAATACCCAGCCCGGGTAGTCCCCGGGCAGCTTCAACGCGCCGTCATCGGTGTATTCGGGATCGGCGGCGGCGGGCAATGCGGTCGTCGCCATCAGGGCCAGCACGGCCGGGAAATGTCGCATCCAATGGTCTCCGGACAAAGAAACAGGTACTGAAAGCGGGCAAGCCCCGGTGGAACCGCGGCGCCGCGATGCCACCCTACCACGATTCGCGCGCCGCGGAAGTCGGCTGAGTGACCCGCGCGGCCCGCGATCGCCAGGCCGCGGCATGGCGAGCGGGCGGCGCCTTCGGCGCGGCCGCGTGCGGGAGCCCGGGGCAGACAAATCCCGCACTTGCTACCGGAACGATTTCTCCGCTGCGCGGACCGGAGACGCTGGCCCCTCGCAGGGGCTCGGCGCATTCAAATCCTGAAATCGCTCCACCGGAGCGATTTCTCCGCTGCGCGGACCGGATTTGAATGGTGGGTGATGACGGGCTCGAACCGCCGACATCTTCGGTGTAAACGAAGCGCTCTACCAACTGAGCTAATCACCCGCCGGGGCGCCGTATAGCTTGGGCCCCTGCCCCGGATCAAGGGGCCTCGGCCCGTTCCCCGGCGCTTCCGGTCCAGCGCCGCGCGCCGGGGCCGTTCCCTCCCAGCCGGTCGTCCTCGTTGTAAAGCGGGCACTTCGCCAGGCTCAGACAGCCGCAGCCGATGCAGTAATCCAGCGTGTCGCGCATCCGCCGCATCAGTTCGATCCGCTCGTCCAGCGCCGCCGCCCAGCCGAGCGAGGCCGCCGCCCAGTCCTCTGCCGTCACCGGCCGGTCCCTGGGCAGCCGGTCCAGCACGGCGCGCACCTCGGCCAGTGGTATCCCCAGCCGCTGCGCGATCCGGATGATCGCCACGCGGCGCAGCTCTCGCCGGTCGTATCTTCGGTGGTTCGCCGGCGTGCGCCAGCTTTGGATCAGCCCCTCGGCCTCGTAGTAATGCAGCGCCGAGACCGCGACCCCTGCCCGCCGCGCCATCTCGCCCACGCTCAGATCGTTCGGTGTCGCGCGTGTCATTTCCGCTTGTCCTCAAGTTCACTTGAGGTCCTACGGTGCCCGCAGATCGACCCCGAATCAAGGATCAATCCGATGTTCCGCACCCTGTTCCGCCCGTCCGCCCGCCTGCCCCGCACGATCGAGGAAGAGTTGCATTCGCTCTGCCACGCCGCGCAGGTCGAGGCGCTGTCGCCGCATCTCCGCCGCGACATCGGCGTCGACTGCGGCTGCGACATGCCCGTCCCGTCGCGGCGTGCCCCGCGGCTGCCCTGACCCGCAAGGACCGACCCCATGCACCGTTTCATCCCCGACCCCGCACTCGCGCGCCCCGCGGGGGCGCTCTATCTCGCGATCATCGCGCTGGGCCTGACCGGCGAGTTCGCGTTGCGCGGCGCGCTCCTGGTGCCGGGCGACGCGGCAGCCACCGCCGCCAACCTCGCCGCGGCGCCGGGCACGCTGCGCCTCAGCCTCGCCGCCGACACCGCCATGGCGCTGGCCGACGTGGCGGTTGCGGTGCTGCTGTTCTTCCTGTTCCGCGCGCTCGGCGCGCTGCTGGCCGCGCTGGCGGCGGCGTTCCGGCTGATCCAGACCGCGGTGATCGGGGCGAACCTGCTGAACCTGCAGGCCGCGATCCTGTGGGCCACCGGCGACGCGCCGCCCGAGTTGTCGGCGCAGATGGCCCACGGCGCGCTCGAGCTGCAGGGCTTCGGCTACGATCTGGGTCTGGCCTTCTTCGGCGTCACCGGCGTGATGCTGGGGCTGCTGCTGATGCGCGCCGCCGCCCGCATCCTCGGCCCCCTGATGCTGGCCGCGGGCGCGGTCTACCTGACCGGCAGCGGCCTGCGCATTCTCGCGCCCGGCCTCGCGGCGGACTTCGAGCCCGCCTACCTGGTCTGCCTCGTCGCGGAACTTTCGCTGGCCCTCTGGCTCGTCACCCGCAGCCGGCCCCGCGCCGCGCGGTCGCCGGGCCGCGGGATGGCGCGCAGGCGCCCGTTCGGCGCGCTTCATCCCGCGGCGCCCGGAAAACGTTGATCGGTGCTCCGGCGTCACCAAATCGCCAGCCCGTCGGGGCGGCCTGGCGATCGCGCGGCGCCTGCGGCTTGATCCCGCGCGGGCGCCAGCGCCGGGCTAGTCCCGCGCTCGCTCCACCGGAGCGATTGCTCCGCTGCGCGGACCGGAAACGGCGGCCCCTCGCAGGGGCTCGGGGCATTCAAATCCTGAAATCGCTCCACCGGAGCGATCTCTCCGCTGCGCGGACCGGATTTGAATGGTGGGTGATGAGGGATTTGAACCCCCGACATCTTCGATGTGAACGAAGCGCTCTACCACTGAGCTAATCACCCGACGGCGGTGCAAATAGCCTTACTCGGCGGCTTCCGCAAGGGGGTCGCCCGGCCCGTCGTCGTCATCGTCGTCGCCCCCGGTCTGGGCCGCCCCGGCCGCGGCCGCCTGCATCGCCAGCTTGCTGCGGCGGATGCGGACCACGACGACCTCGGCATTCTCCAGATCGCGCCGGTTCTTGACGATGCCCTTGCCCAGCGGCTGCAGGTTCAGCGTGTCGCCGCGCGACAGGGCGTCGCCAAGCTCCAGCAGCATCGCCTCGACGACGGGCTTGACCGCCTTCTTCTTGACGCCCGACGCCCGGACCACGCGGTCGATCAATTCGCGCTTGCCGAAAGCCTTGGCGACCACGGGCGCCTCTGCCGCCTCGGCCTCCGTTGCCTGGACCCCTGCCGCCGGCGCCATGTCGGCGGCCGCCTCCGGCACCGCCGCGTCGCCGCGGTCCGGCGCCCTGCGCGTCACCGCGGTCTTGCCAGGGGTCTTGCCAGGGGTCTTGCCAGGGATCTTCCCGGCGGTCTTCCCGGCGGTCTTGCGGGGGGTGGTCTTCTTCACGGTGGTCGTTTTGCGCGCCATTTCGTTGCCTGCCCGGCCAGTTGTTTCGCTGGCCGGAGATTACACAACGGCGTTAACGAATTCCACCGCGGATTGCGCATATCTTGTGCAATTTGCGTCCATTGCCACCCGATGGACCCACTTGCCCGATATCTCGTGGGCCGTCCCGGGCCGAGCGCCGACCGAAAAGGGGCGCCCGAAGGCGCCCCGTCCCTGCCGCGTCCGCGCACCGCTTGCCCAGCGCAATTTCGCGACGCTTCCCCGGAACGGCTTCGCTGGAGATCGCTTCAGTGCGTGGTCGCGCCGGCCCCGCCCTCGCCGGGCGGCAGCGCCGTCTGCGAGGCCGCGGCGGCCTCTTCCTCGGCGGCCTCGTCCCATTCGATCGGCTCGGGCTGGCGCACCAGCGCGTGCTTCAGCACCTCGCGCACCGTCTCGACCGGGATGATTTCCAGCCCGTCCTTCACGTTGTCGGGAATCTCGGCCAGGTCCTTCTCGTTCTCCTTCGGGATCAGCACCGTCCGGATGCCGCCGCGCAGCGCCGCCAGCAGCTTTTCCTTCAGCCCGCCGATCGGCAGCACGTGGCCGCGCAGCGTGACCTCGCCGGTCATGGCGATGTCCTTGCGGACCGGAATCTGCGTCAGCACCGAGACGATCGACGTCACCATCGCCACGCCCGCCGACGGCCCGTCCTTGGGCGTCGCGCCCTCGGGCACGTGAACGTGGATGTCCATGACGTCGAATTTCGGCGGCTTCACCCCGATCGACGGCGCGATGGCGCGGACATAGCTGGACGCCGCGTCGATCGATTCCTTCATCACCTCGCCCAGTTTGCCGGTGGTCTTCATCCGGCCCTTGCCGGGCAGGCGCAGCGCCTCGATCGAAAGCAGATCGCCGCCCACCGACGTCCAGGCCAGTCCGGTGACGACGCCGATCAGGTCCTCCTTCTCGGCCAGCCCATAGCGGAACTTCTTGACGCCCAGGAAATCGCCGATGTTCTCGGCATTGACCTCGACGGTCTCGGCCTCCTTCTTGATCAGCCTGGTCACCGCCTTGCGCGCCAGCTTGGCGATCTCGCGCTCCAGGTTGCGCACGCCGGCCTCGCGGGTATAGCGGCGGATGATCTGCTGCAGCCCGTCGTCGGTCAGGAGGAACTCGTCCTTCTTCAGCCCGTGGTTCTTGATCTGCTTCGGGATCAGGTGCTGCTTGGCGATCTCGGACTTCTCGTCCTCGGTGTAGCCGGCGAGCGAAATGATC